>CAZPVX010000035.1:20100-43046 GCA_964590135.1 uncultured Anaerolineae bacterium | reverse complement strand
AAGGCCGGTGCCGGGGGCGATCACACCGATGGAGCCGTGCGACGCCGGCTCCAGTTCATGCAACTTGCTCACGTCCGCCGGCTGCAGCAGCGGCACAGCATTGGCAATGGATTCGAGATCGTTTAGCAGCCGCACCGATTCGATGCCCAGCGCCGCGCGCAGCTTCGCCTCCTCCATCACCCAGGGCAGGTTGGTGATGCGCGCAGTGCCGGCGATGACTGGCCCAGCGACGCCAAACGCCGCGCGCCCGACGCGCAGCGCCGTCTTCGCCAGAAATTCCTGCGCCATCGTCTCCAGATTGGCATAGTTGGCGCTGACATAGGTTTGCTCTGCGATGGGATCATGCAGGCCCTGCTCACGCGAGAACACTGCCAGGTTGGTTTTGGTGCCGCCAATGTCGCCGGCGAGAATCAGCATTTTTTGCTCCACTCTTTTTGGTCACAGAATTGGCAGGTAGCTTAGCGCGAGGTCGCCGGCTGCGCAACGTGACCTCAACGCCAACGCTTAGCGCCCTGCACAAACCCTTCCTTCGCTCGATTTCACAGTCAGGCCGGCACGTATAATTGGCATGATGCAAGAGTTGTTGACGCCCCTCACACCTGAGCAACACACAACTGCTGCATCGCAAGGTCTCCTCGCCAGCCTGAAGCAGCAATTTCTGACCCATCGCCTGCGCGTAGCCGTTTCCCTCATGCTGCTGATCGGGCTGCTGGCTGCGTTCGTGGTGATGTTGCAACACGTATCGCTGCAGGAGATCTGGTCATATGTGCGAGCGACGCATTGGCAATGGCTTGTCGTCGCCTTCGCGCTGCTGATCGCCGGCCAGATGGTGCGCATGGTGCGCTCGACGCGCCTCCTGCAGTGGGATCGGCCGGCAGAGGTGAAAGCCGTGAGCCAGGCCGTCTATGGCGGGCAGGTCATCAACTGGCTTTCGCCACTGCGCATCGGCGATGTGTGGCGCGTGTGGCGCATCTCCAGCGACCGCCCAGGCTCGCTGATCTGGACAGGCAGCAGCGTGGTGATCGAGAAAAGCACTGATTCGCTGGTGCTGGCGAGCTTTGCGGCACTGTTGGTGTTTTCACCGTTGCCAACGGGTTTCTCGCTGCCGGTGGTGCGCCTGCTCAGCACAGCGCTGCTTGGGGTGCTGCTGGTCACTGCGCTTAGCGCGCTCTCCTCCACGCGGCTGCGCGACAAGATCCTGGGCCGGCTGCCAAAGGTGGATGCGTGGTTGAAGAGCGAGCGCGGGCGCGCGCTGCTGCCGCCGGCGCTGGGCATTCGCAGCAACTGGCGCCGCTGGCTGGAACTGCTGATCTACTCGACGAGCATCTGGTTGATCGCCCTGCTCACCAATGTGGCGCTGGCTTTTGCCTTCAACATCCACATCGGTTTTGGCGGCCATCTGCTCCTACTGTTGGCGCTGCAAACCACGTCGGTGTTTGCGCCAGTGCCGGGCAATGTGGGCGTATTCCCCATCGTGTGCCTGGGCGTGATGTCTGTGATGGGCGTGAGCGAACCGCAGGCAGTGGCGTATGGCAGCGTGCTGTATGTGATGGTGTATGGCGCATTGCTGGTGATGGCATTGATCGCGTTTGGCATCCCGCTGATGAGCCGGCTGCGCGGGCAAGCGCAAGACCTGCAACATGCCACCGAATCATGAGCCGGCCATCACGCTGCTCGGCGTCCGCATTCACACCCTGCCCGTCGAAGCGCTGATCGAGCGCATCGTCTGCGCGGCCCAGAACCGACAGCGTGCCATCGTCGCCTACGTCAACGCGCATGGCCTGAATCTCGCGCACGACACGCCGGCGCTGCGCGATTTCTTCAACACGCAGGCCACGTGGGTGTTCTGCGATGGATTTGGTGTGAAGTGGGGCGCGCGGCTGGCCGGCCAGCCCTCACCGCCGCGCTACACCCCGCCCGATTGGATCGACCGGCTGTGCGACGAATGCGCAATCCACGGCCTGTCGATCTACCTGCTGGGCGATGCGCCGGCGACGGTGGAGAAGGCAGCGCAGACGCTGCAAGCGCGGCACGCCAGCTTGAAAATCGTTGGCTGGCAACACGGTTTCTTTGACAAAACCACCGGCAGCGCCGCCAACGCCGCCACGCTGGCAACCATCAACGCTGCCCGACCTGATGTGCTGCTGGTGGGCATGGGCATGCCGGCGCAGGAGCTGTGGCTGGCACGCAACTGGGACGCGCTGGAAGCATGCGTGGCGATGACGGTGGGTGCGCTGTTCGGCTATGTGGCCGGCGATGTGCGCCGCGCGCCACGCTGGATGACCGATCATGGGCTGGAATGGTTGGGGCGGCTGGTGATCGAGCCAGGCCGGCTATGGCGACGCTATGTGATCGGGTTGCCACTGTTTTTCCTTCGCATTATTGAAGCGCGATTGCGCTAGGTTGCCCCCACCCAGCCTCCCCCATTGCATGGGGGAGGAGCTAGATTCCTCCCCCGCGATGTTGCGCCAGCGCCTTGAGCCGCGATTGCTCAGAAAGCCAAGTAGCGTAAAGTATGAGGGGTCTCGCAGGGCAATTACGTCCCCCACCCAGCCTCCCCCATTGCATGGGGGAGGAGCCGGATTCCTCCCCCGCGATGTCAGCGGGGGAGGTCAGGTGGGGGGCCGATTGACACAATTTCAATACGGCGACAATGCAAAAGATGGTTGTCGACGCCGGCGATGGAGCCATATGCTCGCTGCATGGCCACACACAAGCGATGGCGCGCAACAGAAGCAATTGCGCAGCGCGCACGTGAACTGCGCAAGGAGATGACGAAGGCGGAGCAGCGATTGTGGGCTTGCGTTCGTCATGATCAACTCAACGGTCTGCATATCCGCCGGCAGCACGCCATCGACCATTTCATCGTAGATTTTTACCATGCGCCTTCAAGGCTGGTCATTGAGATTGATGGCGATGTCCATGCTGAGCCGAAGCAGCAAGCGCATGACGAGGTGCGAGATGCTTGGTTCACTGAACGCGGGTATCGCGTGATTAGATTCACCAACGAGGATGTGTTCAAACGGCTAGATGGCGTGCTGGCGAAGATCATTGAGATGTGCGGGGAATAGCCCCCACCCAGCCTCCCCCATTGCATGGGGGAGGAGCCGGATTCCTCCCCCGCGATGTTGCGCCGGCGCCTTGAGCCGCGATTGCTCAGAAAGCCAAGTAGCGTAAAGCATGAGAGGTCTGGCGGGGCAATTACGTCCCCCACCCAGCCTCCCCCATTGCATGGGGGAGGAGCCGGATTCCTCCCCCGCGATGTTGCGGCCAGCGCCTTGAACTGCGATTGCTCAGAAAGCCAAGTAGCGTAAAGCATGAGAGGTCTTGCAGGGCAATTACGTCCCCCACCCAGCCTCCCCCATGCAATGGGGGAGGAGCTAGATTCCTCCCCCGCGATGTTGCGGCCAGCGCCTTGAGCCGCGATTGTAAAAAACAAGCAACGTCAGCGGGAAGATCAGGTGAGGGCAACAGACATCAGGTAACATCAATGCAACATCGTCATGCGTCGCTTCCCGCGCGAGTTGCTCATCGCTCTCACCATCGCCTTCGTTCACGGTCTGCTATATGTCTACCTCGTGCCGGCGTGGCAGCACTACGACGAACCTACCCACGCCGAATATGCCTGGCTGATCGCGAACAAGACGCTCCGCCCCACCGATGCTGACATCGACCCCAACATGCGGCTGATGTTCGCGCGCTCGATGGCTGCGACTGGCTTCTACAAGGACAAAGGCGGCCCGCCCAACCTGAGCGCCGGCGCGCCGGCTCCCAACATCGGCTATTCACAACTGCGCGACCGGCCAACTTATTACTGGCTGGCAGCCTTGCCGATGGCCGCCTTGCGCGATCAACCCATCGAAACGCAACTGCGCAGCGCGCGCCTGGTCTCGCTGCTGCTGCTATTGCTCACGGTGGCCAGCGCGTGGGGCGTGGCAGCGACAATTGCGCCGGCCGGCCATCCGTTGCGCTGGCTGCTGCCGTGCGGCATGGCGATGCTGCCGGCGTTCATCGACCTGATGACGGCGGTGAACAATGATGCCGGCGCCATTGCCATGTTCTCGCTTTTTTTGTGGGGCAGCATGCGCCTGTTGAAGCAGCGCAGTTGGGTGAATGCGGCATGGGTGGCGCTCAGCGCCATCGCCGCAGCCGAGATGAAAGGCACGGCGCTGCTCGCCCTGCCGCTGGCGCTGCTGGTGTTCTTGCTGGCATTCGTGAGGAGTCATCTGCGCTGGATCGCAGTGCTGGCCATCCCTCTGGCGCTCAGCGTCATCGCGCTCAGCGTCATCGGCACCGGTGACCCGGCATATTGGTATCGCAACGCAGCGCAGGATGCGCCGCTGCGCTGCGAGGGCGCGGCTTGCGGCGGACAACTGCACGCTGGCCAGCACGCCTTCTCTTTCAGCGCTGCGCCAGATGCGCCGGCGTTGATCCAGCTCATCCCGCAGCGCGAGGTGACGCGGCTGCAAGGCCAGACCGTGACGCTGGGCGCATGGCTGTGGACGGACGGCCTGACCACGACCGCGCAGATGCCGGCGTTGCAGTTTTACTTCTACGGCCAACCGGATAATCCGATTGCCGCGTCGCGCGCGATTTCCATTGGCCCGCAACCAGTGTGGCGCACGCTGGAAATGAACGTGCCGGCCGGCGCGCGCTACGGCAATGTCATCATGCAGCCGGCGCAGATCAGCGGCACCGTCTTCATGGATGAGCTGGTGCTGGTGGCGGGCGCACACCCGATGGAGACGCCGGCGAACCTTGCAGCGCTGCCCAATGCCATTCGCAACGGCTCGGCAGAACAAAGCTGGCCGTGGCTGCGAACGCCGGCGCAGGCGCGCATCACCAACCTGTTCTCCGACCCGCTGCGCTACAACTTCCTGCTCTCGCCGTTCGACCGCGCCGGCGCGGGGCATTACTACGCCCTCTCGGCGCGGCTGCTGTTCGAAACGTTCTGGGCGCGCTTCAGCTGGGCGCAGGTGGCTGTGCGATCAGAGGTCTTCACATTGCTGTTTCTTTTCAGCGCAATCAGCGTTGCGCTCACTCTGCTGATGTGGCCACGCTGGCGCCGATGGCTGCATGCCGATCAGGTGCTGGTGATGGGGCTGGCGCTGATGATGCTGGTGGCGCCGACGGTGCTGCGCGGCACGCCGCTGTTGGACGCGCTGACCTTTTTGAGCGTGGCGCGCTATCTATATCCGGCGATCATTCCGGCGCTGCTGTTGCTGCTGCTGGGCTGGAGCGAAGCGGCTACAATGCTGGCCGGCAAACCGCGTGCGCTGCGCGCCTTCACGCTGGCGGCGGCAGGTCTGGGGCTGGCGCTGGCGGCAGTGTCGCTGCTGACGATTGCGGTGCATTTTGCGCGAGCGTAGCGCACAGCGTGGCCGCGCCGAGGACAAGCCCCCACAGCGCCCACACCAGCGGCGCAGTGCGCACCATGCCCCACGTCACGGCATCGGTGAGGCCATGCACGCATAGCGCGACGTTGCTGGCGAGCAGGCCGGCGCCGGCGGCACGCAGCAACGGCTCGCGGCTGCGAATGAGCGTGATGCAGGCGATGAAGACATTGGCCAGAATACCAAGCCACGCGATGAGGCCAGGGATGCCAAGATCGACCGCGACTTGCAGGAAGAGGTTGTGGGCGTGGGGGATTTCGTGGTATTCAAGGGTGAAGGGATATAACAGACTGGTAACGGATTCGAATGATCCCATTCCAATGCCAGTCAGCGGGAAATCTTGAACCAGCAACATTCCCCTAGACCAAATATCGAAACGTTGACCTAAACCAAGCACTGTTAGCACAACGTCATTTGATGCTGCTGATGCATTGCGTAAAAACATCGTTGCCAGGAACAATGCCAGAAAAAGAAACAGTAATGCCCCAACGATGATGCGCCATCTCCTCCATTTCAAGAGCATCAGCGCAGTGATGGCACAAATGAAACTCAGCACTGCTCCGCGGGACTGCATCAAAACCAAAATAACAAAACTCAAGATCAGCACAACCAGCGATATGCCAGGCAGCAGGCGATCAATTCGTTTTTCCGAAGTCCGCCGAATATCCTCGCGAGATAGAAAAAGCGTTGCTGCCAGCGGTGCCAGCATGGCGAGCATCCCCGCCATCACATTTGGATTCACGGAATCAGCTGTTCTCAGGACAAAGATCGCATATAGCTCTTTTGGCAAAAAAGAGAATTTAGAAGCACCTTCCCAATCTACGATAAAAGGCGATGCCAAACTAAGAGCAAAGGCCAGCAACACAAAAGCAAACTGGGTTAAATACAGGACTCGCCCTGCCGCTGAGCGAGAATTTGCAGTGCATCCCCAAAGACAAATAAAACGCATGACAGTTGCGCAAAGCAGAATCCCCAACCACAAGCGGACAACTTGAACCCGAGTGATCTCGGTTTGAGTCGAAACCAGTAGCGACACCAATGACATTGCCACAAGCACCGCGGTTGCCCATCTGGGATTTGGGAGCAGGCAGCGAGGAGGATCTCTTCTGACAAGGTGCACGCCGGCAATGATCAGGAGCAGTGCCAGCGCAGGCAGCAAACTAACATCCGTTGCAAAAGTTGTTAAGACAACAAATGCAATAAAAAAGATTTCAACGATTGCCAAACGAGTGGCATCAACGCGTGGTGCAGTCATGTGCTTAATGCAACCTATGGCACATGCTTAAATTCCGGGATCAGTCGTTGCAAAGACGCGAGCATTGCCGACTTGTCATTTTTCTGGGCTGCGCTCACAAGAAGAGCAATTTCTTCGTCCAGTCTTTCGGGAATGAAGTTGCTTGCATTTGCAGCAAGGAATATCTTGTCATGAGGTGTCCGTTGGTACACTTCGTTTGGCAAGAAAAGCTCTTCAAAAAGTTTTTCGCCCGGACGCTTGCCCGTGAAGACTATATCAATGTCCCGCCCCACCTCAAATCCTGAAAGCTGAATCAAATCGGTAGCCAAATCCACAATCTTGATGGGATCACCCATGTCCAACACAAAAACTTCGCCGCCATTGCCCAGCACAGCAGCTTGAAGAACCAACTGCACAGCCTCCGGGATAGTCATGAAGTAACGCTTCATCTCGGGGTCAGTGATTGTGATTGGACCGCCCGCGGCGATTTGCTGCTTGAATGTGAGCACCACGCTCCCCCGACTGCCAAGCACATTGCCGAATCTCACTGCGCAAAATTTCCTGCGAGGGCCGCCAGTTGAGTGTTGATTGTGCTTGGCGATCTCATCCACATCGATGGATGAGCAGCAAATAGCGGCCTGATGTACCAGGAATTCCGCAGTTCGCTTGCTGGCGCCCATCAAGCTGGATGGATTTACTGCCTTATCCGTTGAGATCATGATGAAACGCTCAACATCGGCTTTCACTGCAGCATCCAGCAAATTACGCGTGCCAAGGATGTTATTAGTTACCGCTTCTGCTGGATTCCACTCCATCAATGGCACATGCTTGTGGGCAGCAGCGTGAAAAATAATGCGTGGCTTTTCCTCACAAACAATCGTTTCAATGCGGTCTTTGAATCGAATGTCTGCGATCAGTGGCTTTACATTGGCAGATCGCTTCAACAGTTCATTGTGGATCTCAAAGATGCTATTTTCGCCATGCCCCAAAAGAACAAGCTCTGATGGCTCGAATGCAGCAATTTGGCGACAAAGCTCACTGCCTATCGATCCTCCGGCGCCCGTGACAAGCACCTTTCTGCCTTTGATCAGGTTGCCAACCGCTTGCGTATCGGTATGCACTGGTGCGCGGCGAAGCAGGTCTTCAATCTGCACATTGCGGAGTTGATTGATGCTGACCGTGCCGCCAATCAATTCATATATCCCCGGAATCAGCTTCGTTCGCACACCAGCCTGCTCGCAGATTCGCACAATCTCACGAATGGTCTTCCCGGGCGCCGTCGGCATGGCAATGATGACTTGTTTGACCTTGTACTCCCGGGCCAATTCTGGAATATCGTTGCGGCTACCCATTACCGGCACACCGTGAATGCGCACATCGTGCTTGGCCAAATCGTCATCCAAGAATCCAATAGCCTCCATGCCAAGAAATGGATTGCGTTGAAGCTCCCGGACTATCATTGCGCCGGCATCGCCAGCGCCCATAATCAGAACTGGGGATTGAGGTTGAACCAAGGAAGCACGCAGGCTATTTGCGAAAGCCGGCAACCCCCTGCTCATGCTGGCCTTGGTCAGCCGGCTTGCCGACACGAAGCGATAAAAAAGTCGCGGTGAGGCGGTGACGCTAAGCGCCATCGGCAGGAAAATAAAGGGAATAGAGCGAGGCAGAACACTTGCTACAGGCACATCCCCCAGGATTTTCAGCGTCAAGTAGCTAACCACACCCACTGCAAATACTGCTAGCGTGACTGCACCAAGGAGCAGCAGCATCTCTTCAACCGATGCATAACGCCAATACCGCGAGTAGATGCCAGATTGCCAAAACACCCCCGGAATGATCACTATGGCCGCCAGAGTCATCACAATGATGCCCGGCGCATATTGCGGGAAGAGGTTGAGTTCCTCCAGCCTCAGCACGAAGCTCGCGTAGACTGCCAAGGGCAATAGCAAGGCATCGAGGAGAAGAAAGCTTCGATTACGCACTTCGCTCCAAGATTACTGCACCATCGACTTGATGGTCTTGAATATCAATTCAAGATCGGCCCAGAAAGTGCGGCGTGACAGGTATTCAAGATCGATAGCCAATTTCGCCGGCATGACCTGGGTCTTGTATGTAGTCTCCCAATCTAGCCCGGACAACAATTGCTCTTCGTGACGGTAGGCGAGTGACGCTGCGCTGGTGATTCCCGGCCTGACGTTCAATATTTTTTTCTGCTCCTCTGTATACAGTGCAACATAGGATGGGTCTTCCGGTCGCGGCCCAACCAGGCTCATATCGCCTTTCAAGACATTGAACAACTGAGGCAATTCATCAAGTTTGGTCTTGCGGAGAAAATGCCCGATTTTTGTAACGCGGGGATCGTTTTGAGCCGTGATTGCAGCGCCGATCTTGTCCGCATTCATCACCATTGTCCGGAACTTGAACAGCCTGAAGATATCTCCTCGCAAGCCGACCCGCCTTGCCTTGTAAAGAACCGGCCCACCGTCCTCCACCTTAATCATTACCCCGATGACCACCCAAAGAGGAGACAGTATTGCGAGCCCCATCGCGGCGGCAATTACATCGAATAGTCTTTTCATGGCTGTTATCTACGTGCTCTGGGTTAAGGTATTGCCTGACAATGCTGATCACAGCATCAATGACATCCTGCACATCTTCATCAGACATCTTCGAATAAATTGGGAGGGATATTTCACACTGATATTCACGCATGGCTACAGGAAAATCCTCCGGTTTGTAGCCATAGGTTTCTCGGTAATAAGGATGGATGTGCAAGGGGATGAAATGCACACTGACGCCGATGTTCATCTCTTTAAGGAGCTGCACAAACTGCGCGCGGTCAATTGACATGGCATCCAGATTCAAGCGAAGTTGGTACAGATGCCAAGCGTGTTGACAATCATCTCGATCAATGGGAATAATGAGCGCCGGCTCAGCTCGAAAAGCCTCATTAAAGCGGCCAGCAATCTCAACACGACGCTGCCACATGCGCCCGGCCTTTGAAAGCTGCGCCAAACCCATTGCAGCCGCCACATCCGTCATGTTGTATTTATATCCAGGCGCGATGATCTCGTAATACCAGTTGCCTTCGGCCGTATAACGCTTCCAGGCATCTCGACTGATGCCATGAAGCGCCATGATGCGACAACGATCAGCGATATCGTCGTTATCGGTGCAGATCATGCCGCCTTCAGCGGTCGTTATCGTCTTTGTCGCATAAAAACTGAAACAGGCAGCATGCCGATTGAGAGCAGCGCCAGACGCCGTCGTGGGAGCGGCGCCAATCTTGCGTCCCCTGTAGCAAGAGGGGAAGGCATGCGCAGCATCTTCAATGACTGCCAGTCCCTGTCTATCGGCGATGTCACAGATGGCCTCCATCTCACAAGGCAGGCCGGCAATATGAACAGGGATGATGGCCCGGGTCTGCGGGGTGATCGCGCGCTCAATGAGTTGCGGCGCAATATTGAGGCATCCTGCGCAAATATCGACCAGAACAGGCTTTGCGTCAAAATAGCGGATAACCTCAGCAGAAGCGGCAAAGGTATAGGGCGTCGTAATGACTTCATCGCCGCGCTGCACGCCAATCGCCTCAAGCGCCAAGTGCATCGCAGCAGTGCATGAATTGACTGCAATCGCGTGCTTTGCGCCAGTGCAAGCGGCAAATTCCGCTTCGAACTGTTTCGTCTTGGGACCTGTGGTGATCCAGCCAGATTCAATGGCTTCTCGGATGTGCTCAATTTCCAAGTGATCAGTATCTGGCAGGGCAAAAGGCAGGAATGATGAACGCATAGCTTGACTCGTGCATTGTATTACATGCATGCTGCCGGTTGCTATACCAGAGGTCGAATGCAAACCAGCCAGTGGGTTTTCAGTGGCAGCAATTCCAGCAGGACTGCCATAAGGTTCGAGAAAGGCGCCACGCGCCGCGCGATGGGCGGGGCCAGTGTGACGCGCTTTCCCTTCACTGTGCAGGATGGGAAGAACGACTGAATTTCAGCCATTCGGATACCACGAGTCTGCTTGTTCTTGGGATTCAACCAAAAGTCATACCAGATGATGCAGCCTGCAGGCTTGAGCACGCGCCGCATCTCGGCTGCGATCGACCTTTTCAGGTTCTCATCGAGGATAGATGAGAACACGGTGAACTGGGTGACGATGTCGAATGTGGCATCGGGATACTCAAGCCGGCTTGCATCGGCCTGTCGAAGTTGCACAGCAGCCGGCAGACGACTCCGCGCCGACGCAATGCGATCGGACAATAAGTCAATGCCGGCGCAGTTTTCGGGTCGCGCGCCATAGCCGATCCAACGCAACAACTCACCGCCGCTTCCGCAGCCCACATCGAGCAAGCGCGCAGCAGATAGATCAACAAGCTGATTCTCGCGCAGCAGCGACATGAGCGCGCGCTCGCGCGAGTGAATGGCATGCAGGTTGCCGGCGTTGAAGACTGAGTAAAGCGACTGATACGCTGCATTGCCGGCCCGACGCGCGTATTCTGCCTCAATGCGATCCAAATCGCTCATAGCTCACCCAGCCACTTGTCGACGATCGCCGACCAACTATATTCTCGTTCCACCAACTCGCGACCCCGCCGGCCCATGGCACAAACTCCATCATAGGAATCAATCAACCTCGCAACAGCATCTGCCAACGCAGCGGGGTCCTCAGGCGGAGTGACAACTCCGCATCCGGCCTTCTCAACTAGATTGGCGCCTTCGCCTCCTCCACTATGCAATATTGCACGACCTGCCGCCATTGCCGGGAAGAGTTTGGCAGAGCGCGTTCCCGAAAAAAACGCGCCACCCTTTACTGTGACAAGAGCAGCATACGAAGAAGCAAGCAGTTGAGGCATTTCAGTGATAGGTATAGGGTTTCTAAAAGTCAAGTTGGGTAGTTGCAAGGATTGGGCAAGCGACTGAAGTCTCGGTTTATCCGCGCCATCCCCCACTAGTTCAAAGTGTATATCGGTGCGATCACGCAAAAGATTGGCGGCTTGAATGACAACCTCGACTCCATGTGCATATCCATGCGTGCCGGCGTAGATGAAACGATATGGCGCGCCAAGTGGAACAGGCGTCGCTTTGAATTGCTCCGTATCGACACCGTTCGGCAAAAAAGTAACCTTATCAGGTGATGCACCTTTATCTATGATGCCTCGCATCACACCATGCGTTACACCACATATTCGCCAAGCACGTTGATATAGCCATTTTTCCAGCTTCCGCGCCACGCGAACAAACGCGCCTTCATGCATGATGCCGAGCGCAACAACTGAGTCCGGCCACAAATCAGATATATTGAGGCATAGACGCTGACCGCGAATCACGCTCGCTAACCACCCACTCATGCATAGAAACAACGGCGGGCTTTCAACAAACACAATATCGGTGTGGCGCACGGTCAGCAAGGCAGGCACGCTTGATATTGCAAATGAAAAGTAGTTAAGCAGGCGCTTCAGAACGTTTCGACCTGTCGCAGGGTAAATCCAAGTGCGAACCAGTGGAAGACCATTTACGCTTTCACGATGCCACAATTTACCGCGGTATCCCGGCTGAATGACGCCAGACGGGTAATTTGGCATCGCTGTCACAACTTGCACCATGAAACCCTTCCTTTGCAATGCTTGTGCAAACGCAAAAAGCCGAACTTGCGCCGCGCCGACTTCAGGTGGAAAGTATTGAGTAAGGATCGTAAAGCGCATAAGGTGATAACTCACAAGCGAAAGTTATTGCAATGCAGAACATGAATCCTTGGCACTTTCACGTGCCTGTCTGATACGTTCCTGATTATCGCTAGAGCCATCCACCTGAAGGCTCCGACTAAACGCAGCGCCAGCATCATCGCAGCGCCCGGCAAGCGCGTAGGCTGAACCCAATTCGCGCAATGCCCACGGCAGCAATCCAGCAGACGCCTGACGCACCGATGCTTCGAGAATCGGCACCGCCAACTGGGGTTTGCCATTCAACGTCAGCACGCGGCCATACCAATAGCTGACATCTGGTATTGGGTTTATCTCGTAAAGTTGTTCGAAGATGGTTTCTGCCTGGCCAAGATGCCCCTGATAAAACGCGCTGATGCCCGTTACAAGCAAGGCTTCCGCCTTTTGAGAGGAATCGCTCACGGCCTCTGACCAGTGCTCAGCCTCAGAATAACGGCCAACACGAGCAAGTTCCTGCGAAGTGCGCAACAATGCCCCTGGATAGCGCTGCTTAGTCACCTCAAACCAGTTTTGACCCTCTTCAGGCGGCACAATGAGCAACGTCGCCGCAATCAGTTTGCGCGCGAACCCCTCATCCAAGCGTTGGCCTGTGGCGAGATATGACAGAATCTCGGCGCTCCGACCCCGCTTCAGCCAGATTTGCACCAGATGCGCGCCGGCAAAAGCCTCGTGACGTGTTTGCAATGCCTGCTGGAACTCAGCCTCAGCATTGTCCAAGTCACCCGCCTCTTGGTCAACCAGTCCACGAAAGTAAGGCATGGCCGGCTGCAACACGGCGCGATCAAGGTCGCTTTCTCTTGTCAACTGGCGCATGGCCTGAAGATGCGCCATGTTGGCTGGGCCTGCCAGAAAAATCAACAGGCTTGCAGCCGCCAGAAGCCCCAGGGTGCCGGCAACGCGTGCAGGGTGCTTCAAGTGACAACCCGCCTTTTTGTTGGCGCGGCTTGAAGCGCATCCAGCAGCAGCCGACGGCGCTTCTCCATAGGAAACTCCGTCAAGATTCGCTCCCTTGCCCGCATGCCGTAATCCGCTGGCGCGGCTAGAGCCTGCTGGATGGCGCGCACAGTCGCATCCACATCGCCGTATTTTGTGTAGAAGCCGGTGTCGCCAGCCACTTCAGGCAACGCCGCGCAATCCGTCACCACTGGCACACATTGCTGAAGCATGGCTTCCGCAAGCCCGCAGCCGAACGACTCATAGCGAGAAAGTTGCGCATACACTTTGGAATGCACGAGCCAGTCTGACTTGTAGGCATTCTCGATATAACCGGTCAAGGTCAAATTGGGCGGGGTCTGAGCGCGCAACATTTCCAGCGCACCATCTGTGGCGCCGCCGATCAAGACAAACGCCGTATCCGGCATCAACCGCGCTGCCTCCACAAAAACATGCACGCCCTTGAGCGCCTGAATATCGCGATTCAAGGCGGCGATCATGGCTACCTGGTTTCGTTTCGGCGCAAGTGAACCGGCTGGCTCAGCGTAAAAGCCATGTGGCACCACCTTGACTTTTGCCTCAAGCGCGCCGGCGTTTCTTTTTAGCTCACTGGCGGCAAAATGAGAAACGGGCAGGATCATGTCTGCCTGACGAAATGCGATGCGCCCGATGCGCCTGCGCATGCCGGGCCGCATATTGCCATAGTTGATCTCCGGCATATCCGCCACATCATAGCCACTGGAAATAATGATGTGCGGTCTCTTCGAGATCCTGGCCATGTTGCCAGCCACAAAGGCATGAAATCCGCCAAACCAGCTCACAACCACGTCTGACCAGGCAACTTCATGCCAGAGTGACGAAAGGGCGCGCGGAAGCTGAGGTGCACGATGTCGAAAATGCCTGGCTCTGACCTCGTGCCTGCTTCCAAACAGATCGATATCCGTTTTCACGAAGCTCGCCAGATGGTTATGAACCAGCAATACATTCATCATCAAATGCCCAACACACCCATCAATGATGACTTGCGACTTGCCGGCACAAACAAATAGTTCAAATGGGTGCCTGTGGAATCGCCCACAATGCGATTTTTCTTGATCAAACCACTGCTGGTGATGTGAAAGTATTCATATTCGAGATCATCCAGGATGCGGTGCAGTTCACTCTCCGTTTTATTGGGCTGCACCTCGCAGATGATGACTGGCTGAAATTTCTTGAGGGTGTTTAAGCCGCCGGTCAAAACTGCCGGCTCAGTGGTTTCAGTGTCAATCTTCATCAAGGAGAGTTCCCTGATGTTGTGCAGAGAAACATAGGTGTCGAGGCGCATGGCGCGCACTTGAATGATGCGGCTGGCCTCACGATAGCCTGCAACAGTCGATGACCCCGTTGGAAAACCCACATCCATAGGAATATAGATGTCAATTTGACCATCAAAATCAGCTAGCGCCATCACCTGCACCGAGACATTCTCAAGCCTGTTGATCTCCACATTTTTCTTCATCGCATCTGCAATCCGCGGCACTGGCTCAAAGGCATGCACTTCACGTTGCGGATCATCAATAGCGGCCAGAAGAGCCATCAAACCGGTATTGGCGCCAATGTCGAAGAATGCTTCCGCACCTGGCATCAGCCTGTACAGCAATTGAATCGTGTCCGGCTCAAAAGAATCAAAGCCGAGCCAAAACAGGCGGGACGCGATAGTGTCATTCCCATCGTTGTAGAGCACAAGCACCTTTTCATGCGGCAGTTGAAAGTTGGCCTCGCCGACAACGGGCACCCTTGTTTTGACATGATCGGGAATCATGGATGAAACAGGGCGAAACGACAGCGCTTTACGCACACATCTGTTGAGCGCCGGCTGCGTCAGCACGGCTTTTATCATTTGCTTGGCGTGTCGTTTAACTGACATGTTTTGAGTCCTTGGATGGAGATGCCGCAATGTTGCATTGCCCGATGAGCGCGTTCTCGAAGCCAAGCTGCATGGCGCGCTCAAAAGTTTGCTTGGTGACAGCATTTAACACGAACGAATCGTGAAGCAGGTGCCTTCTCAATGCTGCCAGAGTGCTCAATGAAGGGCCATATTTGGGCTTCAGCATCGGCAAAATGTACAGCAAGGCCAGCTGCCGCCAGATTCGCCAGACCGGCTCCGGCATGAAACTGCGCATGTTGATGAATCGGGACAAGTAATTGACGTACCACAAGTTGACTTGTTTTGGCGTCGACTTTTTCACAGATGCGCCAACTTTGTGATAGATCACCGCATCCAGGCAGCACAGAATCTTTTGCTGATGCCGGCGCATGCGCATGGAGAACTCATAATCTTCTTCACCAAAAAAGAACCGTTCCGTCAACAATCCCCACTTCTCGAAGGTCGATCTGCGCGCCAGCAGTGCGCAGCCAGTAATGAACGTGATGGGCAGCGCGCCCGTCTGGGGAACGCCGGCGACATCAACGCCATGATAGTGATACTTTCGGCTGCCGGACCAGGTGAGATTCCCGCCACAATTCCAGATGATCGGCCGATCATAGTAGCGAATCTGTCCCGTGACGCACGCAAGTTCAGGGCGCGCTTCCATGCAATCCACCAGTTGCGCAAGCGCTCGTTGATCTACAACGGTGTCATTGTTCAACAGCCAGATGTAATCGGCCTTCAGGTGCAGCGCGTAGCGAATGCCGACGTTGTTCCCCGCCGCAAAACCCAGATTCTCATCCGACTCAATAACGATCAGGCGTTGGTGACTCGGCAAATTGAGCAGATGAAGACCCTGTTCAAGGCTTGCATCCTGCTCGGATTCAGCGCGACTCATTGAGAGGCGGGTAATGGCTTTGTTGCCGGCGCCGGGTTGAAAATGACGGGACTCGACTGTAATTTCGCCACGCGCCCAACTGGCAAATTTCTCCAGGGATTCATCACCAGAGGCATTGTCCACGATGACCGTCGTGAAGTTTGAATAATCGAGTTGCTGTAGCGATTCCAGGCACTCGAGCGTGTCCTGCCAGCCGCGCCAGTTCAGGATGATGATCACAACATGGGCAGGTGAAATTTGCTCTTTCTTCACAACAGATCCAACCTCTTCTTGCTCTTCCATGCAAAACGTCTAGCTCTGAACTTGAGCCTGGACAAAAAAGATATCAAGATCAAGATCGCGGGAATTTCCAAGATATTGAGATGCCAGAAATACATTTCAAACCAGCTAAAAAACAGGCATGCCGCGATGTACGACCAAACGCCCATTGCAATAGTTCTCCATGTCCGAATGGCTCGTCTATAAATCCAGCCACAGACAAGTCCCAATCCAAGACCATAGAGCAACATGCCTGTCAGGCCAAGGTGAAATTGTGCTGTGCCAAAAAGTGTAAAGACATTTGATAACTCATCAAATTCATAGCTGGTGCGCAAATAGTTCGGATTGATGATCTGCACTGTTCCAAACGCATTGTTAGCCAATAAATTTACCACCGTAATGATTGGAGAAAACATTGTGGCTGCATTCGCGCCGGCCAAGTTGTTAAAACCAATTCGTATTGCTTCACTTCCGCCAAGAATTCCTGCAAAAATGTAAGCTAAAAAATGCCGTACAAGAAACAACTGATTTCCCTCTTGCAGCAATAATGAGGAATCAGACACAAGCCAGCCAAGAATATATTTTGAAGAGAAGATGGTAAAACCAACCACAAAGATCGCAACGACCATTCCAGCGGTGATTCTGAGTCTTCCGGTCAAAATCCTGTAGATTGCCCCACCAATAATAGGGATAAGCACCCAGCTTCTTACAGAATAAAGCAGGGATACGGTCAGCAGCAGAAGGATAAGTATGATCGTTTTGGGTTGATCTTTTTGCACCGTTCCAAGCAGTAAAAGCAGTACTGCCGAACCAACCACAATTGAATGGCCTGCAATTCCCGAAGAGAATATTTTGCTGAATTCAGTAGTGCCGATGCTGCCAAATCCCAGATTCATCACAGCGATCACGATTGCAGCAACGCTCACAGCAAGGCTCAGCCATCCGAATAGTTTGGCTACACGAATCACCTGATGTTCATCTGGTGCTTTTCGATCGTTAGGCAACACCAACGCATGGCGCCTGACATTGCTGCCAAAGACAAAAGTCAGGTTGCCCACCCAAAACGAGAATAGGCCCAGCATCCAGAGCACAATGATCCCCGGATCAACAGCAACAAAACCGAGCGGCTCGGCGAAGAGCACAGCCAACGCCAGCACTACGGTAAAAGGGATGGCCAGCATCGTGAACGGCGTGATTCGCTGGCGATAAACACCGATATCGATCAGGCTCAAGACCGAGCAGATCAAGACAAGGCAGAGCAAAAGAATCATCGTCATCGATATTCACATCTCGGCAGTTTGCTTTGCGCCTGTCGCAAACAGCGGGTATGGCGACTTCTGAATTGCCATAGCCATCAAAAGAGTGATCATCGCTTCGGTGGTGACAAACGCCACAGCCATGCCCATGGCGCCATAGATTGGCGCCAGAATGAAGGCAAGAATGATGTTGGCGATGCCGCCGGCGATAACGATCAGATTGAGCGTCGATTCCATGCGCAGTGGCATCATCCATTGCATGCCCAGAATGCGACTGGCGCCAGTCAAGGGTAGTTGCAGCGCCATGATTTGCAACACCGCCACAGATTCAGCGTAATTCGATCCCAGCAGCAGGCGAATCCACAAGGTTGCACCTGCAAATGCCAATAGTCCCATCCCCAGCCCCACTGCGCTGATGAGCAGCAGCATCTTTATTGCGCTTGCCCGCGCGCGCTTGTAATCCAGCGCAACCATCTCGACCATATGCGGGTAAAGCGCTTGTCCAAGCGGACCAAATGGGGTTAAAAATGCGCGATGCGTTTTTTCTGCGCCGCCATAGAAGGCAACTTGAGTGGGTGTTGACCGCAAACCCAGGACAAAACCGTTTGCTGTGCTATATAGGCTCGCCGACAGGCTGAAGATAAAGGTCGGCCACCCCATCCGCAATGCCTCTCGAATCAGAAATCGACTTGGCAGCGCAAATGGAATCTCACAGTACATCCACACGAGGCAGATCGCACTGAGCAAAAGATTGGCTACCGTTTGCACGAGCAACACTTTCCAGCCATCATCGGGGCTCCTCACCCATAGAATGGTTGCCGCTGTGACAAGCACTCTCACAATGACGCTCAGAGTAGCGACAATCGTGAGCTTCTGCTTACCCTGAAAGTACCACACCGGGAGAAACCCCTGTGCGATAGCGCCGACCCATGCCAGCCAAAGATAATCGGGGCGCTGATGAATTGCCGGCACCGCGATGACAGACGCAAGCGCCAGGACGAAGCAAATGCCGGCCAGCAACACCTTGGCGCCAAGCACACCACTGACCGTCGATGCAACAGGCTCGTTGAACGCTGTGGACTTGGCGATGGATCGTGTCGCCGAATAGCTGAAGCCATATTCAAGAATGATGGCAAGCCAGGCAGCAAAGGATTGCACAAAAAGCACTTCGCCCCAGCCGTCGGGGCGAAGCACGCGAGCCAGAATGGGAATCGTGATCAACGGCATCAGTTGGCTCACAAATTGCAACACGGCGAGGCTCAACCAGTTTCGCACAACAGCATGCCGAAACAGCCTGTTCAAGCCTGGATGACGCAGCTTCTGGCTGAGAAAAGACATATCAGGCCGACTTTACTCCCCTCGGCCAATTCCTGAATACTCGAAACCAGCATTGACTACTTTTTCCGGTACAACGCCGTTCCGGCCATCAATGAATATCCGCGTGTTTACGCAGCCGGCCAGTCTGACGAAATCCAATTCCTTGTAGGCGCTGTGCTTGACCATCAACACGATGGCGTCCACACCGCTCGCATCAGCATACAAGTCCGTGGCGTACGCCCTGATCCATGGGTCATGCACAAGCACCTGTGCGCCAAGCGCTCGAAGCTGATTGATCAGGAATTCACTCGGTGAATGCCGCGTGTCATCGCTATCTTCCAAATAGCTATATCCCAAGACCAACACGCAAGAGTCGCGCAGAGACTTGCCCTGCTTTCTTAAGGCTCGCTCAATCAGATTTGCGACATGTGCCGGCATGGATTCATTGACAGCACGGGCAGCTGGAATGAGCCGGATGACAACCGTATCGCCCGCAGCCGACGCAAGCAGCCACGGGTCTTTGGGGATGCAGTGCCCACCCACACCTGCGCCAGGCAAAAGCATCCTGCGCCCAGGGCTTTTATTGACCAACTCGCGTACCTTCCAGACGTCTCCGCCGGCAGCCTCACAGATCAAGGCAACTTCATTTGCGAACGCAATGTTCAAATCACGGTAGGCGTTCTCTGTCGTTTTGACCAGCTCCGCAGTCAGGCAATCTGTCGGATCAAGATCGGCTGTCGGGATAACAGTCCGATATAGCCGCGTCATGGCATGCGCCACATTGGGCGTGCTGCCGCCACAGACGCGGCTTAAGTTCCTCAGGTTCTGCAGAAGCCGGCCCGGCATCACCCGCTCTGGACAGGCGCCGAGATAAAACACATCTGCGCCGGCTGCCTCTCCCTGTCCAACATCACAAACACGGTGAGAAGCCGATTCAAGCAGGGGGCGCACCAGATTCAAAGTCGTGCCAGGCGCCACAGTAGATTCAATAATCACCAGAGCGCCAGATTTCAGCACCCGGCCTAGGTCGCCGCAGGCAGCGCGAAGCGCCTCATATCGCGGGTGATTATTCTCATCCACTGGCGTCTCGACGTTGATGGTGATGACATCAGCCTCTCGCAACAGTTTGTAATTGCTGGTTGCAAGCAGCCGACCGCTGCCGGTCACTTCACGCAATAGCTCTGACAGTCCTGGCTCAATGCCTTCGATGGGGTTGATACCCGCATTGATTTTGTCAACCCGATCTGTTTTGATGTCCAGCCCAATGGTGCGAAAGCCGGCGCGCGCAAACTCACAGGCAACCGGCAACCCAACATAGCCGAGGCCGATGATGGCCACTACACAGTCGCGGATTTCAATCTTGTGAAGTAAGGTTTGAATGCTTGTCAAAGATGCACCAATTGCTGTTCCATGCCGGAGTGGATAAGCGCATGCGCCAATTTCAGCGCCTGAATGCCATCTTCACCCGACACAATCAATGCCGGCTTGCCCATGGCCGCTGAAAGGAATTGAGTCAACTCCGTGCGCAGTGGTTCAGCCTTCGCCACAGCGTGCCGTATCATGCGACCCTCACTCACCCCGCGCATCACGCTCAAAGGGTCCCAGTTTGGCCCCTGTGTCACGGCATTTTCATAGAAGTACAAGTCTTGAGTGAGGTAATCCACTTTGAACATGCCGCGTTCACCCATCACCTGCAGTTCGCGCACTTTGGCCGGGGTCAACCAGTTAACGGTGAGTGTGCCAATCACGCCACCGTCAAAGCGCAACAAGGCAGTCAGCATATCTTCCTGTGAGGCATGAATGCAGCGTTCTGTTTCGGCATACACACGGCGCGCTTCTTTGCCAGTGATGAACCGCATCACGTCCAAATCATGCACTGCCAGATCAATGATCACTCCAACATCGCGCACGCGCGCAGGAAAAGGGCTTTGCCGGCGGGCGTCAATCTGAAACACGCGACCCAATTCCCCTTGTTGAATGCGCTCCTTCAAGGCAATGACGGCAGGGTTAAAGCGCTCCACATGACCAATGGCCAGCACAACGCCTCTGCGCTTGCACAGCGCAACCATCTCGGCTGCTTGCTCCAGTTCGTGCGCAATGGGCTTCTCAACGAGAACGTGAATGCCACGATCAACAGCCTCGCGAACGACCTCAAGATGATCAATCGTCGGTACGGCGATGCTGACGGCGTCAGGCTGCTGTTCATCGAAGAGCTGGCGGTAGTCGGCATAAGCACTGCAGTGAAATCGTCGAACAATTGGGTCGAGGTTGATTTGCAGCATATCTGCAACTCCAACCAAGTTGGCATTCTCAAGTTCAGAATACACACGGACGTGATTGCGACCCATCATTCCCGTGCCGACTACAGCCACTTTGATTTGTTCAGACATGAGCGAAAACTATAGCGCGTTGACTGCATCCACAATGCAGTCAAGGTCATCTCCAGAGAGTGTTGGGTGGACGGGGAGAGAGATTACTTCTTGCGCCATCTGTTCAGTGACCGGCAACCGATAGTCCATAGCCAATCCCAGGTCGAGGATGTGTTGCTGCTGATGAGCTGGCACCGGGTAAAAAATGCCCGTCCCAACGCCGGCGGCATGCAATTTCTTTGCCGCCTCATCTCGTCGCCCGCCCACCACGCGGATAGTGTATTGATGCCACACATGCTTTGCCCCCTGCATATTGTGAAGTGCGCAGGAAGCCTGTGGAACAATCACCCGGGGATTGTAAATATGCGCATTCAAATATGCCGCATTGGCGCGTCTGCGCTCCGTGAATACTTGCAGGCGATCCATTTGGGCCAAGCCTATCGCCGCATGCAAATCAGACATTCTGAAGTTGAAGCCAAGTACATCATGGTAATAACGCCGCTCAGATCCATGCGCGCGCAGCAACCTGCATTGCCTGGCGACGGTTTCATCGTTGGTCGTGATGATTCCACCCTCCACGGCCATCACGTTCTTTGTGGCATACAAGCTAAAGCAACCGCATCCAAAACTGCCAACCGCCTGGCCGTTGTAATCTGCACCAACAGCTTGGGCAGCGTCCTCTATCACAACCAGCCCATATTTACGAGCAATCGACATGATGACATCCATCTGCGCCGGATGGCCGTAGAGGTGAACAGGAACAATCGCCTTGGTGCTAGCCGTGATCGCCGCTTCAATCTGGGATGGATCTATGTTGAAGCAACATGGCAGGATGTCAACAAAGACAGGTTTGGCGCCTGCATAGATGATGCTGTTTACAGACGCAATAAAGGTGAATGGCGACGTGATCACTTCGTCGCCAGGACCAATTCCATGCGCTAACAATGCAACATGCAACGCAGTGGTGCCGCTGGAAGTAGCGATCGCATGTTTTGTGCTGCACAATTCAGCGAAGCGATTCTCAAGTTGTTCAACCCTTGGTCCTTGAACCAGCATCCCGGATTCCAAAACATCGAACACCGCCTGCTTTTCTTCGGGCCCGATATAGGGATTGCTAATAGGTATCATGCTTCTCTTTCCAACTCCAAATGAAACAATAACTCAACGTGACTTGCTACCCAGGCATGGAAGCCAATGTCATTCCCGCGAAGGCGGGAATCCAGCCCTTTTGGGGCCAAGTCCAGGTCTGGATGCCCACTTTCGTAGGCATGACGGTATAGGTGGCAAGTCACGTTAACTCAAGGCAATGAAAATCCACAACGAGTGCATTTGCCATCTGCATTCACCCGTTCACCGCACGGGCAGACATAGCCGATCAGTCGTGCTGGATTTCCAACCACAAGTCCATAGTCCGGCACATCCCGCGTGACAACGCTGCCGGCGCCGATCAATGCCCATTCACCAATAGTCACTCCACAAACGATTGTGGCATTCGCGCCAATTGATGCTCCTCTTTTTACGCTGGTCGATGTGACGATCCAGTCCTGCGCCGACTTAAGCGTTCCATCCGGGTTGATGGCGCGTGGCTTCATATCATTGGTGAAGCAGGTATGAGGACCGACAAAGACACCATCCTCAATTGTCACGCCATGAAAGATAGACA
>CAZPVX010000035.1:14080-20090 GCA_964590135.1 uncultured Anaerolineae bacterium | reverse complement strand
TTTTGTATCTTGCAGTTATTCCCAATCCTGACATTCACATCGATGTAAACGCCTCTGCCTAGGATACAGCCAGCGCCGATGGTGCAATGCTCACGCACTTGCGCATAATTCCAAATGAACGTTTGGTCACCGATACTTGCGCTTGAAGCTACGTCCGCGGTGGGATGGATTCGAAAGGTCATGATGAAATCACAACTTGCCACTACAGCAGTCACGGATATATCGCACAATGAAGAGGAATTTCACGCCGATCTCTCGCCGGCTTGCAACAACAAGCCCGCCTCACTTTCGCGAGGCGGGCGTTATTCTCCCACAAACAATAGCGCCTACCGCAGCAGCAACTCTGCCTTTACCGAGCCTTCCGCAGCGTCATACTTCGTCTTGAAGCCGACCTGCTCGCTCACGCGGATCATGCCGACATTGTCTGCCAGAATGTCTGCTGTGATGCGCGACACCTTCTCGTCGCGGCCAACCTGCACCAGGCGTGACAGCAACTCCTTCCCCAGCCCATGTTGCTGGTAGGCGTCGCTGATCAGAATTGCGAACTCGGCTTCCTTGCCGCCGCGCAGCTTGATCAGCCGACCCACCCCAATCACCTGCGGCTTGCCGTGCTCATCTTTCTTCTCCGCCACCAGCGCCAACTCGCGCGCATAGTCGTTGAAGCAGATGCGCGTCAGCCGCTCGTGCGCGATGCGCTCGGTCAGCGGCATCGGATGGAAGTAGCGTGAATACACGCTCTCGTCGCTCAGCGTCTTGTGAAACTCCACCAGCAGCGGCTCGTCCTCCGGCCGGATCGGGCGGATCATCACCGTCGTGCCGTCGTTCATCTTCCACGGCGACACATATTGCACCGGATACGGGCGAATCGCGCGGCGCGGGATATCCGCTTCGGTCATCTTCTGCGCATTGTGCAGCACCACGCGGGCATCCAGCGCAATCAGACTGCGGCCGGCGGCCGCTTCCATCGTCGATTCCACCGGCGCCGCCACCAGCGGGTTGATATCCAACTCCTTGATCCAGCGCTGCTCGCTTACCAGATAGCTGAAGCGCACCATCAGCTGCTCCAGCGCCTCCAGGTCCACCGCCTTGCGTCCGCGCACGCCCTGCAACGCCGTGTAAATCTTCGTCCGCTCCATCACCCGCCGCGCCAGCGTGCTGTTCAACGGCGGCAGCGCCAGCGCGCGATCCTTGAACACCTCGACCAACTGGCCACCCGTGCCGAACAGCAGCACCGGCCCCAACTGCACATCCACACTGCTGCCGAGGATCAACTCGTAGCCATCCAGCTTCACCATCGGCTGCACCGTCACGCCCAAAAAGTCGGCGGCGCTGGCGCGCGCGCTCACGCTGGCAAAAATTCTGCGGTAGGCGTCGCGCACAGCAGACGCGTCGCGCAGGTTCAACTGCACACCGCCCACGTCGGTCTTGTGGGTGATGGTCTCAGAGTGCAGCTTCAACACCACCGGATAGCCGAACCTGTCGGCAAATTTCACCGCCTCGTCCTCGCTCGTCGCCACCTCGGTCGGCACCGTCGGGATGCCATACGCCTGCAGCAGTTTCTTCGATTCATATTCGGTCAGAATCGTGCGGCCGCTGGCTTTCACGGCTTCGATGATGCTCTTCGCGCTCGCGCGGTCGATCTGCACGTCCTCGCTCTGCGCCAGCACCGGCGTCTCATACAGCAGGCGCAGGTTGTCGGTGTACTTCCACATGTAATCGAACATGCGCGCCGCCGTATCGGGGTATCCAAACGTGGGGATGTTCGCGTCATTCAACACCTTCTCGCCGGCCTCCACGCTCACGCCGCCCATCCAGCTTGCCAGCAACGGCTTGCCCCGCAAGCGCGAGTAGGGCGCGAGCATCTCGGCAATGGCCTTCGCATCGGTCATCGCCTGTGGCGTCAGGATCACCAACATGCCATCACTGTGCGGGTCGGCCGCCACCACTTCCAGCGACTTGGCGTAGCGCTCAGCTGTGGCGTCGCCCAGCACGTCAACCGGGTTGTTGTGGCTCCAGGCCGCCGGCAAAAATTCGTTCAGCTTGGTCATCGTCTCGGGCGAGATCTCAGCCAGTTGGCCGCCGTTCTGCACCAGGGCATCTGTCGCCAGCACGCCCGGCCCGCCGGCGTTGGTCACGATCGTCAGGCGCGGCCCCTTCGGGCGCGGCTGCTTGCCCAGCACTTCGGCCATGTAGAACAGGTCGCTGATGGTGTTCACGCGCAGCACGCCGCAGCGGTTGAAGGCGGCATCGAGCGCGTCATCGCTGCCGGCCAGCGAGCCAGTGTGCGAGGCGGCGGCGTGGGCGGCGGCCTCGGTGCGGCCCGCCTTGATCACGATGATCGGCTTGTTCAGCGACACTTCGCGCGCCGCGCTGACGAACGCGCGCGCGTTGCCAATCGTCTCCATATACATCACGATGCTTTCGGTGTCGGGGTCATCCCCCAGGTAGTCGATCAGGTCGCCCCACCCCACGTCCAGCATCGAGCCGACCGAGATGAAATGCGAGAAGCCGACATTCTCGCGGAAGCTCCAATCCAGCACCGCAGTGCAGAGCGCGCCGCTCTGGCTGATGAAGGCGACGTTGCCCTTGTTGGCGATTTTGTCGGCAAAGGTGGCATTCAGGCTGACCGCGGTGTTCATGATGCCCAGACAGTTCGGGCCGACGATGCGCATCTGCGCCTCGCGCGCCATGCTCAAAATCTGACGCTCCAACTCCACGCCGGCCGGGCCGACTTCCTTGAAGCCGGCGGAGATGATCAGCGCTGCCTTCACGCCGGCCTGTATGCACTCGCCGATGATGCCCGGCACGGTGGGCGCCGGCGTCACAATCACGGCCAGATCCACTTTCTCCGGTGTTGCGGCAATGTTGGGGAAGGCCGGCACGCCCAGCACCTCGCTGCGCTTGGGGTTGATGGCGAACACCTTGCCCTGAAAGACTTTCAGGTTCTCCATGATCGCCTTGCCGACGCTGCCTTCCTTGTCTGTGGCGCCGATCACGGCAATGGTCTTGGGCTTGAAGAGGGCTTCGAAGGATTCACGTTCCTTGCTGAGGGCTTCGATTGAAGTCACAACCTTGCCGGTCGGGGTATGCGCACTCATGGCAGTTAGTCAACTCCACCTGAAAGACTTTTGTGAGGCTGCGCCGGCGGCGCACAACACGCCGCCCCGCAACCAAAATGCTCCGGCAGATAATATCCCATTCACCCAAAGCCGGCTACCGGCAATCAGTCAAACTTGCCCTGGCCACTTGGCGCGCCGGCGCGTCATCTCGTATATAATGCCGCCTCTCCATTTCAAACTAGATCGATGGAAAAGAAGGTGATTTCGTGGCTCGTGTCGTAGTCGAAGACGATGAGACCTTTGAGTCTGCGCTCCGGCGCTTCAACAAGATCGTGCAGGGCAATCGCATCCTCGTGGAAGTGCGCAACCGCCGCTTCTTCGAAAAACCCAGCGTGATCAACAAGCGCAAGCGCGCCGCCAAGCTTCGCAAAAGCAGGCGCAACAGCATGAAGTTCTCTCAACCCGAGTAGAACGCATCTTCATTGCATCGCAGGGCAAGTGTGACCGCTTGCCCCTTTTCTTTTTCCCGCATCACCGGTGTCATCCGCCACAATTGCCATTCGCCGGCGCATTCACCGCAAGCGCCCGCCAACACAATCATGAGCATCCTGAAAAACTTTCACCCGCCCACGCTGAAGGATTTGCGCGCCTTGCGCAAACCGGTGCGCAACATGGCCGCCGAGCAGGAAAACAGCATGACCCGTCTTGACCGCGCCGCGCTTGCCATCACCGCGCGGGTCGGCTCCTTCGCCTTCTTCCTGCTGGTCCTTGTCTGGACCGTTCTCTGGCTCGGCTGGAACACGATTGCGCCGCCGGCGCTGCGATTCGACCCACCCACCGGCTTTGTCCTGTGGCTGTTCATCTCGAACATGATCCAACTCATGCTCATGCCGCTGCTGCTGGTCGGCCAGAACCTGCTGGGGCGCTATGCCGACCGCCGGTCGCAGAATGACTATGAAGTCAATCTGAAAGCCGAGCGTGAGATCGACACCGTGCTGCAACATCTGGAACAGCAGCGCATCGTGCTGTTGTTGCTGGCGCGCAAGGCCGGCATCACGGATGATGAACTCGCCGCCCTGATGCGCGATGCCGCCCCGGCGCGATCCGCAACACAGTAGTCGGCGCAGGCAACGCGCGGCGCATGTTGCAGCAGTGGTATACTCTGACAATCCCCCCCAGGGGGATAGGATTCAACAGGAGAAAATATCATGCAGACAAAGACAGTCACAGTGCCAGCCATCGGTTGCGCGGGGTGCGTTCGCACGATCCAGAACGAAGTGTCGGAGATCAAGGGCGTCGCTTCCGTCAAGGGCGACCAGAACAGCAAGCAGGTGGTGATCGAATGGAACGCGCCGGCGACCTGGGACGAAATCAAGGCCAAGCTCGTCGAGATCAACTACGCGCCGCAGGAGTGAGCATATGACAACCAACGTGATCGAACTGCCTGTCACGGGCATGACCTGCGCCAATTGCGCCAGCACCATCGAGCGCATGCTGAAGAAAGCGCCCGGCGTCACTGGTGCTGCCGTGAACTTCGCCAGCGAGCGCGCGCAGGTCGAGTTCGATCCGGCGCAGATCAAGCCGGCCGAGATGATCGAGCGCATTCGCAAGGCCGGCTATGACGTCACCGTCGCGCATGTCGAGTTGCCGCTGCTCGGCATGACCTGCGCCAACTGCGCCAACACCATCGAGCGCACGCTGAAGAAGCTGCCGGGCGTGAGCAACGCTGCCGTGAACTACGCCAGCGAGCGCGCATCGGTCGACTATGTGCCCGGCGCAATCGGCATCGCCGACATGGTGAGCGCGGTGCGCAAGGCCGGTTACGACGTGCCGACCCAGGGCGCAGCCGTCAGCGACGCCTCGTCTCTCGACGCAGAGCAAGCCGCGCGCGAGGCCGATATCCGCGACCGCAAGCGCCGCATGCTGTTCGGTCTCCTCTTCGCCATTCCCGCGTTTGTCATCAGCATGAGCCGTGATTTCGGCCTGCTGGCGCAACTGTTCGGGCCGGCGTTCGCGCCGATGAGCGCCGCGCCAGAGATGGGCGGCATGATGATGGAGCCGGCCGGCTACAGCGCTGTCAACTGGCTGCTGTTCGCGCTGGCGCTGCCGGTACAGATCTACACCGGCTGGCCATATTACGTGCACGGCTACAAATCCCTGCGCAACGGCGCGGCCAACATGGACGTGCTGGTTGCGCTCGGCTCCAGCGTCGCGTTCCTCTACTCAGTCGTGATTACGCTCGGCCTCGCCAGCGGCCACGTGTATTTCGAAACGGCTGCGGTCATCCTCGCGCTCATCAGCGTCGGCAAGTACATCGAGGCGCGGGCCAAGGGCCGCACGAGCGAGGCGATCAAACGCCTGATCAACCTGCGCCCCAAAACCGCGCGCGTCGTGCGCGACGGCAGTGAGATCGACTTGCCGGTGGAGCAGATCAGCGTCGGCGACGTGATCATCGCGCGGCCGGGTGAGAACATCGCCACCGACGGCATCGTCGTCCACGGCGCATCCGCCGTCGACGAGAGCATGATCACCGGCGAAAGCGTGCCGCGCGACAAGAAACCCGGCGACGCGGTGATCGGCGGCACAGTGAACAAGGAAGGCACGCTGCGCTTTGAGGCGTCGAAAGTCGGCAAAGACACCGCGCTCGCGCAGATCATTCGTCTGGTCGAACAGGCCCAGGGCAGCAAGGCGCCGATCCAGGCGCTGGCCGACAAGGTGTCGGCGGTATTCGTGCCGGCGGTGCTGGCCATCGCCGCGCTCACCTTCATCGCCTGGATGCTTTTTAGCGGCGGCGACTTTGAGCGCGCCATGATCAGCGCGGTGTCGGTGCTGGTGATCGCCTGCCCGTGCGCGCTCGGCCTCGCCACGCCGACCGCCATCATGGTTGGCATGGGCAAGGGCGCCGAGAACGGCATCCTCTTCCGCAACAGCACTGCGCTGGAGCAGGCTGC
>CAZPVX010000035.1:9502-14070 GCA_964590135.1 uncultured Anaerolineae bacterium | reverse complement strand
GCCCAAGCCGTCTTCGGCGACATCTCACCTCAATGACGGGGATCGGATCGATCTTGGCGGGCGCGCGCTCGATATCTGGCACGCGCCCGGGCATTCGCCGGGCGGCATCGTGCTGATTGACGCCGAGAACGGCATCCTCTTCCGCAACAGCACTGCGCTGGAGCAGGCTGCGAAGATCGACGCGGTGGTGCTGGACAAGACCGGCACCATCACACAGGGGCAGCCGCAGGTGACCGACGTAATCGAAGCGCCGGCGGCGCAGCTGGCTGGCGCCTCACTGATGAAGTGGGCGGCCAGCGCAGAGAAGGGCAGCGAGCATCCGTTGGCGCAGGCGGTGGTGCAGGCTGCCGAGGCGCAGGGAGAACAACTGTTCGCGCTGCAGAAGTTCGTCGCGGTGCCGGGCAAGGGCATCACGGCCTACATCGAGAACCGTCAGGTGACTGCCGGCAGCCCGAAGCACGCGCAGATGCTCGGCCTTGCGCTGGATGCAGCGACGCAACAGCACATCGATGCGCTGCAAGCGCAGGGCAAGACGGTGATCGTCATCGCCATCGACAACCAGCCCGCCGGCATCATCGCGCTGGCCGACACGATCAAGGCCAGTTCGCCAGAGGCGATTGCGGCGATGAAGCAGCAGGGCGCGACGGTGGCGATGCTGACCGGTGATAACGCGCGCGCGGCGCAGGCGATCGCGCAGCAGGCTGGCGTGAATGACGTATTCGCCGAGGTGCTGCCGGCGGACAAGAGCGCCATCGTCGAGAAATTACAACAGCAGGGCAAGGTCGTGGCGATGGTCGGGGATGGCATCAACGATGCGCCGGCGCTCGCGCAGGCCAATATCGGTATGGCCATCGGCACCGGCACCGACGTGGCGATCGAGGCCGCCGACGTCACGCTGATGAGCGGCGACCTGCGCAACGTCTCGAAGTCGATCACGCTCTCGCGGCAGACGGTGGCGGGCATCCGCCAGAACCTGTTCTGGGCGTTCTTCTACAACGTCATCCTGATTCCAGTCGCGGCGATTGGGCTATTCGCGCAGTACGGGCCGATGTTCGCCGCCGGCGCGATGGCATTCAGCTCGCTGTTCGTCGTGGGCAACAGCCTGCGTCTGCGGGCGAAGAAGTTGTGAGATTGATCGAGCTGAAGCGCGCCTGCGCGCTGATGAAGCACAATGGAAAAGACATCCAAAGCCAAGACCATCCGCCGGCTGCAAATCGCCGAAGGCCACGTGCGCGCCATTCAGCGCATGGTCGACAATGGCGACTACTGCATCGACATCATCCGCCAGATTAACGCCGTGCAATCGGCGCTGGGCAAGGTGTCGCAGGTGATCTTTGAGGAGCATCTGGGCAGTTGCGTGACCGAAGCCGTGCGCGGAGACGACCTGAAGCAGCGCGAGAAAGTGCTGGGCGAGATCGCCGGCTTGTTCGAGCACAGCGCCAAGTAATCAAAACTGACGGGTTTCAGAAACCCGTCAGTTTTTGCATTTTGCATTATGGGCTGCGTTGCTTCACGCTGCCGATGCCGCTGGCCTGTTGCGTGACTTGCGGGTTGCCAATATATTCGACCAAGCCTGCGCCGCTGATGTCCACATTCAGCGCCTTGCTTGCGTTCACGATGGCGCGCCCCACCCCGCTCAACGTCACCCTGGCAGTTTCCCCGCGCAGGTTTTCGCCATTTACATCGCCGGCGCCACTCAACGAGACGACCTGCTCGACAGCCTTGCCGCTCAGATGGATTCGGCCGGCGCCTGATGTGTTCACCTCCATGCGCGGCGAATCAATGTTGTCAACCCTGACATTGCCAGCGCCCGAGACCATCAATCCCTCAAGCTGGATCGCTGAAAGATGATAGCGCAGGCGTGTGACGCGCTGAATCGATGCGCCGCGCTTGAAGCCGATGTGCAGCGTGTCGCCGCGCACCACAGATTCGACCAGCGGCGCGACATTGTCATCGGTCTCAATTGTCAGCGCCTCTCGGCCATTCACATCGATGATCAGGTCGCCAAAACCTGACAGATCCACTTTGCGAAACCCGCTGACAGTTCGCGCCTCGTTCACAATCTTGCCGGAGCCTGTCACGCCCCGCGGCAGCGTGATGTTGCACGCGCTGAGCGCCAGCGATACGACCACCAGTGCAGCCACAGATATGCCTCGCATGTTTGCTCCCTGTTTGGACAGAATGGAAACCGCGCATTCGCCGGCTCGTTCACACTGCCCAAGCGCTTTCTCCTGTTACGCTTGTTACGCTTCACAGACTGCAAAGTTGTGCAAAGGCTTGCGCTGCTCAAGCCGATGGCTGGCCGATAAACGTTAAGCAACCGTTCAAACGATTCGGCCTGCGCCTTGCGCCGCACATCGCCCTGCAACCCATCGCAACAGCGCGATTGCATCCAAAAGCCGATTCACTTTGCGCGCCGCGCGTTTACCATCGCCGGCCAACCATGCTCGCCAAAGTGTATTCGTGCGCCATCATCGGCCTGGAAGGCAATATCGTCGAAGTGGAAGTGGACAGCAGCCGCGGCATGTCGTCGTTCACGCTGGTGGGCCTGCCCGACGCCGCCGTGAAGGAGAGCGGCGAGCGCGTCCGCGCAGCCATCCGCAACTGCGGCTTGTACTTCCCGAACAACCGCGTCACGGTGAATCTCGCGCCGGCGGACGTGCGCAAGATCGGCCCCAGCTACGACCTGCCCATCGCGCTGGGTCTGTTGATGGCGTCAGAGCAGATCGACGTGCATTGCCTGGATGGAACGATGGTCGTCGGCGAACTGGCGCTGGACGGCAGCATCCGCCACGTGCGCGGCATTCTGCCCAGCACTGCGTTCGCGCGCGACAAACAGTTCATGCGCATCATCGTGCCGGCGTGCGACGCTGAGGAGGCCGCGCTGGTCGGCGGCATCGAGGTGGTCAGCGCGGCCAATCTGCACGAGATCGCCGGCGCGCTCAGCGGCGCAGCGGCCTTTCAGATTGCGCAGCCCAGACCCATCACCGCCGGCACGCCCATGCCCAACGTCGCTGTGCTGACCGACTTCGCCGAGATCAAAGGTCAGGAGATGGCGAAGCGCGCGCTGGAGGTGGCCGCCGCCGGCAGCCACAACCTGCTAGTGAAGTGCTCAATAACCCAATTTACTTTTCAATGATAGGGGAGTCGCTCTCAGTTACAGCGAGGTTTCGAAACATCTGAGTGTCTTTGTAAACCAAATCACTGATTCGTGGGCGAATTCAGTGCTTCTGTTTGGCACTACCATGACCTTGATGTTTCGTAAGTGGTTCCTTGTTCTGATGAATAACATCGCCTGTGTCTGGATCAATAACGACTTCTTCATAGATGTCGCTTTCTTTGTCAAAAAGCCGAGTTAAACGCATCCACCGCCCTAATTTAACTGAGAGACTATCTTTGACAACTCCCCATCGAAAAGGTTTGACTTTCCCACCACGACGATCTTTATATTCCAGCGACGAGTGTAGATCGATGGTAGCGTTTAATTCTTTTGCAAATAGACGTGTTGTTGAACCGCACACTGGACAAGGTTGCCGTTGCGAAGGATTTAAAGAAACGGACTCATTAAGGGTAGTCTTGCAACTGCCACAGAACACAGCATTAGACACAGATACTATTTTATAGGTTTTGTCTTCTGCTTACGTTATCTTGGCAGATGACGGACCGGCAACAAAACAGGTGGCCTATAAGAGGTAAGTTACGCTCAAAAGATTTAGATATATTACTAGATGCAAAAGTTTGAGGCTAAATAACTTTGCGTTATTAACCTTATACCAAGTTATTTGGCAAACGGTCAAAATAGCTATAGGCCAGTTCCCTTTTGCATCACCAAACCTTAAGTCCCTTGCGCTTGATTTCGTGACATGTGTTTGCTAAGGTGTCCTTACTATGCAACACTCTGCATTACCATATCAACCAGAGACAATTGTGACCGTTACTCGCAAGGGACAAATAACGCTGCCAGCACATGCGCGCAAATTGCTCAATACCGAAAAGAACCCAAAGCTCGCGGTTGTTGTCGAACCAGATGGTTCACTGAAGCTCAAGCCTCCTCTGTATCCCACCCTTGAATCGCTTGCTGGTGCCGCTGGTTCGCTCCCCGATCACCTCAAGGGGTTGTCTTGGCACGAGATCACGAATATCGCCCATGAAGATTTAGCCGAACAAATCGTTGCCAAAAATAAATGACACCTGCGTTTGTCGATACCAATGTCTTTGTGCGGTTTTTGACAAACGATATTCCAGAACGGCAACGACGCGCCGCAGCACTCTTCAATCGCATCCGGCGAAATGAACTGCAACTGACGACACCCTCCTCCACTATTGCAGAGGTCGTGTATGTTTTACATTCCCCACGGCTCTACAATAAATCTCGCAGTGACGTGGTCAAAATGTTGCTGCCGCTCATCAAACTTTCTGGCATCAAGCTCTACCAACGGCACGTCGTCATCAAAGCGCTTGCACTCTTTGAGTCCACCAAACTCAGTTTCGGCGATGCGATGATCGCAGCTTCACTTTTGGAAAGGCAAGGCAAGGTGTTGTATTCATTTGATACAGACTTTGACAAC
>CAZPVX010000035.1:0-9492 GCA_964590135.1 uncultured Anaerolineae bacterium | reverse complement strand
CTTAAGTGTCATAGGCATGCATCACCAAATGTTATAGACTGTTTTCGAGCTTTGACCTCAATTACATCGACGATGTACTGCATCAAACGCAGTGGTATGTGAATCATCAATCTTTCAAGGCACTACATATCCGTCCTCATAGTACTAGATGAAAATATCCGGCATTACATGTGGTGGAACCATGTAATCCAGGAAGGTATCCCTACCGGCGTAATATCGTAGTCTGACACAGACGCTCCTCGATTCCGGTCATGCTGGAAACGGCTCGAAGGCGCTACAGGAATATTGGTGTATTTATACGGAATGCAATCCATAGAAGATTGGGTGCAATTCGCTTGAGCGCCCGAGCGAGTTGACCAACCTGACCATGAACCTGACCCGTGTGTATCAAAGGTGTAGTCCATTTCCAAAGCATTCCTACCCTGGGTCCAGCGGCATTTTGTATCACCAAGTTTGCAATATACCGTCCAATTCCCATTCACATCTACCTCGGCGGCGGGATTAAATGCTGAGGTGAAAAAGCGAATATCTTTTGTTTGTCCATGCAACCACCATTCAGCAGCTGTTCGTGGGCCTGATAGTCCGTTCGGCATTTCTGAGATGAGGTTTGCAGGGATTTGTTTGTGACATCGACCTTCGTCACGAGGATCATCTGCGTTTCGTGGAACAAATTGATTATACAAACCGAGTTCATTCGCAAACTGTGCCAATGCTCCAGGTTTACCTTCTATGACAGCATTAAAACCCAAGTCACATGAGGTACCAAAATCAAAAGCATTGAGAGGTGGTACAAATAATATACCTGTGTCTATCCAGCCCCCAAATTGTGCGGTGCCACAGTTTTGGTCTCTTTGAGAGCATACTTGAACTTCCGCCGAAAATGAATGCCAGCGAACCTTTGCATCCATGATTGGACCGTGATTATGAAGCTGTATACGAAACGCTCTCACACAATTTGAACCACCTTCACACCATTGATTCCGGCGAACATACCAGGTATAGCCTTCGTGTTTATATGCGTTCTCCATTTGGGATGAGGCTGTTGGCATGATCGTACTTGTTGCATTTGCTGGGATGTTAAATGTTTGCCAAGGATACGAGATAGAAGTCCCTGACATACCAAACCACGCCCCCACTTGTCCAAATATGTCGTCTACCATCGATGGGTCATCGCCATGTTGGTGGTCATAGTGACATTTGCGAACAGGGTCTACCAACATATGCCATTTGTTGGGATCATGTGAAGGGCAGAGTTTGGAATATGTTTGAACATTTGAAGCTACCTCGGCTGTGATGCGACTAAACTCATTCAAGTTAATGCCGGCTTCAGGATTGTTAGGATTGTTATACACACCAAATCCAGTTCCCGTAGATACACTACCAGTGGGAACGGGTGCCATAGAAGGAGGTGTTTTACTTGGCGTCGGCATGGGTGTGCTGCCATTCATTCCAGAAGCCATACACTTAAAAGGTGTACCGAAAACTTCATTCGCTACCGAGCTAGTATTCGCTCCATGAACCCACCACCTGTATTCCACCCCTGATTTAACATTTAGGGTCATCGAGTTGCTGGTCCAGTTATTGATACACACATCGTGACTTGCCCCGGCGGGACAATTATTCATTGCTCCAGACATTTCCATGGCCGATGTCGAAGAGTTGTTGTTATCATCAACCCGCACATTCCACCGGTCATTGTTTGTGCCAGCTGTCCACGAAATGGTTGCCTGGGTTCCAGCAGCATTGCAGTTAGCAGAGAGGTTGGTGACTTGCCCAGCTACCCCATTTGTTTGTGAATTCATACACTCGTACGAAACCGTACCTCGAGCTCCGTCTGTGGCAACTAGGCGAAGCTTGCCAATTGCCCCCATTAGCGAACCAGAACTATTTCGAGATTCCCGACAAACAATAAGTGCGCGTTCGCCAAACGTCACTCCAACTCGTCGCTCGCCAGATGCGCTGACACTAATACCAACAATTTTTCCTGAAACCAGCCCTGAAATGAACGCCGCAAACAAGCTAATAAATAAGATTAATCCTACTAATTGAATTTTTTCTTTGGGGCTCACGTTAAGGTATTATTACGCACATATGTAATATATTGCAATCCTCACATGTCATAGTAAATGCTAAGCAACTCAGACCACCCTTACTCAAACCCTAACCCCCGCTCTTTCAAACTCACATACCGGTTTTGTGCAACGACGACATGATCGAGCACTTCAATATCAAGCAGCTTGCCGGCCTGCACCAGGGTTTTGGTAACGGAGATATCTTCGGTTGATGGCGTCGGATCGCCCGAAGGATGATTGTGTGCCACGATTAAACCGGCACTATTGCTCCGAATCGCCTCTTTGAACAACTCCGCTACTCGCATTGACACCGCATTGAGACTACCTTTGTAGATAGTGGGTATAGCAAGCACTCGATTGCGGGTATCCAGCAGCATCGTGCGCACTTCTTCTTGTTCAAGCATCCCCATCTCTAGCATCAATAGTTGTGCGGCATCTGCCGGCGTTCTAATTTGTGGTCGTGTTTCCATCGTTGCTAGTACCATTCGCCGGCCCAACTCCAACGCGGCTTTGATTTCGATAGCTTTGGTCTCCCCGATTCCTGGCAGTCGTTGGAGTTCGTAAATACTCGTGCGGGCTAACCCACTCAGTCCATCAAACGATTCTAAAAGTGCATCAGCCAGTTTGAGCGCACCAATACCCACCGGCCCTGTGCGTAGCACAATTGAAAGTAATTCTCGTTGCGACAAACCTGCTGGCCCCACTTCCTTAAATCGCATTCGCGGGTGTTCTGCCTCCGGCGCATGTAGGAGTGAAGCGGCGTAGATAACCCCTTGCTCGCTGCCAAAAAGTGGTGGCTGTTCAGCACTCATGGGTCGCGTAGAGATTTGAGAAATTTTGAGTAATGCCGATAAGCAATATCACGCATTTCATCGGGTTTGAAAGCCGTATCCTCAACTATCGGAATTTCCAATACCCGCCGTGCCCACTCGTAACCGGAGAGATAAAACAGGCCGAGTCGTTGTCTTTTGCGGGTAGTCAACAATCCGTAGAGTTTGTTCTCGCCGTCTGAACCGGAGATGTAAAGTGAGAACACAGTTTTTGGCACATAGAGCCGGATGAGTGCCATTGCTTCAAATCCCAACATGCCCGCATCATCAATGCTGGGTAAATCATTCAATCGTTCTTTCTCGATGAGCGGTGGAAGTTCTTTGGGCATACAACAGGCTAGGGGCGTTAACGAGACACATGCACACTCCGCATCCGATATGCACTGGTGCGGTTGTCAGCCTTGACCAACAACACGACAAACTCCTGCTCGGGGTCGTATTGCTCTACCAGCGCTTTCGCCGGCAACTCATCAAAATGTTCCAGATATTCAGCGGTGAAGTAATAAAAGTGGTAGCCCTCTGGCTTGGGCGGCATTGACACATCGACCGTTAACGCCCCACGACCGTGCTGTTGATATTGCGCATCCGCCACAGTCCGTAACGATTCGCCATTGTCTCGAATCCAGGCCATGTCAGCAGCACGTTCACGCACAAACCAGTCCGGCCAGTTCCCCCGTTCGGAATTCATAGGGCGTAAAACAGTGGATAAGTAATGCTGAGCATCTTCATGGTTTGATGTGTTGTTCAGATAATGATGAGTGGCTTGTTGGTTCCCAATCGGATAAGGCCGCAGGGTTCATCACCGTCCGTCGTTGGGCTGGCTCATTCAGGGATATCACGTGGGGTATCCCGTGCGTTTGATTCAAGCCTTTTATCAAAGCTTCGAGTCTTGTTCCATCCGCTGTATATGGACGGATGTTTCGGGTGTGCAGTCGAACCAGCCGGCGACTGCGGGACTTGATCAGTGCCGTGCGAAACGGCAAGCGTTGTATCAGCGCAGCCGCTTCCTCCCACTTGATGTTGCCCGTATAGTCCACGAACAGCTTGTGGGTGAACACTTTCGCGTCCTCGTAGTCCAGGGCAAAGACAATCTTGATCCCCACATTCCCAAGTGCCGATTCGACCCGGCTTTGAATCTGCCCCAGTGTTTGATGGGCAAGATGGAGGTGGAGGTTGTATTTGCGGCATTCGGACAAAATTTGGGCAAGTGTTCGGGCGCCGCCATCGTTGGCGCAAAAGTCCTGAAACTCGTCCAGATACAAATAAAAGTGCGGGCGGTGATCGGCTCGCGTGGTCGCGGCCTGTTCCAGGCCGGTGGTGATAAGACTGCCGATCAGCCGGCGGGTTTCATCATCACAGTTGCCCAGATTGGCAATGAACACCTTGCCAGCGTCCATGATGTGCCGAAAGTCTAGGACGTTTTTACTTGTCCCCAAACAGCGGCGCAGGTGAGGGTTTAAGGTGAAGGCGGTGGCTTTGTTCAGCACCGATTCGATAGTGAACCCCTTCCCCCACTGGTCGTAGCGGTTGTGAAAGAACTCCAGCACGTGTGGGTCACGCACTGCCGCCAATACCTGATCGCGATAGACGCGATCCGTCATCAGCTTGGGCATATCTACGAGAGACTGCTTGGCTTCAATCAAAGCCAAGAGTGACGCGAGTGCGATGTTGGTAAAACGTGGAGCTTCACGCAACGATTGCGGCCAAGTACGGCGCATCGCTTCGATCACATGGTTGGCAATGGTATAGGGCGGCAGGCGTGAACGCAGGACGTTGAACGGGATGGTCACATCTGTCCGAGCGGGGTCAAAATAGATCACCCGCTTAAGTGTGTCTGGATGGTCAAAATAACCATCTGACAACAGGTGCGCCAAGGCGTCACGGGCAAGATCACCGTGCGGGTCAACCAAGCCGCATCCCCGACCTGCCCGAACGTCCGCTACAAACAAACTCTCAAGGAGCTTGCTCTTGCCTGTGCCGCTGGCCCCAATGACGTAGACATGGGTTTCCCGTGTCCAATTGGGAATCGCGTATGGCAGAAAGCCAACACGACCGAGCACCACCCTATCACGCACTGGTAAAAGGTGTCGCCAATACATAGGGTACAGACAAAATACCCGAATGAAACCCGAATATCAAGCGTATCTTTCTATATCACTCTTCCAGAAGTGTGCGGTGGGATACACAATCAAAGCCGATGATGTGTTTCACCGGCTTTCAGCCACTCCCTCTTGTTGGGGGATATCAACAGGGAGCAACGGGTTGACTGTAACACAACCTGTTATTTTGTCTTGCTCACCAGCACCAGCATTCTCGATGCGAGAAAGTAAACATCTTTGTTTACTTTTGGTCGTTGACATCAAGGTTTTCATCCTGTAGTGTGGAGGTGTTAGTTTCACATTCAGACGCCCATATGGACCCCACCCGTGCCAAAATACTCGCAACACAATTACAAATCAGCCTCGACTATGTAGTGCGTGAGTTCTATGAAATGGCGTTACTCAAAGAACTCTATGAGAGCGAGTATGCCAGCCATTTTGTCTTCAAAGGTGGCACCGCATTACGCTTGGCCTACCAGTCACCACGCTTTTCAGAAGACCTCGATTTTGATGTGATCGACGAAATACGGACTGACCGCTTTTTTTCATTTTTGAATACTGCATGTAAGCATTACCCCGCAATTACGGCGATTGAGCCAGTGGATAAATTTCATACGCTATTTGCACTCATCAAAATCCATGACCCCGTGTTGAATCGAGCCTTTTCGATCAAATTCGAAGCCTCAAAGCGGCACGTGTTGGCTGCTAAACAGAAACCATTCCTAGATAAAATCATTACCAGCCCGACCACTCCCCTCTCGGTGTTAGTGCGTGTATCGTCTCTCGACCAGATATTCACCGAGAAAGAAGATGCCCTACACAACCGCAAGGCTGCGCGTGACTTGTTCGACTACTGGTATATCCAGCAGTTGAAACACACGGAAGTTACTCCGAATCTGACTGGATTTGATAAAGCTGATGCTCATGCTGAACTGCGCCGATTACTTCCCCGCTCTTTTTGGCGGGTTATTGATGTATGGTTCGAGTAAGACCCAGCACCATTGAACTGCTACATACTTTATCGGCGCTATCCAAGCCATATTTCACCACCGCCGACTTGAAACGAGTCGTGGGCTTATCGGGCAAAAGTTTGTCCGTAACATTGGGACGTCTTGTTACCAGTGGATTATTGCGCCGGCTGTGCCGCAATGTCTACGTTCTGACCACTCAGCCGCTTGATATTGAACGCATTGGCATGGTGTTGCGATATCCGGCGTATCTATCGTTTGAAAGTGCCTTATCGCGGCATGGGATGTTGTCGCAAATCCCCTATTCCCTCACCTTTGCCACAACTCGACCTTCGGCTCAACATGTGGTTGCAGATCACACCATTGCATATAGCCATCTCCCCGCGAAACTGTTTTGGGGCTTTACAACGATACAGGGGTTACAGGTGGCAGAACCTGAGAAAGCATTACTAGATCAGTTGTATTTGGTCGCCAAAGGGTTGCGCACACTTTCAATATCTGAGCTGGATTTACGCTCGATTGATGTAGAAAGGCTGCGTAGCTACGCAACAAACTACCCCACCTATGTAGACAAGCATGTGCAAAAACTCATGCCACTGATTGGCACCAGTGCCATCACCAACCAACAGCCAGAACGGGTGACGTGGAGTCATCAGTAACTGTGCGGTTTGAGGCCAATACTACTCTTCTGCTTGTATCCCACTGGCAAACATGGTAACTATATAGACACAAACAAAACCCGATGACGACGATTACCTACACTGAATTTCAAACCAACATGCACTTCTATTTAGATCGGGTTTTTCGTGAGAAAGCCATCATCAAAGTCAAAGATGGTCAACGGACGTTTGTGTTGTTGGGCGAATCATTACCGACACCGATGAGTGACAATATTTCGCAGATGAGCCAACTGAAGGTTTACGGCACACACAAGTCCCCTACTCGCCCCAGTTTCAGACGGATACCAAAATCAGCTTACTTCTTTCGGTAATCGTTCCTCGTAACCACACCGCAGTGGTCAGCACTTCCGTTTTTAACTCCGGCCACCCAGTAAACATGAACAGTGAAGACAAACGAGGATCACCATATTTCTGTGCGGCCTTGTGAAGGTTTTCTGCCCGTTTCTTGGATGAGGTAATCACCAGCACTCGAAAGCCGGTTTGAGAATCGACTCCGTAGCGTTGGTGAAACTTGCCGCAGCGCAGATATGCTTTGTAAGCCAACACTTTGCGTTTCCACTGCTTGCCGATTGTTTCCGTGCCGCGGTCAAACTCCACAAAGAAGTGTCCCCTCCCTTGTGTTGTCTGCAACACGAAATAGCCATCCGGTGCAATAGCAATGTCTTCAACTGGCGCTTGTGAGGTGAGTTGGATAGCAACTCGTTCAGTTTTCCAAGAAGCTCGTAACTCAAAGTAATCTAACCATGTTTCAATAGCGCAACCTGACTGGGTCGCTTGGGTTTCAAACCAGATACGGATGTCTGACAATACGAGGTTGTGTTCTAAATATACGTGACCGACTGTGCCGATGTGCGAATCACGGTCTTCGCTTTTGCCCCAGTAGTTGAAATCACTAAAAGAAATCCCCTGTCGCGCAGCTAATACCACAGCACCTCGCTGCGCCAGTCGGTATGCCGGCCCAGGGTTGTTTTTAGGTGGTGAAACAAAGCGTGGGATGCGTTCAAGGTATCCGTGTTGATACAGGAGATTCAATCGCCGGCGGGCACTGCTACCTTCATCGTGAACTCCGGCAAAAAATAAATCTTCAATCTGGGCTCGGTGCAACACGCGATACTTGTAAACGGCTTGAATCAGATCAAGATCGCGTGGCGTAATTTGAATCGGTTTGGCACGGGTAGCTCGAACTTTGTAGCGGTATCCCGTCACTCGTGAATGTTGAACAACTTCAGATGGCACGCATTACTTCTACCAAAAACTCTTACGCATTACCACTTTGTTCGGATGATGGATGATTTTGTTATTCAGTAGGAAGGTGGAATTAACTTTTTTGGTGGCCTAGTAATTCCCTGGGCAATTTATTATCAGAAGCTTTTATATCCTTACTCGTTCCAGACTCGTGATAATTATCATGATCAAGCGCGGCATTTAGAACAATTTGGGCTTCGTGAGGACTAGTGGTGTTGAATGTCTTTGTCGCTCCACTATCATCAGTCATTGTTATCTCGTATGAGCCGTCGGCCTTTCTGAATCTTTGAGGTTCGTACCGATGGTGTTGGAGGTTGGCAGCTTTTATATTTGGTGCGCGACGTTCGATCATTTAGATTGATGAGCTTGTAATGCTTCAGGCAACTGCTTGTCCCATGCTTCCGCTTCTGACTGCAATCCTTTGCCTTCAGCCTGAGAGTGTTCATATACTGCGTTATTTACCTCTTTATATTCTTCCGCACTCTCAGTCGTCCAAATCCAATGTTTTGCATTAGGGTCAAATAGACTTTCGCTAGGATCGAACATCTCAATAGACCAAATATAGCCTGACACTGACCCCATAAGTCTGCGATGGGCAACAATATTAGCTTCTTTAAGATTTGGGGCAGAACAATGACGAGATAATCTATCTTTCACTACATTCATTATCTCATCCGTGTCAAGTTTATTGCCATTTACCGGACTTAAATTCCACTTCATTCGGATTTGCAGGATGTTTCTTTTCATTGTTGGGATCACCATCTGGGTATGGTCTGGCACCACTGGTGTAGCCTCGTTCTCGTTTTGGATTTCTTCGTAATGCTCCGACCAACCGAGACCACAAGCCCATTTTTCGCTCAAACTCAGTAGCTTTGGGGTCATTTAACTTCTCCATCCCTACCCCTGATAACCGTCGAGCTTGGTTATCTATTTTGATTTGCTCTGGCGATTTACTACCTTCGGGTATATGCGTTTAGACAACAAGTAACTCCTTCACACTAGCAAACACATCTTTATTTGTATATAGCAGTCGGACACGACACTCCCCTGTCTTCATCCGTGAAATCGCAATCTGCATCGAACACAATATCGACTCAGTTATCGACAATCCGTGTCTTCGTAGACTCGAATACACGATGTAACGGATACACGACCGTTCGGGCGTTCGGTGTATCGTGATTCCATGAATAGCCTCGCCCGGTCGTGAGACACTTCGTTTCACACACGCGCGAGAGAGACCACGACATCAGCGACTAGAGACAGGGGAGTAATTCAAACTTAGGGGGTCAAGTTGGGCCAACTCTTGACACGTGGTTTTCCATAGCCCAGTATGGATGTATGTATACTGAGTTTTACGGCTTGGCTGAGTTGCCGTTTCGAATCACGGCTGATCCTCGATTCCTCTGGTATTCCGAGCAGCATCGCGAGGCGAAGGCCAAGATCCTCTATCACATTCAAACACGCAAAGGGCCTGTGTATTTGTTTGCCGATGTCGGCACCGGTAAGACCAGTATTGCCAAGCGGGTGATTGAAGAATTGACCGAAGATCGAACGAAAAAGATCGTCTCGATGTATGCCCCCAATATCAAGACCAGCAA
>CAZPVX010000034.1:0-45609 GCA_964590135.1 uncultured Anaerolineae bacterium | reverse complement strand
CCCCGACGGCTTTGAAGAGCGCGAGCGCGTCGGCGTAGCTTTGGAGTGCGGCGTTGGTTTCCTTGCGGAACTGCTGCACATCGCCAATCGCTTGGAGCGTGTTGGCTTCGCCGAGTTTGGCCCCGACGGCTTTGAAGAGCGCGAGCGCGTCGGCGTAGCTTTGGAGTGCGGCGTCACGATCATCGCGGAACTGCTGCACATCGCCAATCGCTTTGAGCGTGTTGGCTTTCAGCTGCGTGTCCTGGATGCCAAGCTGCAATGCGCGTTGCAGCCAGCCCTGCCATTCGGCCGTGTTGCGGAAGATGTTGTATTGCCAGTTGCGCGACTGCGTGGCCAGCTTTGCCAGCGTCTCCGCGTCGCCGGCGCGCGCCGCCCAGTCCGACGCCGCCTTCAGGTTGTCCCACTCGTCCAGCACCTGCGGCGCGTTGCTGGGGTCGTCGGTGTAATGCCTGCCGAACAGCGCGATGATGAACACGGCGTGCGCCAGCCGCGTCTCGTCTTCTTCGCCGCGATCGCGCAGCAACGTCAACGCCCACGCATCCTGCAGGTCGTGCAGGCGGTAGCGCTCGTCCATGCGCTCCGCCGGCTTCACCAGCCCGGCGTCCTGCAATTGCATCAGGGCTGCGTCGGCCTGCGCCTCGCCTTCGCCCCACACCGCCGCAAGGTGCGCGATGGTGCCGCCGCTGGGCGGGAACACCGCCATGCGCCGGAAGCGCCGCTGCATGGCGGCATCCAGCGGGTCGTAGCTCTCGGCGAACACGGCGAACAGGTCGCCGCGCTCCATGCCTGCCATGCTCGGCAGCCGGTCGCCCAACCGGCGCAGATAGACCGCCACCGGATGCGCCATGCCCTTGTTGCGCAGGATGCTGCGCGCCGCGAGATCGAGCGCCAGCGCATTGCCCTTCAACTGCGCGAGCAACGCGCTCACCTGGGCGCTCTCGCTCTGCATCAGGTCGTCGCCCAGATAGGCGGCCAGCAGGGCGCGCGCCTGCGCGTCTGTCATCCTGCCCAGGTCGATGCGGTGGCTGGGTGGGATGGCGCTGCTCGCCAACGGCAGCCGGCTGGTGGCCAGCACCGCGCAGCCCGCCGGCGGGGTGAAGCGCTGCAACAGCGCTTCATTGGGCTGGCGCACGTCATCCAGCACGATCAGCACCTTGCGGCCGGCCAGCGCGTCCATCAACAGCGCGAGGCGCTGCGCCTCCTCTTCGTCGCCCTTGATGCGCACCTCAAGCGCCAGCAACAGCGCGCTGACCACGGCGAGGCTGCTCAACTCGCCGCAGTTCTGCCACACCTGCCGCTCGAAGCGCTCGCCCACGCGCTCGGCGACGACCTGGGCCAGCGTGCTCTTGCCGATGCCGCCTGGCGCGGTGACGCCGACGATGGCGGCCATGCCGTCGCTGCTGCACAGCGCCTGCTGCACGTCGCCCTCGATGCCGCGCTCGATGTAGGCGCCGGCGAAACGTTGCGCCGCGCTGCGGGTGGCTTTGGGCGGCGCCGGCAGGCTGGGGCGCGCCTGCTGTGCCGCGTCGCGCAGTTGCTGCACGATGTTGCGCCGGCGGCAGTAGGTCACCAGCGAGAGCGATTTGTCCTTCAGCGTGTTGCCGGCCAGCGCGTCCTCCGGCTTCAGACCCATCGGCACGCACAGCTCGGTGCTCAGCTCCGCGATGTCGAAGTGATCCTGGATGAATTGCCACAGCGCGCGCTGGTCGGGTGAGAGGAAGCCGGCGTCGTCGCTGGGCGCGTTGGGTGGCGGGTTGCCGGCGGGCGGGGTGCTGGCGGGCGGGGTGATAGGCGCAGCGGCAGAGGGCTCCTTGCCGCTGATTTTGCCAAAGCGCGCGGCGATGGATGCGCGGAAGGCGCCGAACAGGCCGACGACGAGTGCAACGACGATGCCGGCGATGATGTTGTCGCGCAGCCCCGGCGACAGGCCATTCCACCAATCTGTGATGTGCGTGATGACGTCCCCCATGTTTGGGGGATTGTAGAACGGGTTGTCATTCCCGCGAAAGCGGAATCCAGGCGTGCGCCGGCTCTGGCCGCCCTACGGCGTGGTCGCGCAATACGGCTGCACGATGCGCTTCTCGGCTTCCAGGCCGGCGAACTCGTCATCGCTCGGTCCGTCGTAGATCAGCGTGTAGGGGCCGGCGAATCCGGCTGCCTGCGTGATGTCGAGGCAGCGCGTGTAGTCGGCCGGCTCGATGGAGCCGTTGGGGTTGAACTGCGGCTTGGCGTGGCACGACTCAGCCAGCGGCGCAATCGCCTCGAAGCCGGCGTATTTGCCCGCGCCCTTCCAGTTGCCGAAGTCGAGGCACAGCCCGAGCTGCCCCTGGGTTTGCTCAAGCAGCCACAGCACGTCTTCGGGCGTGTTGAGCAGGTCGAACCAGTTCTCGGTCACCAGCCGGGTGCCGAGCGGCTGCGCCTTGTCGTTCAAGCGCTGGATGGCGTCGCGGCTCCTGGCCAGGTTCTCGCGGGCCGGCGCCTGCTTGCCGGCAATCACGCGCACGCGCTTTGCGCCGAGCGCATGCGCCACGTCGATCCACTGCGCGATCCACGCCGCGTCGCGCGCGCCGTCGGCGGGGTGGGTGATGTCGCCGGCGTCGGCCAGCACCTGCCACAATTCCACGCCGGCGTCCTCGATGGCGCGCCGCAGTTGCGCCAGATACGCATCATCGAGGCTGGGAAGATGAAAGTGGCAGATCTCCAGCGTGCGGATGCCGCGCTGCGCGATGCGCGCCGGCAGATCGAGCAGCGTCAGCGCGCCTTTGCCGTGGGTGTGGGTTGGGATGCCGGCGGCATCGGGGCCATACGGCGCTGGGTCGCCGAGCGCGCGGTGCACGCTCCAGGTGCTGACGCTGAGGCGCGGGCCGGGGATGGGATCGTGAAATTTTTGCATGAGTTCATCGGGCGAGCGCGGCTGCCTTACGGAAGCGCGCGCGCGAGCGCGATTGCGCCGAGCCGGCCCGAGCGATTGCCGAGCGCCGGCGGCACGATGTATTCGTCGATGCGATTCAAAATCATGTCCGACACGATGTAGCCGTTGAGCGTCTCCTGCACTTCGCGCCGGATCATGGGGAACAAAAAGGCCTGATCCATCACGCCCCCGCCGAGGATGATGCGCTGCGGCGAGACGGTGTAGATGATGTTGGCCAGCGCGAGCGCGAGGTAGTGCGCTTCGAGCTGCCACGCTTCATGGTCGGGCGGCAGCGTGCTGGGATCGACCTTCCAGCGTCCCCACAGCGCCGGCCCGTTTGCCAGCCCTTCCAGGCAATCGCCGTGCGAGGGGCAGCAGCCCGGGTATGGGTCGCGCTGCCAGTCGTGCGGGATGCGCAAGTGGCCGATTTCGGGGTGCATCAGGCCGTGCATGAGCTTGCCGTGCATCAACCCGCCGCCGCCGATGCCGGTGCCGATGGTGAGATAGACGAACGCCTCCAACCCCTGCGCCGCGCCCCACACGTATTCGCCATACGCCGCCACGTTCACATCGGTGTCGAAGGCGATTGGCACGCCCAGGCCGCGCTGGAGAGCGCCGGCGATGTCGGTGTTGCGCCAGGGCAGTTTGGGGGTCATGGTGATGTAGCCCCATGTCGACGACGCCGGGTCGGGGTCGACCGGGCCGAACGAGCCGACGCCGAGCGCCTGGATGCGATGAGGCGATTCGCGGAAGAACGCGATCACCTTGTCGAGGGTTTCCGCCGGCGTGGTGGTGTCGATGCGCGTCTCGGCGCGAATGTCATCCGGGCCGCTGCCGATCACGCACACGAACTTGGTGCCGCCGCCTTCGATGCCGCCGTAGAGTGCTGGGGAGGGTGTCGTTGTCATCTCTTGCGTGTTCTATCACAGCAATGAGGGGGTGACAAGATGAAACAGATTTTCGTGGAACTTTTGTGAGGGAGAATGCGTCTGACTGCCATGAAGACATTCACGCGATGGTTTGCCCTGTTTGTTGCGCTGGCGCTGCTGCCTGCCTGCAGCGTGCCGCCACAGCGCGCGGCAACGCCGGCGATCGACAGCCCGCTGGTTGCGCCCACCGCGCCGGCGACTGCGATGCCGGTCGCTTCACCTTTGGCGACGGAGATACCGCCGGCAACTCTGCCGGCAACTGAGACAGCCGTTGCCACCATTCCGGCAACCGCAACCCCGGTCGCAGCTGCGCCGGCCACAGAAACACCCATGACGCAACCTCAAACCACCCCAGAAGCGCCGCAGGTTGACCCGGGCTTGATCGTGCAAACGACCACGCCGGCGCAGCCCGGCATGGAAGCGCCGGCAGATTCACCGGCGGTGCAAGCCGCCGTTGCGGCGTTGGCGCAGCAGTTGAGCATCGACCCGCAGGCCATCAAGGTCGTTTCGGTGGAGCAGGTCGAGGGGTCGGACGGCTGCCTCGGCCTGGGCCGGCCAGATCAAGCCTGTCTGCAGGTGATTGTGCCGGGCTTTCGCGTCATGCTGGAGGCGAATGGCGCGCAATATGAGGTGCGCACCAACCTGAACGGCAAACAGGTCGCCATCGCTCCGCGACCATGACTGTGTCATCTCCCCGCCGGAGAAGAGTGCGGGGAGATGGTTCATGCTTCGAGCAAAGAGGGCATTACGCCGGCTCTGGCAATGTCTCGGGGATGTCGAAGATCACATCGTTGTCCAGGCACTTGGCCTTGCCCTTGCTCACTTCCACCACCAGTCCCTCGCAGCCGTCCGGCGCCTTGATCGCCAGCGGCTTGTTCCAGGTGGTGAAGTCGCAGTCGGGATAGTTCGCGCAGCCGTAGAAGGTGCGGCGCTGGCCCTTGCGCGCGCGCTTCTCCACCAACTTGCCGCCGCACTTGGGACAACGCACGCCGGGGAGCGCGATTGGCTCGACGTGCTTGCATGCGGGGAAGTTGGTGCAGCCGATGAACTTGCCGAAGCGCCCCTGCTTGTAGGCCAGCGGGCTGCCGCAGTCCGGGCACATCTCACCGGTGAGTTCCACCTTCTTCTCGGCTTTCGGGATGCTCTCGGCGGCCTGCGCCACCGCCACCTTGAACGGGTCGTAGAACTCGTGCAGCACCGGCTGCCATTCGCGTGTGCCAGTCTCGATGTCGTCCAACTCGCTCTCGACATGCGCAGTGAAACCGACGTCGATGTAGCGCGCGAAGTTGCCGACCAGCAAATCGTTTGCGTCAAAGCCGAGGTCTGTTGGCGCAAGCTGCTTGCCCATGCGGCGCACGTAATCGCGCGCCTGAATGGTGCCGACGATGGTGGCGTAGGTGCTGGGCCGGCCAATGCCATATTCTTCCAGCGCCTTCACCAGGCTCGCCTCGGTGTAGCGCGGCGGCGGCTGCGTGAAGTGCTGTTCAGGAATCAGCCGGATGAGGTCGAGCAACTCTTGCGGCGTCAGGTCGGGCAGGCGCCGGCCGCGCGCTTCATCGTCTTCATCCAGCTTGTCACCCTCGTCGTGGCCCTCCTCGTAGACTTTGAGGAAGCCGGCGAATTTGATGATGCTGCCGGTGGCGCGGAACCAGTAGCCCGGGATCAACGCCTTCGACTCGCCGTCTGCCGTTTGCTCGCCACTGGTGGATGCCGCTCGATTGTCGCCGGCTGCGCCCTGGGGCATGGCCTCGATGTCAACTGTGGTCGCATCGAAGATCGCATTGCTCATCTGGCTGGCGACAAAGCGCTTCCAGATCAGGTCATACAGGCGATATTGATCCTTGTCGAGAAACTCTTTGATCGATTCCGGGGTGCGGAAGACCGATGTCGGGCGGATGGCCTCGTGCGCTTCCTGCGCGTTCTTCGCGCGCGAGGTGTATCTGGGCGGCGCATCGGGCATGAACGCATCGCCGTAGCGCTCGGCGATGAAGTTGCGCGCGTCGCGCTGTGATTCCTCCGAGACGTTCACCGAGTCGGTGCGCCTGTAGGTGATGAGGCCGACGGTGCCTTCGCCGACGTCGATGCCCTCGTAGAGTTGCTGCGCGGCGGCCATCGCCTTGCGCGCGCCAAAACCGAGTTTGCGGCTGGCTTCCTGCTGCAAGGTGCTGGTGGTGAAAGGCGCCGCCGGCTTGCGCATGCGGTCCTTGCGCTCCACCTTGATCACGGTGTAGCGCGCGCCCTCCAGCGCCTTCACGATGCCGGCTGCGTCGGCCTCACGCTTCAGATCAGGGTCTTTGCCGTTCAGCTTGAACAGGCGGGCGATGAACGTTTGCCGATTTGCGGCCGGGTCTGACTGCGCAGCGCCGGCCTTCGCCAACTCCGCCTCGATCGTCCAGTATTCCACCGGCACGAACGCCTGAATTTCGCGTTCGCGTTCGACGACGAGCCGCAGCGCGACGGATTGCACGCGGCCGGCGCTCAGGCCGCGCCGGCTCATCTTGTCGCTGAGCAGCGGGCTGAGCTTGTAGCCGACCAGCCGGTCGAGGATGCGGCGCGCCTGCTGCGCGTTCACCGCATTCTCGTCGATCTCGCGCGGGTGCTTGAAGGCGCGATCAATCGCGTCTTTTGTGATCTCGTGGAACTCCACGCGATGCACTTGCTTGCCCTCGATCTCGCCGGCCAGGGCCGCCTTGAGGTGCCACGAGATCGCCTCGCCCTCGCGGTCGGGGTCGGTGGCGAGCCAGATCGAACGCGCATCCTTCGCCATCGCCCTTAGCTCTTTGACGGTGGCCTTCTTGGCCATCGGGATGATGTAGGTTGGCTCGAAGTCGTTCTCGACGTCCACGCCCAGCCGGCTCTTGGGCAGGTCGCGAATGTGGCCGACGCTGGCCTTCACCGCATACTCGCGCCCCAGAAACTTGCCAATGGTGCGCGCCTTGGTGGGTGATTCGACGATGACCAGCGGCCGGCCCTTGGCGCTGGACGCTGCATCCGGCGCGCCGGCGCGCTTGCTCTTGCCGGCGCTCTTTTTGGCGCTGGCCTTCTTCTCGCGCGGCTTGCGCTCGACCACAGGCGGGGTCATGCCCTCGTGCGCCGGCGTGCGGCCCATCTTGTAGACCTTGTCATTGCCGCAGTTCGCGCACGTGCCTTGCGTTGCTGGCGAACCATTGGCAAAGAAAATGGGAACCGGGTTGAGCAATTCGTGCTTGCCCCGGCATTTGAAACAAAACGCTTCCATTTACGAATGTGATTTGAGAAAATCGCCCATCGCCGCAACGAATCTTTCGGTGCTGAATTGCTCGGCATGCCGGCGGATGCGGGCGGGCGCGAATGTTACCCTAGAATTTTTTTGCAACGCATCCACCAACGCGTCGACGGTTTGCTGGTGGAACAGCGTGCCGGTTTCGCCGTCGATCACCGTGTCGAGTGCGCCGCCGGCGGCGAATGCGATCACCGGCTTGCCATATGCCATCGCGCGGATCGGCGCAATGCCGAAATCCTCGAAGCCCGGGAAGATGAACGCCTTGCAGCCTGCCAACAGGTCGTGCAAGGTTGCATCATCCACGCGCCCCATTAGTTTGACATTGGCGCGAGGTTGGCGCGCGATGAGCGCGGCAAGGTGCTCTTTGTCGCGGCCGGCGCCGGCGATCACGAGCGGCGCGTTCAACTGCGCGCAGGCCTCGATCGCCAGGTCGATGCGCTTGTAGGGCAGCAGCCGTGAGGCGATGAGGTAGAAGTCGCCTGCCGGCTGCAGGCCGACGGTTGCCTGTTCGGGCATCGTCACTGGCGGGTAGATGATCGTCGACTCGCGGCCATAGTGCTTCTTGATGCGCGCCTGCACCTCGCGCGAGATGGCGATGAAATGCGTGACGCGCTGGGCGGCGCTGCGCTCCCAGCCGCACAGGGAATGGTTCAGGGCGCGCAGAATGGCCGACGCGCCGGCGGGGATGCGCTCGCGGCGCGCATATGTCTCGAAATCATACGTGAAGCGCGTCGGCGTCAGGCAATAGCAGATGTGCGTCGCGTGGGGGTGCAATCCGCGCGCGCCGATGCAGAACGCGCTTTTGTTGCTGAGCAGCGTGTCGTATTCGGCAGGGATGCGCGCCCTTGCCCACATCAGCGCGAAAAGGGGCATGTAGGGTTGGTGGCGCCTGTGAATTGCCGGCATCCGGTCGATCCAGGCTGGTCGAACATCCCATGCGCGCCAAGCCGCCGGCATGTGTGCGCGATCATAGATGCTGGTGAAGATCGGCGCAGCGGGAAACACGCTGTTCAACACAGCCAGCACTTCTTCTGCGCCGCCGAGCTGATTCAGCCAATCGTGGATGAGGGCAATGTTCACGAATGGGGGATTGTATAGGACGGACTTTGGGGCCGGCCCGGACGCTGGCATGCGGCGATTCTGGCGTGAGCTGAAAAAAGAAATTGGCAACTGAGCGATGCCCAGTTGCCAATTACAAATTGCCAGTGACTGACTGCCGGCTACTTCTTGCCGGCTTCGACCTTGGTCAAGGCCTTCATCAGCCGGCTCTTCTTGCGGGCGGCGCTGTTCTTGTGAATCACGCCCTTGCCGGCGGCCTTGTCGAGGTAGCTGATCGCCTTGGCGATCTCTTCCTTCGCTGTCGGCACGTCCTTGGCGGTCAGCGCCAGGCGCGCCTTCTTCACCGCTGTGCGCGAGCGCGAGCGATGCAGCCGGTTGTGCTGCGCCTTGCGCGCGCTATTGCGAATGCGTTGCTTTGCAGATGCAGTATTTGCCACGAAAACTCCTCACTGACTTCGTGCAGCCGCACACTGGCCGCTGCCAACTCGATTTCTTTTGAACTTAGCGGGCGGTATTCTACCCTTGCGCATGGGAAACGTAAAGGCTTTTTGCAATGCGCTTCAACGCTTTTTGAACCCCAGCAGCCGCAAGCCGTTCAGCACGACGATGACTGTGCTGCCCTCGTGCCCAACCACGCCCAGCGGCAGGAGCAGCCGGAAGCCCAGCGCCGAGATCACCAGCACCACGATTACGCTGATGGCGAAGACGAGATTTTGAATGACAACCTTGCGCGCCTGCCGGCTGAGCGAGATGGCATAGGGGATGTTGCACAGGTCGTCGGCCATCAGCACGATGTCGGCTGTCTCCAGCGCCACGTCGGTGCCGGCGGCGCCCATCGCGATGCCCATCGTCGCGCTTGCGAGCGCCGGCGCATCATTCACGCCATCGCCCACCATCGCCACGATCTGCGGTTTGCCCTGCGCATCTGTGCGCAGCGCTTTGATCTTGCTCACCTTGTCCTCTGGCAGCAGGTCGGCGTAATACGCATCCACACCCACCTGCCGCGCCACCGCCCGCGCCACGCGCTGGTTGTCGCCTGTCAGCATCACCACGCGCTTTACGCCCAGCGCCTTCAACTGCTTCACCATCTCTGCCGCATTCGGGCGAATGACGTCGGCGATGGCGATTACGCCGAGGATGAGCGCCGCCGGCATGTAGCTGTCGGTCGCAATCTTCGCCACCAGCACGGCTGTCTTGCCCTCATCCTGCAGGCGCGCCATCTCTTGCATGGCAAGGTCGAGGCCGACGGCTTCCATGTTTTCGAACAGGCGCGGGCTGCCGACGGCCACATCCATGCCGCCCATGAAGGTAGTGCGCGCCTGCACGCCCTTGCCCGGCAGCGATTGGAAGTTGGTCGCCTCCGGCAGGTGCAACGAGCGGTGCTTCGCTGTGTCGACGATGGCGAGCGCGAGCGGATGCTCAGACTTCGCCTCGATCGAGGCGGCGATGGTGAGCAGGATGTTTTCCTGGTCGGCGCGAATGTGTTCTGGCGCGTCTTGCGTGACGTTGCGCAGATGGCTGCCGAGCGGGATGATGGTCACGTCGGTGACGGTTGGCTTGCCCATCGTCAGGGTGCCGGTCTTGTCGAAGGCCATGACGTCGATCTGGGCAGCCTGCTCCAGATACGCGCCGCCCTTGAACAGGATGCCGTTGCGCGCGCCGTTGGCGATGGCCGAGAGGATTGATGCCGGCGTGCTGATGATGAGCGCGCATGGCGAGGCCACCACCATCACCGTGATGGCGCGATAGAACGCGCTGTCAAATGGCGCCTGGAACACCAGTGTCGGCACAACGATCAACAGCAATGTGCCAACGATGACGAGAATGGCGTAATACTGCTCGAACTTGTCGAGGAAACGCTCCATCGGCGCTTTCTCGCTCTGCGCCTCCTCGACCATCTGAATCAGTTTGGCAATCGTAGAATCGCGCGCCAGCTTGGTCACCTTTACGTCCAGGCTGCCGGTCTGGTTGATGGTGCCGGCGAACACTGTGTCGTTCACACGTTTCGTCACCGGCATGCTTTCCCCGGTCAATGTCGACTGATCGATGGTGCTTTCGCCTTCGATCACCATGCCGTCCAATGGCACGCGTTCGCCAGGTCGCACCACGATGCGGTCGCCGACGGCGAGTTGCTCGATGGGCGTCAGCACGGTGACGCCGTCGCGCTTGAGCAGTGCCGTGTCGGGGCGCAGTTTCATCAGCGCCTTGATGGCGTTGCGGGTGCGGCCCAGCGCATACGCCTGCAACACGTTTGAGAGCGAGAAGAGGAACAGCAGCATCGCGCCCTCGAACGGTGAGCCGACCAGCACTGCGCCCAGCGCCGCCAGCACCATCAGCAGATCGACATCGATGCGGCGTTCACGCAGGGAGGCGAGGCCGGCCTTCACGCCGAACGCGCCGCCCGTGATGTAGGCGATGAGATACAGCACGCCCGGCACAGTCGGGTTGACGCCCAGATTGGACGCGATGAGGCCGGCGATCATCGTCACAAAGGTGATCGGCACGAAGATCGCCTCAAGGCGCTCGGCAGTCAGCCACGCCCGCACGCGCGCGAAGAAGGAGGAGAAGGGTGCAAACTTTACGCCGGTTCCGTTCTCCTGAGAAACGTTGGGTGTGCTGATGGTCGATGCCATGATTTGCTATTGATAAATAATGTCGGGCTTATGCTGGCTCGATGTAGATCAACTCCGCCAGGTTCCGCCCCAGTGATACCGGACCATGCTGTGTCTCCAGGGTGACCGGTCCGCCGTAGGGTGCGATGCTGCGCAGCAACACGGTTGTGCCGGGCATGAGTCCCTGCTCGCCGAGATATTTCAACCAGTCTCCGTTGTCGGTGTCCACGCAGCGCACAGTGCCGCGCGCGCCGGCGGCCTGTGTCAGCAGCGGCACATCATTGACCACTGGGAACTCGCCGTTTTTGTTGGGGATGAGGTGGCCGTGCGGGCAGCGCGTGGGATGGTCGAGCATCTCGTCCATGCGATCCTCGAAGGCCTCATTGATGGAGGTTTCCAGCGCGTGCGCGTGCAGATCCACCTCGTGCCAGGCAAATCCCATCACCTGGCTGAGAAACATTTCGAGCAGGCGGTGCCGGCGAATGGTGCGCAGAGCAATGCGCTTGCCGGACGGAGTCAGAAGCGCGCCCTTGTAGGGTGTGAGCAGCACCAGCTTGCGGTCGGCCAGTCGCTTCAACATCACGCTCGCGCCGGATGGCGTCACACCCAGCTTGGCGGCAATTTCGGTGGTGTTGGCTGCGTTGCCGTCCAATGTCAGCCGGTAGATGACGTCCAGATAGTGCAATGTTGCATCATTCACGCCAACCAGATCGGTAAAGGTTGAAGTCTTGGCCATGGATTAGAGCTTGATTAAAATCTTGATTTAACAGCGGTTAAATTTTACGCGAACGCAGGTCATTCGTCAATCCACGAAACAGTTAAAGCCGGCGAGATGCGCCTCCGCCGGTGTTGCGCGTGCATGGTGGGTTGTGTGACAATTGTGACTCTATGGAAGCGCAGCAGGATGCGCCCGCCGCGAAGCTCGAAGTGAATGTCGATGTGGTGGTTGATGGTCAACCCCTTCACATCGAGGCGAAGGTGGCCGGCGAGGGCGAAGCCGCCCAGCGTGCCGTCGAGGTGCTGAGCGAGGCGATTGCCCGCGTAATCGCGGCATCGGTTGCGACAACGCCGCCGATTGCGCAACCCTCTGTGCAACCTTCCGCCGCGAAGCAACTCGCCCGACACAAGCAACAAGCTGGAGCGCCGTCGCCGGCGATGGTGTGGCTGCAGCGCAATCGCGCGCGCATCAACATCGGTTTTGGCGCGCTGCTGGTGGCGCTGGCGCTGCTCATCCCGTTGATCGTGCCGCCGGCGCAGCGCAGCGAAGTGTTGATCCTGACGATCTTGTTCACGCTGTCAGGCGCGCTGTTGCTGTTCACCGCATTTTTGCCGGGCCGTGGCAGAGCCGCTGCGGGTGATGAGGCGCGAGTGGATTCTGCGCAGCCAGCAGCCTCGCCGGCCATGACTTCATCCAGCCAGGCCGCGCGACGCGCGCAACTGCTGAAGCCGGCGGCGAAGCGATCGCCTCTCAGGGTCGGCGCAGGCATCGCGCTCAGCCTCGTGTTCATCATTGCCGGCTTGCTTGCGCCATTTTTGCTCGGCGCAGCCAACGCCGACGAGCGCTTCCTGATCATGCTTGGTTTCGTGCCGATCACGGTGGTCGGTTTTTTCATGCTGGCAATTTTTGGCCGGCAGTATGTCAATAAAGTGTTGCCGGCGGGCAGCGCGACGCCGGCGAAAGCCGCGGGGGCGCCGGCAAAACGCGCGCCGGTCAGCCGCGTGCCGCAAAACTTTGAGTATCGCGCCATCGTGCCGGTCGCCATCGCGGGCGCCCTGGCCTTGATGATCATCGTGGTTGCGGTGGTGATCTTTGCCACAATCGCCTCTGTGGCGCGGTAGACTGTCTTTGACTCACCAAGTGCGCGCTGCTGCGCGAAGGTCTTGAAAGATCATGAACCTGAGTTTCGTCATCGGTTTGCTCACCACAATCGTCTCGGGCGTCTTTGCCTGGTCCGTGCTGAGTCGCTTCCGCGCGCGCGGCGGCGCTCATTTGCTGATGTGGGGTCTGGGGCTTGTGCTGTATTTCATCGGTGGCTTGACTGAGACCATTTTGAACTTTGGCTGGAACGACGCAGCGTTTCGGCTGTGGTATTGGTCAGGCGCAATCATGGTGGCAGCGGTGCTGGCCCAGGGCACATTGCATCTGCTGGTGCGCCGGCCCTATGTCGCCACCGTCACGTCGGTCATCATCGGCATCATTGGCTTTGTCAGCCTGGCGTGGGTATTTTCGATCCCGCTGGATGTGACGCACTTCACGCCGGCTGGCGATGTGAGCAAATTCCTCACCGAAAGCTACCGTGCCATCCTGCCGGACTCTGCGGTGCGGCGCATCCTGCCGCCGATCCTGAATGCATACGGCACAGTGGTGCTGGTGGGCGGCGCGATCTACTCATCGCTTTTGTTTTTGCGCAAGCAGATCATGCCGAACCGCGTGCTAGGCAATGTGCTGATCGCGATTGGCGGGTTGCTGCCGGCGTTGGGCGGCTCAGTGATCAAGCTGGCTGAGACTGCGCCGGAGATCAGCGCTGCCGGCTCGACGCTCAAGTATCTCGGCATCTTCTTCGGCGTGGTGCTGCTGTATCTCGGCTTCCAACTCGCCACCAGCCATGCGCCGGCCATGCAGCCCGCTCCGCAGCCCTAGCGCTTTCTACTCAAAGCTACTCGCCATAGAAGGGATCGATGCGGGCGATGTAGGGCAGGCTCGCAAGCGCGAGCAGCGTGGCCTTCGTGCCGCCCTCGCCGATAACCAGAAATTGCCCGCCAGTGCAACGAATGCGGCCGGGCGATGTGTAGAACTTGAGAGAGGGGTCGATTGCGAGCACCTCCGCTTGCTTCGCCGCGTCTCGGGGGATGCAAAACTCATAGGCGAGGGTGTGTTTGCCATCCGCCGGCCCAGTCATGCCATTCTCATCGAGCTGGCTCAAGTCGAGGTTGATCTTCTGCATGGCTTGCGCATTGCGTGACGCAGGTGGCGGCGCCGGCGGCGGGGCGCATCCGCACAGCAGCGACGCCAGCAACAACCAGCATATCATCTTCATGACTTTTTCTCCTTGTGGCTGCGCACTCTACCGCAACGCCGGCGATGAATCGGCGATAAAGATGGTAGGCTCAGGCGCAAATGCAACAAGAGATAGTGGACGAACTGGTGATGTTGATCGGCGCGGTGACGACCGGCATCCTCCGCAGCAGCGAGAAGCTTTCATCGTTCAAAATCGTGCGCCAGGAGCAGGCCATGGGCAACGCGCTGCGCGATGCGATGAAGCGCTACAAGGGCGATGCCGGCGTCGAGCCGGTGGTGCATGCGCTGATGAAAAAGCAGGCCCGCAGCGAGGCCAAACAGGCCGTCGAACTGCCTGACCTGACAGATGATGAGATCATGGCGCATCTGGCTGCGCTGGATGAGTTGCTCGCCGATGACGAAAAAAGTTTCAAGCCATTCTTGATGGAGGTCGCGGAGCAAATCGTGAAGGCGTCGGCCAGCGCCGGCTTCCTCGGCATCGGCAAAAGTTCAAACGAAAAGGAGCTGGCCTTTCTCAACAAGCTCAAGTCGGCGATGAAGATGTGACATTGCCGGCTACAATCGGCAAACGTGAATCCCACATGAACAACTACTTCGGCATCCTCCCGCCTCCGCCGGCTGCCTGATCCTCGCAGGCTGGCGCATCTCAATCACGCATTCGCATCGGGCGCGCTGCCTGCCTCCTGTCGCGTCTCGTGTCATCGGCACTCGCAGCATGTGAACCGTGCTGCAATTTCTTTCGGAGGCTTTTGTGATCGCTACACAGAAAATTACCCGCGCAGAGTCGCAGCGCGGGCTGGCGCTCGTCATGTTTTCGGCGATGTTGTGGGGCACCGTCGGCATCGGCACCAAGCTGCTCTATCAGATCGCCGCCACCACTCCCATCTCGATTGGCTTCTTTCGGTTGGCATTCGCCGTGCCGGCGTTGTTCGTTTCGTGCTGGTTCATCGTAGGCCGGCGCATGTTCGTCATCCAGCGTCGCGATCTCGGCCTGATGCTGCTGATTGGCGCGATGCTGGCGCTCTATCAGGTGTGCTACATGGGTGCGGTGCAGCGCGCTGGTGTCTCGGTGGCGGTGCTGGTTACGCTTTGCACCGCGCCAGTGCTGGTCGCGCTGCTGTCGGTCATCTTCCTGCGCGAGCGCATGACGCTGCCGATTTTGCTGGCGTTGGGGTGCGCCATCGCCGGCACGCTGCTGCTGATTGACTTTCAATCGACGATGCTGCCGCAGGGCGACACCATTGCCGGCGTGGCACTTGCGCTCGGCTCGGCGCTGGGCTATGCAGTATTTGCGCTATGCGGCCGGCAGCTGGCGGGGCGCTATCATCCGTTGCAATCGCTCACGATTGGCTTTGGCGTCGGTGCGCTGTTGTTGCTGCTGCTTGCGCTGCCCACCGGCATGGCGCTGGATTATTCGGCGCAGGGGTGGGGCACGCTGCTCTATCTGGGCCTGGTGCCATCGGCGCTGGGATACGTCATCTTCTTGCAGGGCATGAAGCACACGCCGGCGACAGTTGCGAGCATTGCGACGCTGCTGGAGCCGCTCACGTCGACCCTATTGGCGATGGCGCTGTTTGGTGAGCGGTTGGCGCCGGCGGGTTGGCTCGGCGCGTTGATGTTGCTCGGCGCGATGGGGCTGCTGTATTTGAATGAGAGAAGCGCGTAGCCCGATTGAATCGTCGTGGAAAAGCGAACACGTCCACTGAATGGACGTGTTCGCAGTCGGGCCTTGCGGGTCGTTGCTTTCGCTACCCCTGCTTTGTGGCTGCGTCAATGTCTGCGGCAGCGTTTTTCGCGCTGGCTTCCACATCCGCTGCCGCGCTCTGCGTCGCTTCGGCCACGGTGCTGGTCGCGCTCTTGGCGGCATCTGCGGCGTCGTGCGCCACCTTGCTCACGGTGTCGCCGGCGGTCTTTAGCGTGCTGCTGGCAAAATCGGTCGCAGCGCCGGCAGTCTGCTTGGCAGCGTCGGCTGCGCTCGCGCTGGTCGTTTTGGTTGCCTTGGCCAGCTCATCGGCGGCGGCCTTCGCCACATCCGAGGCGCCGATCAGCAGCGAGCGAAAGAGGTCGATAACGCCATTCGCGATGCCCTGCATCGCATCGGTGGACTGGCTGGCGGTCTTGTTGACGGCATCTGCGCCGGCGTCCGAGATGCCCTTCGCTGCCGTCGTCACGCTTTGCGCCACATCCTTGGTGATGCCGGCTGCTGCTGCAGTGGCTGATTGCGCTGCGTCGGCTGCACTCTCCGCCGTAGCCTTCGCCATGTCGGCTGCGCTGTGGACGGCTGAATTTGCAACATCGGTGGCGCCATCGGCAACGGATTTGGTGACATCCACCACGTCATTCAGCGCTTTTCGGGTTGCGTCATTTTCGCTCATGTTGTTCTCCTGAAATATGGCGACGAGTATACGGGGAATGCGGACCGGGTGGAGTTAGGCAAAATTTCAGCTTTCCATCGTAACATTGCCCTTTCGAGCGTGGGCGAACGGCGCAGGACATCAATACACACATCAGGAGCAGGTCGCATGACGAGACGATCGAGTGAAACAACACACATCCCCGACGCGATGGAGATCCTTGAAGCGACCAGCCGCACGTTCTTCATCCCCATCAGCCGTATGCCCGGCGGCTTGCGCGAGGCTACCGCGTCGGCGTATCTGTGCATGCGGGCCATAGACGAGATCGAAGATCACCCTGAGCTAGGCAATGCTGCCAAAGCGGATATTTTGCGCGGTGTCAGCCTGGCCATTCAGGGCTACTCGTATGAGCAGGAGCATTCGCTGCGTGAGGCGCTGGCGCCGGTGTTGCGACCCTACGCCGGCGTATTGCCCGACGTCAGCCTGCACCTGGCCGAATGGGCTGCTTTCGCGCCGGAGAGCATCGCCCCGCGCATCTGGGCCGACACGGCGGCCATGGCCGAGCGCATGGCGCATTGGACCAGCGTGAACTGGTGCATCAAAAGCCGGGCCGACCTCGACGCCTACACCTACAGCGTTGCGGCAGCAGTTGGCCTGCTGATGTGCGACATCATGGCGTGGCATGACGGCATGCAGATGGATCGCCGGCATGCCATTCACTTCGGGCGCGGTCTGCAGGCGACCAACATCGCGCGCAATCGCGCCGAGGACCTGAAGCGAGGCGTCAATTTCTTCCCGCCCGGGTGGACAGATGCCGACATGCGCAACTATGCAGCACACTGGCTGAAGCTCACCGCAGACTATGCGCTCACGTTGCCCGAAGCGCCCTTTAGCTATCTGATCAAAATTCCACTGGCGCTGGCTGGGGCAACCCTTGAAGCGCTGGGCGCCGGCCACGACAAGCTGACGCGCGAACAGGTGATTGCCCTCACGCATTCCTGATCTTGCCGGAGGATCGATTCGGAATAAGCAGCATCATGAGTGTGAATGCGACGGGCAGCAGCACAGCGCGCAATCTGCGGCGCTGGTGGGAGGTGCAAGCCATCTTCATCCGCTACGGTTTTGGCTTTCTCGTCTCCAAGGCCGACGTGCGCCAGGCGCGGCGCGCGGCCAGCGCCGGCAAGAACGGTCGCGCAGAAGAAATCGAGCGGCTTGAAACGCCGCGACGCCTGCGGCTGATGTTGCAGGAGCTAGGCCCCACATTCATCAAGCTGGGGCAGGTGGTATCGAGCCAGTCGAATATCATCCCGCCGGCCTATCTCGCCGAACTCGAAAAACTGCAAGATCGCGTGCCGCCATTCCCTGAAGCCGAAGTGCGCGCCCTGCTGATCAGCCAGCTAAAACAGCAGCCCGAATATCTCTTTCGCGAGTTCAACTACACGCCGCTTGCTGCCGCATCGATCGGCCAGGTGCATACCGCCACGCTCAACGATTTCTCCAGCGTCGTGGTGAAGGTGCAGCGACCAGGCGTCCAGCAGCAGATTCAATCCGACCTCGCCATCATGCGCGAGATGGCGCGCGGGCTGGAAGGCGCCACCAACATCGCGCGCCACTACAATGCCCTCGGCGTCGTCGAGGAGTTCGCTGCCAGCATCAGCAAGGAGCTGGACTACACCAACGAGGCGGCGAACATGGATCAACTGCGCAAGGTGTTGAGCGCAGTGGCTGGCGTGCGCGCGCCGAAGGTGTATTGGGATCTCATCACGCCGATGGTGCTGACGATGGAGAACATCGCCGGCGTCAAGGTCAACGATGTGCGCCGCATCGAGGAAGCCGGCATCGACCGGTCGCGCCTCGCCAGCACCTTCGTTCACGCCATGGTGCAGCAGATCTTGATTGACGGCTTCTTCCATGCCGACGTGCATCCGGGCAACGTCTTTGTTGAGCTGCGCAGTGGCGACATCGTCTTTCTGGATGTTGGCATGACCGGTCAACTCGATTCGCGCCAGCGCAGTGAGATCGTCGACCTGTTGCGCGGCCTGGGCCAGCGCGACGCGCACCGCATCACGCAGGTGGTGCTGTCGCTCGGCATCGAGTTCAAACCGGTCAGCGCCGATGCGCTGGAGCGCGACATCAACCGGCTGGTGAAGAAGCATCTCAGCGGCTCGCTGGCGACGTTCTCATACGCCGGCTTCCTCTCGGAGTTGCTCGCCAGCCTGACCGATAACGGTCTGCGCGTGCCGTCGGATCTGCTGTTTGCGTTGAAGGCGATCATGCAGACCGAGCAGATCGTGCGCGTGCTGAACCCCAACTACAACATTACCGAACTCGCCATGACCGCGAGCAACATGGTGCTGCTGAGCAAATTTAACCCGACTGCGCTGCGCGAGTCGGTGACGAATTCTGCCGATCAGGTGCTCCGCGTGCTGCCGCTGGTGGGCGATGCGGTGGAGCAGTATGTGCGCGATGCGCGCAGCGGCCGGCGCACCACCCGCCTCGACCCAGGCGACATGCAATATCTCTCAGGCGCGCTCAACAGCACAGCGAATCGTTTCATGCTGGCGTTGCTGCTCGTCGGCGGCATGATCGCCTCAGTGTTGGTGATGGGGCTGCGCGGCGAGGGCATCCTGGGGCTGTTGCCCATCGTCGGGCTGATTGGATTTGTCGCGTCGCTCGGCATGTCGTTGATTGTGGTGGCGCGTATTCTATGGCAGCAGTGGCGGGGCATGTGAGTTTCAGGCGCCAACGCTGATTCTTGACGCTCTCATAAAAGTGCTATGACATCATCTAAACAAGATAACGAAGCCGCAAGATCGCCGGTGATCCGAGGCGCTGCCTTCGACGACCTGGAATCGGTGCTGCGGCTGCTGGTTGGCGCCGGCGTGCTGGGCGCAGATGAACTACTCAAGCGGCTGCGGCAGTGGGAGGAGAAGGTGATCTACGAGCCGCATCCGCCAGAGCAATTGCCACTCGAAGATGAATTCACGCGCTTGCGCTATGCAGCGATCGGCTTGCTCTTCAGCGTGAGCAAGGGCGCGCTCAAGGCCGCAAATGACGTGGTGAATTACGGTCAGCGGCGAACCAGCGCGGCCTACCGTGTGCTGGACGATGCCGCTCGCCTGCCGTTGATCGGGTTGGTTGCAGCGCCGGTGAAGCGTGCGCTGGACGATGCCACGCGCCGGCGCGATGACGAAGTAGAGCGCCTCATCCGCATCGGTCGCGTCGAGGAGCGCGATGGTCGCAAGTTGGCGGCTGTTGCCACCGATGAACTCATCAGCGAATTGCTGGTGCGCGTGGGCAGCGACCCCGAGGTGGGCAACATTATCCAGAACCAGAGCGTGGACATGGCCGGCGACATGCTCGACGACTTCCGGCAAGGCACGATCAATGCCGACAGAAAACTCGACCAGGCCATTCGCCGGCTGCTGGGCCGGCCACCCATTGAGGGACAGCCATGAGCCAATCAGACATCGCCCTCTTCCCGCATGCAGAAGACCGCTATGCCGGCTTTGTCAGCCGCGCATTCGCCTTCATCGTCGACTTCATCCTGGTCTTGCTCATCAACACCGCTGTGAGCGTTTCCATGCGCGCGTTGCTGGGCTTCTTCGGTTTGAACAACCTCAAAGTCGTCACAGATTTCAGCGCAAGCCGGCTGGCCGACGGAATCGCCTTGATTTTCCCCTTCTTCTTGCAGGCAGCCTATTTCATCGGCGCGTGGTCGATTTTTGGGCGCACCCTGGGCATGGCGGTGATCGGCATTCGCGTGGAAGAGACCGACCGTCCAGGGGATGTCACGCTTGCCCGCGCCATCCTGCGCTATCTTGGCCTGTATGCGTCGTTCATTCCACTCGCGTTGGGGTTCCTGTGGGTGCTGGTGGATGGACGCCGGCAAGGCTGGCATGACAAACTGGGCAACACGGTTGTGGTGTATTCACGCACCGCGCGGCGCTATCACCTGAAGCGAGTGGCTGCGCAACAGAGCGCGAAAAAATCTGAGGAGATTGCCGCGCGCTCCATCATGCTGCGGTGAGTCGCGCCGGCGCGGGCCACACCCACATCTCATCTTCGCATCCACTTTCGTAGCAGCGCGCCAGCCTGCGCCAGGCCGGCTTCCAGCGCGAACATCGTCTTGGCATCCGCAGACAGATGATCTGCGTAGTAATGCGTCGTCTTCGCCACCACTGTGATGACATTTTTGATCTCGCCCTTCAACGCCCAATGCTCGCCACATGGCACCCAGAATGCGCGGCCATGTTGCTGGATCGTCACGTTCTCCTGCGTGCCCTGCTCAGCGATCCATGCTGACATGCCCTCATTGGGGCATTCCACTGCAATCCAGCCGGCGCTGGCCGGCGTGGCATGCATGCCGCTCACAAGTTGGATGCCGCGTATGATCTCGCGCTGGGCAAATTGATAGCCGTCGCTGTCTGGATCTGCATCTGCTTCCGGCAGTAGCGGGGTGGCGCGGTGCGGCGGACCGCCGGCGGATGCCAGTGCGCAGAAGCTATCCCACATATTGCCCCAATCGACCGAGCCATCGGCGTTGTAGCGCATCGGCGCGGACGACATCGGTTTGGCTGCCTCAGCCTTTTGCCGGCGCTCTTCGGCGGCATGGGTTTCTTCCAGCGTTGGCGCTTGCGCGCTAATGTGCATCTCTTCTGTCATGTCATGCATACGCAGCGCCGCTGCCGGCGTATGCATATTGATGAAGCGTTCACTTGTCATTTCTGCGCTGGCTGGCATTGTGATTGCCGCCTTGCTGCCGGCACAGGTCGCATCCGCGCACCCGCTCGGCAATTTCAGCGTGAATCACTACAGCCGCATCGAGTTGTCGCCGGCGCAGGCGCGCATCTTCTATGTCGTCGATCTGGCGGAGATCCCGACTTTTCAACTCAAGGCTGCGCTTGATCGCAACGGCAATCAGCGCTTCGACGAGGAAGAGCAGGCTGCCTTTGTCGCTGCTCGTGTCGAGGAGATCCGCCAGCATGTCACGTTTGTCATCGATGGCGATGCTGTGGCGTTGCAAGCGCGCGCGCCAGCGCTCGCGCTCATGCCAGGGCAGGGCGGCCTCGATACGCTGCGGCTGTCATTCTGGTTGGATGCCGCGTTGCCGGCGCACAGGCCGCTGATGCGCATTTTTTTCAACGACACAAACGATCTCGACCGGCTTGGCTGGCGCGAGATCGTGGTGAAGGCCGGCGCCGGCATGCGTGTCGGCGCTGCCGATGTGAGCGATGCAGATGTAAGCGACGAATTGCGCCAATACCCGCAGGACCTGCTCAATCAGCCGTTGCGCGAAACCAGCGCAACCGTTGACGTGGCGCTGGTGAACGAAGCAGCGCCGGCGGATGCCCGCGCCGAAGCAGGTCCGGCATCCGCCAGCGCCATCACCCGCGAGAGCCAGTTTGCAGCCCTCATCAACTACCGCGATCTCACGCCTTCGCTCATCGCCATCTCGCTGCTCACCGCAATGGGGCTGGGTGCGCTGCATGCGCTGGAGCCGGGGCATGGCAAGAGCCTTGCCGCAGCCTACCTCATCGGCACGCGCGCCACGCCCAAACACGCCATCATGCTCGGCCTCGCAGTCACGATCACCCACACTGCCAGCGTCTTTGTGATGGGGCTGGTCACGTTGTTGCTCTCGCGCTTCATCGTGCCGGAGAAGCTGTTTCCAGTGTTGGGGTTGATGTCGGCGCTCATCGTTATCGCGATGGGCGTGCGCATGATTGCGGCTGCCCTGCGGCAGCGCCAGCAGCCGCATGTTGCCGCCGATCACACCCACAGCTTCGACGAAGGCACAAATCAACTCGTTCACGCGCACGGTGGAAGGCAGCATGCGCACACGCCGCCGGCGAAATTGAATGCGCGCAACGTGATGGCCGTTGGCGTTTCTGGCGGGCTGGTGCCTTGCCCGGCCGCGCTCATCGTGCTTCTCAGCGCCATCGCGCTTGGGCGGGTTGGCTTTGGCATGTTGCTCATCGTGGCATTTAGCGTGGGGTTGGCCGGCGTGCTGACTGCCATCAGCCTGGCACTGGTCTTCGGCAAGCGCGCGTTGCGGGGCGCAAGATTTGCCGCACAGTTTGCGCCGGCATTGGCCGGCAGTCGCGTCGCCGGCGCTTTGCCGTTTGCCAGTGGCGCGATGATCGTGTGCGCTGGCGCGCTGCTGCTGTATTACGCGCTGCCATTCCTGCAACTGCTGTAATTCCCGCGCCATCTTCCAAAACACGCGCCATAGGTTTTGCGACCTGACAGCATCCCGCATCGGTGCTACAACAGGGTGGATGACACAACTAGCGATCAACGGCGGAGCGAAGGCGTGCAACGTGACGTGGCCGACGTGGCCGATGTGGGACGCGCGCGAACGCGATGGCCTGCTCGGCGCGCTTGAGAGCGGCGAGTGGTGGTACGGCAAATGCGTCAAACAGTTCGAGGCGGACTTTGCCGCCTTTCAGGATGCGCACTTTGGTGTCACGGCGTCCAGCGGCACAACCGCGCTGGAGACGATGTTGCAGGCGCTCGACATCGGCCCGGGCGACGAGGTGATTGTGCCGCCCTACACCTTCATTGCCACTGCATCGGCGGTGCTGCGCGCCGGCGCCATCCCCGTCTTTGCTGATATCGAGGCCGATACCTGGTGCCTGGACCCGAACGACGCGCTGCGCAAGATCACGCCGCGCACGAAGGCGATCATGCCGGTGCATTTTGGCGGCCGCATCGTCGACATGGATCTCTACAATGAGATTGGCCGGCGGCACAACCTGCTTATCCTCGAAGATGCCTGCCATTCGTGGGGCGGCAAATGGAAGGGCAAGGGCACTGGCGCGCTGGGTCGCTGCGGCGCCTTCTCATTTCAGGTGTCGAAGAATGTCGCCAGCGCCGAGGGCGGCATCATCCTCACCGACGACGAGGCGCTGGCCGAGCAATGCCGCAGCATCACCAACTGCGGGCGCGTCGCCGGCGGCGCGTGGTATGAGCATGGCAACATTGGCTCGAACCTGCGCCTGACCGAATTTCAGGCCGCGCTGCTGCTGGCGCAGCTATCACGGCTGGAAGCGCACACCTTGCGCCGTCAGGCCAATGGCGCATATCTCACAAAACATCTGCAGGGCATTCCAGGCGTGTGTGTGGTGCGTGAGGATCCGCGCATCACCCGCCGCGCGTATCACCTCTATACCCTGCGCATCGACCCGCAGGCGCTCGGCATCACGCGCAGCCAGTTTGTGGCGGCGCTGTCGGCTGAGGGCGTGCCGGCGTCGGAAGGCTATACGCGCCCGCTCTACAAGATGGCGGTGTTCCAAAATCTCAAGCGCATGCGCGCCAACCCGGACATCGCGCTGGATTACACCCAAGCAGCCTGCCCCGTGTGCGAGCGCGCCTGCGACGAAACCGTGTGGCTCTTTCACACGCTGCTGCTGGCAGACGAACCGGCGATGCGCGACATCGTAAACGCCATCGAGAAAGTCGTCTCGCATGCGCGCGAAATTCCGGCCTGACCGACATTCATTGCGGAGTGAATCTCATGACTCAACAACCGGCCATCGCATTGATGAATGACGCTTTGCAGTTGGCATATCACCTGGAGAACGACGACCTGCGTCTGACGCAACTGGCGCACGCCGGCCACGCCTGGCTGGCCGGCGCGGCGCTGCCGTTCGCCGTGTATGTGGATGGCAACCGCGTGGACGATTGGCGCGTGGTGCGCGCTGAAACCGGCGCATGGCGTGACGGCAAGATCGATCTTGCCGTCGAAGTGCGCAGCACAAATGGCCTCAGCGTCATCCATCACACTCGCGCCTATGAGGACACCCCTCTGATCGAGATGTGGCAAACCGTGCGCAATGACGCGGCACAATCGATCACGATCACCCGCGTCGATTCGTTTGCGCTGCATCTCGCGCCGGCGCAGCACGATCTGCTGCACTTCACCAGTGACTGGGGTGCGGAGTTCGAGCCGGTGCGTGCTGCCCTCACGCAAGACGTGTTGCTGGAGACGAAAACGGGCCGCTCCTCGAAAGGGATGCATCCTTGGTGCGCGCTCTTTCGCGCAGACGGCGCAGTGCTGTCGGCGTCGATCGCGTGGTCGGGCAACTGGCGCATCCGCCTTGCGCCTTCGGCGCATGGCATCGCATTCAGCGGCGGGCTGAGCGACTGGGAATTTGCCAGGACACTCGACGCCGGCGACGCGATGGAAAGTCCGCCGGCAGTGATTGCGCTTGGCCATAGCGGCGACATCAATACGACCTCGAGGCATTACGCCCGCGTGGGTCGCAAGCACTGGTATCCCAGCAACGCGACGACTGCGGCGCTGCCGGTGGAATGGAATCACTGGTGGCCCTACGGCGATACGCTGATCAGCGAGACGATCTTCCGCGACAACGCCTCGAAGGCCGCTGCGATGGGGATAGGCGTGTGCACGCTCGATGCCGGATGGTTCGGCCCGTCTGACTCGGCGGCGGACTGGTATGACGTGCGCGGAAACTGGCACCAGGTCAATGCAGCGCGCTTCCCCAATGGCATCCGCGCGGTGGCCGATGACGTTCACGCGCGCGGCATGAAGTTTGGACTTTGGTGCGAGATCGAAGCGCTTGGCAAGCTGGCGCAGTTGACGGGTGAGCGCCCCGATCTGGTGGCGCTGCGCGATGGCGAGCAGTTGGGCTATGTGTGCATGGGCAACCCGGCGGCGCAGGCGTGGGCCTTCGAGACACTGCGCAGCTTGATCGTCGACTATGGCTGCGACTGGATCAAGCTCGATTTCAACCTTGACCCTGGCGCCGGCTGCAACCGCACCGATCACGGACATGGCGCCGGCGACGGCCTGTATGCGCACTACATTGGCTATTATCAATTGCTCCAGCGCGTGCGGACCGCCTTCCCTGAAGTGGTGCTGGAGAGTTGCAGTTCCGGCGGCCTGCGCATCGACCTCGGCCTGCAGCGCCACACACACATGACGTTTTTGAGCGATCCCGACTGGCCGGTGCACGATCTGCAACTGTTCTGGGGCGCAACGACCATGCTTGCGCCAAATGCCTTGTTGCACTGGGGGTATTGCGAATGGCTCAACGACCATCCACTGCAACAGTTCAATCCACGCGACCCCAACCTCAAGAAGCATCAGTTGGATTACTACACGCACATGTCGATGATGAACGTGTTCGGCTTTTCGCAGAAGTTGGCGGATTTGCCGGCCTGGGTGGAGCAGCGCTGGAAGGAGCACATCGACCTCTACACGTCCTGCGTCAGCCGCTTTGTGCGAGAAGCCGATGTGATTCGCCTGACCGAACAGCCGCGCCGCGATGGCAGCGGAGATCGCTGGGCGGCATTCCAATTTGCCATGCCGGATGCCGGCGAGCATCTGCTATTCGTCTTCCATATGCCGGGCGGCGAGGCGCAACGCAACTTTGCGCTGCGCGGATTGGATGCGGAGCGCATGTATCGGCTGGAGTGGTTGGGTGATGACAAGGCGATGGAGGCGCAGGGCAGCGCGTTGATGGGCGAAGGCGTGCTGTTTACATCGCCGGAGGAGGGCTCGGCGCTGGTATGGGTGAAGGCGGTATGATTTGACGATCGAGACATGGATCGAACGATTCCTGCGGTGACGTTCTCACCACTTTCGCCACTCAAGCGCATCCTTTTGATCGTGCTCGGCACGATCACGCTCGGCCTCGGCATCGCCGGCATATTTTTGCCCGGCGTCCCGTCGACCATCTTTCTGCTCATCACCATGGCGTGCTATGTGCGCAGCTCGGAGCGGCTGTATCGCTGGGTCATGACGCGCGCGTGGCTGCAAAAGCCCATCGCCGCCGCGCAGGCATATCAGCGCAATGGCGTGTTGCCGGTGCGCATCAAACTGGTCGCGCAAGGCGTGGCGTGGTCGTCATTTGCGCTGCTGGCTTTCGGCGGTGCGAAGCCCATCTTCACAGCCATCACGCTTGCGTTCGCAGCGTCCTGCACCATCGCGATGTCGATCATCAAGAGCGCTGGCGAGCCCTGGAGCCCGCGCGCGTGGCGTCCAACCGCCGGCGACAGGGCGCGTCAGCTGTGGCTTGGGGCGCAGGCCGGTGTGCTGGCCGGCCTCACCTTCGGCCTTGCAGCGCAGTCGCTGCTGCGTTTTGTCGCGCAGCTGGCGGGTGAAGCGTTGCCCGCATCACCTCTCACAGCACTGGCGTTCATCTGCGTCGCGGCAGCGGTTGGCGTTCTGTGCGGGCTGTTGTATGCCGGCATTCGTCGCGCGTTGCCGGCCAACAAGTGGCTGAACGGCGCGCTGTTTGGCGGACTGATGATGATTCTGGTCGGCGCTGTGACGATGCTGTCACCGGCGCGGGAAGCGGCATCGTCGTTGGCTGCCGGCTGGCAAATGGCGCTTTTCGTCGCGCTGGCTAGCGCAGGCATCGCGGCCGGCATCATCCTCTGCCTCGCCTTTCGCAGCCTGGAGATGCGCTAGCTGGCGGCTTCCGTCTGGGCTGCGCCGGCGGCATCACCCATTGGCACACTGACGACGAGCAATGTGCCCTTGCCTGGTTCGCCGGCGATGCTGAGCTCACCCCTCAGCAGATGAATGCGCTCCCGCATGCCCACCAACCCCAGCGATTGTGTCTGGCGCAAGTCGCTTGCTGTGATGCCGCGCCCGTTGTCGTGGATGCGCAGCACGAACCAACCGCGATGATCCTCTTCGACTGTCACATCCACGCGCGATGCGCCGGCGTGCCGCGCAATGTTCGTCAACGCCTCTTGCAGCACGCGGAAGATGGCGATCGAGGCATCATTGTCCAGCGGAGCGGTATCCAGGGTGGAATCAAAGCGACAGATCAGCCCAGTGCGCGCGCGGAAGTCTTCGACCTGCCATTCCAGGGCCGCGATCAGTCCCATGTCATCGAGCAGGTTGGGGCGCAGGTCGGTGGCGATCTGGCGCACGCGCTGGAAGGCGCTGTCGAGCATGGCCAGCATGCTGGCCGTGTGTTCAGCCAGCGGGCTGCCGGTTTCGACCAGTCTCAAATCGAGCCGGCCGGCCTCCAGTTTCAGCGACATGAGCAACTGGCCGATCACGTCGTGCACCTCGCGCGCGATGCGCAGGCGCTCATCTTCGCGCGTTGATTGCAGCCGCGCTGTCAACTGGCGCAATTGCAATTGCGAATCGCGCAGTTCAACGGTGCGCGCCAGCACGCGCTGCTCAAGCTCGGCATTCATGGCGCGCGCTTGATCGAGCAGACGCGCGTTGTCCACGAACAGCGCCGTGCTGTGGCTGATGTCCAGCATGAACGTGAGATCCTGCGGGTGATATTCGGGCATGCTGGACGAGCGCGCAACAGTGATTGCGCCGAGCGTGTTGCCATGCGCGATCAGTGGCAGCGTGATCATGGAATGAAAGCCCAGCTTCTCGCGCAGCTCAGCGTGGCGCGCATCGGCCGTGGTGCTGCGCTTGAATGCGTCCGATACCACTGGCATGAAGATGGGCTGACCGGTGCTTAGGGCGCGCGCGGTGGCGGTGGTCGGATACAGTGCCGGCGTGTATTGCGCTAGCGCGGCCAGCAATGGTTCCCTGGCCGGATCGTGGTGCGCAGTCTTGAAGAGAATCGGCGCGCCGGCTTCGTCAATGAGCAGGATGGTGCAAGCTTCGGCAAATTGCTCCACGAGCAGATTGGCGATGCGGCTGACGCGCTCCTCGGTGTCAAGGCTCTCGGCAAGCAGATGCCCCGCCGCGGCCAGCATGCGCTCATTCTGCTGCAAACGCCGGCGCTCGCTGATGTCTTGCGAGACTCGGATGATGCCCACGACGGCGCCGGTCGAATCGAATACCGGCGAGTCGGTCACCTCGGCGAATAGCCGTGACCCATCGCGGCGCTGGATCTCGAGTTCACCGTGCCATGTCTCACCCTGTGACAGCATGTCCGGCGTCTGGCCGGCGAGCCTGGCGTGCCCCGACGATGCCAGCACATCGAAGATGCTGCGCCCGATCGCCTCTCGCGCTGGCCAGCCATATAGCACCTCGGCGTGGCGATTCCAAAGCGTGATGTGCCCGCCAGCATCGGTGGCGATGACGGCTTGCTGCACCGCGTTCAACAGATCCGCGATGGCGGGGAGGATGGATTCCGAAGCCAGCCGGTCGGCGCGCATTGCATCGGCGGGTTGCTGCGCGTTGGAGCCGGCGCTGGATGCGGCGTTTTCGCTCATGGTCATGCCATTTCACGTTGTTCAACAACGCTTTAACACCGCTAAATCATAGCCGCTTTGCACCAACAGGTGAATTCGGACTGCAGGAGCAGCCGTGAACATTGCCAATGTGTTTGCCTGGATTGCGATTGCGTAATGTACATCTCAACATTTATGGCGTTGAAGGGTGTAGTGGAATCTGATAAGGATAGTGATTGTAGCGATTGAACATCGCGCTGGTGTCTGAGGGGCGGCGCACAAAGAGGTTCCCACGATGCAGACGAAGGATGAAGTGACCCTACAGAACGACCCATACGACGACTTGACGAAGCAAGCACCCGATGCTCCACTGGCTTGGTATTTGCGCAAGGGGATTGCGCGCGTGCTGGTGCTGCCGGCCTTCACCGCACTGGTGTTGGCTTTCATTGCGCTGTTGTTGACGCACGCGCCGCCGGCGCAGGCGCAGACGTGGCGCCCCAACCTCTGGCTGGTCAAGGCGGGTCCCCTGTTCCCCGTGATTGGCCAGCCGGTGGTGTATACGCTAACCTTGAGAAATATCGGCATGGCGACCGCCAACAACATTACGATCACAGAGCACACGCCGGCGGGTCTCACCTTTGTTGGCTTTGGCGGCGCCTGCAGCGGGACGACCTGCACCATCCCCTCGATGGCGGTATTGGCCACGCCCAAGATTGTCCTTGTCACGTATACGATCCCGCCGGACTATGATCTGCTCAACAACCCGATCATCACCAACACGGCGACAGTCACGTCATCGACACGTGAGAATAACTATGGGAATAACACCGCCTCCTGGCTCTCGTTTCCAGTATCGGTGGCTGATCTGGTGTTGACCAAGACGGCCAGCAGCGACGTCGTGGCCGCCGGCGAGCGCGTGACCTACACGCTCATGATCAACAACCTCGGCCCCTCGCAGGCGCTCTCGGTGACGCTGGGCGAATTGTTGACGCCGACGCTACCGTTCATCACCGGCACCACCGGCGCGTGCAACTTCCTGTATACCGGCACGCTCGCGCTGTGCGGCCATCTGCCTGTCAATGTGACGCAGATCATCACAGCGGTGTATGAAGTGTCGTCGGATTTTGTGACGCCGACGGTGAAGAACGGAGCTATTGTCGGCAGCCTGTCCCTCGACCTGCATTTGCTCAACAACGTTGCGACCAAGACGATCACCATTACCCACCGCGCCGATATGCGCATTACGAAGGAAGCGCCCGCGCAGGTCATCCCAGGCACTGATGCGATCTTCACCCTCACGGTGAAGAACCTCGGCCCATCCGACGCGCCGGCAGTGACGGTGGACGATCCTGGCTTCGGCGGCTTGCCGCCGGCTGTTGGCACGCCGTGCGCCGGCGGCTTCCCTTGCGACCTTGGCTTGATGAAGCCACAGAGCACGACCCAGATCGTGATGACCTTCACCGTGCCATCCAGTTTGACTGATGCCGCAGTCGTCAACACTGCCAGCGTCACATCAACCATCACCGATCCAGTCGACCTGAACAACAGCGAGACAGTGACCGTGCCGGTGGTGCGCATCTCTGCCCTCGATATCATGAAGAACGGGCCGGCGAGCGCAGTGCCTGGCACACTCATCACCTATACCGTGGTCGTAACGAACAACGGACCGAGTGATGCAGGCGAGGTGACGCTGACCGATCTCGACCCGATCGGCTTGACCGCGCAGGGCAGCCCGTGCAACGCCGGCGTGTGCAATCTGCCCGACCTGCCGGTTGGCGCAAGCACTATGCTGACGCTGACCTATAGCATCGACCCCTTTGCGCGTGGCGCCGTGACCAACACCGCGAGCGTCACCAGCACCGGCACGCCCACCCCGGTGAGCAGCGCCACAGCGACCGCGCTCATGCCGCAGGCTGATCTGACCATCAGCAAGACCGATGGACAGTCGAGCGCGGCATTTGGCACGCCGGTCACCTACACGATCGTGGTGGCGAACAGCGGGCCATCGGGCGTGGATGGCGCAGCCATCGAGGACGCCATGCCGCCGATGCTGGGCGATGTGAACTGGACGTGCGCTACGGTTGCGCCAGATGCATGCGCGCCGGCGGGCAACTCCGGCGACATCCACGCGCTTGCGCGCATCGCGCCGAACAGCGCGGTGACGGTGACTGCGCATGGTGTGCTGGCGACCTCATATCCATCGAATACGATGATGAATACGGCGACAGTTGCCGCGCCGTTGGACGTGACCGAGACGAATACCCAGAACAACAGCGGCACTGATCTCACCGACCTGGTGTATGTGACCGACCTGTCCATCGTCAAGACGGCGACGCCATTGGATACGGTCGCGCCAGGCGAAGTGCTGACCTACACACTCGTCGTTGGCAATGCCGGCCCCAGCAAGGCCATCAGCGCCACCGTAATCGACATGCTGCCGTGGATGCTGGTCGGCCCGCGGTGGGCGTGCGTCGCGGATGTTGGCGCGGTGTGCGGCTCGGCTACCGGCGCAGGCAGCCTGAACAATCTGCTCGTTTCACTCGAGCCGGCCAGCCTCGTCACCTTCACCATCACCGGCACGCTCGATCTGGAAGCGCGCGATGGAATCTACAACACTGCAGCGGTGTCTGCCTATCAAGGTGCGAGCGACCCTGTCACAAACAACAACACGTCTTTCATCACTGTGCCGATACAGTCGAAGGCATTCATCGCCATAGACAAATCTGATGGGCAGACCATCGCTGTGCCGGGCACTGCGCTGACCTATGTGATCACGCTGGCGAATGAGGGGCCGAGCAATGCCAATGGCCTGCTGTTTGACCTCTTCCCGCCGGAGCTTTCCAACGCGCAGTGGATGTCAGGTGGCTTGAACGGCGCGCAGGTCATCAGCGATATCGCCGGCATCACCACGCCGCCTGGCGTGCAGGTCGACTTGCCGGCCGGCAGTGTGCTGACGCTCACTGTGTCTGCGCAGGTCAACTTCACCGCCACCGGCTGGCTGACCAACATCGTGCAGTTTGCCATCGGCATGGAGACACCGGGCAGTGGAGGGGTCTGTATGGCCACTGCTTGCAGCAACGCGCAGGGAGCACAGTTGTCAATTGCCAGCCAACCCAGGCCGATCATCAATTCGAACCCGATCACGCAGGCCATTGATGTTGACCAGATTGCCGCGCCAGGCGCTCTGGTCATCACCAAGCACGCGCAAACCAGCCGCCATGACAATGTGCTGGGCGCTGATCGCTTGATTACCTTCACATTGCTGGTGACAAATACTGGCGGGGGGCTGCTGCAGGGCGTGACGGTGACGGATGTGCTGGAGAGCTATCTACAATACGTGGATGGCAGCGCGACGCCGGCGCCGGCTTCAACCACACCGCTGATGTGGCATCTGGGCGATCTGGGTTCGGGCGCCAGCGCGAGCATTCGGTTTGCGGTGAAGGTGAGCGCCGAGTTTGGCGGCACGGTGTTGAACACTGCCAACACCGCCAGCAACCACACCCAATCCGTATTGTCGAATGAAGTCGTGGTGCAGCCATCACCGACGGCAATCTCGCTGTTGTCTTTCACAGCGCAGCGCGAAGCCGGCGGGGTGAACGTGTTGTGGGTGACCGGTAGCGAGCGCAACACGTTTGGCTTCAACGTGTATCGCAGCGAGACCGGCAACCGCGCTGATGCTGTGCAGGTGAACATGGCGGTGATCCCCGCCGGCGCGTTCGGCGGCCAATACGCGTTCTTTGATGCCAGCGCACTAACCAGCAAGGCTTACACCTACTGGCTGCAGGAAATCGAGATAGGCGGCATGGTGCGAGATTATCTTGAAACGGCGACTGTGCAGCCTGCCGGCGAGTTGAGCATGGACCGGCACGCTGTGTTCATCCCCGTCGTCATGCGGTGATGGCTGATTGAACACGCGACGAGCGCGACGCACCTTCAAGTGCGTCGCGCTTTTTTGTTGATCAACCGGATTTCTGCCGCCGGCTTGCGATCAGCGACGCGACGATGAGGCCGACGATGACCAGCGCGATGCCCATCAGCACGACGAAGATGAAGTCGAACATGCCTGGCAAGGTTGATAGCGGCAGGATGAGGAAGAGGATCACGATGATCAGGATCGGCCACGCGCCGTTGAGGTTGAGATGTTTCATGGAAGATTTCAAGTCGCAATCGCGCTTCATTCCCACGCTGTGACGTCGTTCAGCGTTTTCACTTCATCACCGCTCAGGCGATAGCTGGCTGCGCCCAACCCTTCCTGCAATTGCGCCACCGTGCTTGCGCCGATGATCGGCGCGGTGATGCTGGGATTGCTCAGCATCCATGCCAGCGCAGTTTGGGCGATGCTCTTGTTGTGCGCCTGTCCGATGGTTTCGAGCGCGTCGATGGCTTTTTGTCCGCTTTCACTCCTGGCGTAGCGCTGAATGCGTTCGTTCTTTTCGCCGCGCGAGTTGGCGGGGATGGGTTGACCGCGCCGATATTTGCCGGTCAGGAAACCGCCGGCAAGCGGCGAATAGGGAATCACACCCAAACCCTGATCGCGACACAGCGCCATCGATTCCCGTTCGAATTCGGCGCGGTGCATCAGGTTGTAGTGCGGTTGCAAGGACTCGAAGCGGGCGAGATTTTTCACGTCGCTCACCCACAACGATTTCATCAGCAGCCAGGCCGGGTAGTTGCTGGCGCCGATGTAGCGCACCTTGCCGGCGCGCACTGCGTCATTCAGCGCGCCGAGCGTTTCATCCAGCGGCGTCTCTTCGTCCGGCCAGTGAATTTGATACAGGTCGATATAGTCAGTCTGCATTCGCGCAAGGCTGGCGTCGATGGCTTTCAGCAGGTGCGCGCGCGAGGCGCCCTGATCGTTCGGTCCATCCCCCATGGCGCCGCGCCCCTTGGTGGCGATGACGACCTTCTCGCGCGAGACGTCAGCGCGCTTCAGCCACTTGCCGATGACGATCTCGGCAGTGCCGCCGGCATTGCCCGGATGCCAGTGCGAATAGATGTCGGCTGTGTCGATGAAGTTGCCGCCGGCGTCATGGAACGCTGAAAGCACCTCGAACGAGGTTGGCTCATCTGTTGTCCACAAGAATGTCATCGTGCCGAGGCACAGCTCACTCACCTTCAAGCCGGTGCGGCCAAGCTTGCGATATTCCATGCGATGATTCTAACCACTTGGCGCATCGCCCCAATCCGGCACTTTCAACAACTCGCCGCCCTTCACAGCCGATTTGTGCGCCATCACGCCGGCGGCCATGTAGCGCGCGGCTTCCCAGGCATTCACCTTCGGCGGGCGGTTCTCGCAGCATGCCGTCACGAATTCATCCACGAGATAGGCGTGCGAACCGCCATGCCCGCCCAGGTCGTCGGCCAGCGCTGCCGGCAGCGGATCACGATAATCGCGCGGGTCCACCGTCAAGGCGGTCGTTTTGGTGAGCCATTTGCCGCTGAATTCATCCGATGTGTCGCGCTCGAAGGCGGCGGCAGTGCCGATGACGCGCACGATGCCCTCGTGACCTGGATGGCCGTTGCGCCGGCCCTCGCTGATCTGCGCGACTGCGCCGTTGCTCATGCGGAACAGGCCGACCTCATGGCTGAACACATTGCCGGTGGCGCTGTCGGCGCGGAAGTAGTCGTCGTTGGGATAGTGGTAGCCGAAGGCCGACACTTCGACGCAGTGCGCGCCCATGATTGAGATCGGCGCAGACGCCGAGTGGGTGGGGTAGTGCATGGGGATGTCGCCGCCGGCGGCCATCACTTGCGCCTCGCTCCAGCCTGTGCGCGCCATCTGCACCTCGATCAGGTTGCACGACGGCAGCCATGTGTCGTGCAGATATTCCGATTCGAAATACACGAAGCGGCCAAACTCGCCGGCGCGCTTGCGCAGCATGACGGTTTCGGGACGGAAGCAGGTCGTCTCGCCCATCATGTAGTGCGTGCCGGCGCGCTTGCAACACTCGATCAGCTTGTCGCACCACTCAAGGATTTCATCGCCGCTGCCGCTCTTGGGCGAGATCACCGGCACGGCAGTGTAGGCATGTTTGCCGGCGCTCATCACCTGGATGGCCTGCGGCGCATGCAGCCAGGGCTGCGTGATGATGGCGATGGCGTCGAGGTCGCTCTTGCAGATGGCATCGAGGCTGGCGTAGGTTTCTTGGATACCGAATTGCTTTGCTGCGCGGTTGAGCTTGTCTGCATCGATGTCGCACAGCGCGACGCGATTCACCTTTGGATGTTTTTTGTAAAGCTCGACGAAATGCACGCCGAATTGGCCGAGGCCAACGATGCCGATGCTGATGGAGTTGTTCATGATTGAAAAGTCTGGCGCAACGTTGCGCGAATTTATCCCTGCAGTTGAATGCGCCGGCCCTCGCGGGAAGACTGGTAGGCCGCAAGGATCATCTCGATGCAGTCGCGGCCCTCTTGGGCGCTCGCTATCGGCCCGCGCTTGCCGAGCAGAAAGTCGACTGCCGGCCTGGCGACTGCGCGAATGCGCTGGCCGTGCGGCGTATCGGCGGGGAAGTCAAAGCGCTGCCAGTCCGTGCCGCCGGCGCTGAACATCTTCAATGCGGTTGCGCCGGCGGGGCGCGGCAGCCACGATGAAGGCGCATCGCCGTAGTTCTGCACGATCACGCCCCGGTCGCCGTAAATCTCGGTCGTCGATTCGGCGGCCAGCTGCGTCGAGCTGTTCACCAGCAACCCCATCTCGCCCTTGCCGAATCGAAACAAGGCGATGCCGTTGTCGTCCGGAGCGATGCTGGTCACCACGTTGTCGATCTCGGCCATGACCGACTTCGGCCTGCCCAGCAGCCACAAGAACCAGTCCGCGGCATGCGAGGCGTCATCCATGAACATGCCCATGTTCTGCTCGGCGTCGATGTGCCAGTTGCCCTTGTAGGCAAAGCCCGGCATGAGCAGCGCGTTGATGGCATGCCGGCGCTTCACCATTGCCACCTTGCCCACCGCGCCCTCGTCCAGCAGCGCCTTGATCTTCTGGTTCACCGGATCGCAGCGCATCTGATAGCACAGGCTGAACAGGATGCCGTAACGCTGCACTGTGGCAATGATTGCGTCGCAGGCGGCAAGCGTGAGCGCCATCGGCTTTTGCAGCAGCACGTGTTTGCCGGCCTGCGCGGCGGCGATGACATGCTCGGCGTGCATGTTGGTGGGGCTGGTCACAAAAACGGCGTCGATGTCCTCGCGCTGCAGCAATGTGTCAAGGTCGCGCTCGAACTGCAGGCCGAATTTTGCGCATTGCGCTTCGCCGCGCTGCGCGTCTGCGTCCCAGCCGGCGACAACTTTCGCATCGGCGAAGTCTTTGATCGTTTCAACGTAACTGTTGACGTGGCCGTGCGCAAAACTCACCACGCCCAATCGGAGAGGATTGTTAGCCATGACGTCAATGGTAGTGGCAATCAGGCTTTGGATGGTTCAGCCTGCGGTCACACGCGGATGGGTTTGCCCGCAAGGAGCGATTGCTTCGCCGCCATGCCAATGACGACAGCCTGCCGGCCATCGTAGCCGCTCACCGGCGCCGGCGTGCCATCGATCACCGCGCGCACAAATGCCTGAACTTCGCGTTGATAACTCTCGACATAGCGCGTCATGAAAAAATTCAGCGGTTTATCGCGGTGAACGGATTCAGCCGTGCTGATGATGGCGGTGTTCGGATGATCGTTGAGGGTGTGAACCTCGCCTTTGCTGCCAAACACCTCGCAGCGTTGATCGTAGCCATAGGGCGCTTGCCGGCAGTTGTCGATCGTGCCGATCACGCCATTTGCAAATTTGAGCATCACGACTGCGGTGTCCACGTCGCCGGCCTCGCCAATCGCCGGGTCGATGCGCACGCCGGCCATCGTATGAACTTCCACGATTTCGCTGCCGATCAGAAAGCGCGCCATGTCGAAGTCGTGAATCATCATGTCCAGAAAGATGCCGCCCGACACTTTGACATAGGAGATTGGCGGCGGCGCGGGGTCGCGGCTGATGAGGTGCAGGATGAGCGGTTCGCCGATTTCACCGCTCACGATCGCCTCGCGCGCGCGCGCATAGTTCGCGTCGAAGCGGCGGTTGAAGCCAATCTGCAAAGTGACGCCGGCGCGCGCGACCGCAGCCAGCGCGCGGTCAATCACTTCCAACTCCAGCGCAATCGGCTTCTCGCAAAAGATGTGCTTGCCGGCGGCCGCTGCCTGCTCGATCAGCGTCGCGTGCGTGTCGGTCGACGTGCAGATCAGCACCGCGGAGATGGCGGGGTCGTCGATGATGTCGGCGGGATTGTCGCTTGCGCGCGGCACGTTGTTTTGCCGCGCGCAGGCCTCTGCCGCCGGCGCATTGACATCCGCGACCATCAGCAGCTTCGCCTCTGGCACGCGATGTGCAATGGTGGCGGCATGGACTTGTCCGATGCGGCCGGCGCCGATCAGCCCCAGATTCAAGGTGTTTGGCATGATGTATTCCGATAGAGTGTGCTGATTTTTCAGCCGGGTTGGGCGCAGGATGGATATGGAAATACCGGGTGGCGTCGCTTACAACCCGATGCTCCGCAGATACGCGCGGTTGCGAATGGCGCTCTCCTTCGGGGTGCCCATGCCCGGCAACACGTCCTGCTCCACGGTGACGAAGCCGGCGTAATCGCGCCGCTTCAACCACTCCGCCACGCGCTCGAATGGCACGCAGCCCTGCCCCAGCTCGCAGAACACGCCGTTGCCAATCGACGCGTTGTAGTCGAGTTGCTCATCGCGGCTTCGCTGCGCGATGGCCGGCGAGCAGTCTTTGAGATGCACATACCAGATGCGTGATGCGTAGCGATCCATCGCCGCCATGACGTCATCGCCGTTGGGGTTGCCAGAGCCGAAGGCGTAATGCCCCGTGTCGAACACCAGCCCCACCTGCGCGGGGTTGGTCAACATGAGCAACGTAGCGATCTCATCCGGCGTCTCGACGAAGCCGGCGCAGTGTGGATGGAAAACACAGCGCAGGCCGGTTTGCATCTTCACCGCGCGCGCCACGCGATTCACGCCCTCTGCAAAGGTGCGCCAGTCGTCATCATCCAGCATCATCTCGCGCGTTACGCGGCCGGCGTTCTGCGAGCGCGTCGGGTCGCTGTTGTCATTGTCGGCCAGCACGAGGAAGGGTGGGGCAATTTCGTCCTGCACGGCCGCCAGCAGTTGCGCCGTGCGCACCGCGCGCGCCTCACCCTCGGCGTGCGCTTCGCGATGGCGAAAGGCGATAGGCACAAACGCGCCGGTCATGGTCAGGTTGCGCGCGTTGAGTTCGTTGCCCAGTGCGGTCGGCTCGGTGGGCATGAAGCCCCAATCACCCAGTTCGGTGCCGGTGTAGCCGGCCTCGCACAGTTCGTCCAGCATGCGGCTGTAGGTCAATTTGCTTTCACCCAGCCCTTCAAATTCGAGGTTGCCCCATGAGCAAGGGGCGTTGCCAACGTGGATCATGATGTGATTTTGTCGGTTTGATTGCGCATCCCGCCGGCGCGCTGCGTTCTCTGGCGTGCCGGTGGGATGCGCAATCCCAAATATGAGATACCAGACCTGAGATACCAGACCTGAGGCGACTCGCTAGAAATATCTTTCCTTCGCCCGCATTCTGGCCCAATCTTCGCGCGCTGCCTGCACCGATGGCATCTCGCTCACCTCGGCCACCGGCACATCCCACCAACTGTCGTAACCCGGCACGCTCACATAGCGGTCGATCGGCACATGCACGACAGTGGTTTCTGTGTTGCGTTGGGCTTGCGCATAGGCACTCTTGAATTCGTCGTAGGTCTCGGCCTTGAGGACGGTTGCGCCGAGGCTCTGCGCATTTAGCGCGAGGTCGACTGGCAGCTCCTCGATGTCGTCTTTCACTTCATCGCCCGGCAGCCGGCCATTCACCGGCTTGGCGTAGCGCGTGCCAAAACCTGCTTGTCCCAGCGAGCGGCTGAGGCTGCCGATGCTTTTGTAGCCGTGATTGTCGAGGATCACGATGATGAGCTTGATGCCTTCCTGCACCGCCGTCACGATCTCCTGCGAGAGCATCAGGTAGCTGCCATCACCGACAATCACTGTCACCTCGCGCTCTGGCGCGGCCAGCTTGATGCCCAGTCCGCCGGCGATCTCGTAGCCCATCGTGCTATAGCCGTATTCGAGGTGATAGTTCTTCGGATGGCGCGCGCGCCACAGCTTGTGCAGATCGCCCGGCATGGAGCCGGCGGCGTTGATCATCACGCCATTTGGGTCGCTCAGCTCATTGATCGCGCCGATGATCTCGCCCTGGCTGGGGATGGGCGTGTTGCGAATGTCGTAGATGCGCTGCACTTCAGCCGCCCACTGCTGATGCAGGCCGGCGGTGTGAGACCGGTAATCAGGTTCGACCTGATAGTCCTTCAGCAGAGGCAGCAGATCGTCAAGCGCAGCCTTTGCGTCGCCTGTGATCGCGATGGCGGCGTGCTTGTGCGCGTCAAACTCGGCAACATTGATGTTGATGAAAGCCACATCGGGATGCTGGAAGGCGGTCTTGCTGGCGGTGGTGAAATCGCTGTAGCGCGTGCCGATGCCGATGACGAGATCGGCATCGCGCGCAATCCGGTTGGCGGCCAGCGTGCCGGTCACGCCAATCGCGCCCATGTTGCAGGGATGGTCGAAGCGCAAACTGCCTTTGCCGGCCATCGTCTCGCCGACCGGTATGCCGGTGGCGTCAACAAACGCTTTCAAGGCCTCGGTTGCCTCGCTGTAGATCACGCCGCCGCCGGCCACAATCAGCGGTCGCTTCGCGCTGCGAATCATGCCTGCCGCGCGCTGCAATGCCTGTGCGTCCGGCCGCGCCCTTGCCACATGCCACACGCGCTCGCGGAAGAAGTCAGCCGGGTAGTCGAATGCCTCGGTCTGCACATCCTGCGGCATGGCGAGCGTGACGGTGCCGGTTTGTATCGGGCTGGTCAGCACGCGCATTGCCTCGGGCAGCGCAGTGAGGATCTGATCGGGGCGGTTGATGCGATCCCAATAGCGGCTGACCGGCTTGAAGCAATCGTTGACCGAGATGTCCTGCGAATGATCGCTCTCCAGTTGTTGCAGCACCGGCGCGACATTGCGGCGCGCGAAGATGTCGCCGGGCATGAGCAGCACCGGCAACCGGTTGATCGTCGCAGCTGCCGCGCCGGTGATCATGTTCGTCGCGCCTGGCCCGATCGATGAGATGCAAGCCAGAGTCTGCAGGCGGTTCCTGGTCTTTGCGTAGGCGGCTGCGGTATGCACCATCGCCTGCTCGTTGCGGCACTGGTAGTAGCGAAAGTCGAGATTCTGTTGCAGCGCCTGGGCGAGGCCGGCGATGTTGCCATGCCCGAAGATGCCAAAGCAGCCGGCGAAGAGCTGCTGCGCCACGCCGTCGCGCTCGGTATGTTGCGCTTTCAAGAACTTGATGACGGCTTGCGCCGTGGTGAGACGGTGCGTTTGTTGATTCATTGGTTACCAATCCCCAGCATATTCAACCGAATACGGCGCGCACTGCGCCTTGTGATACAGATAATGCAACTCGTTGATCTGACGAATGTGCAGATGATCGTGCGCCAGCCAGGCCGCCATCACATCGCCGGCGTGCATCACGCCCCATGGCGCCTGCTTCTCCGCATCCCAGTTGGCAGCGTGCAGCGTCGCCAGCCACTCCAGCGATTGCGCTCGTTCGTCCAGCCATGCGCCCAGCATCTCGCGCAGATCGCGGCTGTGATATTCACGGCTGAACACCCAGCCTTGCGGGTCGATGGGCGGCCATTCCTCGCCTGGCCGATGCAGCGTGTAATCCACGCGCCGGCGGAAGTCTTCGCGCTCTTCGTCGTAGAGATGGCAGATCACAGTCAGCAGCGACCACGACGCATCGTCGGGTTGCCAGGTTGCCTGCGCATCGCTCACGCCGCGCAGCAGCGCTTCGACGGCCTTTGCGTTCGCAGCCATCTGATCGGTGATGTGTTCAAGATTCATGGGTGCAGGGTGAAATCACAGCCCGCCGCGCGCGTTGACGAACGCCATCGCCTCATCCAGCGACGGCATGAAGTTGGCGCAACCGTGCTTGGTGACGAGGATGGCGCCGCATGCGTTCGCCAGCCGCGCGCTCTTTTGCCAGCCCCAGCCGCTGACGTGGCCGTAGAGGAAGCCGGCAGCAAAGGCATCGCCGGCGCCGAGAATGTTTACCACTTCCACGGGAAAGGCCGCCGCGTCAATCGTCGTGCCGTCCTTCAGATACACGCGCGACCCATCCAACCCGCGTTTGCGCACCACCGCCTGCGGGCCGCTTTGCAAGATGGCGCGAATCGACGATTCGGCATCGCCCTTCACGCGCGCATCGCTGACCTGGGAATGGGTCACGCTGATCTGATCGTCTTGCACCAGCATGGCTGCATTCAACTCATCATCGGTTGCGATCACGATGTCGACGTTGTGCAGGATGGCGCGAATCGCCACTCCAAAGGCGCGCACGTCGTGCCACTGATCCGGCCTGAAGTCGACATCCAGCACCACCTCTGCGCCAAATTGCTGCGCCATGCCGGCCGCCATGAAGGTTGCGCTGCGGCAGGGATCCTTGTAAAGATTGGTGCCGGCGAACTGAAAGACCTTCACTTCTTTGATCGGCGATTGCCAGACGTCGTCGATATTCAGCTCCATGTCGGCGCAATTGTCGCGGTAATACACCAGTGGAAAGCGATCCGGCGGCTCGATGCCCAGCAGCACTGCGCTGGTGCGGTGGCCGGCCTTGCGCGGGATGAATTTTGTTTCCACGCCCTCCTTGTTCAGGAAATGCATGATGAAATCGCCCGGCAAATCCGCGCCGACGGCGGTGAGCAGCGCGCTGCTCAGACCCAGCCGCTTTGCGCCGACGCTGATATTGGTGGGTGAGCCGCCGACGAAAGCCGCGAAGCTGGCGATGTCCACAAACGCCGCGCCGATGTCGTTGCTGTAAAGGTCGATGCTGGAGCGACCCATGTGCAGTGTGTCGTATGGCATGTTTCTGTTCAATGCAAAGCTGCCGGGCAGTCCAGGATGCCCCGCGCTGTTGGGTCAAATTGGATAGAGCGGGATGCGCGGGTCGCGGCTGTGATAGGTTTGCTTGACCCAGGCATGGCGTGGATCCTCGTAGTTGGCGAGCGATTGCGCGCTGCCGGCCAGCACGTTCAGGTAATACGTCGTGTAACCGGGCGGCGATGCAACAGGGTGATAGCCTTCCGGCACGATCACCGCGTCGCCATCTTGCGCCATCACGACCGCGTCGATGGGTTCGCCGGCTTGCTGCAGGGGTGACATGCCGTCGGTGTAGATGCGCTGATAGGCCCATCCCGCCGGCTTGTCGAGCTTGTAAAAATACACCTCCTCCAAGTCGGCCTCGACGATGTTGCCATCAGTATCCAGGCGATGCACGTCGTGCTTGTGCGGCGGATAGCTGCTCCAGTTGCCGCCCGGCGTATACACCTCCACCACCACCAGCCGCTGGCATGGGAAGCCCGGCGGGATGATGCTGTTGATCTGGCGCGTGGCGTTGTCGCCGCCGCGAATCTCCACTGCGCAGTCTGCGGGTTGAATCAGCCGTGCTGGAAAGTCGCGCTCCGCCGGCGACCATGCCAGCGCAAACTCCGCGTCGCCATCTGCGCGAATGGCATATTGCGTGTTGCGCGAGAGATACAACGCGTGCGGCCGGCCGGCGAACACGTTGCGCCGTCCACCTACGCGCCATGCGCCGGCGGATGACTCCACCTCGACCGTGCCGCCGAGCAGAACCAGGGCCATCTCGCTATCGCCGCTGTTGCCATCGACGACGTTGCCGCTGGTGAGATAGTGCGATTCAAATGTGATGTAGTCCCAATCCGCGAGCGCCGGCGTGATGCGCAATTGCAACGACGTCGCCGGCGAAGGGGCGGGGCGGATGAGCAGATTTGCTGCGGAGTAGCGCATGGTCGTTTCCTTTGGTCAAAGGGATATGTATCACGGCTTCAGGATTTATCAAGCCCGATTCGCCGTGTTTGCACTTTCCGCCGCGCTTGGTCAAAATGGCGCGGGGCCTGAACGGGCTGAAATAAAACCGCCGGCGATGTGCCGGCGCCTTGTGCGCAACACACAACCATGTCTGAACTCTACCCACAACAACTTCTCCCACCTGACAGCGTCGCGTTGGTCACCGGTTCGGGGCGCGGCCTGGGCCGCAAGATTGCCGAGACGCTGGCCGACGCCGGCGCTGCTGTCATCCTGCACGACCATCATTGGGATTCGCCGGCTGTCTTTGGAGAGGCGAAGAACCTCGATGAAGTGCAGAATGCCTTCCGCAAGCGCAACCATGAGGTGATTGCGGTGGCTGCCGATGTGGCGAACTATGCCGAGATGGAAGCGGCGGTGAAGCAGGGCGAGGCTGCGCTCGGTCCGATCACCATCCTGGTGAATGCCGCCGGCGGCGACATCGGCGCGAGCGGCAAGGGCAAACCCAACCCCAACGACGCGCTCGGCATCTCGCCGGAAGACTTGAAGGCGATCTTCGATCGCAATCTGATCGGCACGCTGCAGGTGTGCAAGCTGGCGGTGCCGGGCATGAAGCTGCGCAAATCCGGCGCAGTGATCAACATTGCCTCGGTCGCGGCGCTGTTTGCGGTGGAGCGCGAGGTGGCCTATGCCGTGGCGAAGGCCGGCATCATGCACTACACGCGCTGTCTGGCGCTGGATTGCAAGCCCTTCGGCGTGCGCTGCAACGTGATCGCGCCCGGGCCGACAAAAACTGCGCGCTTCGTCGCCACACGCACGGTCGATCCAGTGAAGATGGATGACTCGCAACCCTCGCTTGACCGCTACGGCAACCCGCAGGAAATCGCCGACAGCTGCCTGTTTCTCGCCAGCAACCTCAGCAAGTTCGTCAGCGGCCAGGTGCTGGCGGTGGATGGCGGCCTTACCGCGCACGCATTTTGAGATTGTGATCCGGTGCGAATGTGCCATTGAGAAAATGGCGCATTCGCGCCAGGATGCAATTGCCAAACACCCACATGGAACTACTTGGCAAGGTTGCCATCGTCACTGGGGCCAGCCGCGAGATCGGCGCGGCCATCGCCAGCCGGCTTGCCACGGATGGCGCGCGCGTGCTGCTCTCGCATTTTGCGGAGGCGGAATTGGCCGAGCGCAACGCGGCAGCTATTCGCAACGCCGGCGGCATGGCAGAGGTGATGGAAGCCGATCTCGCGCGGGTGGAGGATTGTCAGAGACTGGTCGAGTATTGCGTGGCGCTGCATGGCCGGCTCGATCTTTTCATTGCCAATGCCGGCGTCACTATCTTCGCGCCCATGCTGGAGACAAGCGAGAAGCAATACGACACCGTGTTCGACTTGAACGTGAAGGGGTCATATTTCAGCGCCAGGGCAGCAGCGCGGCAGATGATTCGACAGGGCGAGGGTGGGTGCATCGTGTTCTCATCGTCGGTGGCCGGCATTCGCTCGCCGGCCGGCCTCAGCGCCTACAGCATTACCAAGGCCGCGCTGCGGCAGATGGCAAAGGTGGTGTCGGCAGAGGTGTCGCCTTTTGGCATCCGCGTGAATGCCGTCGGCATCGGCGCGGTGGTGAACGAGCGCAATCTGAAGATTCAGCCGGACTATGCCGAGGCCTGGGCGCGCATCAACCCGCTGGGGCGCGCTGTGCATCCCGAAGACATCGCCGGCGCGGTGCGCTTCCTCGTCTCGAAGGACGCCAGCATGATTAGCGGCCAGACGCTCGTCGTCGATGGCGGCTTCCTCGCCGGCGCGCGCGCGTAGCGCCCTGCAGAAGCTTGCGGCGCTATCCGGCTGTCTCGAAGAGGAATTCAGGACGCTGATACGCGCGCAGAAAACCAGTGCGGAGCATATTGTGGAAGGACGGATTGGGGTGTTCGGGCGTGTCTGCGCCGGTCTCGGCAATGACCCATTCGCAACCGGCAGCAGCTGCCTCGCGCACGCGCAGGGCCATCAGCGCGCCTTGTGCGCCGCGCCGGCGATGGCTGGTCAAGGTGCCGCCCATGCCCAGCCAGCCGACCCTTCCAGTGATGTAGAGCGCGCCACACGCCACAGGCAAATCGCCATCGAAGGCCATGCAATGCTGCCAATCGCGCCGGCCCACCAGCGCAGCCAGGCCGCTCTGCAGCGACGCTGGCATCCCAAATGCGCTGGCGCACACCGCTGCAAAATCCTGCGCCGATTCCTGGCCAATCGTTCGAATGGTGAGACTGCTTTCGCTCTGCAGCGCAGTTGACGCTGTGCGATAGACCTTTTCCCAGTGGCCGGCGCGGCGCAGGCCGTGCGCCGCAAACAGCGCTTCCGTGTCCGGGTTGAGCGCTGCGGGCGGGATCTGGATTGCCCAGCGCGACACACCGGCGTCGCGATATGTGGCGGTGATGCGCTGCATGACCGCATCGTCGATCGGCGCGCGCACCCCCAGCCCCAGCACGCGGTTGAAGATGATCATGGGCATGTCAGGCGCGATCAGCAGCATCGCGCCAGCGATGGGCTCCGCGCGCTGGCCAGCATTCATTGGCGCTGCGGCAAAGATATCTGCGATGGCGCCGGCTTCGCTGAACTCGCTCATCACGGCAAGGGCGTGTGCATCGATGGATTGCATGCCATGAGTATCTGCTTGGGTGGGTTGGCAGGCAAATGAGGTAAGGCGAGGCATTTCGTAGAGGCGCAGCGCGTCGCGTCTCTACAATCTTGATCGCGTTTGCGCCGAGTTTGGCGGTTTGTGAGATTGCCCTTCAAAAAAATTTGCTGATAATCTGCAACACGCGACCGACTGAGTGCGTCGTTATCGCAGTGAAGCATCACCTGAAATGCAAATTCCGATGCCCACCATCAAATCCAAACAACGCGTCGCCGATCACGGTGAGGTTTTCACCCCGTTGTGGCTGGTTAATGCCATGCTGGACTTGGTGAACGATGAAACAGAACGCATCGACTCGCGCTTCCTGGAGCCGGCGTGCGGCAGCGGCAACTTCCTCGTGCAGGTGCTGCGGCGCAAGCTCGCCGCGGTGGAACTGAAATATGGCAAGTCCGACTTTGAGAGGCGGCACTATGCGCTGCTCGCGGTCATGTGCATCTACGGTATTTAGCTAATGGCAGACAACATCACTGAGTGCCGCGCGAACGTGCTGGCGATATTGGCTGAATATCTGAACCTGGATGCCTCGGATGATCTTTACCGTGCCGCGTCCTATGTGCTCTCGCAGAACCTCGTCCACGGCGATGCGATGACGATGCTCACCCACGACGGCGCGCCCATCACCTTTGCGGAATGGGGCTATCTGGGCAAGGGCAAGTTCCAGCGGCGTGACTTCCGCTATGACAGTCTCACTCAGTCTTCGGCTTTCGGC
>CAZPVX010000033.1:10616-46813 GCA_964590135.1 uncultured Anaerolineae bacterium | reverse complement strand
TGATCTTCTGCAGAATCATGGCGCTGATCTCCTGTGGCGAGTATTCCTTGCCGCCCATGATCACGCGCACATCGCCGTTGGGCGCGGCCACCACTTTGTATGGCACGACCTTGAGCGCGCGCTGCACCTCGGGGTCGCTGAATTTGCGCCCCATGAAGCGCTTGATCGAGAAGATGGTGTTCTCGGGGTTGGTGACGGCCTGGCGCTTGGCCACCTGGCCGACGATGCGCTCGTTGTTTTTGGGGTTTACCGCCACCACCGAGGGGATCAGGCGCGAGCCTTCTGCGCTGGCGATCACCGTCGGCTCGCCGCCTTCCATCACCGCGACGACGCTGTTTGTCGTTCCAAGGTCAATGCCAATAATTTTTGCCATGTTGTAGATTTCTCTTTTTGATCCCTCGTCTCAGTATGAGAAACGAGAGACAACTTCTTTAGAATTAGCGGGCGACTCGCACCAGCGCTGGCCGGATGACGCGGTCGCCAATCTTGTAACCAGTCTGCAGAATCTCGATCACGTGTCCGCTGTCGATGCCGTCGGCTTCATCGTGACTGATCGCCTCATGCATGTTGGGATCGAATTCGTCGTTGGGCTTCACGTCAATCGTCTTCACGCCCTCCGACTCCAGCAGCATCTGCAACTTGCGCTGGATCAGCATCATGCCCTCGATCCACGTCATATGGGAGATGCCCTCGGGTAATGTTTTCTGGGCGCGCTCGTAGTCATCCAGAATCGGCAACAGCCGTTTGATCAGGTTGATCGTCGAGAAGGCACGCAGGTCGGCTATCTGCTGATCCTGGCGCTTCTTGTAATTTGAGAATTCAGCGCGCTCGCGCTGCCAGCCGGCGAGGTTCTCGCTCGCTTTCGCATTGGCTTCATCGAGTTGCATCTGTAGCGCTTCGATCTGCGCCGGCCCGTTATTCGTTTCGGCAGCCGGCATCTCCTGCGCGTTTGCAGCGGCTGTTGCCGCTGCAACGCCACTCCCCTGGTTGTCCATTTCCATCTTGTAAGTTACTCCGCTTGTTTTCATCAGGCGCGAAGTGGCGGAAAAGCACGTCTGTGTCTGCCTTGACGCCGCTCTGCGCAGCACAAATCAATCCCCATATAAATCGCTGACGAGATCGCTCATCAAGTCTGCGACATAGCGCACTGTGCTGATGGCGCGGCCATACGGCATGCGCGTTGGCCCCAGCACGCCCAGCGCGCCGGTGGCAAACCCCTCAATGCCATAGCGCGCAATCACCATGCTGCACGAACTCAATTCACGCCAGCGGCCTTCGCCGCCGATCACCACCTGCACCGTGCCAACCGGCGAACTCAACACATCGATCAGGAATGTTGGCTGCTCCATCGCGGTGACGATGGCGTTGGCGTCGCTGCGGCGCGTAAACTCCGGCTCTTGCAGCACCTCAGTCAGGCCATCGCGATACACTTCATTCAATGGCACGGCGTCGTTGGATGCCATGAGATCGGCGAGCAGCTTGATGACATCGTTCTCAAAATCGCTGGCATCGGCCATGCGATTGCGCACGCCGGCGGCGTCGAGGCCGGCACACAGGCTGTTGAATTTCGTCGCGGTCTGACTCAATGCGTTCTGATCCATCGGCTCGCGCAAACTCAACATGCGCTGGCGCACTGTGCCACCCTGAAACACCACCACCATCAGCACCAACTGCGACTGCGTCGAGATCAACTCGAGGTGGCGCAGGCGTGGCTGCTCGACCTTCGGCGCGGTGACGATGGCCGCACTGCGCGCCGAGCGCGCCAGCACTGCCGATGCCAACTGCATCCACTGGCTCATCTCCAGCTTGGCTTGATGAAACTGATGCCGGATGGTGTTCTGCTCGGTGAGCGGCAATTCGACATCGCCAATCAGACGCTCGACGAAGAAGCGATACCCCTTGTCGGTCGGCACGCGGCCGGCGGATGTGTGTGGATGGGTAAGGTATCCCAGCTCCTCCAGTGCGGCCATCTCGTTGCGGATCGTGGCACTCGACACGCCGAGATCGTTGGCTTCAAGGAGCGCCTTTGAGCCAACCGGCTGTGCCGTGTTGATGTAGGTGCGGATAATCAGCCCTAGCACCTTTTGTTGCCGCAACGTCAAATCGTTCATCGTTATGCGCTCGTTGTTAGCAGTCGCGTAATACGAGTGCTAACGTAACGACAAAGATAATACCATTTTGGTGATTTGAGCGTCAAGAGATTGCAGATTAGAGATTCATTTGAAGGTTAGCCCCGCTGCTCGCTCCAGGGCATCTGCATGATCTCGCGCAGGCCGGCAGCGTCGATTTCGATGCCCAATCCAGGGGTTTGTGGCACTGCCACGCAGCCGTCTTCGCCCAGCACGAAGGGTTGTTTGAGAAAGCCCCTGCCGATGAGCGTTGTGCCATCTTCGCGCCAGTCGTTCACTTCATTGTGCTCTTGCACGAGAAAGTTTGGCATGACTGCGTCGAGTTGGATGGAGGCGGCCAATGCCACTGCGCTGAGCGGCGCGTGCAGGGCGACTTGCGCATAGACCGCTTCGGCCAGCGCGGCGATCTTTTTGCATTCGGTAATGCCGCCGGCGTGCGCCACGTCCGGCTGCACCACGCTGAGCGCGCCATGCTTGAGCGCATCGAAGAAAATCCACTTGCCCATCCAGCGTTCGCCGGCGGCGATGGGCGCGCGCGTCGATTGCGCGATGTGATCCAGCACGTCGACGCGCTCAATGGGCTGCGGTTCTTCGATGAATAGCGGTCGGTGCGGTGCGAGCGCCTCGATCAACTGCATGGCGATGCGCGGCTGTGGGTTGTGAATGTCCACTGCGACCTCGATGCCAGCGCCGGCGCCCTGTTTCACCGCTGCGAAGCAGGCTGCCACATGATCGACCTGGGTTGTTCCGGCGACGCCATCTGCCACGCTGAAGTGCGCCTTGAGCGCCTTGAAGCCCCAGTTGCTCGCGAGTTCGTGCGCGTATTCCGCCCACGCCGCCGGCGTGTTGCGATCGTGCCTGGATGGTGGCGGCTGCACTGCACGATAGGGCTGACCGGGGCGATTGCAGTGCGGCAGCCCGGCGCCGGTGGCGCGATACATCTTCACACGATCGCGGCATGCGCCGCCCAGCAACTGATGCACCGGCGCGTTGACGGCCTTGCCGGCCAAATCCCACAGCGCCATGTCGATGCCGCTGATCGCGCTCATGGTGATTGGGCCGCCTTTGTAGCCGTTGCCGGCGTTGTACATCGCCTGCCACAGCGCTTCCACGCGGCGCGGGTCCTGGTCGATCAATACCGGCTCCAATCGCTTGACCTCGGCGATCACGCTGTCGGCGTGATTTTCGAGGAACGGCTCGCCGATGCCGATGTGGTCTGTGTCGGTGTGGACGAATAGCCATACCCAACTTGGCGGCACTTTCAGGATTTCAAAGCGGGTGATTTTCATGATTTTCAGCCCTCGCAAAATCGCAAAGCGACCAATCCATCAACCTTCTACGAGAAATTCGAACAGCAGCGTGCCGGCAGTCCAGAAGATCACCAGGAATGCAACTTCGACGCCGATCCACGACGCAAATTCGCTGAACGGCAACTGATCGAGGAAGCCAGCCGTGGCGATGACTGCGGCGACGAGCAGCGGCAGCGCAAGCGGGAAGAGCAGGATCGGCAGAAACACCTCGCGCGCGCGCGTGCTGGCCGCCATCGTCGCGATCAGCGTGCCGGCGCCGGCGTAGCCAATCACGCCCAACAGCACCACCAGCCATACGCCGGCCTGCATCAATGATTCATCGAACAGGATCGCCATCACCGGAATCAAGATCACCGAGACGGCCAGCGTGAACAGCACATTCGTGATCGCCTTGCCGAGGAAAATCACGCTGCGATCCGCCGGCGCGAGCAGCAGGCCATCCATGCACTGGTTGATCTGCTCGCTGGACATGGAGCGTGACAGGCCGAGCGTGCCGGCAAACACCAGCGTCACCCATAGCACGCCAGGCGTGAGCGGGAGAAAGGAATCGACGCGCAGCCGCAGCGCAAAGTTGAACATCACGATCGCCATAACCGCAAACACCAACATCGCAGTGATCGATTCGCGCGTGCGCAACTCCTGCAGGATGTCTTTGCGAATGAGGGCGAGGACTTGTTTGACGAACAAAGGCATGATGGGGCGGTTTACGATTGCAGATGGCTGGTTGCAAATGACGCAGATGATTCCATCAGACTGGCGAGCAGATCAGGCGAAAAGCTGGCGGCCAGCTCATGCTCGATCTTGCCGGCCTTGATGATGAGCGCGCGCGTCACGCCATCGAGGCCGCGTGAAAGCTCGTGCGTGGTCATGATCACGGCGCGATCTCGCATCGCCGTCTCGCGCAGCAGGGCAGAAAGATTCGCCGCTGATGTCTGATCGAGGCCGGTGAACGGCTCATCCAGCAGCAAGAGCGGTGGGTCGTGCAGGATGGCCCTTGCGATCGTCAGCCGTTGGATCATGCCGCGCGAGAAGGTGCGCGCAAAGTCATCGCGGCGTTGCCAGAGATTGACGCGGCGCAACGCATCTTCAATTCTGGATTTTGGATTTTGGAGCGATGTGGCGCCGATGACGGAGTCAGAAGCCGCGAATCCGAGATCCGAAATGCCGTACATCCTCCCAAAAAACGTCAGGTTCTCATGCGCGGTGAGGTCAGGGTAGATCAGTGATTGGTGCGAGACCATGCCGATGAGGGCGCGGGCGCGATCGGCGTGCGCCAGTGCATCCACGCCGGCGATGCGCAGGCTGCCGGCGCTGGGGCGCGTCAACGTGGCGAGGATGCGCAGCAGCGTGGTCTTGCCGGCGCCATTTGTCCCCAGCACCGCCACGAACTCGCCGCGCGCAACGCTGAGCGAAACGCCTTTCAACACTGGCCGCATGCCATACAGCTTGCCGATGTTTGTCGCAGTCAACAATGCATCCATGCGCACCCATTATCCAGCGGATGGCAAAGCGCGCGAGCAGGTCTATCATCATCAGGCATGCGGCGCATTTGCAACTGGGGCAGAGCGAGGCGAATGGCATTTGTGTGTGCGGCAGTGCTGCTCATCACGGCTTGCGAGACAGCCGCCCGGCAGGTCGCGCCGCAGGCCAACGCCAACCTCCCCGCACTGCCAGATGAATTTCGCGCTGAAGTGATGGAGCAGCGCCAGCTGTGGCGGCAGCAAGGGCTGAACAATTACCGCGTGCGCTTCGAATTCATCGAAGATGCCACGCGACCCGTTGTCACGCGGCACGAGGGCATCGTCGACAAGAATACGCCGCGCGGCGCGCGCTGCGTCGCCAGCACATGCCCCACCTCGATCTTCAAGCGCATCATCTCGGTGACAGATCTGTTCACATTCATGCAGGGCATCCCAGAGAGCTGCGTCAACCAGGTGCGCTACGATCCCGTCCTGCACTACCCGTCATTCATCAGCGCCGAATGCGCCGAAGGGGTTGCACAGCCCTTCGCCATTCGCATTACATCCTTGCAGGCGTCGAACTGAGGCTGCGCATGCAGATCGTCATGCCGGCGGCGCCTCATCCCAGATCTCACGCAATTCGGCCTTGAGCGCGGCGCGACGCGCGGCGTAGTCGGCTTCCTTCAGCTTGCCCTGGGCAAATGCGTCATCGAGCAGGGCAAGCTGGCGTAGGAGTGAATCGCGCTCTGCCGCCGGCGTCGCCACCTGTGCCTGCACCGCGCGCGCGCGTGAGAGCAGGAAATAGCCGATACCAACCGCCAGGCCGAATGCGATCAAGCCGATGCCAATGGCGCGCGCGTCTGTGCCTTGCGCCGGCGCGCCCAGCAGCCTGCCCGTCAGCGTCCACTTCAGCATGTCGTTGGCATTTGCCTGCTCGCCCGTATACAAGGTGAGATTGCCGTTTGGTGTTTGCTGCAAGCCCCTGTCTTCGAGGCCGATCACCTTCAATGGATCGCCGGGGCCGCTGTTCTCAGGCACCAGCACGTCCCAGCTTGTCACCGGATAGAACACCTGCCGCTCAAATGCGCGCTGGCCACGATAGGGCACCTCGTAGATCAGGGTAATCTGCTGCACGCCTTGCCCTGGCACCACGACCTCGGTGTCGAAGATCACATCGCCCTCGCGGAAGAAACGCTGGTCCAGCCCCAACCCATCGAAGCGCAGGTTTTGCGCGTCCTTTGGCACGCTGATGCGCAAGGAATGCCGGCGGTCGCCAGTTGCCGGCTCGCCGATGAAGGCGCGATCCGCCCCATTGTTGAAGATGTAGAACTCTACGATGGTGGCCGTGCCTTCGCCGATCTCCTGCACGAAGAAGTGCATCGCACCGATGCTGATGTCTTTCGCCTCGGTCGTCGTTTCATATACCCGCAGCGCATTGCTGATGGTCTGCGTGGCGCTGATAAACTGCATCGGCGGACCGTAGAAGCGGCCACCGCTGAAGTCCAACTCGGCCTGGTAGAAGTAATCTTCGCGGCGCGGCAAGTTGTCGAAGATGGCGACGCCGGCATCGCTCACATTGGCCGTGCGCGAAAGCACCTCGGATGTCTGGTCGTAGGCGCGCAACAGCATCGGCAGGCCAATTGGCGCGCTGCCGTTGGGCGTGCCGTTGGTGGCAGTCATCACCAGCGTGCCATCGCCGCTCACGCGCTCTGCCTGCTGCATGGCCGGATCGACGAACACGTAATTCAGCGCGCGGATGTAATCTGCGATGGCAAAACGTTGCGCATCGTCGAGCTTCACGCTGGCATGTGGGTCACCGCGCAGCATGCCGCCGGCGATGTCCACCAGCGATTTCTCGGCGAGAAAATTCGGGCTTTGCAATTTAAGGTTCGCCGGCCCAAATGTCGTCTCGCCCTGCTTGCCGTGGCAACTGGCGCATTGCCGCGCATACAACTCGCTGCCTGTCATCAACGTCCTGGTCGTTGTGCCGAGCGCCCAGATGTACGACTGCACATCCCAGCGCTGCTGCGCAGTGAGCGACCCGCTGAAGTTGGGCATCAGGTTTTGGATGCGGCCATTTGTGATGACGTCGTGCCAGGCGCGCGGCACGGCGGCGCGAAAGCGCGAGGGTTCGGTGAGATTGGCGACCGTCTTGCCTTCGGCGCGAATTTGTGCGGCGCGCGGGCCATCGCCCTTTGCCGTTGGCCCGTGGCAGGCGGCGCATTTTTCAGCATAGATCATCCCACCCAGGGTTGAATCGGGCAGTTGCAGTGGCGCGTTCTCGCCATCGGCGGTCAGCGTGGGCAGGACAGCCGGCGTGAGCAGGTTGCTGGTGGGCAGGGTGGGGCGACTGGCGAGCGTGCAGCCGGTCACGAGCAGCGCGAGCGTGAGGGCCGGCAAAAATAGTCGGAGTCGAAGCATGGTGTGTTGCTTGTAGTGCCGGTCAGACGTGCTGCGGCGACGGTGTCAGCGCATGGCCGCACTGCGAGCAGAATTGGTCGCTTGCGCTGATGGCGGAATGGCATTTCGGGCAAAGCAGCGCATCGCCGGCTTTCGACGCAGCGCGCAATGCTGCAATCTTCGATTCAATCTCAGCATCGATATCGGCTTCGTCGAGCGCGCTCAACTCGCGCAGCACAGCCGCGCCGCGCTGCACATGCTCCCCGCGCACGCGCTTGTATTCCTCGTCATTGATCTTGTTGGTGCGATGGTCGAAATCCATTTCGCGGATGGCGCGCACAATGTCCTGGCGCTCTTGCTGCAAGGCGTCGCGCTGGCTCATGGGCTTGACTGCCGGCCGCTTGCGGTCGAAGAGTGGCAGCGCAATCACAAGACCAAACAGGAGCAACAGCGCCAGCGCAAGCAGGATGGTTCCGATGGGCAACATGGATGAATGTCGGATGTGTGAATTCAGAGCGCGGATTGCGCCGGCGCATTGTCAATCTGCAAGCAACTTGTCGATGGAGGCGGTGAGTTGAGATTCGCTCAGCGGCTGGATGAGAACCTCGCGCACGATGCCTTGCTTATCGATGAAGAACGTTTCCGGCACGCCGGTGATGCGATAGGCTTTGGCGATGCGCTGTTGCAGGTCAAGGCCGTTGGCGTAGGTGATGCCGAACTCTTGCAGGTAGGCCATCGCCGGCGGCTCGGTGTCGAGATAATCGACCCCCAGCACCACCACGCCGCGATCCTTGTATTTCTCGTGAATCGCCTGCAGGGCGTCGGCTTCCTTCTTGCATTCGATGCACCACGAAGCCCAGAAATTCATCACCACGACTTTGCCGCGCAGATCGCTCAGTTTGATGTCTTGCGGCAGGTCGGAGCGATACTCGTCATACAACGTCAGGGGAAAGTCGGGCGCCGGCGTGCCGGGCGTGGGGCGCGCGCCCTGCTGCGATACGAGGTTCAGCGCCAACACGAACACGGCAGCCACTGCGCCAATCACGGCCACTGCGCCGATCACCATCAACGGTTTGATCTTCATGTCACTGACTCCTTTTCACGTCCTCTTCCAACTGTGACACAAACGGGTCGTCGCTGTCTTGTGCCGTATTTGCGCTGAGCAGCGCCGGCGTTCTGCGCTTCGACATGCGATGCAGGGCGAGGCCGGCCGCAGCGATGAGCGCGATGGCTGCGCTGGCCGGCGCGAGCCACAGCAGAATCGTGCTGCCAGACTTGGGCGGCTCTTGCAGCACTGTCGACCCAAAGCGGTTTTCAAAATATGCCATCACTTCCTGCGCCGATTTGCCCTGGTCGAGTTGCGCCCTGATCTCGGCCTTCCACTGCGCGCAGGTGTCGGTGGGGCAATCGGCCAGGTTGCGGCCGGCGCAGGTTGGGCAGTTCAGCTTTTTGGCGATGTGGTAGGTCTCATCGTCGGGCGCCGGCGCTTGCGCGAGCGCCGGCAGCGTCCCCGCAAGCATCGCGAGGAACGCAAGGAGACATGCGAACAGAGCACTCTTCGACTGCTTTCTTGCTGTGCCAGAAATCATTTTGCCGGCGCTCCTGCCATGTGGCGAACGCTTGCTGTCGCCGGCGACGGCACTTTCTCACCCGGCGGCCAGAATGCCACGAAGAAACCGATCATCACGATCACGCCGCCAACCCACAGCCAGTTGATCAGCGGATTGACATAGACCTGGAACGATGCGGTCGCGCCGTTGTTCTCCCATCCGGCGAGTAGCACGTAGATCTCGTTGTTGAACGTGCCGCTGATGAAGGGAATCGTCGCGGTGTGTTGTTGGATGGGGTAAAAATCACGGTGCGGGAACAGGCCATCGATCACGTTGCCGGTCGCGGCATCTTTCATCAGCAGCATGCCCTGCATGGTCTGGCAATCTTCGAATTCACACGGCACCGGTCGGATGCCGCGATACACAAATTCGTAGCCGGCGACACTGAAGCCCTCATTCAGCTTTACGTTGCGGATGACATCGGTGCCATAGAAGCCCTTGCCGAGCGCGCCGATTGCCATCAACACGATGCCGATGTGGATGAGATAGCCACCGTAACGCCGCTGGTTCTTCTGTGCCAGGCGCAACAGCGCAGTGAAGGCATTCTCGCGCATGCCCTTCATGCGCGCGCGCACACCGCGCACAAACTCCATCACAGTTTGCGCCAGCGTGTAGGCACACAGGCCGAATCCGAGCAGCGGCACGATCTGCGTGGCGTCGGCGATGAACAGCGCCGCCATCACGATCGCTGCGAAAATCATCGCGCCAAGCATTTGCCGCCACACCGCCTTGCCGTTGGCCTTGTGCCATGATAGCAGTGGCGCGACGCCCATGATCAGCACCAGCGCTGCCATCTGCGGGCCGGCAGCCTGATCGAAAAACGGCGGGCCGACGGTGATCTTCTGGCCGGCGATGGCTTCGCTCAAGATCGGAAACATCGTGCCGATGAATACCGTGAACGCCGTGCTGAGGAACAGCACGTTTTGAATGAGGAAGATGCCCTCGCGCGAGAAGGCCGATTCCAGTTTGTTTTCGCTGCGCAGGGTGTCCAGCCGCGTCAGCCACAGCACTGCGCACGCGATCAAGATCACCAGCATCGCGCCCATGAACCATGGGCCGATGTCGCTGGCGGCGAAGGCGTGCACGCTGGTGAGCAGGCCGCTGCGGATGAATGCGGTGCCAAAGAACATCGAGGCAAACGTCAGCATCATCAGGAACACATTCCAGTTCTTGAACATGCCGCGCTTCTCCTGGATCATCGCGCTGTGCAAAAACGCGGTTGCAATCAGCCAGGTGATGAATGGCTTGTTTTCCGAGGGATCCCAACCCCAGTAGCCACCCCAGCCCAGCACATCGTGCGCCCAGCGGCCGCCGAGCAGCAGGCCGGCGCCGAGAAATGCCCAGCCGACCAGCGTCCAGCGCCGCGACGAGATCAGCCACAGGTTGTCGGTGCGGCGGGTGATGAGCGAGGCGATGCAGAACGCGAATGGCACGAGCAGGCCGGTGTAGCCGGCGTAAAGCATGGGCGGGTGGATGATCATGCCCGGGTGGCGCAACAGCGGGTTGAGGCCGCGCCCATCTGCCGGCGGGAAATCCAGCCGCGCGAAGGCATTGGTCATCGTCAATTCGATGAATAAAAAGAAAGCCAGTGTCAGCGCCATCGTCATCGTCACATAGGGCAGCAGCGGCTTGTCGGCTTTCCAGTTGCGCGCCATGGCCGCAGCGATGAAGCCGGCCATGATGAGACACCAGAACAGAATCGACCCATTTTGCGAACCCCACAGCGCGGTGACGCGGAAGAAGAATGGCGTTGCGACGCTCGATACATCACTCACATATTTCACGCCGAAGTCGTGCGCGATGAGCGCATACCACAGGCCGAGGCAGCCGATCAGCACCAGCGGCAGCGTCATGAACGCGGCCATGCGCCCGCTTTGCACCAGCCGGTCGTCATTGCGGTGCGCGCCGATGGGCGAAATGACGGCGGCGTAGAGGCAGGCGGCGAGTGCGAAGATGACGGAGAGGTGTCCCAGATCCGTGAACATGGATTCGCGCGATTATAGGTGGGCTTCCTGAGCCAGAGATGTGATCGTGCAGGCGATGACGCGCGAAAGCAGTCCCGGCTCAGTCAGAACGAGGCGCAGCCTTTGTCGCTGTCGCAGATCACTTGAAAAGCGCCAGAGCCATCATGATCGACAGGTCAGGTGGTTGCATCAAGTTTTGCCATAGACCGCGTCGCTTGCGCCAGGCGCTGGTGCATCGCGTTGGTTTGAAAGATGATGCCGAACAGCATCAAACTCAACGTCAGGATCGCCATCAATGACGAGCGCGGATCGAACTTCAGGCCGTCTACGATAAGTATTGTGCCAATGAAGGTAGACAACACAATGAGCGACGTGTCGGGATTCCGGCGTGCGATGATTGCGACGACGATTCCCGCCACAGCCGTGACTGGGAAGCTCAACCAGCTTCCTAAATTGACCGAATACAGTTCGAATAGCTGGAGCAGGAGGAAAATCCCGCCCACGAAGCCCACTGCTGTGCTAGCGGCGCGCGGGAATCGAATCAAAAGTAATGCGCCGAGCAGGATTCCTGCAACTGTAATGACGATCAATAATCCCGCGACGGTAGTCGAATTGCGTTGCGCCTCTGGACTGAGGCTGATTGTGATGCCTCCAGTCTGATTGAAATTGAACGAGACATCACCCCCATAGAAGACCCCGACGAGGACTGCAGCAATGACCAGGCCGATGAGACCCATCGCCAGCCCACCCAGAAGCCAGAACAACCGCCGCCCGAACAGCAGCATCGGCACGCCGATTACAAAGGCCGCCACAACCCCGGCGACTGTCTCAATGATTCTCATCGTTTCTTCAGTCATCTCAGTCCTCCTTCGTCTAGCGCTCACTCGACGAGGTTGATGACCGCGAGCGCCACATCTTCCACGCGATGCCCAATACAAGCGCCGTCGTGAGCACCGCACCGCCGAGAAAGAGAAAGAAGGCGATGCCACCCAATTCATTTTGGAGCGTGCTGGCGATGGCCGAGCCGATCAGCAGGCCGGCCAGCAGCATCGCCAACACAAGCAACGTGACGTTGCGGGTGAGAGCCGCGTCTACTTTGTCCACCTCTTTGGCGATGTCCGATGTATCTACATGCACACTGAGGCGGCCGCGTTCGTATTGATCCAACCATTTCACGGTTGCGCCGGCCAGCGTGGGGATGCGGCGCACTACTTCCTTGGCCGTGCGCAGAGCCTCAGTCTTGATCGTGCTGACAATGCTGTCCGAATCGAGTTGGCTCTGGAACAGGTGCTTGAGTTCCTCGAATGCGACGGTCACGAGCGGCAGGCAGGGGTCAAGTGTTCGCACTGTCTCCTCCGCCTGAAACAACGCTTTTAGCGCGAGCGTCAGGCTGGGGTCGAGGCGCAGGCCGGCGCGGCGCATCGAGTTCAGCATCGCCTGCAGCGGTTCGGACAGGTTCATCTGCTCGTCGCTGAACATGAGATAGCGCTTCATCAACCGTTCGACATCGCCGATGAATCTGGCCTCGTCCACCTCTTTGAACGGCGTGCTCAGCTGGATGACAGTCTTGGCCAGACTCTGCCCGTCGCGGTCGTGCAACGCCCAGATCAACTCGGCCAGCGCCAGGCGCTGATCCTTGGTCATGTTGCCCATCATGCCCATATCCAGAAAGATGACCTGCGATGTCTTTGGATCGACCCAGATGTTGCCCGGATGCGGGTCGGCGTGGAAGAAGCCGTCGAACAAGACCTGCTTCAGCATGGCGCGCAGGAATTCGCGGGCCAGGGCGTTGCGGTCCACGCCGGCGGCATCCAACTTTTCCACGGCCGTGATCTTGACGCCGGTGACGAACTCCTGGGTGAGCACCTTTGAATTGCTCAACTCGGGATACATCCTCGGCACGTGGACGCACGGCATCTCGCGCATGTTGAAGGCCAGTTGGCGGGCGTTGAGCGATTCGTTGTCGTAGTTCAACTCGAGCAGCACGCCGTCGGCGAATTCGTTCACCATCCCCTTCGCGTCGAGTTCACGCGCCCATTCCTGCTGCCGCTGCAATACATCGGCCAGGTCGCGCATCACGTTCAGGTCAGCTTTCACCGTCACGTCAATATCGGGACGTTGCACCTTGACGACGACGATTGTGCCGTCGTGCAGTGTGGCGCGGTGCACCTGGGCGGTCGAGGCCGCTGCGAGCGGCGTCGGTTCAAACGTGGCAAACAACTTGTCCGGCGGCTGGTTCAGTTCGTCTGTGAGGATGTGCCTGGCCTCCTCATAGGGAAAGGGCGGGACGTTGCTCTGCAGCTTGGCCAATTCGATTTGCCAGGCTTCTGGCAATTCGCTGGAGCGGCTGGACACGACCTGCCCGAGCTTGACGAAGGTTGGACCGAGGTCCTGCAACAGGATACGCACTTTGGCCGGCAGGGTCTCGTTGGTTACCATGTCGCGCTCACCGTAGATCATGCGTTGCATAAACATGCGGAATCGCGCGAGCGGCGTGAAGCCAATGGCGATGTCCTCGGTATACGAGACGATCGTCTTCAAAATGAAATACACGCGCAGGTTCTCGACGAAGCGGTTGCGCCGGCCGGTCGGCAAACGACCCAGCCAGCGCCAGTAAAACCGTCGGCGCGCATCGGTCGTGCTGGCGGGGCTGCCCAGACCGAGGATCGCTTCGGTGAGGATGATGGCCAATGCCGTGATCAGACTGCCCAACATAAACCAGAAAGCCTCTGGAGACCGGAAGCGGATCACGTTCGGCGCAGCCAGGATCCCTGCGGCAAAAAGCGCCATGTTAATGGCGAAGATGTACAAACCCATTGACCACACCATTAGCCGGGCGGTCAGTATGATGATGATTGGTCGAACGAACGCGAGAACGATGCCAACCACAAGACCGAGTGTCAAATAAGTCACTGCAAGTGGTTCGGTGCGAAATGGCGATATCTCAATGCCGGGCAGCAACGTGAACGCGATGGCCAGCGCCAGCGCATTGGCCAAGACGCGAATGATGAAATACAACATGGTTACGCCTGCCTTGGATTGTGCGGTTGCCAGCAGAAGACCAGATTCAGGCTGCGTCCTCAACTCGCATCTTGAGCGCCTGATTCATCTCATCGAAGCCACGGCGAGTGTTTGTGTCCAGGCTATGCCCCAGCAACGGCAGGAGTATGCCCTTAAAGACCTCACGTTGAACGAAGCGCACCCGCGTTTCTCCCAGCGGCTCGATCAAGAAGATGTGCTCACCATCGAACAAGCCGGGAATCCAGAGTTGACCCAGCCAACGCAGTTCGCGATCAGGCTCCACCTTCAGGACGGTGGGTTTGAATCCGGCGCCAGATGCGCCCGAAGGCTGTATGTAAACATCGAGGCGCGCACCCACCTTCACCTCGCCGCTCGCGCGGCGGATAAATGGGTTCCACTGCGGGTAGCTGGCAAAATCGGTGAGCACTCGCCACACCTTCGCGGCAGGCGCTTGAATTTCAATCTCGGTTCGCAGTTCTTTCACGATGACTCCTTCCGAAGTGACAATCAATTCGGCGCATCATCCCCGATCCACTGCACCGACACAAGCGGCAAGTTCAAGTTGTGCATCTTGATCAGCACGCCCAGCAGCGCCGATTGATCGGCCAGGCGACCTGCAAGCGTCGTGTCGCCATTCGATTCGCTGGTGATCGTCAGCCCATCGAACCACTCGGACCAACTCGCGTCCAGCACACCTTTGACGCGGATGCGATAGCGAATCGCGGACGGATGTGCGCGGTTAGGGGGTTCCATGACCAATCAACTGCACTGCCGAATCTGCGCTAGCGGCTCACCCGACTTTGTGGCCGTCATCACATCCTCACATCCTCATCTTGCAAGCGGCTGTCCTGTGTGCGCCGCCTCCACGATCTCGAGAATCGCCGCAGTCGTTTGCGGCGCATGCGCCGCGCTATCCACCAGCCCGGCGTGAGTCGCGCCTTCGACCATGCGCGTGACGCTATTCGTAGAGAGAGCGGCCTGTTGCGTGAACAGCTCCTTAAGCGCCTCGATCGATCCGTCGCCTTTGCCGCCCAGCACGATCGCCAGCGGCTTCGATCCCAGGTTGCCCGCGTTGCGCACTTGATCCAGCGCTGCCGCGAATGACGCATCCACATCGCGAATCGTCTCCAGCGACCTGGCGGTGTGGAAGAACGCCTGCAATTCGGCGCGTTGTTGCGGTGGCAAATCCAGGTCGCTTGAATAGGACGGGATCAGGCCGAGGCGAAAGATGCCGAAGCGCGCCAGCGTTGGCGCGACGGCCAACTGGTTGCGATCCACTCCGACGCCTTCTGGCTTGCCTTGCGCCTTCCATGAGTCAGGATTCGTGCCTTCAATCAGCACCACGCCGGCGACCTCGTCAGGATATTGATCGGCGAACATGCGCACCGATAGGCCGCCGAGCGAATGACCGACCAGGACGTATGGCCCGGGCACGCCGGCGTTCTGTAGCAATGTGTGCAGCTCTTGTGCGTGATGCAGCGCGTCGCGCGGCATTGTCCCGGAATCGCTCCAACCCAGACCGGCCCGGTCATAGGCGCAGACGCGCGTCGTTTTGGCAATCGCCGGCTGCACCCAGGCCCAGTTCGAGACGGCGCCGGGGAATAGCGCATCGAGGATCACAGTCGGACGGCCCTCTTTGTTTTCACCTGCGCAGTAAAGATGCAGTTTGTAGCCACCCACGTCCACGCGCTGCCCCGGCGGCGGGTAAGCGCGGGCGTCATTCGCCTCGGCGATGGACTGATAGGTGAAACCGGCGGCCAACAGGACGACGATCAGACCGACCAACACGAGCGCGATGCGCCCCAACCATTTGATGACTTTCCTCATGCTGCACCTCTCTATGGTTTCTAGCGGCCAATGCTTCCTTCGACAGCCGGCGTCGACGTGATCGGCAATTGGTCATGCTCATGCCGCTTCATGCGCCCGTTCATCCACGTCAGCTTTCGTCCGACTCGAACGAGGGCATCGCGTTCAACGATAGACATCAACCAGGGGCGCCGTCAGTCGCCAAAAGGTGTATCAGATAGTTGATTTGACTCGCTCTCCTCCGGAAAAGGCGGGACATCCTTGCAGAGTTGAGCCGAGCGTTGAGGGCAGGCTAGATTAAATCCAACGCTCTTGCCCGCGCTACGGCCTGCGTGCGGCTGGAGACTTGCAACTTGCCGAAGACGTTGTTGAGGTGCTTCTTCACCGTGCCAGGCGACACGATGAGCGATGCCGCGATCTCGTTATTGGATTGGCCGGCCGCGACCAGCCGCAGCACCTCGATTTCACGCCCACTCAACCGCTCAACGAGATTCTGGATTTTCGAGTGCGGACTTTTGATTGAAGTCGCGGTTGACTCTAAAGTGGACTGTGCGGCGAGGGCGGCCAACAGCCGATCTCGATAGTCACGCAATCTCGCATCCCGGATCTCCAATCGCTTGAGCAGCGCTTGCATCGGTTCGCCTTCGTCCACGAAGATGCGAACATAGCCTTCCGGTTCGGCGAGCGCCAACGCCGATTCGAGAGCGCCACGCGCCGCACTCAGATCGCCCTTCGCCTGATGCGCCATCGCCTGCAACACGTGAATCTCAATTGCGTGGCCGGCGCGCCCGGCGGATTGGGCGACTTGCAGCAGCCAACCCAGCAATCGCTGCGTCTGAATAAGGGATTGCTCTTCCGGCCGCTCCCTGCCCAGGGCGATGAGCACGCGCGCCAATGTGGTGCATTCCAACTGATCGGGGTTGTCCGACCGATCATCGGCTCGTAGTCCGTTCGCAACTGCCCATCGGCTCGCGAGATCTGCGTGCCCGCACATCAACCAAAGCCGTGCCTCAGCCACATTCACCGCGCGGAGGAATTCTTCATGTTTGGACTCACGCGCAATCCGTCTGGCTGCAGCAAGTGCTTCATGCGCGTCCTTCTCGTCGTTCTGCGCACACAACGTCAGCGCCAGCGCTACATGCGCGTTGATTCCCTCGCCGGCGTTGTCGCCAAGCCGCGCCAATTCAATGCTCTCGCGCAACGAATGCTCGGATTCGTCCAACTCATTCCATTCGCGGAGCAACTTGCCCAGGCCGCAGAGGAGGATGCAGGCGATGACGAGCGGGCGGCCATACGTGTCGCTCGAAAGACGTAAGGCGTGCTGATACGTTCCAGCGGCTTGGCTCAACTTGCCCTGTGCTTGTTGCATGGTGGCCAGGTAATTTAATCCATGCGCGACCAGCAACACGTTGCCGGAAGCCTGACCGAGCGCGCTGGCTTGTGCAAAGGTGCGCGCTGCCGCCATCGTGTTGCCGCTCATGTGCTCGGCAAAAGCGAGGAAATAGGACACCAGGCCACGCATGTGTGGATTGCTTTCGGGGATTCCAGCCAGCGCCGTTTGGCACAGCGTCATCGCGCGGCGAAAATCATTCCGGTCCAGCGAGAGATGTGCTTGCAACGCTGCAATCTGGCTCGACTGCACCTGCGTAAGCGAATTGTCGCGCTCCAATGCCGGCAGATGCATCGCCAACGCATCGAGCCGATTGGTGATCGAAAAGAGCCAGCCATAGACAAGACCCAAATCAGGCCGCGCGCTGACCACTTCAGCGGGTAGGGCATCCAGCCAGTGCTGCAGCGTCGTCACTTCGCCGCGCCCAAACAGATCCCAGGCAGATCGCTCGACCAAGCCGGCGGCACGCGCCGGATCGTCGCCAGCCAGCGCATGGCGAATGGCTTCAGCCATGTGGCCTTGTCGTTCGTGCCACGCGCTGGCCCGCCGATGCAGCGCAGGCAGGTCGTTCCCTGAACTCTTCAGGCGTTGCAGCAGGACATCTCGGAAAAGATGGTGATAGCGATACCATCGCCGCTCCCCGTCCAATGGGACGATGAACAGGTTGGCGCGTTCCAACGCTTCGAGGAGTGCCTGGCTGCCGCTTCTGCCGGTCACGGTGTCGCACAGCGGCTCACTCAGGCAATCAAGGATGGACGTTTGCAGCAGGAAGTTCAGCATGTCTGCCGGCCGCCGGCCAAGCACCTCGTCAATCAAGTAATCTACGATGTAACGATTGCTGCCGGTGAACGCTGAGATGAAGCCGGGGATATCGGCCTGGTTCTGCATAGACAAGGCGGCTAGTTGCAGGCCGGCGATCCAGCCTTCCGTGCGAGATTCGAGTGCTGCCACATCGGCGGTTGACAAGTTCAGCCCCATCACTTGTTTGAGAAACAGAGCTGTTTCCTCCGGCGTAAAGCGCAAGTCATTTGCGCGCAGTTCCCTCAACTGCTCTCGCGCCCGCAGTCGAGCCAGAGGCAGGGGCGGATCGGAGCGACTGGCGAGGATGAGATGAAATTGCGGCGGGAGGTTATCGAGTAGAAACGTGATCGCCTGGTGAATCGCCGGCGCTTCGATGACGTGATAATCGTCGAGCACCAGTGTGATTGCACCTGTCAGACCAGCCAGATCGTTCAGCAGCAGCGTGAGGATGGATTCGATTGTGGGCGAGTAGGGCAATTGCAGCAGGGCAAGTGCGCTTTTCCCAAGATCAGGCCGGGACAACTGTAGTGCGGCAATGAAATAGGTCCAGAAACGTGTTGGGTCGTTTTCGCTTTCGTTTAACGAGAGCCAGGCGCTGTTATGCGCACTTTGTGATATCCACGCACGCAGCAGCGTGGTCTTGCCAAATCCAGCCGGCGCGCAGACGAGCGTGAGTGGGAAATTTGCCGCCTCGTTCAGGCGTGCGATGAGACGCAGGCGCGTCACCAGATTTGAGCGCGCCTGTGGGACGAAGAACTTGGTCTTGAGGATTGCGTTGGGCACAGCGACGCTCAGGCCGCATTGTAGCGTCGTTCTGCCGCCTCATTCTCAGTGCGCTGCCATAATGAGGACTCGCGCTGCAACCCAGACAAGTTGGCCATCGAGCAGGCTGCGCGCACAGCAAACAACACGCCTGACAGATCTGCATGCTGGCTGCTGCGCTTGAGCATGAAAACCTGTCAGGCATGCCGGTGAACAGCTAGGCCAGCGTGCCGTCGATGGCCTTTTGCAAGCCCTTGGCGAACTCTTCTGCGCCCTGCGCCGGCGTCAACTCGCCGAGCAGAATGCGTTGGAAGACCGGCAGCACAACCTTGCTCTGCCAGGCCGGCTGACCGGGGAACTGCGGCGCAGTGGTGCCTTTGGCCAGCGCTGCGATCGCCGCCTTGTAATACGGATCGCCGGTGATGCGCTTGTCCTTCGCTGCATCCGTGTTTGAAGGCACATAGCCTGTCTTCTGCATCAGCATGATCTGCGTGTCTTTCTGCGCCCAGTGATCAAGCCACGCCCATGCTGTCTCAGGGTTCTTGTTGTCGACGATGCCGTTGTATGAGGGTGAGATGTCATTGATGAGCGCCGCCGGCCCCTTGGGGCGCATCAGGCTCATAAACTTCTTGCCGTCCTTGCCCAGATCGGCTTGAATCTCGGCCAGCGAGCCGGTGTGATGCCACACCATGCCAGTCTTGCCGGTGCGGAAGGCCTCCATGATCTGGCGGTAGCTGTCATTGGTCACGCTCGGTGGTACGGCCTTGGCCTTGGTGTAGAGGCTGGAATACCACTCCAGCGCATCGGTTGTCTTTTTGATGTCGAGTGCGCCGTTGCCCTTGTCATCGATGAGGGGCGAGCCGAAGGCGCGGATGACCTGCACAACCATGCCCTGACCGCCGCCGCCGCCACGCATGCCAAAACCGAAGCGCCCCTTTGATGGATCGGTGAGCGCGACAGCAGCCTTGAAGAATTCATCGAACGTCGTTGGCGGCTTCAACTTCTTCTCGGCGAACCAGTCGCTGCGGTAATACATCCAATCCACGAACATGAAGCTTGGCACGCCGTATATCTTGCCGTCAACGGTGGCTGCGGTGAAGCGGCTATCCGGAAAGAACTTTCTCAGATTCCACTTCTTGATCTGGTCGGTGAGATCCATCAGGCCGCCCATGCCCACCATATCTGGCACGCGGTCAGCGGCGACCATGGTCGTGTCGGGTTTGCCGCCGCCTTGCACGGCCAGCGTGAACTTCGCCATGAAGTCGGCGTTTGGCACGGTGACCGATTCGACAGTTGCGTCCGGATATTTCTTGGTGAACATCTCCGAACCTTCCTTGAGGCCGGCCATCTCCGATTCACTGGTGTAGTGATGCCAGTAAGTGATGTTGCCGGATGGCTTGTGTGGGCGCGCAGCCATGCTGGTGCGCGCCGAGCCGAGGCCGACCGCAGCGCCGGCGCCGGCAACAGCCGTGGCTTTCAGAAACGATCGTCGTGAGAGCAGATTCTTTCTGAACATTCGCAATTCCTCCTGAACGTTGAACGAACTTGCCTTCGTTTGCACAGGCCGGCTTCTTTTAAGCTGATTTAAGCTTGCCTGGGAAACAACCTCGCCTATCTCGTCAACCCTTCACTGCGCCGACCATCAGGCCGCGCACCAGCGCCTTTTGCGCAATGGCGAAGAAGATGATGATCGGAATGATGCTGATCATGCCGGCCGCTGCCATCAATCCCCACGGCAGTTGAAATTCACCGACCATCAACTGCAAGCCGACAGGCCAGGTGCGCGATCCCTCGCTGTTCGTCAGCATCAGCGCGAACAGGAACTCATTCCACGCCGATACCGCCAGCAACACCGCCGTTGCTGCCACTCCCGAACGCGCCAGCGGCATCACCACGCGGAAGAGCGCGCCCAGCCGCGTGCTGCCATCGATGCGCGCGGCGTCCTCCAGATCCGCCGGCACCGCATCGAAGAACCCCTTCAGCATGAGCAGGCTGACCGGCAGCAGAAATGTGGTGTAGGTCAGCGCCAGACCGAACAGGGTGTCGATCAATCCGAGCGAGCGCAGCATGATGTAGAGCGGCAGCAGCATCAGCACGACCGGAAACATGCGAATGATGAGATAGAACGTCAGAATGTTGCCGCGTCCCTTGAAGCGGTAGCGCGAGATGCTGTAGGCGGCGAACGTGCCAACCAACAGGCACAAGATCACTGTCAGCATCGTAACGATGGTGCTATTGCGGAACATGACTGCGTAGCCAGAGCGATTGATGAGCGTGACGTAGTTCTCCAGCGTTGGATGCTGTGGGAGGTATTGCAGCTCGTTGGTGACCACATCCTCTTCGCGCTTGAGCGACGTGAGCGCAGTCCAGACGATTGGAAACACCGCAAACACGACCGATGCCAGGATGATGAGCGATGCTAGCGCGTCATACATCTGCTGGGTGCGCTTGTGCGAGCGTGGGCGGGGGAGGGCTTGATTCGCTGCCATGACTTTTCGCATCAATCGCGGTTGACGCCGCTGAATTTCAGATAGAGCGTGGTGAATATCAGCAGAATCACCAGCATGATGACGGAGATGGCTGCTGCAGCACCGAAGTTGAAGCTTTCATAAGCGGTGGAGAAGGCATGCAGCGCCAGCACGTAGGTGGCGTAGCCGGGGCCACCGTTCGTCAGCACGATCATCAAGTCCGGCGAATTGACAAGGCCGATCATGCGCAAGATGACGGCGGCGACGATGACCGGCATGAGCATGGGGATGGTGATGGCGCGAAATTTGCGCCAGGGATTTGCGCCATCCACTTCGGCAGCCTCGTACAACTCTTCGGGGATGGACTGCAAGCCGGCGAATAACAGCAGGGTGAAGAACGGAAAGGCGCGCCACAGATCCACCAGCAGCACTGCCGCCATCGCCGTTTGCGGGTCGGCAAACCATGCGCGATAGGTGTCGAGAATCCCCGCCCGCACGAGGATGTCGTTGATCACGCCGAGCCGTGAATCGAGCAGTAGCGCCCACATATGGCCGGCCACCACCGACGGGATCACCCACGGCAGCAGGATCAGCACCCGCGCCACTGGCGACCAGCGCAGCGTCTTGCGGTTCAGCGCCAGCGCGGTGATCAGCCCCAGCGTGAATTGCGTGATGGAACCGGCGACGACCCACACCGCTGTATTGCGAACGATGATCCAGAAGGTTGGATCGTTGAACAAGCTGATGTATTGATCCAGTCCAACGAACTTCATGCCGCGGTTGATGCGCATGATGTTGAATTGGTTGAAGCTCAACCAGACACCTGAGATGACAGGATAGATGACGACGGCAGCGACGAGCAAAAAGCTGGGCAGCAGCAGCAGATATGCCCAAAAGCGCCCTTCGGAGATTTCGCCGATGCGGCTGGTGAGCGTGCGCCGGCGGGCGGTGTCCTTTGAGATGGATTTGGGCGATGCACTTGCGTCAAGACTCATGGCTCTGATATTGTGCGAACAGAGTCGAATGGTGAGATGAGACACCGATGCCTGAAAGCTATGTTAGCGTCGCTTGCGCAGGACGCAAGTTGAAATGCGGCGCGCTTTGCCATGGAGGAAGGGCGGGACGTTGCTCTGCAGCTTGGCCAATTCGATTTGCCAGGCTTCTGGCAATTCGCTGGAGCGGCTGGACACGACCTGCCCGAGCTTGACGAAAGTTGGGCCGAGGTCCTGCAGCAGGATGCGCACCTTCGCCGGCAGCGTCTCGTCGCTGATCGTATCGCGCTCGCCATACAGCAGTCGCTGCATGTGGATGCGGAATCGCGCGAGCGGCGTGTAAACCGATGGCGATGTCCTCGGTGTAGAGGAAAATGGTGCGCAGGATGAAATACACGCGCAGGTTTTCGACGAAGCGGTTGCGGCGGCCGATTGGCAGGCGGCCCAACCAGCGCCAGTAGAAGCGGCTGCGGTTGTCGCCCGTGCTCACGGGGGCTATCTAGGCCGAAGATGGCCTCGGCGATGGTGACCGCCAGCGCCAGGCTGCCGACGAGGAGCCTACTAACTGCGGGGGTCGCAACTCAATCACCCTTGGCGCTGCCAGCACCATGATCCAGAACAGCACCACGTTGATGGCAAAGATGAACAAGCCGAGCGATGAAAAGACCGGCGGGTCCGCTGACGCGAGTTACTTGCTCGCCTGCTTGTCGGCGTTGTCATATTTGGTCGGGCATTGCAGCAACAGCGCGTCGGGCGAGTTACCGGCGTGAAATTTGCCATCCGCACCCAGCTTGCCGGTGACAATGGCATGCGCCTCGTTCACCAGCGTATCGGGCTTCACGCCCTGATAAACCACGCGCACACGCTGCGCTGTCGCGAGGTTGTTTATCAGCTGGTCGCGGTCATTCACCACGTCAAACTCCAACCGCAGGGAGCTTGCGTCGTAGGTGATGCTGTCGCCGACCACGAGGCCGGTCAACTTGAGCGAACGATCAGCCGTCAGCTGGCCGGCCTGCTGCTTGGCGATGAGATCGTTCACCTGCACCTCCATGCTGCTGTTGCCCAACACAGTGAAGACCATCACCGCGACTACCGCTGCCAGAATCAGGCCAATGCCGATGAGAAACTTTGGTTTCATACGCGTCTTTTCCCTGCGCGCATCATTGTAGCAACTGTCGATGAGACAGCAGTGAGATTTATCACGTATCGCCCTATGGTCGCCACAGTGTGCCGTCGGGCAGCCGGCTCTGCGTCCAGTGGATCACGCCATCCTTGAACTGCGACGTGTTGGGGTGGATGGGGAATTTTGCGGCCAGCGTCTCATCGATATCGATGCCGAGACCCGGCTTGTCGCTTGCATACAGAAAGCCATCCCGCAATTCCGGGCAGCCGGGGAACACCTCGCGCAGCGTGTCGGTGAAGCCGCTGAACTCCTGGATGCCGAAGTTGTGAACGGTCAGATCGACCTGCACGTTTGCCATGTGACCCACCGGCGACACATCGCCCGGCCCATGGAAGGCAGTGCGCACCCCAAAGGCTTCGCAAAGAGAGGCCAACTTCCGTGCAGGGGTAATCCCGCCGATGTCGCTCATATGCACGCGGATGAAGTCGATCAACTGCTCGACGATGAGCGGCTTCCATTCCAGCGGATGAGTGAACAGCTCGCCCATCGCCAGCGGCACGGTGCTGTGCTGGCGGATGCGGCGGAACCACTCGATATCCTCTGGCGCGAGCGCGTCTTCGAGGAAGAACAGGTGATAGGGTTCCAGCATCCTGGCGAAGCGCACGGCTTCAATCGCCGGCAGCCGCTCGTGAATGTCGTGCAGCAGCGGCGTCTCGAAGCCGATCTTGCTGCGCACATAGTCGAACATCTTCTCGACCGACAGCATGTAGATGACCGGATCGTAGTATTCGCCGGCGAGTGCGCCTTCCGGGCTGCGCGCCACGCCCTTCAACCCGCCATACACGCCGACGTTCAAATAAGGGCTTTCCTTCTTTTTGCCCTTTGCTGGCTTGCTTTTGGAGATGGCTTTCTCGCGCTTCGCAATTCCGCCGTAGCCGCCGATCTGCAGGCGGATATACATGATGCCCTGTTCCTGCAAAGCATACAGATTGTCCAGCACCTCTTGCGGGTCGCGGCCGTCGGCGTGGCGATACACCGCTACGCCATCGCGACTTTTGCCACCAAGCAGATCGTAGACTGGCATATTCGCCAGCTTGCCCTTGATGTCCCACAGCGCCTGATCGACGCCGCTGATGGCGTTGTTCAGCACTGGTGAATTGCGCCAATAGCTGTTCTGGTAGCACAGTTGCCAGATGTCTTCGATGCGTGATACGTCGCGGCCGATCAGCAGCGGTTTGAGATAGTCCTCGACAGCGGCGTAGACGCTGGTGAGGCGCTGGGTGAAGGTGGCACAACCCACGCCGTGCAACCCCGGCTCCGATGTTTCGACCTTGACGACGGCCAGACCGATGTTCGCCGGCGCCGTCAGGATGCATTTCACATTTCTAATCGTGATGGTCATGATTCAATCTCCAGGGCGATTTAACTTGAGCTTGGCCGGTCGTCAAGTCGGCTCTGAATTGGTTCTGCCCCGCAGGAAAAGCAACAGAGCGAGCATCGCTGCCCGCCCTGTTGCATGGGATTCATGTGAGGCGACTAAAACTTCACCTTGCCATTGATCTTGAAGCTGTTGCCGATCTCGTCAAGCGCATCCCGGTTCGCATTGATCGAATCGGTCGGCACTACGATGCGTAGGAACACCAGCGTATTGTCCACCTGATCGAGATAGACGATGCCGGTCATTGCAGTTTCACGGTCGCCATCCTTGATCATGAAATTGAATGACTTCGAGGCCGAGTTGGCGTTGTTGGCTTTGGCGTCATTGCCCTTGAACCCCTCCACCTGAGAGCCGATGACATCTTCCACGTATGACTCAAGCGTGCTAATCAGCTTCTTCTTGTCCAGTTTGCCTTTGGTGTTCTTGAACCCTTCCACCATCAGGAAGCTGTAGCCGTCGGGATTGCTGAAGATGACAGAGACCTTGCCTGTCTTGCTGTTGTCCTTGATGGCCCAATTCTTTGGCACGTTGATGGAGAACAGCTTTGACTTGTGGGTAAATGCCTTCAGGTCGCCAATGGTTTCCGCATCGGTTGCGCTGACCGATTCGGTATTCACCTGAAGTGTGTCGAGCAGCCCCAGCACTTGCTTGCTGACCTTGTGGTATTGGTCTTTCGGCAGCAGCACCGTCATAATGCTCATCATCTTGCCATCATGCAACTCGATGAAGCTGTCCCCATACATGGTGTAGGACTGTTTGCCCACCTTCTGGTCATAGCTGAAACCGAGTGATGCGCCATTGTCGCCAAAATTCTTTGGATCAAAGGCCGAGAAATTCGGATACGACTCGAATTTGTCGTTGATGAAGGTTGACAGGAACTGACCCATATCCTCCTGTGTGGCTTCCTTGTCAAAGGGGAACACATCAACGACGATTGCGGCGTTGCCAGTGGGATCGGTGAAGGTGACAATGGCCTCTTCGTTCGGCGTGCTGTTGTCGGTGGACTTCCAATTGTCGGGGATGTCGATCTTGAACCAGTTGCTTTCGTGCTCGAAGGTGACGATTTCACCCATCTTGATGGGCTGTGTGCCTTGCGCGAGCGCCGGCAGCGCCGGCAACGCAGCAACAATGAGTGCGGTTGCGGCGAAAGTGCTGATGATCTTCTGTTTCATGTTTGCTCTCCTAAGGGGTTAACTATATTGTCGCAAAATGCCGGAAGTCTGCATCGATAATATGGCGTAAATTGCCGTTGCAGCGTTGATATTTCGCCAACATTGCGCTGACACTGACGCAATTGGGGCGAGAACGATTCGCCAGTTCCTGATTTCTCGTTGCCTTGTCCCTATAATCCGCCTGATGTTGAAAATCGTTGAGTTGGAAGCGGCGCTGGATACGCTGCTGAGGCGACCGCCTTTTGACGAGGTCGTGGTGACCGAGAAGATGCGCCGGCGCACCATCGCCACCTTTGGCGAAGACCTGCACCCCGAAGAGGCGGTGCGGCGCATTCTGAAAGATGTGCGCGCGCGCGGCGATGCAGCTTTGCTGGAGTGGACGAAGCGGCTGGATGGCGTGGAGATCACCGCCGCCCAGATCGAAGTGAGCGATCTCGACATCGCCACGGCTTATGACCTTGTGGACAGTGAGGTGATTGCGGCGATGGAGCGCGCTGCCGAGCGCATCAAGCAATTTCATTCGCGCGTGCCGGCGCAAACGTGGATGACGAATGATCTGGGCGGCGTGCTCGGCCAATCGATCAAGCCCTTGCAGCGCGTGGGCGCATACATCCCCGCCGGCGCTGCGCCTCTGCCCAGCACGCTGTTGCACACCGTCATCCCTGCCAGGTGCGCCGGCGTCGATGAGGTCGTCGTGTGCTCGCCGCCGCAGGCCGGCAGCGCATTGCCGCATCCGATCATCCTCGTCGCCGCAGACATCGCCGAGGTGGATGCGGTGTATGCCGCCGGCGGCGCGCAGGCCATCGGCGCGCTGGCGTATGGCACCGAAACCATTCCACGCGTGGACAAGGTGTGCGGCCCGGGCAACGCCTTCGTCGTGCTGGCCAAGCGCCAGGTGTATGGCATCGTCGGCATCGATGCTCTGCCAGGCCCCACAGAGACCGTGATCGTGGCGGATGACAGCGCAAACCCCGCGTGGGTGGCTGCCGACATGATGGCGCAGGCTGAGCACACCGCCGGCACTGCGCTGCTCATCACACCCTCGCGCAAGCTCGCGGTTGAGGTGGATGCCAGCCTTCAGGCGCTTGTTGCTGGGTTGCCTGAGCCGAACCGCAGCGATGTCGGCGAGTCGTTTGCAAGCCGCAGCGGTTGTGTGATCGCCGAAGACTTGCTTGAGGCTGTTGCACTGGCTGATGATTACGCGCCGGAGCATCTGTGCCTGTCAGTGAAGGATCCATGGGCCTGGGTGGGGCGCATCAGCAACGCCGGCGGTGTGTTCGTCGGCGAGCATTCATTCGAGGTGCTGGGCGATTATGCCGCCGGCCCCAGCCACGTCATGCCCACCGGCGGCACTGCGCGCTTTGCGCCGCCGCTGAACGTGCTGGATTTCATGCGCGTGATGAATGTGATTGCGCTCGATGAGGAAACGTCGCGCGCCATTTCGCCCATCGCAATGAAGATGGCTGAGGCCGAAGGGCTGCATGCCCATGCCGCCGCTGCCCGCCTGCGCATCAAAGCAGCTTGATCTCTTGCAATGGCGCGAATCTGCAACGTGTTTTATCGTTGTGCTTCGCGAGAACAAGAATAAAAGGAACAATCCGTGTATATCACTCCCCCGAAAGACATCCTGATCGCCATGACGCCGTTGAACCCCTGGGAGCGCGACGAATTTGGCCGGCCCTATGTGCCGGACGAATGGCTGGAGCGCATGAAGAACGTCACCACCGAAGAGGCGTGGGGCGTAATGGTCGGCAAGGGCTATCCGCGCCAGTTTGAGGGCAATTGGAAGGAGACGCACCCCGGTCGCATCACTGTGGGCCGCGCAGTCACAGCGCAGTTCATCCCGCATCGGCCCGATTATCACGACGTGGTGCAGAAAGCCGGCGAGGCCGAAGGGCGCGGCAGCCGCGGCGGCCAGAACTCCTGGGTCATCAACATGCTCAAGCACGGTGATGTGATGGTCGTCGACATTTTCGGCAAGGTGCAAAACGGCACGGTGATCGGCGACAACCTCGGCACCGCCATTCGCACGCGCACGCGCGCCGGCGCAGTCGTCGATGGCGGCATCCGCGACTATCAGGGCCTTGTCGAACTGACCGATGTGAACTTCTACATGCGCGGCATGGACCCGACGGCGATTGCAGATGTCACGCTCGCCGGCATCAACATTCCCATTCGCATCGCCGGCTGCACTGTCATGCCGGGTGACGTGGTGCTTGGCACGCCGACTGGCGTGATCTTCATTCCGCCACATCTGGTGCAGGAGGTTGTGGAGCGCAGCGAGGATATCAGTGTGCGCGATGTGTTCGGCAAGCTGCGGCTCGCCGAAGGCAAATACTCCTCTGGCGAGATCGATTCGAAGTGGAGCGAGGCCATTGAAGTGGACTTTGCGGAGTGGAAGCGATTGCGCAACTCGCGCTGAGCGATGGCTGCGTGACTGCAGGATGCGGCGGACAAACCCACAATCGAAAACTGAAATTTGCTGACATCTTGCAGACAGCCGGCTGTGGCAACCTGTTTCTCTCATGTTTGCCAATAAAATGGTGTGCAAATGGTTTTAGCAAACATCATCAGTGCCTTTGGTCTGGCCGGCGCCGCCGGCTTGAACGCCTACATTCCACTGCTCATCGTGGCGGTGCTGGGCCGGCTTGGCGTGCTGCAACTCAGCCAGCCGTTCGATGTGCTGACCAGTTGGCCGGCCATCGCAGCGTTGGTGGTGCTGCTGGTCATCGAGTTCGTCGTGGACAAGGTGCCCGGCGCGGATCACATCAACGATGCAATTCAGACGTTTGTGCGGCCGGCAGCCGGCGCAATCCTGTTTGCAGCCAACACCGGCGTCATCCAGGGCATTGACCCAGTTGTATCGCTGATCGCAGGTCTGGTGCTGGCGCTCAGTGTCCACGCGACGAAGGCGGTAGTGCGGCCGGCAGTGAACCTGACCACGATGGGCATTGGCGCGCCGTTTGTCAGCGCTGCAGAAGATATTCTTTCGGCCATCGCGTCATTTCTGGCGATCTTCGCGCCGGCGTTGTTCGTCCTCTTTGCGCTTGGCATCGGCTATGTTGCCTTCCGGCTCTATCGCAAGGTGCGCCAGTTGCGCAAGCCGAAGCCAAATGATGTGGCCACAATTCCGAGTTAGTCCATGCGCGGCGCATCTTCAAGGTGCGCCGCGCTCTCTCAAGACATGAGCGACTGGCGCATCATCGGGCATGGCTGGGCGGTCAGGCGGCTGAGCAGCGCGATTGCAGATGGGCAGTTGGCGCAGTCACACCTGTTTGTCGGCCCGCCGGCCATCGGCAAGGCTGCGCTGGCGCAGGCCACTGCGCGCGCCGTGCTGGGGCATGATGAGCGCACGCGCCGGCTGATCGACCAGAACAAACATCCCGACCTGACGTTGGTGCAGCCCGATGGTGATTCGATCAAGGTCGAACAGGTGCGTGAATTGCTGCGCGCCCTTACGCTCGCGCCGGTGGAGAGCCGGCGGCGTGTCGCCATCATCGACCAGGCCCACCTGATGACCGACAGCGGCAAGAACGCCATCCTCAAAACGCTGGAAGAGCCAAACCCTTCGGTCGTGATGATATTGATTGCGCCAAGCGTCGACGCAGTGTTGCCGACGATCTCCTCGCGCTGTCAGGTGCTGAATCTGCGGCCGGCGCCGATCACCGACATTGAGCAGGCGCTGATCGAGCGCGGACTGGGCAGCGAGCGTGCCGAGTTCATCGCGCGACTCTCGCGCGGGCGCGTCGGTTGGGCCTTGCGCGCCATTGATGATGAATCATTGCTTGAGGTGCGCCGGCAGCGGCTTGACGATCTGCAGGCCCTGCTTGGCGGCAACCGCACGGCGCGCTTTGCATTTGCGGAGAAGCTGGCGCGCGCCGACGCCGAGGTGATCGATGCGACGCTGGAGGAGTGGCTGTTGCTTTGGCGTGATGTGACGCGCGTGGCAGCCGGCGATGCGATCGAGCGCATCCTGAACGTCGACCGGCGCGAAGTCATCGTTGCGCTGGCCGAGCAGATTGATGTTGCCGGCGCGTCGGCGATGCAGCAAGCCGTCGGCGAGACGCGAAAGCAGATCGACCGCAATGTGAATGCGCGGTTGGCGCTGGATGTGTTGCTGTTGAAGCTGCCGCGCCTCACCCCTTTGCCGGACTCCGTGGCCTAACCTTGCATGGAGCGCCGATCGGAATCATTTTCTCGTCTTTCAGCCGTTCAATGCTGCCAAAAATGCCTGCGGCTGTTCCTGATGGGGCAGGTGGCCGGCGTTGGGAATGATGCTGAGTGATGCGCCGGCTTGAAGTTTTGTCCGCGCCTGCCCGTTCTCAAGCGCCAGAATGCCGTCGCATTCGCCCCAGATCACCTGCGTTGGCACGGGCAGTGCCGGGATGCGTTTTACAAGCCGGCGTCCCTGACCGATAAAAAAGCCCGGCATTTGCTGTTGTGTCGAGAGCGATGCCAACCGCTGGGCTTCATCCCATACGCGCTCGTTCACGCGCTGAAAGAGAAAATCGCGATCGGCCTGAGGCATGGCCGGCAGGTTGGCGTAATACAGCAGCAAGGTGTCGAATGCGAGTCGCGGATTTGAGCGCAGCAGCGCAAAGTTGCGCTTGTCCACTAGATCCAGAAAGAGCAGTTGGGTAAGCAGGTTGTGGTTGGTCGCCGGCCGCTTCACGATCGCCAAAGATCCGTCCACCAGCACCAGCCGCAACGCTCGCGCGGCGTGTTGCAAGGCGATTGTCTCCGCAATGATGCCGCCGAGCGAATTGCCGATCAGCGTGGCGTAGTGGATGCCGAGCCGATCCATCAGTTCGATCACTACGCCGGCGAAGAACGGCACGCTGTAGCCGCGCTCAGCCTTGTCGCTGCGGCCAAAACCTGGCAGGTCGAGCGCGACCACGCGATGCTGTTCGGCCAGCGGCGCGAAGACATGTCGCCAGGTGTCGGCCTCATCCTGCAGGCCGTGAATCAGCAAGATGACCGGCGCATCACGCGGGCCGGCGTCGAAGTAACACACGCGGGCCTTGCTTTGTTTCAGGTGGATGGATCGCTCAAATGGCGCGAGGGTTGGCGCCGGCTGCATGGGGCCGGGGAACGGATTCTGCATGGTGGATTGTGGATTTTTGATTGGCGATTTTGGATTGGCAAAGGCAGCCCTGCCTCTCAACTGCGCGCTCAGTATTCTCGCATGTTCCGCCCGTATAATCGAGTGTTCGAATGGCACCCGATTTAAGCAAGATCCGCAACTTCTGCATCATCGCGCATGTCGATCACGGCAAAAGCACGCTGGCCGACCGACTGCTTGAGGCGACAAACACCGTCAGCAAACGCGAGATGCACGAGCAGTTGCTCGATTCGATGGACCTGGAGCGCGAGAAGGGCGTGACGATCAAGGCGTCTGCCGTTCGCATGAGCTATACCGCAAACAATGGCGAGACTTTTGAGATCAACCTGATCGACACGCCCGGCCATGTGGACTTCACCTACGAAGTGAGCCGCGCGCTGAATGCATGCGAGGGGGCGCTGCTGGTCGTTGATGCATCGCAGGGCGTGGAAGCGCAAACATTGGCAAACTTGTATCTTGCGCTCGAAGCCAATCTGCATGTAATCCCCGTCATCAACAAGATCGACCTGCCGCACGCGCGTCCCGACGAGGTGGCGAAGGAGGTCGGTGATCTGCTGGGAGATGATCCCGATCACATCCTGAAGATTTCAGCGAAGGAAGGCGTGGGTATTCGGGATGTGCTGGAGCGTGTGGTGAGCGACGTGCCGGCGCCCACCGGCGATGCAAATGCGCCGCTGCAGGCATTGATCTTCGATTCGCACTACGACTCATACAAAGGCGTGATCGCGTATGTGCGCATGATGAACGGCGCAATCAACATGAAGACGAAGTTGCGCATGTTTGCCACCGGCGCGGCGTGCGAAGCAATTGAGATTGGCACGTTCAACCCGCGCATGACACCGGCGAGCGGATTGAGCGCCGGCGAGGTGGGTTATATCGCGACTGGCTTCAAGAGCGTGCGTGAGGCGCGCGTGGGTGACACGCTGATCGATGCGCAGAATCCGGCCGAACCGCTGATTGGCTACAAGCCGGCCAAGCCGATGGTGTTTGCTGGCATTTACCCCACCTATACCGACGACTATCCGCTGCTGCGCGATGCGCTGGAAAAGCTGCAACTGAACGACGCCTCGCTCACCTTCGTGCCGGAGACCAGCGCTGCGCTTGGTTTTGGCTTTCGGGTCGGCTTCCTTGGCATGTTCCACATGGAAATCATTCAGGAGCGCCTTGAACGTGAGTATGACCTCGACGTGGTGGTGACGGCGCCGAGCGTGGAGTATGAGGCGGTGCTGACCGACGGTGAGGTGGTGAAAGTCGACCGGCCATCCGATATGCCGGACCCGAGCAAGTTGCTGGAGATGCGCGAGCCGTGGATGAAGATTCAGGTCTTCACGCCGAAGGAATTCATCGGCCCGATCATGGAGTTGGTGACGCGCCGGCGCGGCGAGAGTGTCAACCTGGAATACCTCGACACCAATCGCGTGATGCTGTCATATCGCCTGCCGCTGGCCGAAATGATCGTCGATTTCTACGACAAGCTCAAGAGCTACACCAAGGGCTATGCCTCGCTCGATTATCAATTTGACGAGTATCGCAGCGGCGATCTGGTGAAGATGGACATTCTGGTCAATGGCGATCCGCTCGACAGCATGAGCATGATCGTGCATCGCGACCACGCGCAACACAAGGGCGGCCTGCTGACGAAGAAGATCAAGGACGTGATTCCACGCCAGATGTTTGAGGTGCCGATTCAGGCTGCGGTGGGCGCGAAGATCATCGCGCGCGAGACCAAGCCGGCGATGCGCAAGGACGTGCTGGCCAAATGCTACGGCGGCGACATCACGCGCAAGCGCAAACTGCTGGAGAAGCAGAAAGAGGGCAAGAAGCGCATGAAGATGGTCGGCTCGGTCGAAATCCCGCAAGAGGCCTTCATGGCGATGTTGAAGCTGGAGGATTGAACATGGAGATGCGCCATTACCGATTCGATCGGATCACAGATCGGATCACAATTGATCCAGACAAGTGCTTTGGCAAGCCATGCATTCGTGGCTACCGCATGCCCGTCGCATCCATCCTAAACTATCTCGGCGCAGGAATGACGATTGACGAAATGTTGGCAGAGTGGGATTTTCTAGAGTGCGAAGACATCTATCAGGTCGCCTCGGCTGGGTGCGCTGCTGGTTGAAATCGTGAACCTCACCAATCTGCGCGCCAAACTCGACCGGCTGAACGACCAGATTGTCGGCCGCTTCAAGGATCGCTCGTGGTTCGTCCTCAACGAAGCGGTCTACACGCCCGGCGCAATCCCCATCTTCTACATCTCGCTTTTGCCGCGATTGTGCCAGCCGGGCGACGACCCGCACTACTACGGCGAGACGACCTATGCCGACGCCGATCTGCTGGCGCGCATCAACGAGCGTATGTATCTGGGTGGCTACATGGCCAAGTTCAAGCTGGAGCGCGAACCCATGTTGGCGACCATCGCCGCCGACGCTGACGCGGACGCCGTGCGCGAGGCGCTGCGCGACGCAAGGCGTGAGGCTACCGTGATCGCGCAGGCGCGCGGCTTGGCGCCCGATCTCATGGCCACGTTCTTCCGCTGGATAATTGACCAGACGATTGATCTCGAAGTGCGATTCGTGCAACAGATGGGGAAGATGCCGGGCGGATGAGATGAGATGATTGCGCCGGGGCATCGGCTTACATTCCTATAAGATTGGCACATGACGCGCCCACAAATCATCGCGGTCACGGCCGCCCTCATGCTGAGCCTGTTCCTTGCTTCGATGGAGGCGACGGTCGTGGGGACAGCCATGCCCACCATCGTCAGCCAACTCAGTGGAATCGAACTATATAGCTGGGTGTTCTCAGCCTATCTGCTCGCCTCCACCACAACCGTCCCCATCTACGGCAAGCTGTCCGACATCTATGGCCGTCGGCCAGTTTTCTTGTTCGCCATGACGTTGTTCCTGATCGGGTCGGTGTTGGCTGGCGGGGCCGGCAGCATGACCCAACTCATCTTCGCCCGCGCGGTGCAGGGTCTGGGCGCGGGCGGCATATTGCCGCTGGTGTTCGTCATGATCGGCGACATCTTTTCACTGGAACAGCGAGCGCGCTTTCAGGGCTTGTTCAGCGGCGTGTGGGGCGTGTCGTCCATCGTCGGGCCGCTGCTGGGTGGTTTTCTGGTGGACCAAGTGTCGTGGCACTGGGTGTTCTACATCAACATCATCCCCGTGCTGATCGCGACAGGGTTATTCATCTTCGGCTGGCGCGACCCGCACCGCGCGCACAGGCAAGCGATGCCTCTGGACATCGTCGGCGCCGTCCTGCTCGCTTCGGGCGTGGTGCTGCTCCTGCTCGGCCTGTTCGACTTCGGCACGCCAATGGGCTGGCTGTTGATTGCCGTAGCCATTGCCGTGATCGTCGTCCTCATTTTTGTGGAGCGGCGCGCAGCCGATCCAATCCTCCCGATGGGGCTGTTCCGCGAGCGCCTGTTTGCCGTGGCGTGCCTGCATGGCATTCTGGTCGGCATGGCCATCTTCGGCAGCGCCTCGTATGTGCCGTTGTTTGCGCAATCGGTGCTGGGCACGTCGGCCACGGCCGCCGGCGCGATGCTCACGCCGCAGATGCTGGCCTGGGTCGCATCGAGCATCATCTGCAGCCGGCTGTTGCTGCGCATGAGCTACCGGACGCTCATACTCGTCGGCATGGTGTTCGCGTCCATCGGCACGGCCCTGGTGTTCTCGGCGACCGTGGTGCTCAGCCCGCTTCCCCTTCTGATTGGCATGGCCTTCACGGGCGCGGGCATGGGCATGTGCATCACCTCATTTCTCGTCGCCGTGCAAAGCACGGTTCAGCGCAAGTCGCTCGGCACTGCCACGTCCACGCTCACCTTCAGCCGCAACATCGGCGGCACGCTCGGCGTGAGCATCATGGGCGCGTTGTTGAGTTTTGGTCTGGCGTCGGGCCTGGCTGCTGCTGGTTTAGGGGAAGGCGTCTCGGTGGACGCGTTGATTGACCCCGCCTCTCAGGGCGGTCTACCTTCCAACACGGCACTGGTCACCGTGTTGGCGCAAGCGCTGCAGCGCGTATTTCTATTCTCGTTTGTGGTTGCGCTGGCCGGGTTCTTCGTGTCGCTGCTGTCGCCGCGCGGCAACGTGCAGGACCTGGAACAGCAACGTCAGGCGCGCGAACTGTTGGATCAACCGGCGGTGATTGCAGAGGAATCAGGCCCGACGCCGGAGCCGAGCTATCTCTAGGTAGCTGTGCAAAAGACCTGGCAGGATTCTAGCCGTAAAACGCGGCGATTCCTGCGCACAAACCTGCCAGGTCTTACGACGAGTAATCTAGGGCGAGGGCGCTTCGACGACCGGCTCCATCCCGCGCCGCTGCTCCAATAGCCACTCGAAGATTTCGGTCGTGGTGTAGGCCAATTCCCAACCCTGATCGTGATTCGCGTTTTCGAAGACGGTGAACTTCGGCTCGCCGCAGTCTTTGAGCGCCTTCACCACGCGTTCGCTCTCGCGCACGGGCACGTTGCGGTCTCGCTTGGCCCCGAACACCCAGATGGCTTGTCCTTCAGGTCGCACAACTGTTTGGCGTTGTAGAAGTAGCCGCTGATGACAGGGGCGATGGCCGCAAAGCGATTCGGGTCATCCATCGCCAACGCCCACGCGCCATAGCCGCACATGCTGATCGAATCGCAGTTGCACAAACGCGGCGCATTGTTGCCGGCGCTCGCGTCGGATGTGGCAGCCTTGCTTGACGAGCGCGAGCGCCGGCGTGAAAAGAATGCGCAGGGCCGCCATCTTGTGAATGTTTGGGGCGGCATGTGTGATCCAGCGATTTTTCAGTGTTGCGCAATCAGCATGGCTGGCTCACACTTTTCGCATCATGAAACTGATCGTCACCGACATCGAACGAATCACCGTGCGCGCCGATGACGCCGCGCAGGCAGGATTGTGCCGCCGGCGTCGGCTCGACCTACGCATTCAACTTGAAGGCCGGCGACACCGTGACCGCCATCGGCCCATTTGGCGATTTTCACATCAAGCCGACGCAGCGCGAGATGATCTACCTCGGCGGCGGCGCCGGCATGGCCCCGATACGCGCGCACATCTCGCATCTGTTTGAAGTGATGAAGACCTCGCGCCGCGTGAGCTTCTGGTATGGTGCAAGAAGCCGGCAGGAGTTGTTCTACACCGATTATTTCGAATCGCTTGCGGCACAACATCCCAACTTTGCATTTCATGTTGCGCTGTCGGAGCCGTTGCCGAGCGACGATTGGAACGG
>CAZPVX010000033.1:1914-10606 GCA_964590135.1 uncultured Anaerolineae bacterium | reverse complement strand
GCTGCGCGAATATCTCGCCAATCACCACGACCCGCATGCGATTGAGTATTACCTGTGCGGACCGCCGGCGATGATTCAGGCCGCGACGAAGATGCTTGCAAATCTCGGCGTCGATCCCAGTCAGATCGCGTTTGACGAGTTCTGATTTTCTGAAAGTAGACAGGATTAACAAGATGAACAGGATTGTCAATCAGAATCCTGTTGATCCTGTAAATCCTGTCAAAAAATTCTGTCAGTGTTTCACGCGCAGAGTTGGTGCAACAGGAAGGCTTTGGCGAGCATGACGTCTTTCCGGTATTTATGCGGCAGGTCGGTCAGGTGCAGCTTTTGGTAGATGCGCGTGATGGTGTTCTGCACATAGCGCTCGGCCAGAACCAGCCGCTCGGCAATGCCGGCGACCGAATGCGACGCGGCGATCAGCCGGCCAATCTCGTATTCACGCGGTGAGAACGACGCGATGTTGCCGGCAGCCAACAACAGCCACTCGCGCTCGCCGTCGTCAAGCCGGCTGACCACCTGCTCCCGCATGATGCACGGGTCGGCCACCTCGCGGTCGATCCACACGTGGCCGGCGATGCTCTCGCGCAACGCAATCAGCATCTCGTCTGGCGCATGACCCTTCGTTTTATAGGCCAGCCCGCGAATGCCATCGCGAATCATGTCGACCACGTCGATGCCGTGACTCTCGTGATGGGATAGCAGCACCACGCCAAGCGCCGGCGCGCGTTCCTTCAACGTGCGGGCTAATTCAATGCCGGCGTGATGCGCCACGCGCTCGCCCTTCACACACGGCAGTCGAATGTCCAGCACGGCGGCATGAAAGCGCGTTTGTGCAAAGGCTTGCAATGCCGATTCCACATCGGTGGTGGAATACACGTCGTAGTCGCAGCGCTCCAAAAAAGACTGGAGGCCGGCGCGATGAAAGGCGTCGTCATCGACGATGAGAATGCGATGCACTTCGGTTCCCCCTGCAAATCGTTTCACTTGCTCCCAAATTAGAGTGTTTCTACTCTAGCGCCGAAACGCACATCTTGCAACAATCATTACAGCACTTCTGAAAAAGCGTTCATGCAGTGATTTGTTGTGCGCGGCAGTTTGCGGGGAGCAGAGCGCAAACGGCGCGGGGCAAAAATGAATAGACAAGGCACACCACAGCGCGTGTTTCATGCGCTCATCGCAGTCACAATTGGCTTTTCGGCGCTGATCTCGAACCCCGCCGGCGCTGCCCGAGCCGCATTCCGCGCCGCGCCCTTGTCGCAATCCGCCACCGGCATGACCTCTGTTTTCCGCATTCGCATCACGGTGGCAACCGCGCGTGATGACAAACGTCTGGCCGCGCTAGGCGTGATTGAGCTGGCGCCAGCGGACGAAAACACCCTGACGTATCCGCGAGAAACCACGCTGCTGGCAACCGGCGCGCAAATGGAACGGCTGGCGCGCATGGGGATGCCGGCGCTGTCTGCTGACGAGTTGGGCAACCTGGCTGAGTCGAACCTCGAGCGCGCGGCGTGGGTGGCGGAAGGTGTGCAACCACTGTTGAACCGCTCGTTCTCCGCGATGAACACCGCGCAGGTTGACGTGATCGCGCAGGCGGCGGCGCTGGCGACGGTGCAGACCGCGATGAGCAGTTTGTCGTCGGATACGCGCATGGGCATCGCCTCGCTGATCTCGGTGGATGACGACGGCGACGGCCTGACCAACACGCAGGAGATGTGGTGGTGCACGAATGCGAGCAACGCCAACTCAAATCCGCTCGGCACGTTGAATGACAGTCAGAAAGTGCAACAGGCGAAGGATTGGATCAAGAACCTGCGAAGCGGCCCACCAGACCAACGTCCCTTCGCCGGCTGGCCGATGAAGCCCGACGACGCAAACTACAACGCAAGCTGTCAGGACAGCGATCAGGATGGCGTGCCGGACTATGCCGAGCGATGGGAGTTGGGTTTACGACCAGATCGTGAAAGCACCACCGGCGACAAGTTTGATGATGGCATGAAGCTGTGGGGAACGACGCCGGCGGGGTGGGGCAGCTTGCCGCGCGCAGCGGACGCCGGCGTGATCAGCAACGATATGCCGACGTGGGTGGGCTTCCCCGGCAAGCATCCGTTTGCGGCGGCATTCCCAGAGCTGAAAGTCAGCGTATCGCCGACCTTCACCGTGCAGTTGGTCACCAACGTGACGACCGAGCAGAATCACAGCGCGAATGAGAGCCGACTCTATAGCACATCAATTACGACAGGAACAAGCACAAGTGTTGCAAATACCGAATCTTGGAACAACTGGCAAGAAACTTCTGTTTCGACTCCGCAATATTCTCAGTTAGCAGGTCGAAATTCGATAGCAAGTCCAGATATTGACGCGCTTGGATGGGTGAAACTTGGTGGATCTGCGTTAGCTGTTGCTGGTGCGGTTGGTGGCGTGATCTGCACGATTGCAACAGTTGGCGCTTGTTTGCCACTCGCAGTTGCAGGATTAGCTGGTGCAGTAGTTGCGCTTGGCGCTGAAGCAAAGGACCAAATCGATAAGGATCAAGCTGACGCAAAGGCAAATGCATGCGACAAAGATGCTGATCGCGTACTTCCGAAATGTGTTGGCAAATTTTCGTCCTCACAACCGCTTCCTGTCACTGCTCCGATGTGTACGCTTGAACGTGCATCGTCGCAGAATATGTGCCCTGCAAACCAAGGCACCACCTATAGCTCTAGCCAACCACAAAGCGGCCCCGTCCAGAATACAGCGCGCACGAACTTTCAGATTAGTTACCCAGTGCAGAAACAAGTCCCGACAGTTACAACGACAAGTGGTAGCTCGCATGGTACGGCAGTCACCACTGAAACCTCTCAACACGAAGACCACACTGTCACCAACGGCAATCAATGGGGCACAACAGATGGCTGGAGCAACGCGACGGCAGTGGATAGCGCGCACGCTGCGGATTTCTGGTTCAGCTACAAGTTGCAAAACGCCGGCACCGATTATGCGTTGGGCGTAACGCAGCTTGCCTTCAACATCTATCTTGGCGACGACCCGAACCCGATCTGCACCTACTATGTGGGCAGCAATGATTGCGGCACGCCACCCACCGGCGGCGGCGCGCTGTTCACGAACCTCGCGCCGAACTCGGAAATCAACCTGACCGCGCATCGCATCCCGCTCACGCTTGACCAACTTAAGGGGATTGACCTCGGCGGCAAAATTCGCATTGTGCTGGCGCAGATCAACTACGGCAGCGATGAGTTGTATTACGCCAATGCGCGCGGTGGCAGCGTCCTCGTCGCCATCGAAGACGGCACGGACGACGGCGATGAGGCCATCGACACCTACCTGATCCCGACGTGGGGCGACGGTGACACGATGCAGGACGTGATCGGGTGCTATTTCCCCAGCCAGCAGGACGACGCCGGCGAATACATCGCCATCTGGACGCCAGAGAACACCAACGGCAGCGTGCCGGCATGGTGCGTCGAGCCGAAGCATTACGGCGTCTCGCCGCAGGTGTGGTGCAAGCACGCCCTCAGCACCAGCGATTGGTGGAACATCTACCTGAACAACCTCGGCGACGGCACAAGCAAACTCAGCGAGACGCCGGCGGCTCCAAACAGCACGGCTTTCTTCCGCTTCAACAAAGACACCGACCTCGACGGTTACTCCGACCGCACCGAAGACCGGCTCGGCACGAATCCCGACGATGCCGCCGATCACCCCAAGCCGGAGTTGCTCGCCGGCGTCCATCGCCAGCCGGCGGTGAACAGCGTCATCACCGCGACCGCCTCGCTGCTGAACACCGGCCTCTATGACGCCTACGGCGTCGAGTTGATCATGGTTGCGCCAGACGACTCGATCACCATTTTGAACAATACTGTCGGCGGCAGCGGGCGCGTGAAGGCCGGCAAACAGGTCATCGTTGGCTCGACGACGAAGGTCTCACCGCTGCCGGCGGCATGGACGCAAGCCGGCCACGCCAAACCATCCGCCGGCGGCTATTACACCGGCAACGCCGACCGCGTCTACACCTTCACCGCCAGTTGTGCCAACCCGGGCGGCTGCGATGTGGGCAGCGCGGGCAATGCGCCGGCGCTGAATTGGAACGATGGTGCCGGCGGCACTGTCACACTCGTGCTGAGCAGTACCTATGCCTCGCCGTCGTTGCTGAATGTCGGCGCGTTTGGTGTGCAGCTTTCGCTGCTGAGCGGCAAAATCTACAACAACGAAACGTTCAGCATGACCGCGCGGCCACCGCTCGACACGTTCTCGTATCGCATCAACCGCACGCCCTACACCGAACCGCTGGTCATCGCCAGCTACAACGATCCGCAGGGCAATCACCGCTTCATCGTTCCGCCAAATGCGATGAGTCTGGCGTCGCCGACGCAGAATCTCGCGCCCTTCGGCGGGCAGATGCTGCAAGACCCGGGCGTGGAGATTGTCACGACGTCACCATTCACGCCGGCGACGGCGCAGACAGTGACGTTAATGTTGAACAACCCCAGCGGTGTGACGCTGACAAATGCGCATGTCTTCCTGGAATTCGTCAACATCAGCGGCACGGTCGCGGCGGAGTTTCCCTACACCGCCACGCTGCAAGCCGGCCCCAACGTGATCACGATGGATTGGAACACGGCGCAGTTCTCGCCGGCGTTCACGCCCAGCGAAGACTACATCGTGCTGGCGTTCTTCACGGACTATCAGGGCAACATCCTCGACACATCGGGCCGGCCGCTCAGCAGTTTTCAGGTCGATCCCAAGCCGGCCTTCGCCATGTCAACCACCGACGTTGATTGGGACTTTGGCACGGCGGCGCAAGGCACGCTGCTCAAGCGCAACATCACGCTCGGCAACGCCGGCTTGCTCGACCTGCTCACCTACATCAATGGCGTGCCAGGGCTTAGCCTGTCGCAGACCGGCAGCCGCAGCGTCGGGCCGGCGGACGTGACGAACTACGAGCTGGCGCTGAACACGCAAAGCCTGTCGCTCGGGGCTTACGATCAAACGTTTACGATTCGCAGCAGCGACCCGGCCAGGCCGGCGCAAACGGTGCGCGTGCATGGCACGGTCTCACCGGCTGTGGGCAATACGCAGCCCGGCCCGTTGCTGCGCCCGCTGGATGTGAGCGTGGTGGTCAGCAGCGGCGTGCAGGGCAGTTGGATCACCTATACGCACAACCTCGGCCCAAACCCGCAATCGCTGCATCCCATGAAGGTTTACACCGATTACACCGCCTCGCTGGTGGGCGTGGGCAAATATGCGACGGACTTCAGCGCCGGCACCGCCAGCGCCGAGATGTTTGGCGATGGCCGCGATGGTGTCATGCCCAGCAGCGGCAATCTCGACAATGCCAATGGCGCCGCCGCCGGCATCGTCAACAGCGGGAGCGCCGGCAGCACCAGCATCACCGTGAGTGAAGCATGGGCCGTTTTTCGCATCAACCCGGGCGATGTGGTGCTGATTCACCAGACGCAAGGCACAAACGCCGGCAACTGGGAGTTGAACAAGGCGGCGAGTGACTTCACTGGCAATGGGACGTTTACTCTGCAGAAGCCGCTGCAATACACCTATTCAACGAGTGGCAACAACAAGGCGCAGATCGTGCGCGTGCCGCAATACAGCACCTGCAACGTCACCGGCACAGTGACGCCGCTCGCTGGATGGAACGGTAGTTGGGGCGGGATTTTGGCTGTGATGTGCAACAGCACAATGAATGTTAGTGGCGTTATAAGTGTCGACGGTGGAAATGGTTTTACCGCAGACCCTACAGGTTCAGGTGGCAGCGGTGGTGGTTATAGAGGAGGGGCAGGCACTGGGGACTATGGGTGGACAGGTGAAGGAAGCGTTGGGCCAAGTGTAAGGCAAAACATTGGAACGCCTAATGGAAATGGTGGTGGAGCTGGGCATCACAATGGGAATTCAAATAACATCGCAATCGGCGGTGGCGGGGGCGGCAACGGTACTCAAGGGGACTATGGCAATGGTGGTCAAGTGCCAGGTGGAGCACCCGGGTCTGTAGCTGGATCGGGCGACTTGGTTAACATGGTTTTTGGTGGTGGTGGCGGTGGTGCAGGCAGAGCAACATCCTATGGTGGCACTAGCTCTGGAGGTGGGGCCGGTGGTGGTATTGCAGTAATGATTGTCCGTAGCATAGTTGTGAATGAATCCACAGGTGCAATTCACACAAATGGCGGATTAGGCGCTACAGGAGATGGCACACAGGGAGGATCTGGTGCAGGCGGATCTATCCTGTTGAAAGTTCAAGAAACGGTACTAGGCTTTAACAGAATTACGGCTTTAGGGGGAGCAAAGCCATTGTATGGAAATGGCGGAGGGGGAAATGGTCGCGTTCGCATCGAATACTGTGACAGCTATTCTGGCTCGACCAACCCATCAGCCAGCACCCAAAAACTCAATTGCTACATCGCCGAACAGATCGAGTCCGCGCCTTACACGCAAGGCCGGCAAGCGTCGTTGGCAGCGCAACCTACAAAGTGCAGTATGGCCGCAAGTTGGACTTCGCCGCCGCCGGCAACCAACTCACGCAGTTGCGCCTGCCCGCCGGCCTGCTCAGCAGCGTTTCGCTCGATGCGCTGTTCAGCGGCATGGGCGGTAACAGTGCGTTCAGCATCGACGTTGGCGATGACGGCAGTGTGGACTGGAGCGGCACTGCGGCTAATGCAGCCCCGATATCCAACACGCAACTCGCGATTGCCTTCAATGCCTACTGGTCGTCACACGGCGCGCCCAGCAGCGGCACGCTGGATGTGCCGATTCGCGTGGCGCTCGCCGGCGCCGGCCAGGTGCTGCTCACCAATCTGCAAACGCAGTTGAGCGGCAGCCCGCTGCGCTTCGTGCGCCTGAATGCCGAGAGTTACAACAACCTCGCGATCAACTACACCGTCGTCGGCGCGGGCAACGCGGCCATGACGATTGCCGCCGATGTGGGCGACAACGGCTCCATCGACTGGACGACCACCGTAAACGTGGCCTTGCCGTATACAGCCAACACCGGCAATCTGGCGAGCTTCTTCAGCATGTGGCTGGCCGGCAAGAGCGGCGAGCAGGATGTGCCGGTGCGCTTCTACGTCTCGCCGGCGTCCTCGTCGCTCGCGCTGAACAGCTTCGTCGCCACGCCGGCGGCCTTGCCCGATCCGTCCATCGCGCTGGCCGATGTGTCGTTCACCAGCAGTGATGTGACCGAAGGCGACACGGTAAGCGTGCAGATCACACCGCGCAACACCAGCGCCCAGCCGAGCAAGGGCTTCATGGCGAGCGTGTTCGCGTCGCCGGCTGGCGGCAGCGCGGTCTATATCGGCAGCGCGTTTGTGCCGGCGTTGCCGGCGAATGGCAGCGCCACCGTCAGCGTGCCGTTCAGCACGTTCGGCTTCACTGGCGCAACGCCTGTGCGCGTGATGCTTGATCCCACACGGCGCTTGTCCGAGACCAGCACGAGCAACAATACAATCACTACAACGCTCGCCATTGTCACGCGGCCCGATCTCGTCATCAGCAGCGTGCTGCCGTCCGATGCGCAACCGGTGGTGGGGCAGGCGGTGACGCTCACGGTCAACATCAGCAACACCGGCCAGCGCAGCGCCGGCGCGCAATCCATCGCGCTCTACGTTGGTTCGCCGGCGAGCAATCCGCCACTCGCGACGCAATCGCTTGGCACGATGGGCGGCAATAGCAACACTGCCGTGAACTTCGTGTGGGTGCCGACCGCGACACTCACCTCGCAACTGTTCGTCGTGGTCGATTCCGGCAGTCAGGTCAATGAATCCAACGAGGGCAACAACAGCGCGACGCTGGCGCTCATCGCCGGCTTCAGCGGTATCCGCAGCGCCGATAGTGGCGCCGTGATGGATGATCCGGCTTATGCCGTCGGCCAAGGCTTTGGCTACATCGACGTCGGCCAGCCCGATGTGTTGAGCGGCTGCGGCGCGACGCCGGACAAAACATTCCGGCGCGACCCCGACGGCAAAGTGCTGTATCGCTTCGATCACCTGCAACCCGGTCGTTTTTATCACCTCGATGTCGGCTTGTATGAATGCAATCAGGGGGCTGGCCGGCAGGAATATATCAAGGTGGATGGCGCGACGCTGGCTGGACCAATTGACCTCGGTCCCGACAAGCCGAATAACATCTCATTGCTGCTCGACCCAGCGCTGTATGCCGATCGCAGCATCAGTGTGAGCATCGAAGCCGGCGGCGGGTTGGGCGCCATTGTCAACAGCGTCTCACTGCGCGAAGTGGATTACCGCTATGTCGACGCCGGCGGCGCAAGCGATGCGATCTACAGCGCGGCGCGCGGCTATGGCTGGTTGGACAATCCATCCGCGGTCAACACCAGTTGCGGCAGCCTGCCATCGCGCACTTCGCGCGTCGACCAAAACGACAACGAGTTGCGCTATCGCTTTGATAATCTCAAGCCATTCAAGTCGTATCGCGTGCTGTTCAGCTTCTACCAATGCACCGGCACGAATGTGACCGAGCGGATTTATATCGACGAGCCGGCGGTCGGCAACGACATCACGATGCAGGCGAATACGGTCTACACCGCCACGCGCGCGGTGCCGGCGTCGACCTACAACACCGATGGCAGCATCGTCGTGTCCATTCGCCGCACCGATGCCGGCGTTGGCGCGATGGTGAGCGAAATCGCGCTTGAAGAATCGACCGAGACGCCGGTCTGCTCGGTGCAATC
>CAZPVX010000033.1:0-1904 GCA_964590135.1 uncultured Anaerolineae bacterium | reverse complement strand
ATTGATGGCGCAGCAGCGCCGGCCGGCACAGTCGTGCAAGCCGAAAACCCGCGCGGTGACACGGTTGGCTGCTTCACCGTCGCAAGCGCTGGCACGTATGGCTTCATGCCGATCTATGGTGAAGACGCTGGCGCATCACCGCCCATTGGTGGAATGCGTGACGGTGAGGTCGTGTTGTTCCGCGTGAATGGTGCAGTGGCGGCATCCACGCCTCGCATGAATTGGACAAACGACATCGCGCCGGTGCAAATCGACCTGGATGCGTCGTTCTCGCCGGCGCAATCGATTCAACTTGCACCGGGCTGGAATTTCATGTCGTTCCGCATGAATCCGCCGTTGCCGCTGGTCGATGTGACGTTGAACTCGATTCGCGGCAAATATTGCCGCGTGTTGGGTGAGGCCGGTTTGTATTTCTGCAATCTGCCCGAGCAATTCAGGACGTTGAAGGAGATGCAGGCCGCGAAGGGTTACTATCTGCATATCACCAACACGCAAAGCCTGAACCTGTTGGTGGATGGTGTGCCGTTGGCTGCTACAACGCCGTTGGCATTGCATTCGGGCGTGAATTGGGTCGGCTATCTGCCGTCCAGTAGCATGCCTGTGACAGTTGCATTGCAGAGCATCGCCGGCCAATACCTGCGCGTTGCCAGCATCGACAAACTCTACGACCCAGCGCTGCCGCAATTCTCAACGCTTGCAAGCATGGAACCGGGCAAGGGCTATGCGATCTATGCGACGCAGGAAACTTCACTTACGTATCCGGCAAATGACAGCGGTGGTCTCGGCAATGACGCTCCGCAATTTGTGGAGTCGCCCTCAGGTACGAAGCCGATTTGCACCGGCTTGCCGCTCTCGCCATACTACACCGTGATCTATGGTGAAGCGAAGGTTGCAGGGCAGCCGATGGCGCGCGGCATGGTGGTGCGCGCCGTGAACAGCGCCGGCGTTGTGGTTGGTTGCGCCGTGGTGGGTGACGAAGGACGCTATGGCTTCATGATGGTGTATGGCAGCGGCGCCGGTAGCGAGGATACGCAAGGCATGAGCGCCGGCGAGCCGATCCGACTGCAATTCGGCGGCATGGGTGTTGGCGAGACGCCTTACGTGTGGGCTGCGGATCAAGACCTTCATCGTTTCGATGTCGAGTTCACGGGCTATCGCATTCATCTGCCTGTGATGATGCGTCAGGAGTAACCGACATGAATACGCATCCCCGGCATCACCTCAACGTCCAACGCATCACCGTGCTGGTGTTGGCCGCGATCGCTGCGCTGATCGCGGTCATGTTACCGGCTGCGCTGCGGGTCAGCGTCGCCGGAACCTGCTCGTCGGTGCAGGCGACCAGCAGATTTACCATCGTCTACGGAAATGTGTCGCTCGACGGTCAAAATGCGCCCATCGGTGCGGTGGTGGAAGGGCGTAGCCCGCGCGGCACGGTTGTTTTTTGCACCGTCGTCACCAGCGCCGGCACATATGGTTTGGAGCGCGCCTATGGCGAAGAGACCATTAGCGGCAACACGATTCCGGGCATGCGCGCCGGCGAGACAATTGCTTTCTACGTGAATGGCAACGCGGCAACCGCATCGCCAGCGCTCACGTTTGCCAATGATTGGCAATCGACGGTGCATCTGGTTTCATTGAGCGCCGTTTCGCCAGTCATTACAGATACGCCGACCGTGACGCCGACGGTGACCGTGACGCCGACGGTGACCGTGACGCCGACGGTGACCGTGACGCCAACGGTGACCGTGACGCCAACGGTGACCGTGACGCCAACGGTGACGGTGACACCGACTGTGACCATCACTGCAACTGTCACGGTAACACCGACACCCATCGTTACCGTCACAGCAATATGAACCGTTCCCGGTTTAGTGGACACACAGTTAGGTTACACCGGCGGCATG
>CAZPVX010000032.1:0-48213 GCA_964590135.1 uncultured Anaerolineae bacterium | reverse complement strand
TGTTATCGACGATGGCAACCTCGTAACCTGCCCGGAGAAAATGGTCTGCAATGTGCGAACCGATGAAGCCGGCGCCGCCGGTGATGAGTGCCGTTGGTGACATGATCAAAAATCGTGACGAGTGAATTCAATTGGGCATCAGCGCCGGCGCGAGATGGCAAAGGAGAGAATGATGCCGCCAACCAGCACCACCAGCGCCAGGCTCACCCCCAACACGATGAATGTGGGCATGTCACCGGTGGTTGCCGGCGCAGTGCCACCCACCACCGCCAACGTCGGCACCGGAGTGCTCTCGGGCAATGCCAGCGTCGGCGTCGCTTCGATTTTAGGCGGCACCGGCGTAAACGTCGGCAAGACCTGCAATTCTGCCGCAGTCACTCTGCGCGACATCGCTGCCACCCCAAATTCACGCTGTCCATCCTGGCGCAAGGTGGATAAGCGCATCACGTTTTGAAGCTGTTGCGCGTTGTTCAACACAGCAAGCGCGGCGCTATTGCCAGCCGCCGCCGGCTGGCTCAGACTGACTGCCTCCGGCTTGCTCCATTGCGTGCCGCCCCACTCTGTGTACAGCAGTGACGCTTCCCCGCTGATGCCCTGCCCCAGCGCAGCGAGATAGGCGTGGCCGGCGCCGTCCGCCGCCAGGCCGGCATCACCGCTCACGGCATCAAAACCCGTCACAACTGTGGGTTGGGTCCAGCGTTCCCCGCCAAACGGTGATGCCTGCCACCATACCTGCAGCGGTGCGTTGGGCAGCGCATTCATCGCTGCCTGCACATGCCAGATCACCATCAAGCTTTTCGGCCCCATCACCTGAATGTGCGGCCTCTCGATCTGGCCGCCATCCATCTGCAGCGGCTGCGACCAGGTGCGCCCATCATCCTTCGATTGCGCGTAGAACAACTCGCGCTCGCCACTCGCGCCCGGCAGAGGCATTTTTAGCCAGAGCGCATGAAAGACACCCTCTGACGAATCAAACGCCAGACGCGTTTCGCCGACTGCCTCCCAGCCGGCGGCCATCGCATCGAACACCCGCGTCGGTGTCAACCATGTCGTGCCGCCATCGATCGATTGCGTCATATACACGCCGCGACCCTCGTTGTACGGCACCGCGTACAACACCGACAACCGCCCAGTCGCGGGGTCGGCAATGATCTGCGGTGAACTGCCGATGAGGCTGGGCGCCGGCAACATGACCGGCGGTTGCCAGCGCGTCGAATCCAGCACATCGCGCATAAATGCTGCGCTGTAGAACGCGCGACCCGATTCCCCGCCGCTCCATACCAAGTGCAGTTTCCCGTCATTGCCCACAGCCAGCGAAGGCTGCGAGGTTTGCGCCACTTGATCGCTGCCTGCCGGCTTGGCGAGCGTGGAGAGGCGGATAATGTCCTTCGGTTCGCTCCAACGCCCTGCGCCCAGCGCGCTCATCTGCAGTGTCGTCGCCGGCTTGCCCGCCTCTGTTGCCACTGCCCATGCCGCAAACGCCGTGCCATTTTTGTCGACCGTAACACTGACATCCTGTATATCTAGCAATGGGGATGCTGGATTTGTGCTGGCCACTGTCAGTTGCTGGTTGTCCTGCCAGGATGCCGCCGCCATTTGCGCGGCGGTGCTGAGATCGGTTTGCCGCACATTCGCCCATACGTCGCCGCGTGCGTCGCAGCCGATGGTTGCCAATTGATTGCCAGCCAGCGCCAGATCGATGCAGCCGGCTATGCGGACAGCATTGCTGCCGGCATTCTGGTAGAGCAGTGTCACATCCATTGGCTGCAACCACGCGCTCCCATTCCAAAACGCCAGCAATCCAGCTTGTACATCCGGCGTCGGTGTTGTAGACGGCGTGCCGATCAGACCCGCCTGCCCATCTGCCAGGTAAACCATCTGCCACCACTCAGGGCAGCGCGTCAAGCTCGTCAAGACGCGCTGAGGCGTGTTCCATGTCTGGCCGGCATCGGCGCTGCGTTTCTGAAACAGACCGCAACCCGGCGCATTGGCATCCCGCCATATCAGCAGAAACTTGCCCGTCGCTTCGATGCCGACGACCGCCTTGACAGCCGTGCCGGCTGTGTCATTGCGCGGCGCCACCGGTTCAGGCTGGCTCCATGTCTTGCCGCCATCCGCTGTCCGCACGATAAAACTGCCGCCCTCGCGCGCCTGATACCAGGCAACCACTGCGTTGTTCACATCCGATGCCACGCTCACGCTGACTTCTTCGGGCTTGGCGGTGCGGAAATAGGTGGATGCATAGGCCAGTGTGCGTCGAAAGGTGTTGCCGGCGCGCACGAGGTAATACACGCCTGACGGCGATTGTTGCGTGCTGGAAGTCTGGATGAAGGCGATGCGCAGGGTGCCGCTGATATCGAGCGAGGTGGCAACGCCAGCCGCTGCCGTCGCCAGCACTGCCGGCGTCGACCATGCCGCATTCGCAGCCGCGCCGGCCTGCGAATACATCAATTGACCATCGCTATCAAGCCAGACTGCATGCGCTGCGCCGACGCCATCCACCTGCAACTGCAAATTATTTGGCGGCAGCAGCGTGAGCACCTTGGTATTTTGATCGACGCGACGCAAGCCCGCGATGCTCGGCACGATGATCGATTTCGACCAGACAGTTTCCGTTGGTGTAACGCTGCCACGCGCGTAGCGCATGCCATCCAGTTGGTCCCACCACAGGGCGTGAAGCCGGCCATTTGGCGCGACGCCGATGGCCGGCAACGAAGCGCTGCCTGACATGGAAAGGTTGACGCTGGGCGGCTGGTTCTCCTGCGCAATCGCCACAGGAGAAACCGGCAAAAGGGTCAACCCCACCAGCGCCACCGTCAACAACGCTGGCGACGCAGCTTTTCTCAACAGACCGACAAATACGTTCTTTTGCATGAAGTTGGTTCAATGATCCGCCGGCTGCAGTCGCTGCAACACTTCAGCGATGCGCGCAGCGCGCAGCTCGTCTTTCAAATAGCGATACCAGTCCAAGCGCTGCTGCAATTGGCCTTGCGCAGCGTCGATGGAGCGCCACAAGTCTACCGCCCCATCGATGTCACCCGCGATGGCGCGCGCTTCCCCAAAAAGTTGCCGGCTGGCGCGAAAGTCCGGGGTCATGGCATAGGCCATGCGCAGATGTCCGGCTGCTGCATCGTAGTTGCCCACTGCCAGTTCGATCTGCCCCAGCCGGCGGTTCGCCGTGGCATTCGCCGGATCGAGCGCAAGCGCCTGGCGGTAATGCTGCAATGCAGGCGCAAGATCAATCGTGCCGGAGCGCCGCAAACTGTCCTGAATGCCCCATTTTGCATTGCTATAGTCGTTCAATTCGATGCGAGTCTGCGCAAGCGCACCGAGATTGGCCTGCCACACGGCCTGCGCCGGCGGCACGAGCGCGATGACGAGCGCGACCAGGGCAAAGGCAGCGCCGGCAACCACAAGCGGCGCTCTGGCCGGCAAATATTGCGCATCTGCCTCACGCGCCATCGCCACAAACGGCAACCACATGAACAATTGCCCTGGCAAGCCGTATGCGAACAGCGGATCATCCAGCGCGCCGTGCAGCAGCATCACGCCGACGGCAGCCAGGCACGCAGCGCGCCAACCGCGCAGCGGCGCGCGAAACGCGATCACCACCGCCATGCCAAAGGCAAACAGGCCGAACAAACCGGTCTCCAGCCACAAGTCAAGATACAGGTTATGCGCGTGCGTGAGATACGGCACGTGGATCAACCAGGTATAGCTGGAAAAAGGCATGGTGAAATTGGCGAGGCCGAGGCCGGTGAACAGATAATCTGTTGCAAGTTGAAAGCCGCCGGCCCACACCGGCGCGCGCTCACTGGCAACGGTATCGACGATGCGGTTGCCAAAAAACAACCAGACACCGGCGAGGATGGCGACAAACACGAGGCCGGCGGCAAATGCGCGCGCTGCGCCCCGGCCAATCAGCCGGCGCAACAGCCAGAACAGCGCCACAACCGCCAGCGACAACCAGCCGGCGCGTGAGGCGCTGAGCAAAAGCGCAAACAGCGAGAGCAAAATCAGCGCGCCGCCCAGCCACAGCGCCCGCTGCGATGGCCGCCAGCCAAACAGCGCATGAAATTGCAGCGGCAACAGCGCGGCCATCAATCCGCCCAGCGTGTTGGTGTTCATCTCCGGCAAGCCGGCGCGCGGTTGCACCAGCATCACCAATCGCATCATCGGATCGAGGGCAGGGATTTTGCCGAGGCGATAAGACAGGTCGGCAGTGAGCAGGAAGTAGACGAAGATCATCGCCGGCGTGAGCGCAAAGATCAAGCGCGTGGTGTCGATTTCGCCCTTGCGCCAGCGCAGCCCGCGCGGCAGAAATACCAGCGCGTAGTACAGCGCGACGCCGGCGAGGATGACGGCGAACTTCGTCCAGGCCGGCGCGCGATCATAGGCTACCCACACGCTTAGGCCGGCGGCCATCACGAACAGCGCAAGCGGGATATCAAAGAGGGTGCGACGCACAAATCATTTTGAATTGTGAGCGCTGAATTGCAAATGTGCCACACCATCCATATTTCAGCGTTCACAATTCATCATTCAAAGATGGCGCTCAGGCATTTTTGTCGCCCAGCGCCCAGCGCACCGAACCGATGCCGATCTCCAGCGCGCTCTTGATCACCTGCGGGCCGTTGATGCTCTTGATAAAGGTCATGATCGGGCCGGGGCGGAAGGCCCACTCGCGGAAGGCGCGCTTCTGCCAGTATTCCAACTCCTCGGCCTTCAATCCGCCGTAGTCCAGCACGGTGCCTTTGTCCATGTCCACCTGCTCCCACTGCGTGCCGGCGCGGAACCAGTTATTCTCCAGCACGTCAAAGAAGAATGGCGTGCCAGGATAGGGTGCGGCAACGTGGAACAAGGCCACGTCGATGGGCAGCGCCTTGGCGAAGGCGATGGTCTCCTTGATCGTCTCGACCGTCTCGCCGGGCAAACCGATGATGAAATAGCCCCAATTCTTGATGCCGTGCTTGTGCGCCCAGGTCAGCGCGCGCGGAGCCTGCTCCATGCGGTAGCCCTTGGCCGCTTTCTTCAAAATTTGCTCGTTGGCGCTCTCGATGCCCCATGAGATCAAATTGCAGCCGGATTTACCCATCAACTCCAGCATCTCTTCATCGACGTAATCGACGCGGCTGTTGCATGTCCACGTCAGGCCGATGTTCTGCTCGATCATCAGCTTGCACAGACCGATCACCTGCTCACGGCTCACGGTGAACAGGTCGGCGTACATATGCACGTGCTTGACGCCGAGCTTCTTCAGCGTCCACAACTCCTCCATGATGTTTTCGGGCGTGCGCAGGCGGATGGAGTACTGGTAGCTGACGTGCTTGATGCAGTACTTGCAGCCGGCGGTGCAGCCGCGGCTCGTCACGATGAATGTATACGGGCCCTTGATCATGGGGATGCGATACTTGTCATACGGCAACAAGTCGTGGCGCGGGATCGGCAGGTCATCCAGGTTGCGAATGAAGGGCCGATCGAAGTTCACCACCACCTCTGGGCCGCGCCGCCACGCCAGACCCTTGATCGACGCAAGCTGCGCGAAGGTGATCTTCATGCGGTCGTCGGGAATCGGCGCGTCGAGCGATTCGAGTCGCCACGCCGGCGCCCAGGTCGGGTCGGCGTCGCGCATCATGTGCGCCATGTGGCCGCTCTCATCCGCCGGCTTGCCATCCGCCTTCATCACGGCGCCTTCATCTGCCTTCCATAGACCATTCACCACCATCACGGTGTCCATCAACTCGCGCAGGGTCAATTCCGGTTCGCCGCGCAACACGAAGTCGAGCGCAGGAAATTGCTCCAGCGTTTCGCGCGGCATGGGCGTGACATGCGTGCCGAACGCGATCGTGATGGTGCCAAGGCTGCGCGCGAGGAACGCGCCATACATGTCGTTCGTCAGCGTGGGCGCGGTGACCTGTGTGAGATAAAAGCGCGGGCGAAGCTCTCGCAACTTGGCTTCAAACTCCGGCCAGCTCATGCGCTCAGCATTGGCGTCGATGACCGCAACGCTGTAGTCTTTGTCGAGCATGGCCGCCATCTGTGCCAACTCCATCTGCGGCCAGATCATGTTTTCGCGGCTGCGCCGGCCCACGCGGTGTTGGCTGCGAATCCACACCGCGCCGTCAGGCGTGGGCGGGTTGACCAGCACGATGTCAGTCTTGTAGGCCGGCCGGCGAATGCCCTTGGCGCGCACGGCCAGGTCAGCATCAGGGAATTTGGGCGCCGGCAGGTTGCGCACGCCGCGCGTGCCGAGGTTGAGCTTGAGCTGCTCTTCCTTGGTCAGCGGCTTGAGCGCTTCCTTGAAAACATCTTTCTTAACAGGTGGCGCGGCCGGCGGCTTCACCTCACCATTCGCTCCCCCGTTCACGTTATTCTCACTCATCTCATCTCTCCCGTGTGGACGCCTCTTGCGTCCATAGCATCTCTTGCAAAGGCGCACAAACAGCTTTGCGCCCTTGTCAGGATAAATTCACTTGATCGCATTGCCGGCCAGATCGCTATCGATCTGCCCTTCGCGCTGGTTGAGCTGCTCCAGCACGCGCATGACGAACCACGATACCAGCAACTGCACGCCGACCAGAACGATCATCGAACTGGTGAGCATCCAGAACCACTGGCGGTTCACATCGCCATCGTTCAAGCCAAAGGCCAGGCTGACCAGGCCGAGCAGCGCGCCGGCGATCACCAGCAACCCGCCGATCCACCAAAAATGCCGGTCGAGCGGCGTCTTGAAAATCGGCTTGCCGAACAACCCTTGCCGGATGGGCCGGTTATAGAACAGCCCGACGAGATAGTTGAACATCATGCCAAGCGTGAACACGCTGACGCCGGCGACGCCCAGCGTCAACCCTGCGAACACCGCAAACACGCCCCATGCGCCCAGCGCCGTCACGCCGGCGACGCGCATCGCCACCAGCGTTGCCGCCACGATGGACGCAATCACGACGCCGATCACGCCGAGGCCGCCGATGACGCGCGCCGGGTTGTAGGCCAGCGCCGTCCAGATGATGGCGTTCAAAAAGCGCATGCCGTCGCGCACCACACCCAGCTTGCTGCGGCCGGCGCGCTCGGCGTGAGGGATGGGCACTTCGGCGATCTTGAGGTTCTCGTGAATGGCGCGCGTGCTCATCGCCGGCGTAAAGTTCAGGCCATCCGGCAACGGATACAGCACCGGCAGCGCGTCGCGGCGGAACACGCGCATTCCGCTTGCCACGTCGGTCACCTTCGTGTTGCCGATCAGGCTGACCAGCTTTGCAAACAGGAAGTTGCCAAACTGGCGAATCTTCGGGCTGTCGTTCTGCTCGCCAGCCATGCGCGTGCCTACGCACATATCCGCGCCATTCAACACTTCCTTGCACAGCTTCGGAAAATACTCCGGCGGGTAGGTGCCATCCGCGTCCAGAAAGGCGAGCATGTCGCCGCTGGCGTGATGGAAGCCGGTCTTGAGCGCGCCGCCGTAGTTGCGATTGATCTTGTGCTGGATCAGGCGCACGCCGGCATAGCTGCGCACTATCTCGGCGGTGCGATCCTTGCTGCCGTCATCGACGACGATCAACTCAAGGTCATCCACGCCGGCTTCCTTCAGCGCCGGCTGTGCCTTTAGCACGCGCTCGATGATGTCGGCGATGCCGTCCTCTTCGTTGTACGCCGGGATCACCACCGACAGCTTGTGCAGCGACTTCTCAGCCGTCACTGAAACGCCGGCCATGCGCGGCATGTTGAGCGCCATGCTGCTTGCAGTCATATCTCTCCCTTGAACAAGAAATGGCTGCCGACGCGCCCCTCTCTTTGCACGCCGGCAGCGGTTCCCCTCTCACACGCCATGTTGCAATCAAAATAACGTGCGAATCACACCGTTAGTCGCACGTCGCACAATATTCCACGCGGCGAACAATACTTTGTTTTGGGTTTGATCTGATTTCCACTTCTCTGCAATCCGACATGTCGCAATTTGGTTGCATATTTGCGGAGAAAATCTTGCCTCACTGCGTCATCCATACCTTCGCAGTGCGAGCTATGGCGGCTTGTCTGGCCGCTTCGGGCGTGATCTCCTTGATGATCTTCGCCGGCACCCCGCCGACCACCACATGCGCCGGCACGTCTTTGGTGACGACCGCGCCGGCAGCCACCACTGCGCCTTTGCCCACCCGCACTCCATCCAGGATGACTGCACCCGATCCGATCCACACGTCGTCCTCGATCACGATGCCTTGCGCCGTGATGCCTTGATCTACAAACGGCACGTTCGGATCGTCGAAGATGTGATTGACGGCGATGAGCTGGCACAGCGGCGAGGTATAGACGCGATCACCGATGCGCACCCCACCCTGCCCGCGAATGACATTCATCTCGCCGATCAGGCTGTTCTTGCCGATCCAGATGCCGGACTGCGGCATGTTGCGGAAGTTGTAGACGTGCAGCACGCTGCCGTGCATGACGTAGGTATTCTCGCCAATCTCGACGCCGGCGGGGCAGGCATGAATGTAGACGCCTTGATCGAGGTAGCTGCCCTTGCCAAGTTTGATGTTGCCGGCGAAGCGCAGCCGCACGCCGCTCTCGATGGCTGCCAGCCCGTTCATCTTCAGGATGAGCCGGTAGATCACGGCGCGGATGGCGATGCCGAGGATGGTGGGGATCCAACCGCACAGCGTGAGCCAGAATTGCTCCCACAAGTAGCGACCCACGCTGCCGGCCTGCCGGCTGATATAGAGACGAAGCTGCTTCACGACGCGACACCCCTTTGGCTTGTTGAGGGGTTCACGCGCGCATCGATACCGCCTATTGAGATACACGCCTGGATTCCCGCTTGCGCGGGAATGACGAAAAACCTCGGGGAATCAACAAGTCCCGTTAAGTTATTTCCTCAACGCGGTCACCCTGAGCGAAGTGAAGGGCCCCTGCCTCAGATGAAGGCCTTTTCACAGTGCGCCAGAGGTTCTTCACCCTTCGGGCTCAAAATGACGGAGTTGAGCTATTTTGGCACATCTCAATAAAGCGCTTCGAGCGCTTAGGCGGCAGCGTCAACTCAACGCACGGCCCCGGAACGCCTCAACTGAACGATAGTCGTGCCGGCGCATGTAGTCCGCCAGCCCGTCGGTCATGTCCTTGAACACACCCAGCCCGTTGTAGACCGCGCTGCCGATGCCGACGCAGGTTGCGCCAACCAGGATCATCTCGATGGCATCACGGGCAGTGGTCACGCCGCCGGTGCCGATCACCTGCGCCTTCAATTTCGCATTCTTGAGCGCCTGACAGATGTCGCGCACGCAGCGCACGGCAATCGGGCGCACCGCCGGCCCGCTCACGCCGCCGGTCTTGTTCGACAGCACCGGCAAGCCGGTCTCGATGTCCAGCACCAGCCCCGGGCCGAGCGAGTTGATCGCGCAGATGGCATCCGCGCCGGCGTTTGCCACTTCCTTCGCAATGCCGCCGATGTTGTCCACATTGGGCGAGAGCTTCACCGCAATGGGGCAATTCGCGTAGCGCTTCACCGCCCGCGTCACCTGCGCCGACACATAGCCATTCGACGAGAACATCTCCTCGTGCTGCGCATCGATGTTTGGGCAGGAGATATTTACCTCGATCAGATCGGGATTGGCCTCGCTGACGTAGCGCGCCAGCACGCCGAAGTCGTAGATGGTGTTGGCGAAGATGCTGGCAATGATCGGAACGCCAAAAGGCGCCAGCAGCTTCTTCGCCGCACGCACCTCTTCCACCATCACCTCCACGCCCGGGTTGCTCAAGCCAACGGCGTTGATGAGGCCGGCGCCCCAATTCACGATGGTCGGGTTCGGCCAGCCGGCGCGCGGCTTCAGGCTGCAACTCTTGGTGGTGATGCCGCCGGCGCCAGCCTGCGCCACCCGCACAAACACATGCTCGCTCAAGCCCAGAATGCCGGATGCCAGCACAGTGGGGTTGGGGAAACGCACGCCACACAGCGTGACGCCGAGATCGATTTGCGGCGCAACATCGGCTTGCGCCGGCGCGGCGGATTGGGTGGCTGTGGTCATGGCACAGGCATTTTAAGGCGCGGCTCAACGATTCGCGCGGATCCACGCGCGCACGTCATCGCGCTGCGCCGGCGCCAGTTTGCCAGCGTCCACCAGCACATCCATCATCTGCGAGAGCGTGAACACCGCATGCAGCGCCACGCCGCGCGCCGCCAACTCTTCCCGCCCGCCCTGCTCGCGATCGATCAACACCAGAATATCCTTGACGATCAGGCCGGCGTCGGTCAACGGCGCCAGCGCTTCAAACTTGGCTGTGCCTTTGGTGATGAGGTCATCAACCATCAGCGCGGTCTCGCCGGCGTGGTATTCGCCCTCGATCAACTTCGCCGTGCCGTAGTCCTTCGCCTCTTTGCGCGGGTAGATGAGCGGCCTGTTCGCCTCCAGCGCCACCGCCACGCCAATAGGCAGGCCGGCGTAGGGAATCGCGGCGAGCCGGTCGAATCGGAGCGCAGATGCTGTGACAAGCACAGCCATCGCCTGCGCCGCGTGCCGCAGCACGTCAGGGTATGTCACCAGCAAGCGAAGGTCGATGTAGATCGGCGACATCAGCCCGCTCTTCAATTTGAACTGGCCGAACTTCACGCAGCCAATGGCGTGAAGCTCGATGATGAGGGATTGGTGTGGTGTGGTCATATTTTCTAACCTCAGTTCTGGATAAGAAAAGCGCCGTCATTCTGAGCCCCTTTTCGGCCAAACTTGATGCGTTATAACCGTTGACGACCCAAAAAGGGGCGAAGAAACTCCGTCGAATGAGACCGAATGCTGAGTTTGGTAGAGTTCCTTCCCTGCGGTCAGGATGACAAATTCCAAGGTTCCCTTATCCAGAACTGGCGTTTTCTACCATCTCGCCCGCATTGCCTCCACCATCTTCAGCGCCGCAGCGCGGGCATCGTCGGCGAAGGTATCGCGACGCGAGGCATACAGGATCGAGCGCGAGGCATTGATGACCGGGCCGAGGCCGGCGCGCGTCTTGCCAAACTGAATCGCCGAATGCAAATCGCCGCCTTGCGCGCCGACGCCCGGGATCAGGAACGGCAGATGCGGCGACAACTCGCGGATGCGTTGCATTTCTTCTGGCGCTGTTGCCCCGACAACCAGGCCGCATGCGCCTGGGCCGGCGGCGTGCCAGGCATTGGCCTTCAGCGCGACATCTTCAAACAATTTCGGATTGTGGATCGCAGTTTGCGGATTGCCGGCATCAGTGATCTGCAAAGCCTGCAATTCGCCGGCGTTGGGATTGCTGGTGCGCGCCAACACAAACACGCCCTTGTCAGCATGCTTCAAAAACGGCTTGACCGAATCGCTGCCCATGTAGGGCGAGAGCGTCACCGCGTCGGCCCTGAACTGCTCAAACGCGCCGCGCGCGTAGGCTTCGGCGGTGTTGCCGATGTCGCCAAACTTGCCATCCAGAATGATCGGAATGTGCGACGGGATCAGCCGCACGATGCGCTCGAGCGCGACAACGCCGGCGGCCCCTTCGGCCAGATAGAAGCCGAGGTTGGGTTTGTACGCGCACACCAGGTCGCTGGTCGCTTCGATGATGGCGCGGGCAAAGGGCAGCATCGGCTCGTCGTAATACATAATCGGCGCGGGGTTGTTCGCAACGACGATGTCGAGGCCGATGCACAGGTAGGATCGATTCTGCTGCTGGGCGGCGTGGAGCTTTTCGATGAAAGGGGTCATCGAAGTGGCAATGTTATCAGATGATCACGATCAGTTGTGGCAACGGAGCAGATCCAACTTCGGCTCTCACCGGCGCGTCGCGCTCGCATCCGGCAGCCAATAGCTGATCTTCAAGCCGCTATTTGCGTAATCGACCTGATCGACCAGCCTGTAGCCTTCGATTTGATCGAACCGGCGCACGATGTCCTGCCGCCACGCGTTCTTGTTGCGCATGTCGTTGGTCTGATACAGCGGCGAAGATTCATCGACGCGAATGAGCGTGACTTGCGCGCCCGGGTTGTCGCCCAGCCAGTTGCGCACCCGCGCGATGTCGTCGGCGCCCTCCGCCGGCGGCGCGTCATATTGAATGGGCAAGGGCGTGTTGGCGAACGCCGGCTGCGGCCGCAAGCGCCACTCGAACAGCGGCGGGCTGAGTTCGCCAAACGTGCCGATGATCAGCACCGGCCGGTCGGGTGACTGCCACGCCACGATGCGCTGCGAGGCGTCGCGCAGATCGTCGGCGAGGTGGCCGGCCCACACCGGCCGCAACGCCGGCAACGTCGTCAGCCACACAAACACGGTGACGAGCATGACTGCGCCCAACGCGAGCGGCGCAGCGCGGTTGGAGCGGGGGCTACGATGATCCGCGCCCGCCAATCTCCGAGCTTCGATCCTCCCGATCAAATCCGCAAACCCCAGCCCGGTCAGCAGCCACAGCGAGGGGAAGATCGGCGTGATGTAGCGCTCGGACTTGAGTTGATGCAAGGTGGCGAGCGTGAAGCCGAGCGCGAAGAACAGCGCCAGCAGCGTGACGCCGGCGTGCCGCACCCGCGCCACCGCCCAACCCGCGCCCAGCAGCGCCAGCGCTGCCAGCAGCGGCGATGGCATCAGCCAGTTCAGCATGGCGCGCACGTAGAACAGCAGGTTCTCTGCGCTCCACAGGTCATAGCCGGAGTTCTCATTCGTGACGAAGAAGCGGAAGTCGCGCCACTTCACCTCGGTCGAAACGATGTCGGTGCCGGCGAAGAACCAGAACAGCACGCCGGCGATCAACGGCACATACAGCGCAAGCATCTCCTTGATCTCATGCGATCCCCGCCAGGCAGAGGCTTGCACGGCAGGAACGCCATCGCGGCCCGCATGACGGGAGCGGAAGCGCCGGAGCCTTTCGCCAAGATCGACGATGCCGGCCGACGCCACCGCGAACGCTGCATAGTTGACCTTGGTGAGAAAGAGGAAATACAGCGCGCAACCCGCCAGAAAGAACCACAGCGCGCGGCGCGTCTTCAGCGCCTTCAAGAACAGCCAGAACGCCACGAAGGTCACGAACGCCACCGGCGTCTCCTGCATGGCCCAACTGCCCACGAACAGCCAGCCCGGCGCGCTGAGCGAGATCAGGCCGCCGACGAATGCAGCGATCGGCGCGCGCTGCGGATCGATCTCGTAGGCGATCGCGCATGCCATCAGCAGGGTGAGCGCGAGCATGATCACGGCGAATAGCCGCGCGCTTTCGTCGGTGCGGCCGAGCAGGCCGAGAAACGGCGCTTGCAACAGCGAGAAACCCGGCGGCCACAGCGTTTGGATGTGGAAATCGCCCCACAGGGCGCGCAGGTCGAACTTGAGGATGTCGCGCAGGATGTAGTAGCCCGGCAGGCTGTGCGCCGCCTCATCGAAGTTGAGCGGGGCCGCCGGCGCAATCAGCCGAATGAACACCTCGCGGCCAATGACGATGGAGAGCAACAACAGCACGCCGGCAACGAGCCAGGTGCGGGCTTTGGGCGACACGCCGGCCAGTATACTCACCCGCAACATAGAAATCGTCGTTCTGAGCGCAGCATCGTCATTCTGAGCGCAGCATCGTCATTCTGAGCGCAGTATCGTCATTCTGAGCGCAGCATCGTCGTTCTGAGCGCAGCATCGTCATTCTGAGCGCAGCATCGTCGTTCTGAGCGCAGCATCGTCGTTCTGAGCGCAGCGAAGAATCTCTGCTCGATCTCGGCCTGTGTGACCGCGCGGCAGCGATCCTTCACTTCGTTCAGGATGACTGGTCTTCGAGCCATCACCATCCATGTCACCCGCATCGCCAGCGCGCCGCGCCGCAAAATCACTCGCGCCCATCCTCGCCATCACTCTGCTGTGGCTGCTGTTCTTCTGGCGCGTCATCACGCCGGCGGCGGCCGACCGGCTCACCTTTCAGCAGGGCGATTTCACCTTGCAGTTTCTGGCCTACCGCCAGCTTGCCTTCAATCAGTTCGCGCAGGGCCGCTTTCCGTTGATCGAGGAGTGCCTTTACAGCGGCCACCCCTTTCAGGCCGACCCGCAGTCGCAGGTGCTGTATCCGCCGGTGCTGGCGACGATGTTGATCGGCCGCGCGCTGGGCTGGTCGGAATACCCCTTGCGCGCGCTGGAGTGGGAAGTGCTGCTGCACGTGCTGATCGCCGCATTGGCGATGTACGCGTTTTTAAGGTTGTCTGGCAGGGGCGACCGGCGGCTGCCCCTGCGACGCGCAGCGTGCGTCTTCGGCGCGCTCGCCTACGCTTTCGGCGGCTTCATGACCGGCTACGCCCTGCTGCAAACAGCCATTCTGCAAACCGCTGCATGGCTGCCGCTCATCCTGCTGGCGCTGAAGTGGCTGGCGACGGCGCGGCGCTGGCTGCCGGCGGCCGCACTGCTGGCGGTGCTGGTGTGCTTCGCCTTCACCGCCGGCCACCCGCAGACGCTGCTGTTCGTTGTCTACGCCGGCGGGCTTGCGTTCGTGTGGTGGATATTCGCCAGACCTGAGCGGTTTCAGAAACCGGTCAGATCCATCGCCGCCCGCGCGCTGGTCGCCGGCGCATTTGCCATCGGCCTGAGCGCCGCGCAACTGCTGCCCACGCTGTCGTTCATGCTCGCCTCCACCCGCGCGTCGCTGCCGTTTGAGCGCGCCGGCACTGGCTTTGCGCTGCACGACATCTCGCTGTTCGCGCTGGCCGGCGTGACCAACGTGTGGCAGCCGCTATTCGCCGGCATCAGCGCCCTCGCGCTGACCGGCGTGGCGCTGTTCGTCGCGGCGCGGGCGCGCAATGCGCGCCGCGATGACACATGGCTGTGGGTCATCATCGGCATTGGCGCGCTGGCATTGAGCTTCGGCGCGAATGCGTTTGGCTTCGACCTCGCGTATCTCGCCGCGCCCGGCTATCGCCAGTTCCAAAGCCAGGAGCGCCACGCAGTCGTCATCGCGCTGTGCGTCGGCACGCTGTCGGCGTATGGGATGAACGCGCTGCTGCAACCCCTGCGCCGGCGCGCGCGGCTGCAATTGCGCAGGGCGGCGCGGGCGCTCGCGCTGTGGGCGATGATTGCGTTTGCCGCAATGCTGGCGACGTTGATCGCCGGCCGCGCGCTGCCCGCGCCGGCAGCGAATCTGGGCGACGCGGCCGACAAGCTCGCGCTGCTGGCGCTTGGCCTGCTCGGCACGGCGGCGCTGTTCGCGTGGCGCGCCGGCCTGCCACACCTGCGCCGTTTCGCGCCGCGCGCGCTGTGGGGCATCGCTGCAATCGCGCTGCTCGTCTTCGAGCTGTTCAGCGCAAACCGCATGCCAGCGTTGCAGAAGCCGGCGGAGCCCTTCCCGCCCAACCCGCTGAGCGCGCCGATCCAGCGCGACACGACCTATGCGGCGCAATTCACGCGCGTCTACAACCACTTCGGCCTGCCGTTGAATGGCGCATGTGTGCGCGGGTTGAACGAGGTCGCCGGCGGCTCGCCCATCGTCCTGCGCGATTACAAGGCGTTCCTGGAGCGCGCGCCGGAAGAGGCGATGGTCAAGCTGCTGAACGTGCGGCACGCGGTGACGTGGCGCGGCGCGATGACCACACCCGAAGGCAAAGAGATCCCCTGGCTGTTGCTCGCGCGCGATTCGTTTGAGGGCAAGGAAGCCAGCACCTACCGGCTGGATTGGGAGCCAAAATCATTCAATGGCGCGTGGATCGCAAAGGATGTGCAAGTGGCGCAGGGCGATGCGATGTATGACGCCATGCGCAATGAGGGCTTCGACCCGTTCGTGACGGCGTTCATATCTGCTCCCGCCCCTGGCCCCTCCCCTCTTGGTGGAGGGGGGAACGGAAGCGCGGCCATCGAGGGCAAGGCCGCCGGCTATATCAAGGTCGCCGCAAACGCAAGCGCGCCGGCGCTGCTGGTCATCAGTCAGGCGTATCACTGGAACTGGGTGGCGCGCGTGAATGGCGCAGAGGTGACGCCGCTGGTCGTGGATGGCGCGCTGCTCGGCGTGCCGCTCCCCGCCGGCGCGAGCGTCGTCGAGCTGAGCTTTCGCCCGGTTGAGCTGCTCGCCGGCGCGGCCATCAGCGCGATTACGCTGCTGGCCGTGTGCGCTGCGCTCGTGGTGAGCCGGCGCACCGCACGGTAGGGGCGACCGGCGGTCATACCTCTCGACTTCATATCTTCATGATCCTCGTTTGGGGATTTTTATTTTCAATACTGATTCGCGCAATGCTGATGTGTTGGCATAGCTTGCATGATTGACCCATCCTTGGATGGAAGACGATAATGTTTCGAGGGTGATTTTCCCGGCCACGTAATCATTGACACGCTTCTTCAAGGAACGTCGAAAATGGACCACCTTCCGCACCTTCAAACGCCGGCGTTCACGAAAAACACGAAAGCCCAGAAATGAGATGCCTTCCTCGACCGGCCTGGCTTGTGCTGAGGCATGTATTGTCAAACGCAGTCCTGCGAGCCGTTGAACAATCTGCCAAAGCCACCGAAATAACACGTCCTTTTCATCACCGAACAACAAAAAATCATCCACGTATCGAATGTATCGTGTACAGCCCAATTCGCGCTGCACGAAGTGATCGAAGTGATTGAGATAGCAATTGGCCCAAATTTGGCTTGTGAGATTGCCGATGGGCAAACCGCGTGGACGCAACGCTGCCAGCAAATCATCCCCTGGAAACCACTCCATCTCGTAACTCTCGCTCAGCACACCAATGCCACTGCTGATAATGGAATCAACCAACCACATTGTTTGTGCATCCTTAATCTTCTCTGACAGAATGCCATGCAAGACTATGTGATCGATTGAAGGAAAGAATTGCTTGATGTCGCACGCCAGCACGTACCGTGCTTCCCGTGCGAATTGCTGACAACGATCCAGCGCACGATGTGTGCCTTTGCCAACACGGTTGGCATAGCTGTCATAGATGAAGCTGCGCTCAAAGATCGGCTCAACCAGATTACACAGCGCATGATGGACAACTCGATCCCGGAATGGAGCTGCGCTGATCAGCCTGCGCTTAGGTTCAAAAATATAAAATGAACGATAAGGTCCCGGATGGTAGGTTTGTGACTGTAATTCGTCCTGCAACTCGAACAAGTTGTCTTCCAGCCGATATTCAAATGCAGCGGCTGCCGCCCTACTACGCTTGCCTTTTGCGGCAAGACGATAGGCCAGATACAGGTTGTCCCAACTGCACAATTCATCAAACAAGACAAAGACCCTCAATGTCTGTGAGACCTTGAGGGTCTCTGCGCCGCGCATCAAGCCTTGCGGCCAGGAGTCGCGGCAGTTGTTGTTTGCCCGCCCTCACCCAATTTCTGCCTTCAGATGAAGAAATCGAGTAAGCGCGGCCAGGAACAGGCTCCGCCATTCTTTTTATTTGCCTCGGCAGCGCATCTCGCGACGCGCTGAATTTCCGGCGTCGTTCAAAAGAGCGTGAGCGCACCACCACCCGAAAACCGTTGTTGTCGTTCCTGTTGTTCGGTTGGTTGTTGTTGCGGTAGGCGCAACGCACGTTCCTATCGTTGTTTGCATAGGAGCCGCCGCGCAACCCATGAGCCTGCCCCCGCATTTCGCAGGGATGACGCGCATCCCTACGCCGATGCTGTTGCCTTTCGCCAGCCGCCCAGCAGTTTGCCGATCTCAAACAGCATGGATGCCACGTGCTGATATTGCCCTTTGTTCAGCCAATCCCATCGACTGGCCATCCGAATGTACACCTTGAGCTTTGCAAGCGCTTCATCAGGCGCTGCTCGCGGGCGGCGACACGGTGGGGGCGATCAAGACGTTCAAGGCGCGCAGCGCCGCGACGCAAATTGGCCTCTTCCAAAAAGTCGCGTAGATCGAATGCCACGCTCAACAGGCGATGCGTGAAGTCATGCCGATTTGCGCGCGGGAAATGCTGCACGGCAGGAATTAGCCACGTCAGCATGTCGAAGGTTTTACTAAAGATGGGCATTTCACTTTCGTTCATCGTCGCCCCTCACCCCCAACCCCTCTCCCCATGGGAGAGGGGAGAATTAGCTGGGGGCTTCGCCCCCAGACCCCCATCGTCCAGAGTTCAGCGGCCAGAGATTCAGCGGCCAGAGACCAAAGAATGGGAGCGCACCACCACCCGAAAACCGTAGGCGCCGCCCCTGAGGTTCGGCTGGCTGTCGCCGCGGCAGGCGCAACGCACGAGCCAATCGTCGTCTGCACAGGAGCCGCCGCGCAAAACTCTGGCGCCATCGCTTGTATCCGGTTCATTCAGTGTGACCTCGTCGTAATCCTCATAGCCGCCTTGCCAGCGCGTCAGCGTCCACTCCCACACATTGCCGTTCATGTCTTCCGCGCCATACGGCGAGCCGCCCTGTGGGAAGCATCCCACCGCGCTGGTTGCGCCGATGCCGGTCTGGCTATAGTTCATGCGCTCGGCATCCGGCGACTGGTCTTGCGCCGACTCACCGTAGGCATAGCGTCGTGCTGGGTTTGGGTTGTCCGCGAAGTCTACATCGAATACAGACCCCAACTTGCCTGCTGTCACCTGCACCAGCGTTTTCGGCACGCGCAGCCCGCCGCGCGCAGCCTTCTCCCACTCAGTTTCAGCCGGCAAGCCCACCTCCCAATCGGCTGGCAACTGATCGCGCCAGCGCCGGTTCAACCAGCGCGCGAAGGCCAGCGCCTCATACCAGCAGATGCCTACGACGGGGTGATTGGGCAGGTTGAATGGCTCGCCGAAATCATAGGGTTCAGTTGCGCCCGTTTCTGAGCCAAAGCGAAATACCCTTCCATCGCGCCACACGCCAGCAGCTTTGGCTTCGGGCCAAAGCCTTTCGTCGGCAAAAGCGTGCTTGTCGTCTACAAAGGCGCGATACTGCGCATTCGTCACCGGAAAGCGCCCGATGAGATAGTCGTAGCCAATCTCATGTGGTTTGCCCCACACCTCATCGTCGTAGGCCATCTCATCCACGGCCTTATCGCTGCCCAGGATGAACGGGCCGCGCGGCACGTAGCAGAATTGCATCGCATCTACATCAGTGGCTTCAGGCTGCAAGTCGCCGATGCCGAGCCGCGCCAGCAGGTTGGCGGCCTCGGCGCGCTCCGGCGCAGTCGCCAGGCTCGCATCACGCAGCGACATCATCTGGCGCAAACACCCGCGCGCGTGGTCGATGCTCTCGCGCACGTCTTCCACGTCGGCCTTGGTCTCCTCGCTCACGCGCTTGTCGCGCCAGATCTCGCCGGCGAGCAGCGCGCGCCGCCAATCTGCCCTTTGCTGGGGCTGCGCCGCGCAGATGCGCCGCACGCATTCGTAGGTGCCCATCTCATCACTCTTCATCAGCGCGATCAACGCGTAGACCTCGCGCCAGCGCGCCTCGTCGGCGTCCAGCAGTTTCGCCACCTCGCCCGGCTTGTTGCGCATGGCGTAGGCCGCCAGGTATTCCTGGAAGATGCGGTGCGGGAAGCGATACACGCGCGGGTCGCCGCCGTCGTCCACGATCAGGCCGGCGCGCTCGCACAGATAGTCGGCCAGATCATGGTCGTCGAGATCGAAGCCCGCGATCAAGCCGCGAATGGCGGCCATGAGCTTGGATTCCGGGATATCGGCGGTGCTCTCGCCATCGGGCAGGTCGCTGTCTTTGTGGACATCGTAGGCAAGCCGGCTGAGCACTTCGATCAAGCGGTCGTGGCCCTGGCGCTCGATCTCGGCGCGGATGCGCTGCTCCTTCCCGATGTCTTCGGGCGCATCATCTGCCTCGCTCTTGTTGGCCTGCCAGCGGTAGATCAGCAGGTCGATGGCCTCGCGCAGCAGCACCCAGCGATCATCCGGCAATTCGCGGTTTTCGCTGCTGTGCAGGTCGGCCATCAGCGAGACCAGCAGCGGATTGGCGGCCATGCGCCGCAAATACGCCTTGCGCCGGATGGCGTCGATCAGTTTGCCGGCGCGCTCCGGCGCATCGGGCTTGTTGCGCTTGCGCCCCACCTCGTCATACCAGCGCTGCACAAACAATTCAATCTGTTCATCCTCAAAGGGCAGCACGGGCAATTCACGGAACGGCGGCGATGATTGAGCGTGCAGCTTCTGAAAGTCACCGCGATACGAATAGGTGCGGCAGGTGACGGCATAGCGGCATTTGGGATAGCGCGCGGCCAGCGCTTCGATCGCTTTCTGGACAAGCTCGCGATAGCCGGCATGCACTTCGTCCAGCCCATCCAGCAGCCAGACCGCGCCGCGCTGCCCCAGCACCTCGTTGAAGGCGTCGGCCAGCTCCGGCGCGACGCGGCGCATGCCCTCCTGCCTATGGTTCTTCACGTAATCGATCAGCACCGCACAGGGATCGTCGCGCTTGCTGGAATCCCCGCGCAGCGCATCGCGCAGATGCCGGCCAAAGCGCCGCAGCGTCACGACGATGGGCAACAAGCCGCGGTGCGTCCACTCGTTCGCAAATTCCTCGTCCTGCACCGCGCCGCACAGGCCGAGCGCGAGGTAGTTCAGCACGGTGGACTTGCCGGAGCCGGCGCCGCCGAGAATGACCGCGCGGGGGTAGGTGTTGAGCGCGGCGATGATCGAGGTGGCTTGTCTCGCAGCCGGCTCGCTGGGGTCTGGCTCAACTGATCCCAGCGCGTCGGTCACAAGCAGCGGCGTGTAGACCTGCGCCAGCTCCAGCGTCTGGCGCGACGCGCCGGCGACCACGCCGCCCAGCGCCAGCGGGGACAGCCGCGCGATCAGGTCATGTTTGTAGGGCGCAAGGTATGGCTTGAGGTCGCGCTTGCCAGCGCCGGTCCGGATCGTCAGGTTGTTGATGTCGCCGCCGGCAGCCACCACGACGCTGTCGATCACATCGCCGCCGATCTTCAGGCTGACGCTGTTGCCGGCGCGCTCCAGCGCTTCCGGCGAGAACAAGCCACTCTCCGCCGCATTCTTCAGCCACTGTTCGCGCAGGTCTTTGCTGTTCAGCGCCTTCAGCCATTCAGTTGCCAGATCAAGTTGCTCGACGAATGCGCGCAGCTTTGTGTCAGTCAACTGCAATTCCACGGTGGGCTGGTATTGCTGGACCGCGCGCTTGAGATCCTCGCCCTGCCACTGGCCAGCCTGGTTGCGCATGTCCAGCGCGATCTGCGCCAGCCAGTTCAGCCCAAGCTGCGAGAGCAGCGTCACCAGCGCGGTGAGTTGGTCGGGCGATTGCTGCGCGATCACGCCGACCGACACCAAGATCGAACTGGCGATGCCCAGATCAAGCGCGGCCTTCGTCGCGCCGGGCAGCTTCTGGCTCAGGGTTTGCTTGAATTTTTCGACTGCGGCTTTGACATCGATTTTTTTGTTGTCTTCTTTGCGCGCCATGACGGCCCCCTTGCCGGCAAGTGTATTTGCAATCGGGCAATTGCGCCCATGTGACAACCGCGTCGTAGGGGCGGCCGAATCGGTCGCCCCTACGACGACGATCCAATAGCATCACGGCAACATGAACGTCCCCAGCTTGACGAGGTCATTCACCGCCGGCGCGCCATCCTGCTGCGCCGGCCACCTTGCCCCACCCTTGCGGTCGTAGATGCCGGCGTAGAGCGTGTATTCGCCGGCGGGCAGATCGGGCTTGAGGTCGATGCGATGCCGTTGGTCGATGCCGTCGCCGGCGCGGAAGGTGAGCGTGCTGCGCGGACTGCCATCAACGAGCGGCGGGTTGTCGTCCTGCGAAGCCAGCTTGCCATCCGGCCCGATCACGTGCACGAACAGCACGCCGTCGCGTTGCGGCGTCGCATCGGCGCGCCAATGCGTGAGCACATCCGTCGTCACCCCACGCGCAAAATTGCCATTCACGCTGTAGCCGAGCAATGCAATCTCGCCGACCTTGCCGTTGATGGCGTGCTGCGGGTTCGTCGTCGCCGGCATGCGCGGGTAGTCTTCGATGCGAATGAGGCCGAGCATGGTGTCATCGACCGCGACGCCACTGCGCCAGCGCGAGAGCGACAGGCGATACAGGCCGGGCGCGGCGCGGTAGGGGATTTGCAAAGCATATTGATCGCGCACCAGCTCGTTCGCCGGCCATTGCGGCGGCGGAAACTCCGCAAGGCCGGCGTCGCGCATGGTGCTCGCCATCGCGCCGCCAAGCAAGCCCTCCACGCGCAACTCGGTTTGCCAGCCGGCGGTGTCGTTTTGCTTTGCGCGCCACGTCAGCGCAACCGGCAGCGCCTGGCCGGGCTTGATCGCGCCGGCAAATTCAGCGATCACCAGCGTCACGTCGCCGGCGCGCCACACGTCGCTCGTGTTGGCCTGCGCGATGCGCACGCAGCACGCCAGCGCGCCTTGCGGCAAGGCTTGTGCGACGCGCTGCACCACGTCACCCTTGTCGCCGGCGCGCGAGAGCAACTCCAGCTCATAGCCCACCGCTGGCAAGCCGGGCGGCACGGGGATGAGGTAATCCATGCGATACAGCGCGCCTTTCGTCCACGCTTCGGGATGCGCGCCGAGCGCCGCGTCAAACGTCCAATCCAGCCACACCTCGCCGGCATGCGTCAACCGCAGCGTCACCGCGCGGTTGTCCAGGTCTTCATCGCCGCGCCGCCAGAACAGCGAGAGCGTGAAGTTGGCGTTGCGGTTGTGGGGGTTGCCGGGCGCGAAGGCGAAGCCGGCGATGGCCGTGCCGTCCGCCGGCGCAGCGCCTGCCGCCGTCGCAGCGGCCGGCAAAGCCGCCAGCACCTGCGGGTGAATGTCGTATTGCAGCAGCTCGATGGCCGTGGTGCGCGCGGGGAAGGCGATCCGATCTTTCAACAGATATGGCGAAAGCACGTTCTGCGCCGGCGCATTCGGGTAACCGCCGTCGCCGCCGATGTTGGCATACCAGATGCGCGAAAATCGCGCGATCTCCTTTTGCAAATCAACCGGCTTCTCGATCCAGTCGCGGATCGGGATGACCGGCAGCGGCGCATCGCCGATCACATACGGCATCACCGCTTCGGGCGTGTTGAGGTTGATCACCAGCGCATCGCCGGCGCGCCAATGCTGGCGCAGGTAATCGCCGAAGGCGCGCCAGTCGTCCTGAAAAGTGGGCGTGCGGGTGAAGGCGTAGGCGAGACCATGCAACGAGGCGATCAACAGCGCGACAAGCGCGAGGCCGGCCACCACCATGCGCGGCCAGCGCGCCGGCCTCAGCGCGCCGGCCAGCGCAACCACGCCGTGCGCCATCAAGCCATGCAGCGCCGGCACGATGAAAATGACATAGCGAAAGCTGGCCTGATTTTCGAGCAGCAGCGACAGCACCAGCCAGAACGCGACCGGCAGCATGACGATGACGGCAAGCCCGATGCGCGCCGGCAAAAATCGCCTGCTCAGCGGCAACGCGACGCCCATCACCGCCAGCGAGGCGAACAGCGCGTTCAACCAGCCGCCGGTTGGGTCGCCGGCGTTCATGCCGAACACGGTCGCGCCGATGATCTCGTTCACGAAGCCGAGCGCCGGCGTGCCGCGCCCGCTGGGGTTGCCGAGGGCAAGCTGTGCCAGTTGAACGCCGCGCTGAAGCGTGGCGTTGCCGAGGATGGCGACGCCGATGACGCCGGCGCCAACGAGCGCCAGGCCGAACCAGAAGGCGCGTCGGCGCATCATGGCGCGCAGCTTTGGCAGCAGCGCCATCAACAGAATCACGGCCTGCGCCAGCGCCAGACTGATGAACGAGAAATGCGTGAACAGCGCCAGCGCCGTGACCACGAGCCAGCCGGCGAGCGCGCCGCGCTGCCCCTTTGCAGCGCGGAAAACCAGCAGCGCGCTGAGCGCGCCGAGCGTGGCCATCATGGTGTACATGCGCAGCTCGGCGGCATACCACTGATAGGCCGGACACAACAGCGCGAGGATGGCCGCAAGCATCGCCGCGCGCCGGCCAAACAGGCTGCGCGCCAGCGCAAACGTGAGCGGCACAACGATGACCGCCCAGAACGCCGAAAACGACTTCAGCGCGAACTCGCTCAAGCCGGCGAGGCTTGCCCACGCCTTCAGCAGCGCGAAGTACAGCGGCGGGTTCAAGTCGGTGGTGAGGATGCCCTGCCGCCAGACCGTGTTGGCGAACATCTCGGCCCACGTGCCGTTGATGCGCAGCAGCGTGAAACTCTCATCCAGCCACAGGCTGCGCGCGGTGAGATCGGCCATGCGCAAGGCAAATGCGATCAGCGTGAGCAACGCGATGAGCCAGAGTTCACGGCGGGATGTCATGCGGGGCTACCTTACCTCAAAGCGACGCGAACCGGCGTCACGATCTGCGGCGCGATCTCGCCGGCGTCGTCATACGGGATGGCGCGCAAAGTGTAATCGCCGGCTGGCAGTTCCTGCGGCAACGCGATGAAATACAGCCCCAGGATCGGTTGCTCAAACGGCACATACGGCAGACCGCGCGGCGCGATGGGCTGGTCGGATTGCAGCACCTGTCTGCCATTTGCGTCGGTCAGGCGCAGCGACACCTGGGTGTAGACCGACAGCGGCACAAAGGGTTTGATCTGCCAGAAGCAATGCACTTCCAGCCAGCCATCGCCGGCCCGCGTCATGCCTGGCTGGCGGCAGCCTAGCCCGCTTAGCCCCACCTGCCGACCCGCCGGCTCGATGCTGGACGCCATCGCTGGCAGAGGCGCGGGCAACGGCGCAAAAGGCTGGAAAAAGCGATAGCGCTGCAGGCGCAAATTGTGAAAATCTACGCTGTCGAGCGCCGGCATCAGCGCCTCGGACTGCCGCCGCAGCAGCGCCGGCACGATGCCGGTCGGATCGATCACATCATCCTGCCACAACAGCAGCCACGCGCCGGCCTTGCCCTGCAGGGCAGCGTTCATCGCCGGCACGGCACTGTCGTAGTGCAGCATGTTGTTCACGTTCAGCACAGGATCATCCGGCAGCGCAACCCAGCCATCATTGCCGAAGTAATAGGCGAAGACCGGCGCGAAGTGGCCCGACACCAGCAGCGCCGGTTCATCCGGCTGGCGGTTGGCCTTGATGTAGGCCGCGGCGCCACGAAAATCCTCGTTGGCATAGAGCGGACTGACATGCAACTGCAACAGCCCAAAGCCGAACAGCGCCGCGACGCCGGCAAAGGCGACGCGCGCGAATTGCTTCATCGCGTTGTTGCGGATCGCCGCCGGAGCGAGTGCCATCCCGACACTTGCCAGAAACAGCGGCGCAATGATGGCTGGATAGCGCGACGAGAATTTGCCAATGGCGACGCAGAAGAGCGCGATGGCGACGATACTGAACGCAGTGATGCGCCAGATGGCAACTGGGGTTGCCTGCTGCCGCGCCGCGACGCCGGTGACGATCGTCAGCGCGAATGCGACCAGCGCCGCCGGCAACACCCACTCTGCCGGCTGCAGGCGCGGCAACAGCTGAGAAGCAAAACTTTGCCCGAGTGTCTCGATGAGATCCAGCCGGCCCGTGTAGGTCGTGCCGTAGGTTTGACCGATGTTCAACAGCACCAGCGCCGCAAACGCAAGGATCGCCAGCAGCGTGAGCGCCGCCGCAAGCGCTGCATCTGACTGGATGCGCCTCTCGCGCAGCCAGCGGTATCCCATCACCAGCAGCGCCCCGCCAATAACGAACGCCGCCAGCACGTGCGAGGCAAAGGCAGTGATGGAGATGAGCGCCCACGCCAGCCAGCGCGCTCGCGTGCCGCGCTGCGCAGCCAGCACAAAGCACAGAACTGAGGCAGCGCACAGGCACGCCGCCAGCGCATACATGCGCACTTCGCGCGACATCAACACGCACACTGGCGAGAGCGCGACCAGCAGCGCCGGCAGCAGCGCCGGCCGACCGGCTGCGCGCGCCAGGCGAACGACCAGCGCCACCGTGACGACGCCGGCGAAGACCGACAGCACGCGCACCGCGAACTCGCTCGCGCCGGCGAATGCCATCCACGCATGCAACAAGAGGTAGTGCAGTGGCGTGTTCAGTTCGCGTTGCGCCGCGCCAGCGATCATCTCGCCCCACCCGCGCTGCGCAAACATGACCGTGTAGCCTTCGTCGTACCACAGGCTCTGGCCGGCGAGGTCGAAGCTGCGAATGGCGAGCGCCGCGAGCAAGATGAGCAACACCAGCGCGCGCTCACTGCGAAGGGCGAATCTCCTGGAATTGGACAAGCGGCTTAGTATATGATCCATCCTTCAGGAATGCGCCCATTGAAGTCGTTGGATCGCCCGCTGCTGGCCGTCATCGTGCTGCTCACCTTTGCGCTGTATGCGCCGGCGGTGCGGCTGATGCCCTTTCACGACGACGCGGTGCTGATGCCGGCGATCAACAATCGCAGCCTGATCACCATCTTCGAGAATCGCCCCTTCGGCGACGGCCATCACCGCCCGATCAGCTATGTGCCGTGGCTGCTCACGCGCGACCTGTTCGGCTGGTTCGATGCGCCGATCCTGCACCTGTGGAACGTGTTCGCGCACACGCTCAATACCGCCTTGGTCGGCATGTTGATCTTGCGGCTGGGCGCAACGTTCAGGCGGCGGGTTGGATGGGCGCCGGCAATGGGCGCGCTGCTCTTTGGCCTGTTTCCCTTCTCGTATGAAGCCGTGCTGTGGTCATCCGCGCTGGTGCATCCGCTCAGCGCGCTGTTCGGCCTGCTCAGCGTGCATGCCTATCTCACTGCGCGCAACCCTGCCCGCCATGCCGGGCGATGGATCGCGGCAAGTTGCGGCCTGTTGCTGCTGGCCTGTCTCAGCCACGAAGCCGGCTTCACCTACGCCGGCTTGATCGCCCTCATCGAGATGATCGGCTGGCGGGTGATGAAGCAGCCTGTCCGGTGGCAGCGCCTCGCGCCGTGCGCCATCGGCCTGGTTTACCCGTTCTACTATCGCTTCGCGCTGACGACCAAGTGGACCAGCGGAGAAGCCACGCAATTCGCGTCGTCGTGGGCCGGCGTCGCCGGCAATCTCGCAGCGCAAACGCAGGGCGTCACCGCGCCGGCGCTGATCTGGACACGCAGCCTCTTTGCGGGGTTGCAGCCGCCGGCGGTGTATCTGGCGTTGCTCGCCGGCATGCTCATCATCGCTGCCATTTTGCTCTTCACTGCGCGGCTGTCCCGACACAGCGGCTATGCGCCGGTGGCTCTGGCCGGCTTGATGTGGTGGCTCATCGCTGTGATCCCCTCTGCCATCCAGAGTGACGGCTATGTGGCAGCCGCGCCGCGCGCGATGTATGCGGCATCCATCGGCGCGGCCATGTTGTGGGGCGCGGCGCTCGGCGCGCTGCTCACGCTGCAGAGCCTGTCGCGCTGGCTTCGCATTGCAATGGCCGGCGCCTTCCTGCTGACGTTGGCGCGATTCAGCGGCTTCATCGATGCGCGCCTGGATGAGACGGCGCGGTTGACGCCGGCGCTGCGGCAGATCGATGCAGACTTGCGACAATCGGCGCCTGATGCCCGCGTGCTGATCATCAACTCATCGTTCACCAACATGGCTGCGCAACCGGCGTTTGTGCTGGGGCGAGAGGGCATGCCGATCTGGGAATATGGCGTGCGCGCCGGCGAGGACTTCCCCATGTGGGCCTGGCCGGGTGCGGTCAGCGGCATCGTGCGCGAAACGCGCAACGTGCTGCACACTGCGTCAATCACCAACCGCGAGACCGAGTTTGGCGAGCCAGACCAACAGTTCACGCGTGGCGGGCGCTTCAACTACGCCATCTTTGGCGAGCCGGTCGATGACGCCGCATTGCGCGCAGCCATCCTCGATGCCAACCTGATCTATCGCTTTGACTACGATGCGCCAGGCTTCCGGCTGACGCCCATCGGCAAGCTGGCGCGCGCCGGCGACACGACACCCGACGCGCTGGCGCAATTCACCAGTGGCGACGCGAGCATCACACTCGAAAATGCCCATGCCTTTGCGTGCAGCCCACTCATCTATCTCGATCTGACGTGGGCAAACGCGCATGGCATCACGCAGCCCGCCGGCGTATTCGTCCACCTCTACAACCGCAGTGACCAGCAGGCGGCTGTCGCAGACCGCGATCCCATCGGCGGCTACATCCCGCTGGAACTGATCCCCGCCCAGACGCGCGCGCAGGAACGGCGCGAGATTCGCCTGCCCGATGGCGTTTCTGCGCAAGACATAGTCGAGGTGCGGCTCGGCATCTACGACCGCGCCAGCGGCAAGCGCTTCGACGCTGCCGGCGCGCAAGATTGGCCGGCCGGCGAGGTAATCGTGCCAATTACATCCGGAGCCTGTCCTGTGCCATGAACCCGCAAGCATTCAAAAATCCGCGCGCCGCGTCATGGGTTGTCGCCGGCCTCATCGCGCTGCTCGTCGTCGCAATCTATTGGCCCAGCCTCGCGCTGCCCGTCTCCTTCGACGATGCGTGGGGCATGCGGCTGGTGCGTGATTTCACCTGGCTTGATCTGTTCACGCGCACCCAAAACTTCGGCTATTACCGGCCGCTGTATCTGCTGTATTACAAGATCGGCGCGCTGTTTGGCGCGCAGGGCGCGCTGGCGCAGCATGTCGCCGGCATCAGCTTTCATATCGCCAACGCGCTGCTGCTCATTCACCTGACGCGCAGCGCACTGGGCGACGCGCAGCGCGTGATTGCGTTTGCTGCCGGCGTGATTTTCGCCATCAATCCCTTTGCGGTGCAGACAGTGGCGCTGCCGGCAGGCTTGAATCACCTCAGCGCGCTGCTCTTCATGCAACTCGCACTGCTGCAATATGTTGCGCTTCAGCGCAGCGCCCCGCACCGCGCCAGGCATATCGCGCTATTCGGCGTGTTTGCGCTGCTGGCGCTCTTATCGAATGAGGTTGCGCTCAGCATCGCCGGCTTTTGCCTTTCCCTCGAAGTAGTTGCAGCCATGCAGGCGCGCGCGTGGACACGGCAGTCGTGGCGCTTCGTGTGGGTCGCCGGTCTGTGCGCTGGCTATGCACTGCTGTATCTGCTCATCCCCAAGGGCGATGCGCCGGAATTTCAATTCACGCTGGCCGACGCTGCGCAGCGCGCCTTGTTCGCAATGCAAACCCTGGCCTATCCGCTTGCCTTCTTCATCCATGCCACCGGCGGCAACGTCATCCCGCCGGAGTTGCAGGTGGTGATCGCCGCTGCAATCCTGCTCGGCTTGTGCGCATGGATTGCGGCCAAACACAATTCACGCGTCGCGCTTGTGCTGGGGCTGCTGATGTTCGCCTCGGGCGCAGCGTTGCCGGTGCTGCGGCTTGCCACCAGCTACATCGAAAATGCGCCGCGTGTGTTCTACGTCGCCTCGACTGGCATCGCCATCGTGCTGGCCGCGCTGGTCACCGCGCCGGGCGTCATCAATGTGCTGCTCGGCGCGGGCATCGCCCTCGCCAGCTTCTTTCATGCGCGCGACCAATTGCGCCTGCTCGAAGTGGCGCATGAGCCGGTGCGCGCACTGGTGGCTGCAGCGCAGGCTGCGCCGCCGGCGGCGCACATCCTCATGCTCAGTCCGCCGGAATGGGCAGCCTACGCCAATAAGCAATTCCCGCTCGGGCGCGAGGGCGCAATCGTGCTGGCGCCCTATGTGCGCGGCGATGATTTGATCGTTGCAAACACCGGCCTCTCGCGCACAGTGGCGCTGGCGCAGTTGGAACAGCCATTTCAACCCACCCCGCTGCTGTACGGCGCATTCGGCGAGCCGCTCAGCGGCGACGCGCTGGCGCAGGCAATCCAACGCGCCGGCGTGGTGCTGCAAACGACGAACAGCGGCGAGCAACTCATCACGCGCTGGATCGGCGGCGTAAGCGCGCCATCCACCAGCGCGCCAATGGCGATCTTCGCAGATGGCTTGCAGGTGCGCGATGTCGTCACCATCGCATGCCGCGACGGCTACAGCATCGAATCGCGCTGGCGCAAGGCCGGCGCAGAAAGCATTGCGCCAACGATGTCGATGTTTGCGCAAGCGCTGGATGCGAACGGCAACAAGCTGGGGCAGGCGGATGGCGGGCCGGTGGGCGGATTGCTGGGCTTCACGCAGTTGCGCGCCGATGCAGACGTAATCGACCGCCGGCTGATCGCGCTGCCACCCAACGCCGCGACGCAAAATGCGACCCTGCTGCTGGGCGTGTATGACTACACGGACGGCCAGCGCCTGCCGGCAACGGATGCTGCCGGCCAGCGCCTCGCCGGCGATGCCATCTCGCTCATGCTGCCGGCGTCTTCCTCGCAGCCCTGCCCGTGATGGGCTGCGATAATCGCGCGACCGATGTGCCATCGCAGACTGATCGACGCCGGCAATTGGCTTGCAGCGCACTTGCGCGGCCTCATCCTTGTCGGCTTCGTGCTGCTCGCATTTGCCTCTGCCTTCGCCACGCCGATCTTTGAGAAGAACGACGAGTGGCGGCACTTCGCCTTCGCGCAGCATCTGGCGCAGGGCGGCGCGCTGCCGGTGCAGCAGGCCGGCGCCGGCACGCCCTGGCAGCAGATCGGCAGTCAATCGCCGCTGTATTACGCGCTGGCCTCGCTGCCACTGCGCCTGTTCGACACCAGCGACTACGCCGCACAAAGCCAGCCCAACCAATCGCCGCAATATTCGGCCTACGCGCCGAACAACAAGAATGTGCTGGTGATCACGCCGGAGAAACGCGCCTTTGCCTATCGCAACACCACGCTGGCGGCATTCGTGTTGCGGCTGATGGGTATCGCGGCCGGCGTCGTCACCCTGCTGGCTGTCTGGGGCATTGCGATGCTGCTGGCGCAGCGTCGCAGCATCGCCGCACTTGCCTCGGCGCTGACTGCCTTCAACCCCATGTTTGCCAGTGTGATGACCGCCGTGAGCAACGACGCGCTGGTGATCGCGTTGAGCAGCGTTGCGCTGTGGCTGATCGCTTGGTGGGTGCTGCGCGGGGCAACATGGCGGGTCGCACTGCTCACCGGCGTCATCATCGGCCTCGCTGCACTGACCAAAGTGAGCGGCCTCACGCTCATCCCCATCGCGCTGCTGGCCGCGCTGGTTTCTGCCTGGCCACAACGACGATGGGGGCAATTGCTCGCGCAGTGGGCATGCGTCATGCTGCCGATCATGCTGATCGCCGGCTGGTGGGTTGCGCGCAACATCGCGCTGTATGGCGACCCGACCGGCACAAGCATGATGGCGATGATCGCCGGCGCGCGGCACGCCGGCGCAAGCAACCTCATCGGTGAATTTCAGGGCTTGCGCATGTCGTATCTCGCGCTGTTCGGCCACTTCAACGTGCCAGCGCCGGATGTCGTTTACCTGCTGTGGGATGCGCTGTTGCTGATCTGCGCTGCCGGCCTTGTAACGCGCGTCTACACAAACTGGCGCAACCTGCCGGCGAGGCGCAAGGCAGCCTACGCGCTGCTGGCGCTGCATATCGCGCTGACCGTGATTGCGCTGGCACGCTGGACGATGATGACGACCGGCTCAGAAGGCCGGCTGCTCTTCCCGTGCATCGCCGGCATCTCGCTGCTGATGGCGCTGGGGTTGGACACCTGGCGCGCGCTGGTTGCGAGGACACCCCTGCGCGCAGTTGCACCGGCAATCATCATCGCGCCGGCGCTCGCTCTGATGGCGCTCGCCATCTATGCGCCCATTGGGATCGTGCAAGCGGCCTACACACCGCCGCGCGTGTCTGCCATCCCCGCCGGCTTCATGCCCATTCATCAGACCCTGAAACCGTGGGTCGAAGTGCTGGCCTGGAAGATGGAACCGCAGCAGGTGCAGCCGGGCGACAAGGTGCGCGTGAGTGTGATCCTGCGCGCGCTGCGCGTGCCGCAATTCAACCACTCACTGGTGGTGAATTTGTATGGCCGCGACGCAGCGCCATTGGCGCGCTTCGACACCTTCACCGGCAACGGCCTGTTGCCCAGCAGCCAGTGGCAAATCGGTGAGATGTGGCAGGACACAGTGGAATTTATCGTGCCGGAAGACGCACTCGCGCCGGCGCAACTGCGGGCGCAGTTCAATCTCTACAATGCCGGCTCTGGAGAGATTGCTGAGAGCGTCGATGCCAGCGGCAACGCCGGCGCACCCCTCTACGCGGGCAGCACGCTGTTGCCAGCCGCCACAGCGCCAAGCGCGCAGGCCGAGGCCGAGGCGCACTTTGGCGGATTGATCGCGCTGGAGCAGCATGCCTTGGGCGAAGCGCAGGCCGGCCAGCCGTTGACCATCACGCTGCACTGGCGCAGCAACTTGCCGGCAAGCGTAGATTACACGCTGTTTGTGCATGTGATCGACGCCGGCGGCAAACCAGTGGCGCAGAGCGACGGGCCTTTGCTGAATGGTGAATACCCATCCAGCCGCTGGGGCGCAACGCGCTTCACCGAAGTGCGGCACATCGATCTGCCGGCAGATCTGAAGGCCGGCGATTACCGTGTGCTGATCGGCTTCTATGATCCACAGACCGGCGCGCGGCTGGAAACGACCGATACACATGGCCAGCGCGTGACTGACGACGCATTTATGCTTGGCGCAATCAACGTGCAGTAATTGCACACATTTCAATGGCGCAACGCACCTCACCCGCCCGCGCAGCCGGCGATAATGTCGCGCAAATGGCGTCCGTCGCGTTGCCGGTCAGCCGCCCCAGCCGCATCCAATGGATCATCCTTGTGGCGCATCTGGCGCTGGCCTTGCTGTATGGCGCGCTCATCCCGCCGTGGGAAGCGCACGATGAAACCGGTCACTTTGGCTTCATCAATCATCTTGTCGCATCAGGCAGCCTGCCCGACGCGCGCGGCGCAGAGCAAAACCTCTTCGATCAATCCCACCAGCCGCCGCTGTATTACCTCATCGCATCAGGGCTGACCTTCTGGATCGATCGCAGTGACGCGCTGCAACCGCAGTTGAATCCCTGGGCATTGGACGGCACAAATCGGCGCGGCTTCCGCGTGATGCTGCGCCAGCCAGAGGAAGTTTTTCCCTGGCACGGCACGGTATTGGCGCTTCATGCAGCGCGCGCAGTGTCGGCGCTGCTGACCGCCGCAACGGTGCTGTTGATCGGGCTGAGCGCGAATGTGATGTTCGGACGCAATGCAACGGCTGCGGTGCTGACAACTGCCATCGCCGCGTTCAACCCGCAGTTCATCTTCATGGGCGCGATGGTGAACAACGACGCGATGGTGGCGCTGGCCGGCGCGATGGTCTGTTTTTTCCTGCTGTCAATCTCCCACGCGACAACTCTCAAACATCGGGCGTTTGTGGCGCTTGGCATGTCGCTCGGCATTGCATTTCTGGCGAAGAACAACGCGCTGGTGTTGGTTCCCTTTGCGGCGCTGGCACTGGCGTTTATTGCCTGGCGAGGGCGCTGGTCGCTGCGACAGCTGCTGTTGAATGGCGCTTTGGCATTTGGCGCATTCGTTGTCGTCGCCGCGCCGTATGTGATGTACACGTGGGTGCGCTATGGCCGGCTGCTGCTCGACCGCAACCCGAACAACCCGCTCATCACTGCGCCGACCAGCGTGATTGGCGAGGGGCTGTTCGTCTCAATCCGCGATGCGTGGCTGCCGCAACTGTTCGCCAACACCTTTCGCACCTTCTGGGGCAAGTTTGGCTGGGGCAACGTTGGCATGGCGGAATGGGCATACGCGCTGTTCGCGCTGTTCACACTGGCTGGCATGATCGGCTGTGTCGTCGGATGGCGGCGCGCGCACCGCGAATTGCGCACCGCGCTCACGCTGCTGCTGATGATGGGTGTGATGATGATGGCGCTGCCGCTGTATCGCGCGATCTTTTTTCAAGATCCGATGCTGATGCCCGGGCGCTACCTGATGCCGGCGCTCACGGCCTATGCCGGCTTGCTCGGATATGGCTGGGCGTCGTTCAGCACAGGAAACAAAACGCGGCATGCAGAGCGCAGAACGGATCGCATATCACGCATCGCGCCCGCTGTGTTCGCGCTCTTCGCGCTGCTCGTTCCGTTCCTGTTCATATTGCCGCGCTATGCGCCGAATCTCATCGCGCAGGATGATGCGCCGGCGCTGCTCACCTTCGACAAGTTGGCGCAGGTGACCAGCCTGGACGCGCGCGCCGAGTTGCTACCCGACCGCGAAGGGATGCGGCAATACGCGCGCGTGACACTGGACTGGCGCGCGCTCAAACCCACCGATCAGCAATACGTGTTCGGCATCAGCGTGCTGGGTCGCGACAATGAAGTGCTTGGCACGATGAACGTGTTTCCCAATCGCGGCAATTTCCCTTCGACCAACTGGCAGGCCGGCGATGCCTTCCGCGACGAATACGACATCCTGCTCGAAAAGCCGTGCGCCAGCCTGCCGGCGCTCGGCAGGGTCAGCATTGCGGTGTTTCCCTTCGCGCCGATAAGCGACACGGGACTCATCAGCGCGACAGCGTCCCTGCCCGCGCGCGACGCCTCTGGCCGCGTGGTCGCACCCATCCTCGGCCGCTTCAAGATTCCCGAAGCGCCGCTGATGGCGGTGTTCTGGCAGCCGCCGCTTGCGTCGTTCGATGGCATCTGGCTGCGCGATGTGAAGCTGCCGGCACAGGCGACCGCCGGCGAGGCGTTGACCGCAACCCTGACCTACGAGATGGTGCAGCCGAATGGCATCGCCGGCACCGCCTTCGTGCATGTGCTTGACGCCGCGGGGAAACCCATCGCGCAAGACGACCATGTGCCACAACAGGGGGATTACCCGACGAATCTGTGGGACGCCGGCGAATGCGTGCGCGAGCAATTCAAGGTCACCATTCCACAGGATGCCGCCGGCCCGCTGCGCGCCGTAACCGGCTTCTACGCAGCAGACGGACAGCGCTTCCACGCCGGCACGCCGGATGACCTGGTTGATCTGGGCGAGATCGAGTTGGACAAGTGACACGACGCGCTTGAAAGATATGCCGATCGACAAGCTGCGATCCGGCCATTGTGCAAGTCATGCGCACTGGCATATACTCGTCACCTGCAAAAGGAGACCGTCGAATGTTCAATCCACTTATCACAACAGTCCGCGATGGACTGCACTACAAAGGCCGCACCAATCAAGTCATGTGGGTGCTGCACCGCATCAGTGGGCTGGGCGTGTTGTTCTTTCTGGTGCTGCACGTCCCCGGCGAGAGCATGGCCACGTTCAACCCTCAACTGCACGGAACGATCCTGGATATCTACAAGACGCCTTTGTTTTCAGTGCTGGAATTGATATTAGCAGCCTGCCTGATCTTCCACGCAGTGAACGGCACGCGCGTCGCCATCCTCGATATGCGCCCGCACCTGTGGGACAAGCAGCATGTCGCCACGCGCTGGGCCATCATCATCATCCTCGTGCTGCTCGCGCCGACGATCATCATCATGGCCTATAAGTCGTTCAGTCATTTTGCCGCGAATGGCCTCTGAACCATGACAACCTCAACTGCAACTCCCGGGCGCACAGTGCGCACCGTCAAACCCATCCCACAAGCGCGCAACCGCTTCGAGCGCTTTGCCTGGATGTTCATGCGCTGGAGCGGTTTGCTGCTCGTCTTCCTGGCGCTCTCGCACTTCTGGATGCAACATGTCATCATCGGCACGCACCAGATCACGTTCGCCGGCACCGTGCTGCGCTGGGGCGCAAGCGGTGATCCAGTCACCGTCGAGCAGGTGATCTGGCGCTTGTATTACGCCGTCATCATCATCCTCGCCATGCTGCACGGGCTGAACGGTCTGCGCACCGTGGTGTTCGATTACTTCGGCCACAGCAGTGGCTTCTACAAGCTGGTGATGGGTGTGGCCGTCGTGTTGATCGGGCTGGTGTCGGTCAGCGGCCTCATCGCGCTTGCCGTCGGCGCGCAGCGCGTGGCTGAAGTGGCATTGCGCTAACCACCAATCCAGGATGTCCTGCAAATCCGGCCAAAAATGAGTCGCGTGAATCGCGGGCGGGCGCTGCAATGGCTGCCCGCCCTTTTTGTTGCACTGCTGGCGTTTGCCTTTCATCTGCAAAGCCTGGAGTGGGTGCGCCACAACTTCGACCGCGGCTATCCGCACGGGTTGGGGATGGCCATCCGCGAGGCGATTGCGCATGGCCGGCTCGACCAACTGCCGGCCGTCAGCCTGGTCGCCAGCATCAACTTCCCCAACCCCGCCGGCACGAGCTATCTCTATGCGCTGCTCACCGCCATCGAGCCAAGCGCGTTTGTCGCCACCGCGCTGAACGCCATGCTCGGCGCAGCAGTCGCGGTGATTGCGCATTCCATTGCGCGGCGCCTGTTCGGCGCGTGGGCCGGCATCGTTGCAGGCGTGCTGGCCGGCACAAGCCTGTGGGCAACCTGGGTGGCGCGTGGCGCGTGGCTGCAAGGGCCGATCGAATTCATGGCGGCGATCACGTTCTGGCTGCTGGTTAACGGCACCGCACACCGCAAGCCGCGCCATCTGTTCGCAGCCCTCGCCGGTGTGGCGCTGTTCATGCAGACCTACCTCGTCGCGTTTGGCTTGTTGGCGCAGGCATGCGCAGCTGCAGCCGGCGGATCCCTCAAGAGTGTCCGGCGACTTGCTCGCCCTTTTATCGCCGGCCTCGCACTGTGCGCGCTGAGCCTGCTGCTCTACCTCGGCGCGGCGATCAGCGCGCGCGCGTCGGTGAGCAGCGTGATCAACAACCCCAACGCATTCAACGAGGAGACGCGCGCCGGCGGCGTCAACCTCGATCCCATCAATCACGCCTTTCGCATCGCCAGCGGGCGTGATTTTGAGAACACGTTTGTGCTGAAGGGGTCGCCGGCGTTCGCGCAGCGCGATGCAGTCAGCGACCTGCGCGCAACTGTGATCGATCTGTTGATGCTGGCTGGGTTCATGCTGGCAGCAAGGCTGGCCTTCAGCAAAACGGCGCCGGCGCAGCAGACCATCACCAGCCGCATGGTGCTGCTGTGGCTGCTGTTGCCGGTGGCCGGCACACTGTTTGTCGCCAATCTCGTCATGCGCGATTGGAAGGTGCATGTGTTCTACATCTTGCTGACATCGCCGGCGCCGTATGTGCTGGCCGGCGCGCCGTTTGGCGCGATGCAGCGCTGGCTGGCGCGCGTGTCGATGCATGCTCGGCGCGCTTTTGCCACAGCGTGCATTGCGCTGCTGGCCGGCGCGGTTGCCGTAAACCAGTGGAACTTCGCCGGCGACATCGATGCAACCCAGCGTCAGCCGATCATCTACACCGGCCTCGATGGGTTGCCGCTGGCGCAACAGATGCAGATGACACAGTGGGCGCGCGCGCATTGCAGCGCCATCAACAACCCGCAGGAGCGCTTGTGGCTGGCGAGTGTTTTCGGCGACATCGACTTCATTCACACCGGCAGCTACCAGATGAAGAGCAACTCCACGATGTGGAGCGTTGCCCCGCGCGGTGGCAACTGTCTTTTTCAGGTGGATGGCCCCATTCCCAGCAATGCCGATGCGACGGCGCTGGCATTGGGGGGTGAACCAGCGACAGCGCTGCAAGCGTTGCGCGCGCGCGATCTGACCAGTGAACTCGGCGACGCCAAACTGACCACAAACATCGGTTGGACGCTGCTGGATTTAAGGTTGCCAGCGGCGGCGAATGCCGGCGATGTGATCACCGTGACGCACATTTGGCGCGTCGATTCGCTGCCGGCCGAGCCGTTCTCCTCGTGGTATTTCGCGCCGTTCGTCAAGTTGATTGCGCCAGATGGCAGACAGTTGCTCGATATGGATGGCGCGCCGGCGCTGGAAGGTTGGGCGTGGCGGCCCAGCGAATTACTGGTGAGCGATGTGCGTGTTGCGCTGCCGGCGGATCTGCCGGCCGGCGAGTACACACTTGAGTTGAGTTTGTTCGATCCGAATCAAAAAAAGAACGCAGTATATTTTGATCCGGTTGCGCCGACTACGCCTATCGTTACAATACAACAGCAATTGTCAATCCGATGACTTTGCAAGATTTGTCATTTCTTGATTTCTCATTTCTGATTTCACATCTGCGCGTTTGACGGGCGGAAATTGGAAATCTGAAAAATGCAACCAGAAATGTGAAATGCGTGAGGAGTTGAATGCCACAGTACCATCAGTTTGACGCGCTCGTGGTGGGCGCGGGTGGCGCGGGGTTGATGGCGGCCCTGTATGCCAGCAAAAGCGTAAACACCGCCGTCATCAGCAAGCTCTACCCCACCCGCTCGCATACCGGCGCGGCCCAGGGCGGCATCAGCGCTGCGCTTGGCAACCTCGAAGAGGACAAGTGGGAATGGCACGCCTATGACACGATCAAGGGCGGCGACTATCTGTGCGATCAGGATGCGGTCGACATCATGTGCAAGGAAGCGATTCACGCCGTGATCGACCTGGAACTCATGGGGTTGCCATTCGACCGGCTGGAGGATGGCCGGATCAGCCAGCGCCGCTTCGGCGGCCACACCAACAACGACACGAAGAAGGCCGTGATGCGCGCGTGCCATGCCGCCGACCGCACCGGCCACATGATCCTGCAGACGCTCTACCAGAACTGCATCAAGAACAACGTCAAGTTCTATGATGAATTTCAGGTGGTCGATCTGTTGATCGAGAACGGCAAGTGCAATGGCGTGGTGGCGGTGCAACTGGCAACCGGCGAGTTGCACATCTTCCATTCGAAGGCGACCATGATCGCCACGGGCGGCTTCGGCAAGATGTGGAAGGTGACGAGCAACGCGCACTCGCTGACCGGCGATTTGCCGGCGGTCGTTCTGCGGCGCGGCCTGCCCTTGCAAGACATGGAGTTCTTCCAGTTCCACCCCACTGGCGTCTACAAGCTCGGCATTTTGCTAAGCGAGGCGGCGCGTGGCGAAGGCGCCGTGTTCATCAACGGCAAGGGCGAGCGCTTCATGGAGCGCTACGTGCCCACGCTAAAGGACCTTGCGCCGCGCGACATCTGCTCGCGCTACATCTACAAGGAAGTGCGCGAGGGGCGCGGTATCGGCGGGAAGGATTACGTCTACATGGATTTCCGCCCCGAACAGATCAACAAGTATTTCGAGGCCGACGGCAACCCCAAGCGCGTCGATGCGCATTACCTGGAGACGCGCCTGCCCGACATCATCGAATTCAGCCGCGTGTATCAGGGCATCGACCCCATCAAGGAGCTGGTGCCGATTCAACCGACGGCGCACTATGCGATGGGCGGCATTCCAACGAACAACGACACCGAGGTGCTATCCGACGAGAAAGGCACGGTGGTGGAAGGGCTGTATGCCGCCGGCGAGGTGGCCTGCGTCAGCGTGCATGGCGCAAACCGGCTCGGCACCAACTCGCTCGTCGACCTGGTTGTGTTTGGCAAGCGCGGCGGCATCCGCATGGCGGAATATGCGAAGCAGGCTTCCTTCCGCGCGGTGAACAAAGACAACGCGCACAAGGCCGGCGAGGATTCGGTTGAAAAGCTGCGCAACAACAACGGCGCCGAGCGCCCGGGCGCCATCCGCAAGGAAATGCAAACGATGATGGATGACAAGGTGGGCGTGTATCGCACCGGCGCCGGCCTCGAAGAAGCCATCGACAAGATCAAGGAGTTGCAAGCCCGCTACGCCCATGTCCGCGTGGAAGACAAGGGTTTGAAGTGGAATACCGATCTGATGGAGGCATGGGAGTTGGGCGCGCTACTCGATCTGGCCGAAGTGACTGCGTTCAGCGCGATCTGGCGCACCGAGAGCCGCGGCGGCCATTACCGCGAGGACTTCCCCAACCGAGATGACGTGAATTTCCTCAAGCACTCGGTGGCATGGAAAAACGGCAAGATCGAAATCAAGGACAAGCCGGTGCGGATCACGCGCATTCAGCCGCAGGAGAGGAAATACTAAATTGAAAGTTCCGAGTTCTCAATCCCGAGTTCTCAGTTTCGAGCCAGGCATCGCATCAAGCATGTTCACTCAAGACTCTGAACTCAGCGCGCGGAACCCCGAACTCTGAGATCCGAAATTCCATGAAGATTCAACTCAAGATCAAGCGCTTCAACCCAGAGACGGACCAGAAGCCCTATTGGAAGGAATACGAAGTCGTGGCCGAGCCAACCGACCGCGTTCTGGACGCGTTGCAGACAGTGCAATGGGAACAGGACGGCACCTTGTCGCTGCGGCGCAGTTGCGCGCACGGCGTATGCGGCAGCGATGCGATGCGCATCAATGGCCGAAACATGCTGGCGTGCAAGGTGCTGGTGAAAGATGTGGCCCAGAGCGGCGTCATCACGGTCGAGCCAATTCTCGGTTTGCCAGTGCAGAAAGACCTGATCGTCGACATGGAGCCGTTCTTCGCGCACTATCGCGCAGTGCTACCGTTCCTGGTGAACAACGATCCGCCGCCGGCGGATGGCCGCGAGCGGCTGCAATCGCCGGCCGACCGCGAACGCTATGACGATACGACGAAGTGCATTTTGTGCGCAGCCTGCACCACGAGTTGCCCGTCGTTCTGGGCGCGCGGCGAGTATGTGGGGCCGGCGGCCATCGTGCAGGCACACCGCTTCATCTTCGACTCCCGCGACCACGCGGCGCATGAGCGGCTTGAAGTGATGAGCGATCCGGATGGAGTGTGGCGCTGCCGCACGATCTACAACTGCACCGAGGCCTGCCCGCGCGGCATTCAAGTCACAAAAGCCATCGCCGAGGTGAAGGAAGCCATCCGCACCGGCGTGCTGGAGTAATGCTGAGTGGCGAGTGCTGAGTGCTGAGTCATATTTCCGACTCAGCACTCAAAATTCTGAACTCATCCCTCGACACACCCATCACCACAGTATCGACGCGCCGACCTTCGCGCTGCATCGTCTCGCGCTGCACACCCTCGCGCCGAAAGCCGGCTTTCTCGTAAGACCGAATCGCGCGCTCGTTCACACTCCACACAGTGAGCGTGACGCGATGCAGATCTAATTCGTCAAAAGCATAACGCAGCGTCAGGCGCATCGCGTCGGTGCCATAGCCCTTGCCCCAATAATCGCGCTCGCCGATGCCGATGGCAACAAACGCATCGCGTTGCGACCAATTCACCCACAGCGCGGTAAAGCCAATCTTTATTTCTCCATCCAGCAGCCGCACAGCGAAGAGAAATTCCTTGTCGTTGCGTGTTTCCTCATCGATCTCCTTGCGCAGTTGCGCCGGCGACAACAGGCGCGGTGGCTCGTCATCGAGCAAGCGCTTGAACTCGGTGTCTGCATCCCATTTTGCCCACGTCTGAATCACCTCATCGGTGTTGTCAAAAGAGAGGCGGACAAGTTGGCCTTTTAGCAGATCGCTCATGCATTTCCCTCATCCCAGTCTTCTTCCAGAGGAAGAGAGGAAACATCTTCAGTCCGATCCTTCCCTTGCAGAAGCGAGCGCCATTCGCGGCGCAGCAGGCCGAGCCATATATCGTCGTAACGTTGGCCGTGCAACAAAAGAGCCTCGCGGCGGCGCACTTCCTCGGCAAAACCAAAGCGCGCGAAAAAGCGCAATGCGCCGGCGTTGTAACCTGGCACATAGACACCAACGCGATGCAAATTGATCTCGTTGAAAGCATAGTGTAGCGCGAGCTTCATCACGTCGCTGCCATAGCCTTGATTGCGATCCGCCGGCGCGCCAATTGCCATCTCCAGCGTGGCTGTGCCATGCGGCCAGTTCAGGCGCCCAAACTTGATCCAGCCAATCAGACGATCATCAGACCTCAACCGCACTGTCCACCAGAACAGATTGCGTTTCTCCGCCTCTTTTTGCTGCTCCTCATAGTGCTTCTTCATGAGGCGCAAATTGAGTGGATACGCTGGGCGCATGTTGATGGCGTGCAGATAGTCAAGATCAAGCGTCCACTTCGACTCGATCTCCACATCCTTGTCAGCATCCGGCGCAGCCAGGCGAACCTTGTCGCCGATGAAGAGTTGCCTGTCAAACATGGGGGCGAATGGTAATCCGTAATCGGTGATTGCCGGTCACCAGTTTTGATCCTGCCTCTGCCGTTTCATCTCGCTCGTGCGCCGCTTGCGCTGCAGGCGCGCTTCGATGGATGAACGGGTGGGCTTGGTTCTGCGGCGCGGTTTGGGCGGCACGAGCGCCTCGCGCAGCAATTGCGCAAACTTGCGCGTCGCCGCTTCGCGATTCTTCAATTGGCTGCGCTCGCTCCGCGCTTCGACGTGCAATACGCCAGCGCCATCGAGGTGCGATTGCAACTTCGCCGTCGCTCGCTGGCGCTCAGCTTCATTCAAGGACGGCGACTGCGCGAGATCAAACAGCAACACCACGGCCGTCTCGACCTTGTTCACGTTCTGTCCGCCCGGCCCTGACGCGCGCGCGGTGCGGTATTCCAACTCTCCAATTGGAATGCGCACCCGCGCGTTGATGATCAGATCGTCCTCGCTCACAGCCGAACGATACCATCGACCATGCGCCGGCGATCGACAACGCTTGCGCCAATGACCAGCAGCGGGTCAACTTAACTGGCAATCACAAATAGAATGCCATCCCATGAAACTATGTGTGATCCCCGGCGACGGCGTGGGGCGCGAGGTGATCCCCGCTGCCGTCGAAGTGTTGCAGCGCGTGTTGCCCGAGGTGCAAGCGATTGAGGCCGACGCCGGCTGGGCGTGCTTCCAGCGTTGCGGCAACGCCCTGCCTGATGAGACGAAGCAAAAAATCAGCGAGGCCGGCGCTGCCTTGTTCGGCGCAGTCTCCTCGCCTTCGAAGAGAGTCGAGGGCTACCGCAGTCCCATCATCCAGATGCGCCAGCACTTCGATTTGTATGCGAACGTGAGGCCAACCAAGAATTTCGGGTTTCAGATATCGGATTCCAGATTGGGGGAGCAAGCCAACCCGCAACCCGAAATACCCGAAATCGATCTCTTGATCATGCGCGAGAACACGCAGGGCCTGTATGCGCAACGCGAATATATGCGCGGCGATGAGGCGGTGGCCGAGCGCGTGATTACTGCGGCAGCGTCGGCGCGCATCGGCCGCATCGCGCTGGAGATGGCAAACGCACGTCGCAAGCGGCTCACAATTGTCCACAAAGCCAACATCCTGCCGCTGACCGACGGCACATTCCGCGACGCAGTGCGCGAGGAGGCCAGGGCATTCCCCGACGTTGCCATCAATGAGATGCTGGTGGACACGGCGGCGCTGCAGATCGGCAGCCGGCCAGCACAGTTCGATGTGATCGTCACAACTAATCTGTTCGGCGACATCCTGAGCGACCTGGCGGCGATGCACTGTGGCGGCATGGGTGTCGCGCCATCGCTGAACATTGGCGCGCAGGTGGCGATTGCTGAGCCAGTGCATGGCAGCGCGCCCGACATCGCCGGCAAAGGCATCGCCAACCCCGCCGGCGCGCTCCTCGCCACTGCCATGCTGCTGCAGCACCACTGGCGCAAGCCAGACATCGCAGCGCGCATCGAGCAGGCAGTGGTTGGCGCACTGGAAGCCGGCGTGCGCACGCCCGACCTGGGCGGCAATGCCACCACCCGTGAGGTGATGGATGCAGTGATGTCGCGATTGTGATGCAATTCAATTCCCCAAGGGCCGGTCTGCAAAAGAAATCGTCATAGGCCTGACCCCTGGGTTTCGCGAGACGCTCTCAACCCACCCTCAGACTCCGGACATACAATCGCGCAATGCTCTCAGAGGGGTTTCTGCAATCTTTGCGCAATCTGCGGCTGAATGCGCCTCGCCGGCGCATCGGCACGCTCACGGGCGAGCGCCGCAGCGTCAAGCGTGGCCGCTCGGTAGAATTCGCGGACTATCGCAATTACACCCCCGGCGACGACCCGCGTCGCGTGGATTGGAACATCTTCGCCCGCCTCGAACGCCCCTATATCAAGCTATTTGAAGACGAAGAAGACCTGACCACCCACATCCTGCTCGATGACAGTCCGTCGATGTTCTGGATGGGCGACGACGAAGCCGAGATGCACAGGGTGTCACCAAAGTGGCTGTGCGCGGCGCAGCTGGCTGCAGCACTGGGCTATGTGGCGCTGGCCGCCGGCGACAAAGTGGTGATCGAGGCCAGCTCCTTTCAGCGCTTCGGCCCCAAGCGCGGCGTGGCCGCTGCCGGCGCATTGATCTCCTTCGTCGAGAACATCTCGGCGCATCGCACCACACATCATCACTCGATCAATCGCTGGCTGAAGCGCTACGCGCTCGACGCGCGGCCCGGCCTGTGCATCGTCATCAGCGATCTGCTGGATGAAGCGGGCTACATCGATGGCTTCAACGCACTGGGCGGCAGCCGGCTGGATGTGAACCTGCTGCACACGCTTTGCCCCGATGAGCTTGACCCGCAATTCAGCGGTGATCTGCGGTTGAAAGACGTGGAGACCGCCGGCCTGCAGGACATGAGCATGGACGACCAGGTGATGAACCAGTATCGCCAGCGACTGAGCACATGGACCGAAGAGACTGCGGCCAACGTGCGCCGGCGAGGCGGCCGTTATCATCTCACCGACACCTCTCGGCCCATCGAGGAGATCGTGCTCAAGGACCTGCGGCGAGAGGAGTGGCTTGTCTAAAGATGAACTGAGCAACCAGCAACGTGAAATCGGCTCTTGATTTCACATTTCTCAGTTCAGATGAGTGTCGCAATGAATCTGTTGAATCCTTTGGCTTTCCTGTTCGCGCTGCTGGCTGTGCCGATCATTCTGCTATATCTGTTGCGGCTGCAACGGCGCGAGCAGAATGTGAGCAGCACCCTGCTATGGCGGCAGGTGACCATGGATCGCGAAGCCAACACGCTATGGCAGCGGCTGCGCAAGAATCTGCTGCTGTTCCTGCAACTCGCCACGCTGGCCTTCCTCGTATTCGCGCTGATCCGACCCTATGTGAACCTGCCCAGCGCAGTGAGCGGGCGCACCATCATGCTGCTGGACGCGAGCGCATCGATGCAGGCAACCGACGTGCAGCCATCGCGTTTCGAAGCTGCACGCAGCGAGGCGCGCAACGTAATCAACGCACTCGGCACCGGCAACCAGATGACGCTGATCCTGGTGGATGGCTCACCGCGCGCGCTCAGCACCCTGACCAACGACAAAGCGCAATTGCTGGAAGCGCTGGATACAGCGCGGCCCTCGCCAGATGCGGCGAATTGGAGCGCAGCGATTGCACTGGCTGCAGCCACCGGCGCGAACAATGATCAAACCACCACCATCGTCATCAGTGATGGCGCGAACGCCGACGACCTGAAACTGTTGCAAGGCCGCGCGCGCTTCATCCCCATCGGCAACAGCGGCGACAACGATGCCATTTCGACGCTGTCATTGCGGCGCACCCTGCGCGGTCTGTCGGCCTTTTTGCGTGTCACGAACGCCGGCCCATCCGACGACACCTTGCTGGTGTCGATGCGCGGCGATGGCTCGCTGCTGGATGCGCGCACGTTGAATGTGCCGGCGGGCAAGTCGGTCGAGTGGACGCTGAACAATATCAACCCGAATGTGGCGGCGTTGCAGGCCAGCATCGACCAGGCCGGCAAAAATCTGCTGAAAGTCGACGATTCGGCCTATGCAGTGAATGCCGGCAACGCCAATCGCAGCGCGCTGCTGCTCACGCGCGGCAATCGCTTTCTTGAACAGGCGCTCACTGCCCTGCCCAACCTGCGCGTCACACGCGCCATCACCCCGCCGGTCGGCGCGCAGACTTACGATCTATACGTGCTGGACGGGTTGTCAATGACGCTGCCGGCAAATGCCAACGTCATGTTCATCAGCGCGCAAGACACCTTCAGCACCACCGGCATCTTCAGCGACACGCAATACGTTCGCACTGAATCACACCCCGTGACGCAGCAGATGGATTGGCGCAATGTGAACGTGCTGGATGCGCGGCGCTTATCGCCGACAGGCTGGTTGCGGCCCTTGGTCGAAAGCCAGGGCGGGCCGTTGTTGTTTGCCGGCGAAGCGCCGGGTGACGCCCTCAATCGCGTGGTGCTGCTGCCCTTTGACCTGCGCCGCAGCGATTTGCCGCTGCAGATCGCCTTTCCGGTGCTGATGGCAAACGCGGTGGATTGGCTGGCGCCCCCGCAGGGGCTGAATGTGCCGGCCAGCGTGAAGCCAGGCGAGGTGGTGCCGATGCCGGCAGGCACCCGCGTGACGCTGCCAGACGGCACGCGGGTCGAGGCCGGCCGGCGCGGGTTTGTGCAAACCCTGTTGCCGGGCATCTATACCTTCGACACGGGCAAGGTGCAGGGCAAGTTCGCCGTGAATTTCAACAATCTCAGCGAGTCGCAGATCAGCCCGCGACGCGACCTGCAGATCGGTAGCGCCAGCGATGAAACGTCACCGGCAGTCAATCCCACCTCGCAGCGCGAATTCTGGCATGCATTGGCAGCCGTCGCACTGGTGCTGCTCATCATTGAATGGTGGATTTACCAGCGCGGCCTGCCGGCAATTGGCCGGCAAAATCGCTAACCTCCTGAAACGATCAGCTAACGCCCAGCCGCTGCCAATTTCAGTTTCTGCTCACGCGACAATTTTTTGATCGCCCGTTCGGTCAGCAGCGCGTCCTTCCACGTCGCCACTTCGCGCTGCCACACCAGCGAAACCGGCAGGTGCGCAGCCGTGTATTTGCTGCCGCGGCCGGCCTGGTGCTGTTTCAGACGTTTGCTCACATCCTTGGCAATGCCGGTGTAGAGCGAGCCATCACCACAGCAGAGCATGTAGACGAAAGGCATGATCGATGTGCGATTGGGCGGCAGATCGCCTCAACGCGCTGTCCACCCCAGGTCGAGCATGTGGGCTGCGCCCGTGATGAAGCCGGCCTTGTCCGAGGCGAGATAGCGCGCAAAGTCAGCCACTTCCTCCGGCTCGATCAAACGCTTGATGGCCGCCGGCGCCAGCATCACCTGCGCAATCACCTCATCTGCGGGGATGTTCAGCGCGCGCGCCTGGTCGTCAATCTGTCTGTCAACGATGGACGTCTTCACGTAGGCTGGGCAGATGGCATTTACAGTCACGCCAAATGCCGCCGCCTCCAGTGCCACAGTTTTCGTCAACCCGATCAAGCCATGCTTGGCGCTGACATAGGCGCTCTTGAAAGGGCTGGCAACCACGCCGTGCAGGCTGCTGATGTTGATGATGCGACCCCAGCCCTTTGCCTTCATCGCCGGCAGCAGTTGCTTTGTCAGTTGAAACGGCGCAGTGAGCATGACCTGGATCATCTGGTTCCATTCAATTTCTGGAAATTCCTCCACCGGATGGATGCGTTGAAAGCCGGCGTTGTTCACCAGCACATCGACGCAACCGCCCGCCACCGCCAGCGCAGATTGTGCCAGCGCCTGCACTGCGCCCTGATCTGCCAGGTCGGCCTGCAAAAAAATGCCGCCGATGGTCTGTGCCGCCTCGCGCGCGCCGGCGTCAACATCATTCACCAGCACGCGCGCGCCATCACGCGCAAATGCCTCTGCGATGGCGCGGCCGATTCCGTTGCCGGCGCCGGTGACCAGCACTGTTTTCCCTTTCATGTCACATCCGTTTTGCAAACTCGACGAAGAACTGCAGAGCCTGGGGGTTGGCCACCGAATCCGGGTTTGCCGCCCGCTCCAACGGCACGCCGAGCAGAATTTTCTTCACCGGCACTTCCATCTTTTTGCCATTCAGCGTGCGAGGGACCTCACGAATGGCGATGATCTCATCCGGCGCCTGCCGCGCTGAAAGTTGTATGCGAATGGCTGACTGGATGTTGTCGACCAGCGCAGCATCAAGCATTGCACCTTCGCGCAGCACGACAAACAGCGGCATATAGGATGGCCGGCCCAACACCTCCAGATCGATCACCAGCGCATCCATCACCTCAGGGATTGACTCAACCACGCGATACAACTCACTTGTGCCGATGCGCACGCCGTGCCGGTTGATCGTCGCATCGCTGCGGCCAAAGATCACCACGCTGCCGCGTGACGTGACCTTCACCCAATCACCGTGCCGCCACACGCCAGCAACCATCTCGAAGTAACTCTCGCGATAGCGGCGCATGTCCGGATCGTTCCAGAAGTAAATCGGCATCGATGGCATCGGCTGTGTGATGACCAACTCGCCCACCTCGTCGGTCAGCGCTCGACCGGCATCATCGAACGCCTGCACACTCGCGCCGAGATAACGGCACTGCATCTCGCCGGCGATCACTGGCAACAGCGGGCAGCCACCCACAAACGCCGTGCAAACATCAGTGCCGCCGCTCATTGGCGCGAGCCACACATCGCGCTTGACATGCTCATAGATCCAGCGAAAACCATCGCTGGAGAGCGGTGAGCCGGTAGGGCCGATATGCCGGATCGCGCTGAGATCATGCTGCTGCGCTGGTGACAGGCCGGCTTTCATGCAGGCAGAAATGTAGGCCGCGCTCGTGCCAAACACCGTCATGCCGGCCTGCTCGGCAAAACGCCACAGCGCATGCATGCCATCTCTGCTCGGGCTGCCATCGTAGAGCAGAATTGTGCTGCCCAGCAACAAGCCGCCAACGAGAAAATTCCACATCA
>CAZPVX010000031.1:5505-51826 GCA_964590135.1 uncultured Anaerolineae bacterium | reverse complement strand
CTACCTGCTGATCGGCTTCTGGTTCAAGAACATCAAGAACGCCGAAGCCGGCCGCAAGGCATTCGTCGCCAATCGCATTGGTGATGTCGGTTTCGTGCTGGGCATCCTGCTCACCTTCGTCACCTTTGGCAGTCTGAACTTTGACAGCATCTTCGGCAGCGTCGCAGGCAAGGATATGGCGGTCATCACGCTCATCACACTGCTGCTGTTTGTGGGTGCCGCCGGCAAAAGCGCGCAGATTCCGCTCTTTGTGTGGCTGCCCGACGCGATGGCCGGCCCCACGCCGGTCTCGGCCTTGATTCACGCCGCCACGATGGTGACCGCCGGCATCTACATGATGACCCGCACGCATGCGCTGTTTGAGCTTGCCCCGACTACGCAAACGGTCGTCGCCATCATTGGCGCGCTCACGGCTTTCGTCGCCGGCTCGTCTGCGCTGCGCCAATACGACATCAAGAAGGTGCTGGCGTATTCCACCGTGTCGCAACTGGGTTTCATGGTGGCCGCCGCCGGTATCGGCGCGTATGTCGCCAGCCACTTCCACCTGCTCACGCACGCCTTCTTCAAGGCGCTGCTGTTCCTCGCCGCCGGCGCGGTCATTCACGGCATGGAGCATTATCGGCACAGCCATGCAGGCCACGATCAAGCAGGGCTTGACGGGCATGGCGCGCCCGAAGTGGACCCGCAAGACATGCGCAACATGGGAGGCTTGTCGAAGAAGATGCCAGTCACGTTTGTCACGTTTCTGATCGGCGGGCTGGCGCTGGCCGGCGTGCCGCCACTCTCCGGCTTCTTCTCGAAGGACGAAATCATGGCGGCTGCGCTGGAGAAGAACATCCTCGTGTTTGCGCTGCTTGCAGCCACCGCGCTCTTCACTGCCATCTATGTAGGCCGGCAACTGGCGTTGGTGTTCTTCGGCGCGCCGCGCACGCAAGACGCTGAACACGCGGCAGAATCGCCGGCCCTGATGACGATTCCGCTCATCGCACTGGCGGTGCTGGCGGTGATTGGCGGCGCGCTCAACCTGCCGGGCGGTGGCTGGCTGCATCACTGGCTGGAGCCGGTGATTACTGAGCCGGCTGCATCGTTCAACCTGCTCATCGCCGGCATCTTTACAGTGGTGGCTCTCGCCGGCCTGGCGATGGGGTTGTCGCTGTATCGCAATCCGGCGCGCGCGCAACACGAAGCCGACGCCGGCGTCGGCAAATTCCTGTATCGCGCATGGCACTTCGATGATGTGTATCGCGCGGTCATCATCAAGCCGTTCTACGTCATCAGCACGGTGTGCGCGCAGGTGCTGGATGTCGGCATCATCGACGGCATTGTGAATGGCGTGGGTAAAGTGACGCGCAACATCGCCGGCGGCCTGCGCGGCATCCAGACCGGCTTCGTGCGCAACTACGGCCTCGTCATGCTGATGGGCGTCGTCGTCGTCGTGGCCTATTTCATCTTGAACGCGCGTTAGCAAGGATTAGTAATTCACAATTGCCAGCCGGCAATTCCAATCACTGCCATGATCGTCCAAACACAAACCATTCATACCGATCCGGCAAATCCGGCGCCGCAGGGTTACCTGGTGCGGCCCGACGACGACAAGGTTCACCCCGGCATCGTGCTGATTCAAGAGTGGTGGGGCATCGAGCCGCACATTCGCGAGTTGGCGCAGCGCCTTGCGACTGAGGGCTTTGTCGTACTGGTGCCTGATCTGTATCACGGCAAGATTGCCACCGAGCCGAATGAGGCGGAGAAGATGATGATGCTCACGTTCCAGAGCATCGAGCGCGCCATCGGTGAGATCGTGCTGGCGCTGGACTATCTGCGCAATGACGCCGGCGTGCAGCCCAAGCAACTCGGCCTGATCGGCTTCTGCATGGGCGGCCATCTCGCCTATCGCGTGGCTGAGCGCTATCCGCACCTTGCGGCGGTGTCGCCGTGGTATGCCGGCGGCTATGATCCTGCGCCCGAGCAAATTGCGGCGATCAACGCGCCGGTGCTGGCAATCTACGGCGAGGCCGATGGCGGCATCCCGGTGGCGCTGGCGCGAAAAATCGAAGGGCAATTCAAGGCCGCCGACAAGTCCGCCGAATTTCATATCTATCCCAACGCCGGCCATGCCTTCAACAATCCGGATCACGGCATGTATGTCGCCGCCGCTGCGAAGGATGCCTGGTCGCGCGCAGTGGCGTTTTTCAAAGGAAAATTAAAGTGAAAGGTGCTGTGTGCTGGACGGCGACTCGCCCAGCACTCCGCAACCTGAATTCAGCACTAAAAAGATGCTTTCACTCATCACCTTCATCCCATTGATCGGCGCGCTGCTGGTGGCGCTGCTGCCAAAGAGCGCAACGAAAGCGGTGGCGCTGCTTGCTTCGCTGGCATCGTTTGCTGTGTCGCTGGCGGTGCTGGCCGGCTTCAACACGCTGCAGGCTGGCTACCAGTTCGTCGAATCCATGCCGTGGATTCAGCAGTTCGGCATCGGCTACAAGATGGGCATCGATGGCATCAGCCTGTGGCTGGTGCTGCTCACCGCCTTCATCTTCCCCATTGCCATCTGGTATTCCTTCAACACCATTCACGCGCGCGAGAAGGAGTATTACGCGCTGATGCTGTTGATGGAGACGGCCACGCTCGGCGTGTTTCTCTCGCTGGACATGTTCCTGTTCTACGTGTTCTGGGAGTTCGCGCTGGTGCCGATGTATTTCATCATCGGCGTGTGGGGCGGCGAGCGGCGCATTTACGCCTCGCTCAAGTTCTTCATCTACACCATGGCCGGCAGCGTGCTGATGCTGGTTGCCATCCTGGCGCTCGGGATGGGCGCCGGCTCATTCGATCTTGAAGTGGTGGCGCGCAACAATCCCTTCGCCGGCAATGCGCTGATGTTCCTTGCCTTTGCCTTTGCGTTTGCCATCAAGGTGCCGCTGTTTCCATTCCATACCTGGCTGCCGGATGCGCACGTGGAAGCGCCGACTGCCGGCTCGGTCATCCTGGCAGCGCTGCTGCTGAAGATGGGCTCATATGGCCTCATCCGCTTCAACCTGCAGCTCTTCCCGCAGGCAAGCCAGGCCATTGCCCCATTGATGATCGTCCTGGCGGTGGTGGGCATCTTGTACGGCGCAGTGGTGGCATTTGCGCAGAGCGATGCGAAGAAGCTGGTCGCATATTCGTCGGTCAGTCACATGGGCTTCATCGTGCTGGGCATCTTCTCGTTGAACCAGATCGGCATCCAGGGTGCAATTTTGCAGATGGTCAATCACGGCCTGAGCACCGGCGCGCTGTTCCTGGTCATCGGGTTCATCTATGAGCGCCGGCACACCCGCGAGATGGCGAAGTTCGGCGGCATTTGGGCGCGCATGCCTCTCTATGGCACCATCGCGCTGATCACAGTGTTCAGCTCAGTTGGCCTGCCGGCGCTCAACGGTTTCGTCGGCGAGTTCACCATCCTGCAAGGCGCCTTCCAGGCCAGCCAGATCGCCACTGCCTTTGCCACCCTCGGCCTGGTTCTGGCGGCGGTGTATCTGCTTACCCTGTTCCAGAAAATATGCCTGGGCGAGAGCAAGGACCCAGCCAACGATGCGCTGAAAGATCTGAATTGGCGTGAAGTGGTGACGATGCTGCCGCTGCTGGTGATGTTCTTCGTGATCGGCCTGTATGCCTCGCCGTTCCTCAACACGATGAGCCAGAGCGTCGCCGGCCTGCTCTCCGGCACGGGCTTGGCGATGCGGTAATCGTATTTGTTGCCTGCAATCACTGATAAGAGCGTCTGCATAGGGCGCTCTTTTTTGTATGAACCTGAACATCCATGCCGCCGGCGACTCAAATGCGCCAGCCATCGTTTTTCTGCATGGCGCCGGCATCTCCGGCTGGATGTGGGAGCCGCAGTTCAACATGCTCGCATCGCGCTTTCGCTGCATCGCGCCCGATTTGCCCGGACACGGTGAAAGCAGATCGGTCGAATGGACATCCATCGCCGATACCGCTGCACAGATCGCGGTATTGATTCGTGAGCAGGCCGGCGGCAAGGCGCATGTCGTCGGGTTGTCGCTTGGCGCGCAGGTGGCGATGCAATTGCTCAATGACGCGCCTGAGGTGGTGGATCACGCCGTGCTCAGCGGCTTGCGACTCATTCGCAGCAAGATGTTGGAGCGCATGACGGACCTGACAGCATCGCTCATGAAGTTCGATTTCCTCGTTCGCGCCTCGGCCAAATCGACTGTGCCGAAGGAGTATGTTGAGCGCTTCGTGGCAGACGCAAAGCGCATGTCGCCGATGACCCTGCAGAGGGCAGGGGACGACAGCATTCGCTTTGCGGCGCCGCCGCGTCTCGCCAGCGTAAAAGCCCCCACACTTGCTGTTGCAGGCGAGAAAGAGCTTGGCCTCGTCAAGGACTCATTGTCGATCGTGGTGAGGGCGTTGCCACACGCACAAGCCTGCATCGCGCCGAAGGTCGGTCACGTGTGGAACATGCAAGCGCCGGCTTTGTTCAATCACATGGTTGAGGCATGGCTGACTGATCAACCGCTGCCGGCAGAATTCAACTCCATCCCTGTCCGCTGAATCACGTATGATCGTGGGCGTATGCGCAAATTCGATCTGCTCACGCCGGCGGCAGCCATGGACAAGCTCAATGCCGCGCTCGACGCCGCCCATCGCACCCTGCCTACTGAAACCATCGACACCGTCGATGCGCTCAACCGCGTGCTGGCGCGCGATGTGATCGCGCAATCGCCCATGCCCGAATTCCGCCGCAGCACGGTGGATGGCTATGCTGTGCGCGCGGCCACCACGCCCGGCGTGTTGCGCGTGACCGGTGAAGTGCGCATGGGCGAGATAGCGCAGACCGGCCTGCGCCCGGGTGAGGCGATGCTGGTGCCGACCGGCGGCAGCCTGCCTGCCGGCGCTGACGCCGTCGTGATGATCGAGCAGACCTCGCCGCTCGACGTGAACACCACCAAGATTCAAACTTCGACCAAAGTCACCGCTGGCGAGAATGTCATTCAAGAGGGCGAAGACGTGCGTGCTGGCGATGCAGTCATGCGCGCCGGCACGCGCCTGCACGAACATGAGATTGGCGGACTGCTCGCGCTGGGCATCACGCAGATCGATGTGATGCGCAAGCCGCGCGTGGCGCTGATTGCCAGTGGCGATGAGTTGGTGCCGGCAACTGCGGCGACGAAGCCCGGACAGGTGCGCAACATCAATGCGCCGATGCTGGCAGCGTTGATGCAACGCAATGGCAGCCTGCCAATTGACTTTGGCATTCTGCCGGATGTGCGGCTGGCGTTTGAGGAAGCAGGCCAGCGCGCCATGCGAGAGGCGGATGTGATCGTGTTCATGGCCGGCAGCAGCGTGGGCGAGCGCGACTTTGTGCCGGATGTGGTGAACGCGCTTGGCAGACCCGGCATCCTCACGCACGGCATCCTCTTCCGGCCGGGCAAGCCGACGCTGTTCGCCGCCTGCGACGGCAAACCGGTGTTTGGCCTGCCGGGCAACCCGATCAGCGCGCTGGTGACAGCGTCGCTCTTTGTCGTGCCGACGCTGTGGCGTCTGCAGGGCGCGACGAATCCGCCGCAGCCGAACGTCATTCGCGCGACCCTTTCATCCGAGGTGAAATCACCGAAAGACCTGGAGCATTGGTTTCCGGTGAAACTGGACGGATCAACCGCTCAGCCGGTCGCAACCAAATCAAATTTGATTTTTAGTCTGGTGCGCGCGACCGGGCTGGCGTGCGCGCCGATGGGCGTGGATCGCCTGAACGCCGGCGACATCATCGACGTGCGCTTGTTTGGCTGAATGGATTTGTCACTGAGGATGTAAAAAAGCGCGGCAGGCCTCACGCCGGCGACTCGCCGTTTGCTGTTTCATTCAGCTTCAGCGTTTGCGCCACCCGGTCAAGCAGCTTTTTGCCCTGGTCGAAGGTAATCAAATCGCGCGCCTCTTCGTAGGTCGCCCAGCGATAATCCTGCACCTCTTCCCTCTGCACTTTGACCCGTGGGTCGCTTACATCTCCGAGGTAATAGCGCACCGTTTTCTCGATGATCTTGCTGCGGTCCTGCCACTTTGTCTTGAAGTAACGCTCCTCAAAGACATGCTCGGTGTTGAGCGTCACATCCTTGATGCCCGTCTCTTCGCGCAATTCGCGGCGTGCAGTCTCGATGTGTGTTTCTCCTTTTTCAGCGCGGCCTTTGGGAAACGCCCAGTGGCCGGCGTTGTGCTGAATCACCAAAAAGAGGGTTTCGTTGTCCCTGCGATAGATTGGAATGACGCCGTAGGAATGTTCCGTCAGGCCGGCGTCTTTGCACGCTTGCATAAGGCTTGATGATACTCAAACTCACTTATAAGTGCACCAGCGCGTGATTTGCATCTCTGTTTTGCTCTGTTAACATCGCAGCGTGTCCTCGTCCTCGCGTCAAACGCCATTGTCTGATGATCTTGAAACGAATAAAGTGGCGTCCGCCTTGCCTGCCGGCCTGCGCGGCTATACCGTCCTGCTCAAGCGCAACCCTGATGCGCGCAAAATCTGGATGGCTTCTGTTGTCTCGCAGTTGGGTGACTGGTTTAATACTGTCGCGCTGCTCGGCCTGCTGGTCGAGTTGACCGGCAATCCGGCCACGGGCAATCTCATCAGCATCGCGCAGATCGTGCCGGTTGCGCTCGCCGGCATGTTCATCAGCGGCGCAGTGGCCGATCGCTTCAACCGCAAGGCCATCATGATCGTCACTGACCTGCTGCGCGCAGTCATCGCGCTGGGCTTCTTGTTCATTCGCTCGCCCGGGACGGCGTGGATCGCATATGCCGGCACGGTTGGCATCGCGCTGAACACGGCGTTCTTCCAGCCGGCGTCGTCTGCCGCGTTGCCCAACGTTGTGAGCAGGCGCGAATTGCCCGTGGCAGCCATGCTCAGCCAGACGACTTTTGCCACCATGCTGTTTATCGGCGCATTCGTGGGTGGCGCGATTACCACGCTGTTTGGGCGCGATGTCGCTTTTGCGCTGAACGCGTTGTCGTTCATCGTTTCGGCCGTGCTGGTGTGGCGCACGCGCGCCAACTTCAGCGCCAATCGCGCGCACGAAAACCTGAGCGGCGCAAGTGCCCTGCGGGTATTGACTGAGGGTGTGCGCTACCTGAAGGAGAATCCCTTTGTGCGCTCGTATGTGCTGGCCAAACCGGCGACTGCGTGGGCGCTCGGCGGTTTTGGTCTGTTCAGCACCTACTCCATCGTCATCTACGGCGCTGGCGACTTCGGCACGTCCATGCTGTATGCAGGGCGCGGCATCGGCGCATTCATCTCGCCGCTCATCATCAGCGGCATCGTGTCACTGACGGACTACAAGCCGATGAATCGGCTCATTCGCATCGGGATGGCGCTGGTCGTGCTGGGCTATGGCTTGTTTGCGTTTACGACATCGCCATGGCTGGGAATGTTGTGCGCCGGCATCGCGCACTGGGGCAATGCATGGGCCATGTCGCTGAGCGGGTTGATCGTGCAGGCAAATACGCCTGACCATGTGCGCGGGCGCGTGCTGGCGCTGGATAGCGTGGGTTGGACGCTGACATCGGCGCTGTCGAATGTGATTGTGGCAGTGCTGGCCATTCGCGTTTCGCCACAAGCCGGCGTGCTGGCTGCTGTCGGCATCACCTGCATCACCATCACGCTGTGGATGCTCGGCACGCGCAAGACGATTGCGCAGAAGCCGGCCGAGCCGGCGGCCCCATCGTGATGCCGCGCGGACCTTCAGCCAGTTTTCATCACATGCTCAACACCCTTCATACCGCCGATTGTCTGGATGCGCTGCGCGCGTTGCCACCGGCCTCGGTGCAGCTTGTCTACCTCGATCCACCATTCAACACGAATACGAGGCGCACACTCTCCTCTTCAGGGAGAAGGCGGAATGGCTCTGCGGGGGCCAGGGTTGAGGACGCCGCCTGTGATGATGCATCCTATGATGATGTATTTGGCGCGCCGGCGGATTACATCGCCTACATGCGCCCGCGCGTCGAACAATTGCGCCGCGTGCTTGCGCCAAACGGCTCCCTGTTCTTTCACTGCGATTGGCGAGCCAGCCATCACGCGCGTGTGATGCTGGATGACCTTTTCCTCGCGCGCCGATTTTTCTCGCCACAGACGGAAGAGGATGGGGAAGAGGGTGCAGGAGAAGGTTGCTTCGTGAACGAGATTATCTGGCACTACGGCCTGGGAGCGAGCAAGGTGCGCCGGCAATTGCTGACCAAGCACGACACGATTTTCTGGTATGCCAATTCGCCTGCCTACACTTTCAACCTGATTCGCGCTGAGCCAACGAAAGCGATGCTGGCGAAATATCGCCATGTCGATGAGCAGGGCAATCGCTACATGAACAGCTATGGCCGGCGCTACACGTTGAAGGGCGGCAAGCCGCTCGATGACGTGTGGTCGATTCCGGCCATCGCGCCGACGTCGAGGGAGCGCGCCGGCTACCCCACGCAAAAGCCGCTCGCGCTGCTGCGGCGCATCATTCAACTTGCCAGCAACGAGGGCGACGTGGTGCTTGATCCGTTTTGCGGCAGCGGCACGGCGCTGCTGGCCGCGCAGCAACTCGGACGCAAATGGATCGGCATCGACGCCAACCCGCAGGCGATTGCCATTGCGCGCCGGCGGTTGGGCATCTCGGCGGAGAAGCAGGATCGGGGCGAGGATTGACTTCAGACGATCACGCCCTCACGTGTCCGTCGCCCTCGCACACCCACTTGTATGACGTGAGTTCGCGCAGGCCCATCGGTCCGCGCGCATGGATGCGCTGCGTGCTGATGGCGACCTCTGCGCCCAGCCCGAATTGCCCGCCATCGTTGAAGCGCGTGCTGGCGTTCACGAACACCGCGCTCGAATCGACCTCGTTCAGGAATTGCGTGATGTGTTCAGGGTTCTGCGACACGATGCCGTCGCTGTGTTCGAGTGAGTGCGCATGAATGAAGGCGATGGCCTCATCGAGTGAATCGACGATCTTCACGCCCAGGATGAGCGCGAGCCATTCCACGTCCCAGTCGCCGGCGCGAGCCGATGACACGGTAAAAAGATGATCGGGCGAGGGGGCAATGCCATTTGCAATGGTCACCTTGTCACCCACTTTCTCCGTCACGGCATCGAGCATGGCCAACGCTCGCGCATCGCATCGCAGCTCCACTCCCTTCTCCGCCAACCGCGCGGCCATCTTCGGCAGGAAGTCGCCGGCAATTGCGCTGTTCACAATCGCCGTGCCGAGCGCGTTGCACACCGTCGGCTTGCTCGTCTTTGCGTTGAAGATGATTTCAGTTGCCTTTGCCAGATCAGCGCTCTCATCCACGTAGATGTGATTGATGCCCATGCCGCCGGTGATGACGGGGATGGTGCTGTTGTCGCGGCAAAGCTGATGCAGCGCTGCGCCGCCGCGCGGGATGATGAGATCGACGAAGTCGTTCAGCTTGAGCAATTCCATGATCCGTGCGCGGTCAGGATCATCGATCAGCTGCACCGCATCCGCCGGCAGCCCATTCGCCTTCATCGCCGCATGAATCACGCTGAGCAGCGCGCGGTTGCTGTGAATATTGTCGCTGCCGCCGCGCAGAATGACTGCATTGCCGCTCTTCAGCGCGAGCGAGGCGATATCGGTGGTGACGTTGGGGCGCGCTTCGTAAATCACGCCCAGCACGCCCAGCGGCACGCGACGCTTGTGCAGGCGCAAGCCGTTGGGCATGGTGAGATCGAGTGGCTCGCCGATGGGGTCGGGCAATGCGGCGACGGCGCGGATGTCGTTTGCCAGCCCGTGCAAGCGCTGCGGGTTCAGCGTGAGCCGGTCGACAAAATAAGGCTCAACATTGCGCGCTTGCGCGTTGGCCACATCGACTGCATTTGCCTTGAGGATTTCATCGGCGCAGTCGAGCAGGCCGGCCGCCATGTCGAGCAGCACCTGGTTTTTTTGCGCAGTATTTGCGCGCGCCAGCAGCTTGCCGGCGGCTTTGGCGTTCGCGCCCAGGGCGCGCAGATCGGCAGACATACGCGTCATTATATGGATGCGTGCTGGATGAGATGAACGCCGCAAGGCACGTTGACGCCTTCGCTCGCCTGACCGAAATCTCTAGCGATACTCCAACGCCGGCGTCGACGTGTTCAGGCGATCCACCGGAACGCCAAGCGCAGCCAGCACGGTGCGCGCGATGCTCATGCCGAACAGCTCGGCAAAGGGTGACTGGCGGCGATATTCGATCACGCGCGGCGCGCCGCTGATGCCGCCGCGACTGGCCGCCTCATCGATGGCATCCTGCAGATAGCCGAGTTCATCGATCAGCTTCAACGCCAGCGCCTGCTGGCCGGTGTAAACGCGGCCGTCGGCAAGCTGCTTCACCTCTTCCACGGTCATGCCGCGATTGTCGGCGATGAGCTTCACGAAACCCTCGTAGGTCTCATCGATCACGCCCTGCCATAGCTTGCGGTCCTCTTCGGTAAATGGCGTGGTAGGGCTGCCGAAGTCCTTGTTTTCTCCGCTCTTCACGATGGTGGATTGGATGCCGAGCTTTTCATACAGACCCTTGATGTTGGTGAACTCGCTGATGACGCCGATGCTGCCGGTGAGCGTATTGGGATGCGCAAAAATGCGTTCGCCGGCCATGCTGACGTAGTAGCCGCCGGATGCGGCCAACTCGCCCATGTACACGACAACCGGCTTGCCGCTCTGCTTCAACGCATGATAGATCTCATCGCTGCCCATCACCGAGCCGCCCGGGCTGTTTACGCGCAACACGATGGCCTTCACCTGCGCGTCGCGCGCTGCCAGGCTGATGAGGCGCGCGATGTTGCTGGAAGCGGCAGTGCTGCCGCCGGCCAGGCTGAACTCAGATGTGGTGCCATATACGATCTGACCACTCACGTCGATGATAGCGACCGCCGGCCCGACCATCGGCCCGCTTACTGTCGTCGGCACGATGATGTTGGGCGAGGTCGTCGCGGCGCTATTGCCAATGCCGCTCAGCATCGCGCCGAAGCCGGCGAATGATGTGAGCGTGAGGCACAGGCACAAGAACACCGGCAACGCAAAGCCAATCAGCACGCCGGCGACAGCCCATGTTGCGGAACGATTGGCAGATTGTGCCGGCGAGGTTTGCGCATTGAAGGCAGGCGCAGGTTTTGCATCTGCCTGCTGCGCCGGCTGTGATGGTTCAATCATTTCGGATCTCCTTGATAGTGGCGAATCAGTGCGTGGTGATGGGGACAAAGGGGAAATAGGTTGACTGGCATGCTCCGCCAGCGCTGACAGTGAGCCATTGCGCGCTGACCGGCCCCCAGAAGCCGGCGGCGTTCTGCCCGCGCACGTAGAGCGTGTGCTGGCCGGCGCTCAGGCCGGCGGCATGAATGGCAATCTGCACCTTCTCCGTCGGCGCGTTAAATGCGCCATCGGCTGCAGCCATGGGGATGGCTGTGCCGCCAGCCCACGGCGGCATATCGACATACACCTCAGCCGCTGTGATGGCTTGCGGCGCAGGGCGATCAACACCGCTCACGCCGAGCGCGTTGTCGTCTATGACTGCGGTCAATGTGGCCGATGCGCTGTTCGTGATGATGGGGCAGTTCAAGCGCGTTTCGCTCGCGCTCGGTCCGCGTGAAATCGAATAGGGCTGCCGCGCTGCCTTCGCTGCATACAAGAGCGCGTCGCGGTTGGGCGGCCAGAACGTGCCATCCTGGCATGAATACGGCGGAGTGAAAAAGCCGCATGGCTCACCAATCTCTGGCCCGATCTCGAAGGTGTAGCTTGCGATGCCGAGCTCGCCATAGGCAAAGTCATCGGTTGTGCCACTGGCGGCGTAGAGCACCTCACTCGACTGGCCGGCGGTGTAATCGTTGAAGTAGCTCATGCGAAAGGCGAGCGCGCGCAGGCCGGCGTCGTTTGGCGCGTGTTGATTTGGACCACATGGCGTGTTGCCGCATTCCACCATCCCCCACGGGAACAGCACCAGATCGCTGTAGCTGTGCAGCGAGATGAAAACGCCGGTCGTGGTGATCGGCGCTGTGTCGGTGATGAGCGCGCCGCGCTCGTCGCGGAAGAGTTGCCGGATCAGCGTTTCGAGCGCCTGCTGCTCTGGCTCACTGGCGGCACTGGAGCCGCGAAAGAGCGGGTCGCAAGGTTGAACGCTGGTGCTATAGCCACCCCACATGAACGAGGCGTTACGATTGAGGTCGACGCCGGCTTGCGAGAAGGCATACGAAAGATCCGGCGACGGCTGGGGGCAACTGCCGTTCGAGGTGTTGGCGTTTTTGCGGTGCAAATAGGGCGTGTCGCCGCCGGCCTCTACGATCACGCGGCCATCCGGGTTCACCACCGGAATCACCCACATCTCACTCGTGTCCAACAGCATGGTGATGTCGGGGTCGCGGCCATAGCCATTCACCAGCAGGTCGATCCAGCGCCATGCCATCTCGCTGGTGGTGAGTTCACGGGCATGAATGGCAGCCATCAGCAGGAAGCGCGGCTTGTGCGTGTCCGGGTTCAGCGCGCAGTCGCCGGCTTGCAACCTGGTGATGCAGATTGCCCGCAGGTCGTGGCCGTTTGGCGCGTTGTTCAGCTTGCGCCATGAGTCGCCAAAGTCGACCTCCTTCGCCAGGTCAGGGTGCGCTGCGGCGATTTGCGCCAGGTGTGCCTCGTGCTCGGCGACGGTGCGATATCCGCCGAAGAAGTTCTGTGCGTCGAGTGTGGACTGAGTGGTCTGTGTTGTGTGTGCAGAGACCGTGTAACCGTTCTTGCGCAGTTGTTGGGCAACGGATTCATCACCCAGGATGAAGATCACATCGCCATCGCGCGCTTCCAGCACATCGTAGCCGGCGCTGGCGAGCGCATGAATGTCTGCCGGCGAGTGAATTGTCACGCGCAGGACGAGCGGCGTTTGCGCCGGCGGTTTGCCAGCGGCCTGCGTGTGCAGCGGCGCGATGAGCAGGGCAATCAGCAGCGATGCGAGCAGGGCGAGCGGATGTTTTGTTCGCATCATGCCGGCGATTGTAATGGCGGCGAAAAGGCGAGGCGCTCAAGCCCTCGCCATGCCGCGAGGATGTTGCGGAGCGACCGACCTCTTATCGCGGCTATAACAGCGCGCCCAGCACCTTGTTCAACCCATCCGCCATCTCCTCAAGCTGCATGTTGCTCAAGTCGGGGCTGATGTCGATGTGGATTGCGCGCTGCAGCAGGTCGAGCGTGCGCGGGCACATGTCGCGGCTGTACTCGATGGGCGCGTGCCACGCCCACGGCGCATTCCCCGCCCACGAGCGTTGGCGCATGATTGGCGTCCAATCGCAATACACGTGATAGTCAGGGCCGCCGTCATAGATCGTGCCGGCGGGCAGACCTTCTGCATCCAGAGCCTCTGCGATGTTTTGCGCCTGCTCAATCTCTGGCACAAAGAAAATTAGCGCGAGGCCGCAGTCGCCGGCGGCATCGGGTGAATCGCGGAACGCGATGCCCTTGCGCCGCGCCGCATCAGCCATGCTCGCCCTCAGCAGTGCGTGGTGATGCTGCATGTCGCTGATCAATGCATCCAGCCTGCCCAGTTGCGCCAGCGCCACTGCGCCCTGCAACTCGCTCATGCGCAGGTTGATGCCGGGCAACACTTCGTCTTCGGGAATGCCGTTGCGCATCCCGCCGATCACGTCGTGATACATCACTGCGCGCTTCCACGCGTCGTTGCGATTTGTCACGACAAGGCCACCCTCGCCACAGGTGATGATCTTGTTGAATTGCAGGCTGAACGCGCCGGCATCGCCGATGCTGCCAAGCGGCTTGCCCTTGTACGAGCCGCCATTTGCCTGCGCCGCGTCTTCGAGCAGGCCGACGTTGTGCCGGCGTGCAATCGCCATCAATGCATCCATACGGCTTGGGCCGCCGCGCATGTGCACTGTCGCGATGGCTTTGGTGCGCGGCGTGATTTTCTGCTCCACGTCGGCGGGGTCCAGCGTGAGCGATGCATCGACTTCTGCGATGATCGGCACGCCGCCGAGCGCGATGACGGCTGATGCGGTGGCAATCCATGTGTAGGCCGGCACGATCACTTCGTCACCCGGGCCGACGCCCAGACCCGCAAAGCCGGCCATGAGCGATGCGGTGCCGGAGCCGACGGCTATGCAATGTGCGACGCCCATGCGCGCGGCAAACGCTTTCTCCAGCGCGTCCACTTTCGATGGCCCCTCGGTTGGGCCATAGTAGCGAAACAGCCGTTTGGAGCGAATCACTTCGAGGACGGCAGCCTCCTCTTCTGCGCCGAGGCGCAGGCCGCCGGGGTACATCGCCGGCAGCGGCTGCGTCACTGCCTTCGGTCCGCCGTGGATGGCAAGGGAGTTTGGGTCATTCATGGTTTTGTCTTTTTGGGCGGTCGTTTCAATCCGCAATGGACTTCTGCCAATTGCGCACGTGCTGGCCAATGGTGGCGATGGTGTCGATCCAGATGCTGTTCGCCGGCGCAGTGCAATAGGCGCATATCGCATCCAGCACGGCAGTGGTCATGCTCTGGCGCGGGAAGTCGCCGACATCGTGTGCGGCAAGCACCAGCCAGCCGGCTTGCTGGGCAGCCTTGTCGATCCAGAAACGCAGCTTCTCGAAAGGCTGTGCATCGCCATCCACGCCGTAGAGTTGTGCAAGATCGACGAAGGTTGGGTCGTTGGCATCTTCATCGCGGAAGCCGCGGCCGGCGACAAAGCGCCTGGCAATGAGCGGCACGAAGCTACGCTGCGATTCGCCGCGTCCGACGTATTTCTGTCCGCAGCAATAGGCGAAGGTCTGTGGAGTCACGCCGAGCGCTTCTCGGATGTAGTCGTTTGCGGCGTGCAACTCCTCTTCCATGCGTTCGAGCGTGTAGTCTTCCAACGCGTTGTCGCGCGACCAGATGAAATTGCCGCTGCAGGGGTGGCTGACGGTGTGGTTGCCCATCTCATGGCCGGCGGCGACGGCTTCGCGCCAGCCGGCAAGGCGCTCTGGCACGCGGCCAGGCGTGAGATAGAAGGTGGCCTTCACGCCGTGAAGATTGAGGATCGGGATGCCGGCATCGATCTGCGAGACGCGCGCGTCATCAAAGCTCAGGCTGACCGCGGCACGCTTGCCCGCAGGCCAGGTGAAAGCGGTGGTCATGCGATGCGATTGTAGGCCATCCCTCACCTGCCATCTTCCACGAAAGGCAGGTTGATTCGCCGATTTTTGCGTTGTGTCGATAATCCATCTGCACCATGAACCAGCCCATCCTTGGAAACCTTCATCCATTTATCAAGTCGATCGCCGAGCGCAACACGCCGGCGCTATCGTTCCTCAATCCGCAATTCACCGACTACGCCGCGTGGCGCGAGATGGCGCATGCGAAGGCGACCGAGCTATTGCGCTATGCGCCGCCGGCAGTGCCGCTCGATCCGCAAGTCATCGAAACTGTCGACAAGGGCGAATACATCCGCGAGAAAATCACCTTTGCCAGCGCGCCTGGCGTGCGCGTGCCGGCGTATGTGCTGGCGCCAAAAGGCTTGATCGCTCGCGCGCCGGCGGTGGTCGCGCTGCACGATCATGGCGGCTACTATCTGCACGGCAAGGAGAAACTGGTCGAGGTCGAGAAAGAACCACAACACTTGATCGACTATCGCGCCAATGGCTATGGCGGGCGCGGCTTTGCCACAGCGCTGGCCAGGCGCGGCTACGTCGTGATTTGCATCGATGCGTTCTACTGGGGCGAACGCCGGCTCGACTTCCAGCGCATGCCGCCTGAACTGGTGAAGGAGATGCAGCGCCGCGCGCAATTCAAGACCGGCCCGCAGGGCGCGAACACGGTGCATGCGTTGATGGAGGAGATGACCATGCGCTACATCACCGCCGCCGGCGCCACCTGGCTCGGCATCATCAACCACGACGACCGCGCCTCAGTGACCTATCTGCAATCGCGCCCTGAGGTTGACCCCGAGCGCATCGGTTGCGCCGGCCTGAGCATGGGCGGCACGCGCACCGACTGGCTGTTCGGCATGGATACGCGGGTGAAGGCGGCGGTGAGCGCCGGCTGGGGCACCGACTGGTCGCTGCTGATGAACGAGTATGTCAGCCGGCATTCGTGGGCGCAATATGTGCCTGGGCTGGCCGGCCAGCTTGAGCTGAGCGACGTGATGGCGATGGGCATGCCCGGCGCATTCATGTTGCAACAATGCGCGCAGGATGAGCTGTTCCCGCTGGAGGGGATGCAGAAGACGTGCGAGCGGGTGGCGGCGCTGTATGAGAAGGCCGGCCTGCACGAGCGCTTCGCCTGCCGCCTCTACGACGTGCCGCACCAATTCAACGTGCAGATGCAGGAAGACGCGTTTGATTGGCTGGATCGGTGGTTAAAATGAAAACAAGATGAAAATCACTTTCATCTTGTAAAGTGATCTTGTGACTTGTATGATGGCGTCATGATCGCGAATCAATCGAAGGTAACCCGCCGCTGGCAGACGGTCATTCCAGCGGCCATCCGCAAGGAGCTAAACGTTAAGGAAGGTGATCGGCTTGTCTGGATTGTCGATGGCAAATCCATTCGCGTGGTCGCTCTTCCAGAGAATCCTCTGCGTGCTTTGCGCGGAACGGCCAAAGGAGAAAAGCTGCATGAGAAGCTAATGGCTGAACGCAAGCAGGAGCGCGCTCGTGAGCGTCAGTAAGCGATCTTACGTGCTGGATACATCGGCGATCATGGCTTTGATGGAGGATGAGCCCGGCGCCGATCGGGTTGATCGCCTGCTCATGCGTGAGCACGTGCTCATACCCTTTGTGACTGGGCTGGAGTTGTACTACATCACGCTTCAAGAGCACGGTCAGGGAGTGGCAGATCTGCGTTATGCTGCCTTGGCAAAGGGTGAGGCGCATGTGCTTTGGGAGATGAGTGAATCGATATTGCTTGTGGCGGCGCGACTAAAGGCCAATCATCGCATTTCGCTTGCCGATTCCATCGTCGCTGGCTACGCGATTCACTACGACGCCGTTCTGGTCCACAAAGACCCAGAGTATGAGTCGCTTGCCGATGATGTGCAGTTGGAAGCTTTGCCTTACAAACGGTTGCGCTGAATCGACGTAAGCATATCCATTTGACCAATTCGCAATCCAAAAATCATGACCGATCCCCGCCTGCTCACCGAGAAGAACATCTGGCTCGCGACCGTGCGGCCGGATGGCCGGCCCCACCTCGTGCCGATCTGGTTCGTCTGGGTCAACGAGAAGATTTACATCTGCACTGAGGACAAGTCGGTGAAGATCAAGAATTTGCAGGGCAATCCGCGCGCCAGCGTGGCGCTGGAGAATGGCAGCCAGCCGGCGATTGCCGAAGGCACGGCGCGCATCTTGCAGCGGCCATATCCCGCCGATGTGGCCGCTGAATTCAAGCACAAATATGAGTGGGACATCACGACCGACGCCAGCTACAACGTGCTCGTTGAAATCACGCCGGCCAAATGGCTGAAGTGGTAGCGGCATGAACGAAAGCCCGCTCTGGATGCTGATTCATCTGATCGACAGCATCGAGTTCGCCTTGCAGCCGCCGGCCCCTGGCCTGCAGAACCCGAGCGATGCATGGTTCCGCAGCAAGGCGTGGAAGGACGCTGAGAAACGCGCCGACGACGACCTGCGCGCCGGCCGTTACGAAGACTTTGACAGCATCGACGGCGTGATGGGTGTGCTGCTGCAAAACGCCGCCACCGATCGGCCTGATCAATTGGACAAGATCGCCGAGGCGCTGCGGCGGGGGAAAGCGCGATGATCTACCGCGTCACGGCGCAGTTCATGCAGGCGTTTGACGCGCTGCCGCCGGCGACGCAGGCGCAGGCGCTGGTCGCCCTGCGCGGCTTTCGCCAAACACCGCGCCAACCCTCACCCTACTCGCACATCGTGAGCAACATGAAGGCCGGTGACGACGTGTGGAACCTGCCTTTTGCCGGCGGCTGGCACATCACTTTTTCGGTGCATGCCGGCGCCGACCCCGACCATTTTGTGTGTGTGCTGCGGCATATTGGCCAGGGTGGCGCCTACAAATCTCCTGCGCCAGTCTGATGGTTTGCTAACACCCGTCGCTATAATCACTACGACAGCTAGATTTTGCAGGGAATGGGGGGTCGTGCGGGGATGGGTTTCCCCGCGCCCCATTCCCTTTTTCCCAGAGGATTAGTTCCCATGATGAGATTTGATCGATTCACAGAGCGCGCGCAGGACGCCGCCTCGCGCGCCTATGAAATCCTGAGCCGCTACAGCCACAGCCAGATTGATACCGAGCATGTGTTGTTGGCGTTGCTGGAGCAGCCTGACGGCGTGGTGCCGCAGATCCTGGAGAAGTTGGGTGTGGATGTGGCGGTGATGGCCGGCAAGGTCGACGACGTGCTGCGCCAGTCACCCCGCGTCAACATCTACGGCGGCGGGCAATCGCAGCAGATTTTCATCACGCCCCGCGTCAAGCGCATCCTGGATGTGGCGAACGAAGAGGCGAACCGCCTCAAGGACGAATACATCAGCACGGAGCATCTGTTCCTTGCCATCAGCACCGAGCGCAACACGCCGGCGTCGCGCATCCTGACCGAAGCCGGCATCACCCGCGACCGCATCGCCGACATCATCAAGGAGATTCGGCGCGGCCAGCGCGTGACCGATCCGCAGGCTGAGCAGAAATATCGCACGCTGGAGAAGTATTCGCGCGACCTGACGCAGGCCGCGAAGGAAGGCAAGCTCGACCCGGTGATTGGCCGCGACGAGGAGATTCAGCGCGTGATGCAGGTGCTCAGCCGGCGCACCAAGAACAACCCGGTGCTGATCGGCGAGGCCGGCGTCGGCAAGACCGCCATCGTCGAAGGCCTGGCGCAGAAGATCGCCGCCGGCGACGTGCCGGAGATTCTGATTGGCAAGAAGGTGGTCGCGCTCGACCTGGCCGGCATGGTGGCCGGCTCGCGCTTCCGCGGCGACTTCGAGGAGCGTCTCAAGACCGCCATCGAAGAGGTGCAGCGCAGCGACGGCGAGATCATCCTGTTCATTGACGAACTGCACAACGTGGTGGGCGCGGGCAATGGCGCCGGCGCGATGGACGCCAGCAACATGATGAAGCCGGCGCTGGCGCGCGGCGAGTTGCAGACCATCGGCGCAACCACGCTCGACGAATACCGCAAGCACATCGAAAAAGACAGCGCGCTGGAGCGCCGCTTTGCGCCGGTGTTTGTGGATGAGCCGTCAGTTGACGAGACCATCGAGATGCTGCGCATTTTGCGCGACCGCTATGAGGCGCACCACAAGGTGCACATCAGCGATGAGGCTATCGTGGCTGCCGCCAAACTCAGCGCGCGCTATGTCACCGACCGCAAGCTGCCGGACAAGGCCATCGATCTGATCGACGAAGCCGCGGCCAAGCTGCGCGTGGCGCTGTTCACGCTGCCGGCGGATCTGAAGGCCAAGAGCCAGGAGTTGGAGAAGCTGCGCGTCGAGGAGGAGCAGTGTGCTGCCTCGCAGGATTATCAGAAGGCCGCCGAGATCAAGGTGAACCGGCTGCGCTTGCAGCAGGAGTTCGACGCGGCGCGCGAGAAGTGGGCCGCCGAGAAGAACCTCGATGAAGTGGTGGATGAGGACGATATCGCCGGCGTGGTGGCGCAGTGGACCGGCATCCCGATGAACCAGATGATGGAAGCCGAGAGCGAGAAGTTGCTCAAGATGGAAGAGCGATTGCACGAGCGCATCATCGGCCAGGACGCCGCCATCACCGCCATCAGCGACGCCATTCGCCGCGCCCGCAGCGGCCTGAAGGACCCGAACCGGCCGATCGGCTCGTTCATCTTCCTCGGCTCCAGCGGCGTGGGCAAGACCGAGCTGGCGAAGGCGCTGGCCTGGTATCTGTTTGACGACGAGAACGCGCTGGTGCGCATCGACATGAGCGAGTATCGCGAGGGACACACGGTGAGCCGGCTGTTCGGCGCGCCGCCCGGCTACGTGGGCTATGACGAGGGCGGCCAGTTGACCGAGCGCATTCGCCGCCGGCCATATCAGGTGGTGCTGTTCGACGAGATCGAAAAGGCGCATCCTGACGTGTGGAACGCGCTGTTGCAAATTCTCGAGGATGGCCGGCTGACCGACGGCCAGGGGCGCGTGATCTACTTCAACAACACCGTCATCATCATGACCTCGAACATCGGCACGGAGTACGTTCGCAAGGGTGGCACGCTGGGCTTTGTGAAGCCGAACACCGAGGAAGAGTTCAAGATGGTGAGCGATCAGAAGAAAATCGAGGACACGTTGAAGCGCACCTTCCGGCCCGAGTTCTTGAACCGTGTGGACGAGATCATCACGTTTGCGCCGCTGTCGGTCGACGACGTCGAGCGCATCGTGGACTTGCAGATGCGCGAGATCCGCGAGCGCCTGACCGAGCAGGGATTGACGGTGGAGTTGCGCGATGCCGCCCGCAAGTGGCTGGCGCGGCAGGGCTACGACCCGAACTTTGGCGCGCGCCCGTTGCGCCGCGCGATGCAGCGCTTCGTGGAAGGGCCGCTGAGCGTGCAGTTGCTGCAAGGCAAATTCAAGGCCGGCGACTGCGTGATCATCGATGTGAAGGCCGACGGCATGGGGCTGGACTTCAGCGCGAATGGCGTTGAAGAGGATCAACAGCCTGCGCCGGCACAGCCGGTGGCGACAGACGCGACAAATGAGGCTGCATGTTGATTGCCTGAGGGTTTTCAGGACTTCACATTGTCATGCCTGCGCAAGCTGGAATGACGAAAAGACCTCAGATCATCAGGCTGCATGTTGCGATATCCGCAAAGAAGGACACGCCCCACGAAGGGCGTGTCCTTCTTTAGTGTCGCCCAAGCCTGTGACTCGGTGTTTCATGTAGGATGGTAGGCAATTCACATGAACATCGCCATCATCGGCGCCGGCGCCACCGGCCTCGCTGCCGCGTGGGATTTGCTGGCTGCCGGCCACACTATCACCATCTTCGAAGCGAGTGACAAGCCGGGCGGGTTGGCCGCCGGCTTCAAACAGCCCAACTGGGATTGGACGCTCGAAAAGTTCTATCACCACTGGTTCCAGTCAGATGCCGATTTGCTGCGGCTCGCCGGCGAGATGGGCGTGCGCGACAAGGTTATCTTCAAGCGGCCGGTCACCGTTTCGTACTGGAATGGCGACTTTTATCCTCTCGATTCGCCGCTGGCTGCGCTGAAGTTTCCTGGCCTCTCGCTGTTCGACAAGATCCCTTTCGGCCTCGCGCTGATCTATCTGAAATATCTCACCTCGAACTGGAAAGCCCTGGAACGGACGACGGCGCACGCCTGGGCAAGCCGGCGGATGGGCAAGCGAGCCTATGACCTGATCTGGCAGCCACTCCTGGAAGGCAAGTTCGGCGATCTGTACGACAAGGTGAACATGGCATGGCTGTGGGCGCGCATCAAGAGCCGCACACCGATGCTCGGCACCTTCGAGGGCGGTTTCCAGGCGTTCTTCGATGCACTGGCCAAGAAAGTGCAGGACAAAGGCGCGACGATACGCTTCAACGCGCGCGTTGAGGCATTGAGGTTGCGGAATGCAGAAATGGGCTGGGATGTCGAGGCCGGCGCCCAGACCTCAATGCAAAACGCTGCCTTCGACAAAGTATTGGTGACGACTTCGCCGCGCTTGATGGCGAAGCTGGCGCCGGCGCTGCCTGGCGAGTATCTCGGCGCGCTTGCGTCGCTCACCTCGCTCGGCGCTGTCATCGTCATCTTCGCGCTCGACCGGCAGTTGGATACGCGCGGTTATTACTGGCACAACCTGCCGAAGAGCGCCGGTTTTCCATACCTTGCGATGTGCGAGCATACGAATTTTGTCGATGCGAAGCACTTCGCCGGCCAGCACCTGATCTACTGCGGCGATTACCTGCCAACCACGCATGAGTACTTCGGGATGAGCGATGATGCGTTGAAAGCGCTGTATCTGCCCTCGCTCAAGCGCTTCAACGCCAGCTTTGAGCCGTCGTGGGTGCAGGATGCGTGGGTTTTTCGCGAGGCGTATGCGCAGCCGGTGCCGTTCGTCAATCATTCGCGGCACATTCCGCCCACGCGCACGCCGCTGGCTGGCTTGTTCTTCGCCAGCATGAGCCAGGTCTATCCATGGGATCGCGGCACGAATTACGCGGTCAAGCTGGGGCGCGACGTGGCGGCGGAGATGATGCAGTGAGATGCGCCGGCGCACAGCGCGCAAACAGCAGCGTTGCGCCACAATGAAGCACACATGAGTATTCCAGAGCCGATCGTGCAGGCCTTCTTCGCCACGATGTTCACCTGGGGCGTCACCGCATTGGGCGCAGCCACTGTCTTTTTCACCCGCACAGTCGATCCAAAATTGGTTTCGGCCATGCTGGGGTTTGCAGCTGGCGTCATGATCGCCGCGAGTTTCTGGTCGTTGCTGGCGCCGGCGATTGAGATGACTGAGACCAACGGCGGTGTGTCGTGGTTTCCGGCTGTGACCGGCTTCCTGGCCGGCGGCGGGTTCTTGTGGCTCATCGACAAAGTGTTGCCGCACCTGCATCCAGGCTTGTCGATGCGCGAGGCCGAGGGCATGCCGACGCATCTGCAACGCTCGGTGTTGCTCGTGCTGGCGATCACGCTGCACAACTTCCCAGAAGGGCTGGCAGTCGGCGTGGCGTTCGGCGCGGTGGCCAGCGGCCTGCCCGGCGCAACGTTGCCGGCGGCGATTGGCCTCGCCCTTGGCATTGGCCTGCAGAACTTCCCTGAGGGCGTTGCCGTGGCCATGCCTCTGCGGGGTGAAGGCCTGTCGCGCGGCAAGAGCTTCTGGTATGGCCAACTCTCGGCTGTCGTCGAGCCGATTGCCGGCGTGCTTGGCGCAGCGGCGGTGCTGGTATTTCAACCCATCCTGCCCTATGCGCTCAGCTTTGCCGCCGGCGCCATGTTCTTCGTCGTGGTCGAGGAGTTGATCCCCGAATCGCAGCGCGGCCACAACACCGACCGCGCCACCCTCGGTGCGATGCTCGGCTTTGCTGTGATGATGGTGCTGGACGTGGCGCTGGGCTGACCCAGCCGGCTGCGCTATGCGTAGCGCAATCCAAACCCAAATGGGAAGAGCGGCTGCTCTGAGTCGTGCGGCACGTCTTCCTTTTGCCGGCGCACGGCATCCATCGACGACGGCAATTCGAAGGGCAACTTGCCCTGCGGCGCAAAGCGCCCGAAGATCACATCCAGCACGGCCGCATCGTTTGCGCCGAAGTTGCCCAGCAGCGCTGCCGCGCCGGCGGCAATCTCTGGGATCACCGCTGGCCGCTCCAGATAGATATCGACGATCGTCGGCACTTTGCCCAGCACGTCCAAGATGTGTTGCAGCGCTTCGCCCTTGAAATCGAGATCGCCGGCGTGGAAGAGTGATTCGAGGAAACCCTCGCGCGGCTCGTAGGGTGTGCCGATGCGCAGGATGGCGATATCGGCTTCCTCGGGCGTCGCCACGACCTCGCCATACTGCGCAGCGATTGCCGGCGCGATGTTCTCAACATATAGCCTGGGCCGGCCCGCCAATGGCAGCACCGGCGCGGCCGCGCCGTTCTTCAGCAGCACGATGCTGCGGCGCTGCGCCATCTCGCCGGCGGCCACGAATTCTTCCTTGCCGACAGTCTGCTCAGCCGCATCGACATCCAGATAGGGGTTGTCGAACAGGCCGAGGCGGAACTTCTCGCGCAGCAGCCGCCGCACCGATGCATCGATGCGTGCCTCGCTGATCTGCCCGCTGCGCACCAGCGCCACGATCACTTCGGGGCAGCTTTCGCCGCCGAATTGATCGACGCCGGCGTCGATGGCCTTCTTCGCGCGCTCCTCGACGCTGAGGTGCTCCACACCCCAGCATTTGGCTTCGATGATGACGCGCTCGCCGGCCATCACCGGCGTGAGTAATTTCCAGTCGGTGCAGATGATGCCATCGAAGCCGAACTGGTTGCGCAGCATGCCGGTGATGACCTGCTTGTTGAAGCCGAAGCCGACCTCTTCGAGTTCAGTGCCTATGGGCATGCCGTAATAGGGCATGATCTGGGATGTGCCGGCGGCAAAGGCGGCCTTGAACGGGATGAGGTGATAGTCGAAGTTGTTGCCCGGATAGACCTGCTCGCGGCCATACGAGAAATGCGGGTCTTCGCCTTTGAGTTGCGGGCCGCCGCCCGGGAAATGTTTGGTCATGCAAGCCACGCTGTGCGCGCCGAGCGTCTCGCCCTGGAAGCCGCGGATGTAGGCGTAGATCAAGGCCGAGGAGAGCGCGGCGTCTTCCCCAAAGGTGCCGTTGATGCGCGCCCAGCGCGGCTCGGTGGCAAGATCGGCCATGGGATGCAGCGCCACGCGGATGCCGACGGCGGTCAGCTCCTGCCGCGCGATGTCGCCGAATTGCTGCACCACGCCGGCGTCGCCGATGGCAGCCAGCCCGATCGGCTCCGGCCACTGCGAAAAGCTGCGAGCGGCCATGCTTGCGCCGAAGTTCTCACCGAAGGCATGACGCGGGTCTGAAGAGATGGTGATGGGGATGCCAAGTCGCGCTTCTTCCGCCAGTTTTTGCACGCGGTTGTGCCATTCGGCCAACTGGCGCGGGCTGTTTGCGTCATAGATGTTGAAGTGATTGAGGTGGCGCTCGACAATTTCGCGCCGCGTATGAAATGGCCCCATGCGCCCCATGCCCTCGACGATGGCGCCGCCTTCGCCGATGGGGATCATGTTGTGCATCATCAAGCCGGCTTTTTCTTCCAGCGTCATCTGCGCCAGCAAGTCTTCGACGCGCGCTTCGTTGGGTTGGGCGGGGTCTTCGTAGGGGTCAAGCCGGCCATTCTTGTTTAGGTCACGAAAAGTTGTTTGCATGATGCCTCCACGGCGGAGTGGTTGTTTGCTTCAGCGAAGGGCTGCTGTCGCTGGAGTTTGGCACGACCTACGAGGAAGGGCAACCGCCACGATCGCTTCAACGTTGGTGATCTTCGTGTCATGCCTCGATGCCCAGGAGCGCCAGCGCATCGCGCTGCAATATGCCTTCGATGGTGTCTTCGACCACGCGGGGAAGCCCGCTGTTGCCAACAATGTGGTTGATGTTGCGCAGCCCGGTGACCGAGCCGGCAGCAGTGGTAAACGGATAATCCGTGCCGAACAGAAGCTTGTGCGTGATCCTATACTCTTGCGCCGCAATCAACATGTTGTAGAACTGCCAGGGCCGGTAATACAAGGCTGAGATGTCGGCGTAGACATGCGGGTGCTTGCGGATTACCACCAGACATTCTTCGCAGAATGGATGTCCGACGTGCGCCAGCACCATGCGCAGTTCGGGATGGCGGATGGCCACGTCATCCCACAACCATGGCCGCGTAAAAGCCAGCGGCGCAGCGCGCACGAACGTTGTCCCGGTGTGAAACAAGATCGGCAGGCCGCGAGACTGGCAATAGGCATACACAGCATCGCAGCGCGTGTCGCGTGGGTCGAAGCCGGCATACATTGGCATCATCTTCACGCCGCGCATGCCCAGCCGCTCGATGCTGTTGCGCAGCTCGTCCATGCAGGCCGGCTGTGTCGGGTCGCATGCAGCGAAGCCGATGAGTTTATCGGGTGCACTCGCTACGAATTTGGCCACGTAATCGTCAGGCACCCATAAGCCGCTCAACTGCGCCTTGCCACCAAAGACCACGACCTTATCCGCCGGCGCAAGGTCGCGCATGAAGGCATCGTGGTGCGTCGTGAGGTCGAGCGCATATCCGCGCGACAGTTCGGATTCTTTGATGAAGGCCGCGGACATATGCAGGTGTTGATCCCATACATGGGCGTGAATGTCTTGCATGTCAATTGCTATGGAATGTTGACTACCCAGCGCTTCGGGGCGATTTCGCCGATGCCGTCCACCTTGCGCGGCTCGGCAGCAAAGTTTGCCGTCACGCGCGTGCCATCCGAGAATGTGGTCGCCTGCACGGCGCCATCCTCGGACAGGAACGCATGCGACAGCAGTTCCAACTTGCCGATGCGCCGATGCAGGCGCGTCACCGGCAGGGCGGCTGCCAGCGCCTCTTGCACGGCAGCGTCTTCGAATGCAACCGTGAAGCTGTGCGTGATTCGCTTTTCGATGTTGACCCATTGATACTGCCGCCCGAACGGAAACACGTTGGGCGGGCAGCCATACAGCGCGTCCAGAGCGGCTTTATCGCGCGGGAAGCCATCCACCTTGCGCCCAACGGGCAGGATGTGGTCGAACCCGGCATGGGCGTTGTAGTTGTGCACTTCCCACCAGTCGTGAATCATCGAATCGTGATAGACCAGCATCGTCATCGGTACCGTCCAGAATGACGATGCGCCAAATGCCGGCAACAGCTTGGTCGAACCGATATCGTATGCGGTGGACAGCATGTCGTTGAAGCCCTCAGAGCTGACAGCGCGGTCACCGTTGACACCTGGACCGAGCAGTTCGCGCAGTAGCCGCAGATTGGCGCGCCGATCCAGTGTATCCCCCAAATGCCACGATGGGTCGAGGTGAAAGCTTTCTGGCAGAGCGACCGTGGCCGCTACGTCATAGTGTGCCCAGGTCATCTCGCGCATGTCGTTCTGATAGGCGTTGTGCATATGCTCGATCTGGCCTGGCAGCGCGCACACGTACCACTGGAAGTCATCCATCTTCCAGTGTGGCATCCGCTTGCCGCCGGCGTCCAGTTGAAAACTGCGCTGCAATCGCTCGCTCCCATCATCCAACGCCTCATATACCCAGTTCCAGGCCGACACGTCGTAGCCCAACCCTTTGATCGCCGTGATGGCTTGATCGCTCAAACGAATGGGCGGGTGGCCGCCCATCAGAAATTGCTGTGAATAGTGATTGAAGCGCACCGGATAAACGAACGCGCGATCAAAGCCGCAGTCGCGCAGTTTCCTGCACTGCGCCACGTAGTCGAGGTCGCTGGCGTTGTAACCGATGAAGGTCATCAGCCCGCCAAACAGCCTTTCAAGCGAGGGCTTCTCGGCGATCTTGGCTGCCCAGGGTTTCCAATCGCCGCGCTCCTGCACCCGTTGGCGGTAGCATTTGCACATGGCCGTGACGCCCGGGTCAGTCAGCAGCAGCCGGACATGGCGGGGATAGCGCATGGCGCCCAACGACGCATCTGCATGAGCGCAGGCGTAAATTGCGCCGTCGTCGCGCTTGCCAAAATAGGCAGACCATTCTGCATAGTCCTCGACGGAGAGCAGCAAGCCACCCGTGTCGGTGAGATAGCCGGCCATAGACATGCTGAATCCCTCGTGGCCTCCTTGATGCAGCACGCGCGCAAAAGATTCGCTGCGTCCGTCGTAGAGCACGCCTTGCATGATGGGCAGGGCGAGCGTCAATGCCCCATCCTCTGGCGCAAACGAGCCAGGCAGCGCCACACTGTCCAGTTCGCCGTCCTCGTGGTCAAATTCCAGACTCACAGCGACGCCGTCGTCGAGCAATCTCCAGACATAGGTGATGCGTTTGCCCAGGACGATGAATTCTTCTCGCATTGCGCCATCGCTCGTTGCGACTGTGGAATGGGCCGGCTGTGGCAACTCGTGCTGCCGGCCAGCGTGCCAGTAGCAGCGCGTGGCCAAATCCAGACGCCAATTCACACCGCGCCGTGTGTCGTGGATGATGAGTTGCCCATCAGCGGGGCGATAGGTCAACGCCACGTGAGACGCATCGTTCGACAATCGAATCATGCCATCGCTCCTTTATTTCCTTCAGGGCAGCACGTTGAACGGCTTGATCGCGCCATCTGCGCGCCCTGAGTGCGCAGATCCGACGTGACTCAGCAGCCGACTCGCTTTGCGCTCATGATAGGCGCTGATGCCCACAAAATGCGCGGCATGAAGACGAATCAGACCGCATAATTGCCCTTGTCCATCCGCAGGCGTGATGCCATCGCTCGAACCTGGCGCGTCATCGGCTCACTCCACTGCCCACGTCACATCGAACGTGCCGCGAGTTTGACTCCTCTTTGGCAGATATGCGTCGCGATGGCTTTGTGCCGGCGCGGAGATCGACAGGTAAATGTGCGGAGGGCGCCTTCGTAGCCGCAGCTCAGCATCCCGATGATCCTGGACAATATTGACAGCGCAGATAAGGCGCGCTCTGCTGCGTGCCTTACGTCGAACATCCATGCGGAATGTGCTCTAGATGGGCTTGAAACTAGCTGGCACGCGACGAATCTCGGCAAAATTGGCACTCGAACAGTGTTTGGTGGTGATTCGCATCTGATTTTGTGACATCGCCATACAATCTATTGTGAAATTCAGGAGGCGTGATCCATGACGACTGCGACTACAACCTTTGTTCGTGCGGCCAATCTGGCTGACCTCAATGCCAACGGCTGCCTGACCACCACGGTGGAGGGCCATACGCTGGCGCTTTTCGCCTATGGCGACGCCGTCTACGCGGTGGATAACCGCTGCCCGCACATGGGCTTTCCGCTCAATCAAGGCAGCGTGAAGGATGGCATCCTGACCTGCCACTGGCATCATGCGCGCTTCGATTTGGCCAGCGGCGGCACGTTCGATCTGTGGGCAGATGACGTGCGCGCCTTCCCGGTCGAAGTGCGCGACGGCGAAGTATGGGTGGATGTGTCGCCACACGGCGACGTCACGGCTCACCTCACCCAGCGCCTGCGCGACGGCCTCGAGCGCAATATTTCGCTCGTCCTCGCAAAGTCAGTGATTGGGCTGACGCAAGCCTCCTCCCCGCAACGAGGAGGGGCGTTTGCGTCATTCTGCCTCGGCCTCGAGTTCGGCGCGCGTTACCGCCAGAGCGGCTGGGGTCAGGGGTTGACGATGCACACCTGCATGATGAACCTGCTGCCGCACCTCGCGCCGGAGGATCGGTCGCGCGCGATGTATCACGGCCTGAGTGCCGTCGCGCGCGACAGCAACGGCATGGCCCCGCGCTTTACCGTGCAGCCCTTGCCGGGCAGCTCAGAAATCCGGTTTCTCAAAGCGTCGCGCGGCACGAAAGGGATGGATGAAGTCGGATTTCTTGAGTTGAAACGCTGGTTCCGGCAATTCATCGAAGTGCGCGACAGCGAAGGCGCGGAGCGCTGCGTAGTCTCGGCTGTGCGCGCCGGCGCGACGCCACAACAGTTGGCCGACATGCTGTTTGCCGCCGCGACCGATCATCGCTACATCCAGATCGGCCACCCGCTCGACTTCACCAACAAGGCGCTTGAGGCGCTCGATCACGCCGGCTGGACGCAGGAGAACGCCGAATCGATCCTGACCAGCCTGGTGAGCGGCTACGCCAACGCCGACCGGATGGAGGAGTCGAACGCCTGGCGCAACCCGATTGACCTGATCGAAATCCTGGAACACGCGTTTGAGGGATTGAACCGCCGAGACGCGATGGATCAGAGAGAACTGGGCCAGAAGCAGCGCCAGGAGTTGGTGAGTGTGTTGTTGGGCGATGACCCGCAGGCCAGCGTGGACGCATTACTGAATGCGTTGCGCGACGGTGTAAGCGAAGTTGATCTGGCCGGCGTCGTGGCCTACGCGGCTGCGCTGCGCATCGCGCGTTTCCACATCAGCAACGAGTTTGGCGACTGGGACACCGCGCTGCACACGTTCACCTTCGCCAACGCCGTGCATCACGGTTTGCGGCGCACGAATTCGCGCGAATTGTTGCGCGGTGTGTTCGATGCAGCGATGAGCATCTATCTGGATCGCTTCCTCAATGTGCCGGCGGCGCGTCTGCCTTCCCCGAATGGCAAGTTGTACGGCTCTCTCAACGACCTGCCGGCGCTGCTCGACCGGCAACAACAGGTGGACGAAGCCGGCAACGCTGTGGCGCAACTGCTGTATGGCGGTGTGAGCGCCGATGAGGTCATCGCCATGCTGGGCAAACTGTTGCTGCGCGAGGATCGCGACTTTCACACCATCCAGTGCGTGGAGGCCGCCGTCGCCCAGCACGAGTTGTTGCGCGGCAAGCCGGAGGCGGCGCACGTGCTGATTGCTGCGGCGCGCTACCTGGCCGCGCACGCGCCGACGATGCGCGCACAGGGCCAGACCTTCAACATCGCGCAGCGCCTGGCGCGTGGCGAGAAGTTGTTCGAGGAGTGATTGCATGAGCCGGCGGGCCGCTTGAAGAAACGCGGCGCGCCATCGGCTCACTCCACCGCTAATGTCACATCGAATGTGCCGCGGGTCTGATCCTTCTTCGGAAGATACTCAGTCTCGATGGCTTTTTGTGGCCCGGCGCGGAGATCAACAGGTGGATGTGCGGCGCAGGGCTGCCTTCGTAGTTGCCGGGGAAGTTGCTTTTCTACACCTGCGCGGCGAGTTCGGTTCCTGGATTGAATTGAAGTGTGCAGGCTGTTGATTTCTTCAGGTCTTGCGGTGTTGGCTGCGGAAGGCCATCTTGAGCGCCGCACCGGCAGGCGGTTCGGCGACGAAGGAATCGCGGCGAACGAATACGAGCATCGCGGGATGGTGACTCCATGTGCGCTGAAGACGTCGCGGGCGAATGGATGGGTGTGATACAGCGCGATTGAGCAGGTTTGGGGCAATCGGCAGATGGTGCGCCGAATCGGTGATCATCGGTCGGAAGGAACGCTTTTTTCAGGATGTCCTGTTCGCGGCGCAGCCATGCGTTCTCCCGCTTCAAGGCATCCAATTCTTCATCGTGTGGGCGACCCTGTCCTGGAAAGGCTTGTTCGCCAGGTCGCGCACTGCGTTTGGCTGCGCGCCAGCGATATAGATATTCAACCGGAATACCCAAGTCTTTTGCAAGTCTTTTGCAATCGCCGTCGCATCTCGTCCACTTTCATCCACCAACTGCACCGCGCTATCTTTGAATGCGCGCGTAAACTTCCTTCACCTTTGTTGTTCTGGTCGTCCTTGTGTTGTCATCGTCAAGCCCTATCTTATTGGCTTGTCCGTCTTTCTCAGGCTGACTCACTTCACCAAACCCAGGGACAAGCGCACTGAGGATTACGTCACTGGTCGGTTTGGGTGAAGGGGCTCGATCTCCATGATACGGCTGTGTCGCTGGTGCTGCATGGCCATCTGCAAGTTGCGCAGCGTCTAGAGTGACAGCGGCTTGTCGTCTCTACCGAGCCGGCGCGGATGCCTTTCGCATGCGATCAGGCCTTGAACTGATGGAACCCTGCGATGGCTTTGGAAAGCAAAAAACCTGACGATCTGAGATTCATTTGAAAAACCTCCTCAAAGTGAGGCTCTTCGAATCTCAGATCGCCAGGCTTGTGGAATCTGGCTAGCCTTGCGGGCTACGATTCTGTTGTGATAGCGGGAGTTGGATTCGAACCAACGACCTTCAGGTTATGAGCCTGACGAGCTGCCACTGCTCTATCCCGCATCGGGAGTTGTGATTATATGCACAAGGCTGCGCGCGTCAAGGGTGAAAATGACACAAACCGCCGATTCTCGATGCGCTTGCCTGGCAAAACAGGGCAGGAAAACCAGACGCTAGCGTTTCTTGCCCATCAAACCGCCGAGGATGCCGCGCACGAAATCGCGGCCGGCAGCGCTGCTGACGCTGCGCGTGAATGACCCCAGCGCGCCCGTCAGAATTTTCTCGCGCTCTCTTGCCGCGCGCGCGGCTTCCTTCTGCTGCTCGCGCTCCTGGCGCTCCAACTCTCTCTGCCGCTCGCGCTCCTGACGTTCGGCCTCGCGCTGCTCAGCCCTCTCCTGCGCGGCCATCTCTTTGGCCTTCTGCGCTTCCAGCTTCGCCTGCTCCCTGGCCGCCTGCTCGGCTACCTTGGCCTCTGCGGCCTCTTGCTCCTTGCGCAGCTTCTCTTCCTCGGCGGCCTTGGCGGCGTCTGCGGCCGCGGCCGCTGCGCCCTCGGCCCGCTTCACCAACATCTCGTAGGCTGACTCGCGATCCACAGCGGCCTCATACACGCCAGCGACGATTGATCCATCCATCAGCGCCTTGCGCTGCTCCGGCGTGATCGGTCCGATCTGGCTGTGCGGCGGCACGATGAAGGCGCGCTCCACTATCGCCGGCATGCCCTTCTCATCGAGGAATGACACCAGCGCCTCGCCCACACCCAGCTCGGTGATGACAGTTTCGATGTTGATCTCGGGGTTCTGGCGGAAGGTAGTCGCCGCCGACTTCACTGCCTTCTGGTCGCGCGGGGTGAAGGCGCGCAGGGCATGCTGCACGCGGTTGCCCATCTGCCCCAGAATCTTGTCGGGAATGTCGATCGGGTTCTGGGTGACGAAATACACACCGACACCCTTCAAGCGGATCAGGCGCACCACCTGCTCGATCTTGTCGGTCAGTTGCGCCGGCGCCTCATCGAACAGCAAGTGCGCCTCGTCGAAGACGAACACCAGTTTGGGCTTGTCCAGGTCGCCCACTTCTGGCAGTTGCTCGAATAGTTCCGATAGCAGCCACAACAGGAACGTGGCATACAGCTTTGGCGCTTGCAGCAGCTTGTCGGCGGCGATGATGTTCATCACGCCCTTGCCGCTGCTGTCGGTCTGGATCAGGTCGTCGAGGTTGAGCGCCGGCTCGCCAAAGAATTTCTCCGCGCCCTGTTGCTCCAGCGTGAGCAGGCCGCGCTGGATCGCGCCGATGCTGGCGGCCGACACATTGCCGTAGCGCAGCTTGACGTCCTGGGCGTTGTCGCCCACCCAGGTCGCCATGGCGCGCAGGTCCTTCAGATCAAGCAGGATCAGGCCGTTGTCATCGGCCACCTTGAAGATGATGTTCAGCACGCCTTCCTGCGTATCGTTCAAATTCAGGATGCGCGAGAGCAGCAGCGGCCCCATCTCAGTGATGGTGGAGCGCAGCGGATGGCCCTGCTCGGCAAACACATCCCACAGCGTGACCGGGCAGCCTTCCCATGTCCAGCCATCCTTCAGGCCAAGCTGCTCGATGCGCGCGGTGATGCGGGTGTTGGCTTCGCTGCCGGGTTGGCTGATGCCGGTCAGATCGCCCTTCACATCGGCCATGACCACCGGCACGCCGATGCGGCTGAAGTGCTGCGCGATGGCTTGCAGCGTCACCGTTTTGCCGGTGCCTGTCGCGCCGGTGATGACGCCGTGGCGGTTGGCCATGCGCGGCAGAAGGAAGCATTCTTTTTCGCCCTTGGCGATGAGGAGCGGGTCGGCCATGAATCTTTGTTCCTTGTTTTTGCGGATGAAATTCTCTGGCGCGATTATAGTTGTCTCATGTCTCGCTGGGTGATGTCGCTTTTGTTGATCTGCATGTGCCTCGTGGCGTGCGCTGCGCCGCCGCCGGCGCGCCCGCCCGTCGCCGCAGGCAGGCCGGCGTTGATTGAGTTCTACTCCGATTGGTGAGGGCAGTGCGAAAAGACACAGTCTGTCGTGGACAGGCTCGAGGCAGAGTTTGACGGGCGCGTGAAATTTGTGCGCTACAACGTCGACGATCCGGCCGCCGGCGCGGCCAAACGCATCTTTCGTTTTCGCGCGCAGCCGCAGGTTGTCATCACCGATGCCGCCGGCAACGTCGTCGTATCACGTTTGAGCGAGCTGACGTATGTGCGTTTGAAGGCCGATCTTGAGGCGGTGCTGCGTGGGTGAGGCGGAAGTGCCGCTGACGGGCGGCCGCATCACGCCGGGCGTGGTGCGCGCCGGCGACACGGTGCGCCGGCCGCTCAAACCCAACACCGGCTTTGTGCATGCGCTGCTGCTGCATCTCGAACGCGCCGGCTTCCAGGCTGCCCCGCGCTTCCTCGGCATCGATGCGCAAGGTCGTGAAACCCTGAGCTTCATCGCCGGCGACGTGCCGCCCGAGCTGGGCGCGTGGAACGACGCGCAACTGGCCGCCGCTGCGAAACTCATCCGCGCCTTTCACGATGCCACGCTGGATTTTTCGGACAAGGGCGATGCCGAGGTTGTCTGTCATGGCGACCTCAGCCCGTGCAACACGGTGTTTGTGGAAGGCATGCCGGCGGCCCTGATCGACTTCGACGCGGCAAGGCCGGGCCGGCGCGCAGATGATCTGGGCTATGCGGCCTGGCTGTGGCTGGATATGGGCAATGACGAACTGGACGCGCGCGCTGTGGGCCGCCGGCTCGCGCTATTCAGCGCGGCATACGGCTGCAGCGACGCGCGCAACATGGTGGCGTGGGTGAAGGCGGCGCAGCGCGCGCTGCTGGCCGGCCTTGCGCCGGGTGGCGGCGACGCGGAGCATCTGCGGCGCGCGGCGGAATGGGCGGGCAACTGCCTGCGCTGGGTGGAATTGCACGAGCCGGCGCTGATTGAGGCCGCCGGCGAGTGGCAAAACGGGCGCGCCGGTGGCGTATAATTTCGCTCGCAAAAACGTTGACCGGGAGGAGTAGGCCGCCGGCGCCGACAGGGAGTGCAGATCGTGGATTGAGAGTCTGCATCGCGTGGCCCAGGCCGAACGTCGCCCGCGAGTTGATTCAGCGAAGGGAGTAGCTGGATCCGGGTCAGCCCGTTATAGCGCAGAGCGCGGGATTGAAGAGAGCAGCAATCTCTCAGACAACCCGAACGTCGGTGGCACCGCGGGAAGCGCCCTTCTCGTCCGATTTTGGATGAGCAAGGGCGTTTTTACTTTTCCGGTTGGGGAATTGCGATGACAGCGGCGCGGCAATCCAAATCAGGAATCGAAGACAAACAGATCATGGCTGAGCTATCAAAGACCTATGACCCAAAGGCAGTGGAAGATCGCATCTACGCGTGGTGGGAAGAGAGCGGCTACTTCAAGCCGGAATCGCAGTTGTATCTCGACCCAGATGCGGGCAGGTTCGTCATCACCATTCCGCCGCCGAATGTGACCGGCACGCTGCACATGGGGCATGGCCTGACCAGCGCGATTGAAGATTTGATGACGCGCTACTATCGCATGAAGGGCGCGCGCACCTTGTGGGTGCCGGGGACGGATCACGCCGGCATCGCCACACAAGCGATCGTGGAGAAAAACCTGGCGAAGCAGGGCAAGCGCCGGCAGGAGATGAGCCGCAGCGATTTCCTTGAGGAAGTGTGGGACTGGAAGGAGCATTCGCACAAAATCATCACCAACCAGCAGAAGAAGCTTGGCATCAGCGTGGATTGGAGCCGCGAGGCGTTCACGATGGACGACAAGCTCAGCTTTGCGGTGCGCACCGCCTTCAAGCAACTCTACGACAAGGGCCTGATCTACCGCGATACGCGCATGGTGAACTGGGATCCGGTGCAGTTGACCGGCGTGAGCGACCTGGAGGTGGAGACCGAGGATGAGGGCGAGCCCGGCTCCCTGTGGTTTGTGCGCTATCCCATCCAGACCAACCGCTGGGCCGGCCCGCGCAATGACTGGGGCAGCGGGCAGTGGGCCGCCGGCGCAACCGAGTGGATCACGGTGGCGACCACCCGCCCCGAGACTATTCTGGGCGACACGGCGGTGATGGTGAACCCCGACGACGAGCGCTATACGAACCGTGTCGCATGCCGCGCCATCCTGCCGGCGATTGGCCGCGAGGTGCCGATCATCAGCGACAGCGCGGTCGAGATGAGCTTTGGCACCGGCGCAGTGAAGGTGACGCCGGCGCACGATTTCACCGACTACGACGTGGGCAAGCGCCATCACCTGAACTTTGTCGAGGTGATGGACGCAACCGCGAAGATGAATGAGAACGCCGGCCCGTATGCCGGCCTGGACCGCTTTGCCTGCCGCAAGCAGTTGGTGGCCGACCTGGAGAAAGAGGGTTTGCTGGTGAAGGTCGAGCCATACATGGTGAAGCTGGGGCGCGGCCAGCGCAGCGGCGCAGTGATCGAGCCGCGCATCAGCCTGCAGTGGTTCTGCAACATGCAGGGCATGGCGCAGGCCGCCGGCGATGCCGTGCGCGAGGACCGCATCCGAATCGTGCCGGAGCGCTTCGAAAAAGTGTGGTTCAACTGGCTCGACAACATCCGCGATTGGTGCATCAGCCGGCAACTATGGTGGGGGCATCAGATCCCGGTGTGGTATGTCAAGCCGGCTGGACAAGTCCGGCAGCCTGAGGATTTGAACAACCTGCCAACGCAATACTGCGCGCTCACCGAAGCCGATGCCTATCGTGAAGCGATCAAAGATTGGGGGGAAGGCGTGGCGCTGGAGCAGGATCCTGACGTGCTGGACACATGGTTCTCGTCGGGCTTGTGGCCGTTCAGCACGCTGGGCTGGCCGAATGACACTGCCGACATGCGCGACTTCTACCCGAACACGATGCTCGAAACGGGCTACGACATCATCTTTTTCTGGGTGGCGCGCATGGTGATGCTCGGCATCGAGCTGACCGGCGAAGCGCCGTTCAGCACGGTGTATCTGCACGGCCTCATCCGCACCGCCGATGGCAAGAAGATGAGCAAGAGCCGGCCCGACAAGGCGGTCGATCCGCTGGAGATGACTGACGTGTATGGCGCAGATGCGCTACGCTTCTTTCTGGTGACCGCCGGCGCGCCGGGCAACGACATCAAGATCGACGTGAAGGTGGTCGATGGCAAGAAGCAGGTCGAGCGCATCGAGGGCGCGCGCAACTTCGCCAATAAACTGTGGAACGCGGCCAGATTTGTGCTGAGCAAATTGGCGGCGAGCGAGGAGCAGGATCGCGGACGCCACCCTTCGCTGGCGGATCAGTGGATCACCGCCCGCCTGCATGAAACGATTCGCGACGTGCGCCGGCTGATGGATGATTATCAGTATGGCGAGGCCGGCCGGCTGATCTACGATTTCATCTGGAATGATTTTTGCGACTGGTATCTGGAATTCAGCAAGTTGTCGTTGAACGCCGGCGTGCTGGTGCAAACGCTCGATGCCGCATTGCGCCTGTTGCATCCGTTCATGCCCTATATCACCGAAGAGATCTGGCAGAAGTTGAAGGAGGCGGCGGGCGGCCAGCGACGCGCGCCAAGTTTCGAGTTTCCAGCGCTCATGCTCGCGCCGTATCCGAAGGCCGGTGAATCCACAGACGGCGACTCGCAATTTGCGATTGCCAGCATGGCTTCCGTGCAAGATGCCGTCCGCGCCATCCGCAACGTGCGCAGCGAATACAACGTGCCGCAGGACAGGCGCATCCCCGCGCAGATCAGCGCCGGCAACCGACGCGACACGTTCGAGGCCATGCGCGACGCGATCGCGATGCTGGCGCGCGTGGATGCGAGCGCGCTGACAATCGCCGCGAGCGTGCCGGCGCCAGATCAAGCCGTGACGCTGGCGCTCGGCGAGACGACGGTGTATCTGCCGCTCGCCGGCCTGGTCGACCTTGCCGCCGAGAAGAAGCGCCTGGGCGACGAACTCGCCGGCATCGAGGCGCAAATTGGCAAGAGCGAGGCATTGCTGGCGAGCGACTTCGGCAAACGCGCGCCGGCGGCGGTGATCGAGAAAGAGAAGGCCAAACTGGCCGACCTGCGAGCAAAGCGCGAGCAGATTCAAAGTCGGCTGGCAACCATGTGAATGTGAGACTCCATGCGACACGCCATTCCCATTCTTGAGCACGATGACGCGCCGGTGGCGCACATCGAGCCGGCGCGCATCATCAAGCCGATCGACATTGCGCCGCACTGCGTGCCATGCTTCTTTCTGGATGTCATTCAACAGGTGGCCGCGCAATACAACGCGCGCGTGGTGATGGAGTTGAGCAGCGAGATGGGGCGTGTTCCGGTGTATGAGATTGAAGTCGATGGCCGGCGGCTTGCCTTTTATCAGCCTGGTGTCGGCGCGCCGCTGGCCGGCGGTTTTCTCGACGAGATGATCGCGTTTGGTTGCAGCAAGTTCATCGCCTGTGGCGGCGCCGGCGTGCTGGTGCCGGATATCGCGGTCGGGCATGCCATCGTGCCGGCCAGCGCGATTCGCGATGAAGGCACGTCCTATCACTACCTGCCGCCGGCGCGCGAAGTGGCCGCGCACCCGCTCGCGGTGCAGGCGATTGAGCGCGCCCTGCAACGCGACCGCGTGCCGTATCTCAAAGGCAAAACGTGGACGACCGACGCCATCTATCGCGAGACGCCAAAGAAGATCGCCATGCGCCGCGAGGAAGGCTGCCTGACGGTGGAGATGGAAGCCGCGGCGTTCTTTGCAGTGGCACAATTTCGCGGCGTGCAATTTGGGCAGATCCTCTATGGCGGGGACGATCTAAGCAGCGAGACATGGGACTCGCGCCACTGGAATCGCCATGCCTCTGCGCGCGAGAAGCTTTTCTGGATCGCTGCAGAAGCTTGCCTCAGCCTGTGAGCTTTGCTGCCGCGCTGGAATTGTGAATGCGCTGTAGATAAATGCGTGTTAGCCGACTGGCGTATGTTCATAGATTGCGCCGAATCGTGGATGAAATGGCTTGACACATTCGCTACAATGTTTCGTCCATGGCCGATCTGATTCTTGTGCCGCCGCATAGCATTGAGACCGAAGAAGCGGTCCTCGGTTCGTTGCTCATCGATAGCGAAGCCATCCTCAAGGTCGCCGGCTTCCTGCAGCCCGAGAACTTCTACGTCGTCAAAAATCAGTGGGTCTACGAGGCCATGCTGCGCCTGCACGACCGGCGCGAGCCGATCGACCTGCTGACGGTGAGCCAGGAGCTGATCAAGAACAGCAAGCTGGATGAGGCCGGCGGCGAGAGCTACATCGCGCAACTGACCACCACTGTGCCGACCGCGCTGAACGTGGAGGCGTATGGCCGCGCGGTCGAGAGCCTGTCGCTGCGCCGCCGCATGATCACTGCCGCCGGCGACATCGCGCGCATCGCCTACGATCAAACGCTGCCCATCGAGAAGGTCATCGAGAAAAGTGAAGCCGCCATCTTTGGCGTGAGCGAGGGGCGCGGCGAAGGCCACATGGTGCCGATCCGCAAGGCGGTGAGCGACTTCTTCGAGCGCATCGAATATCTGCACGAGCATCGCGATGAGCCGCTCGGCATCCCGTCTGGCTATGGCGACCTCGACAAGCTCACCGGCGGTTTGCAGCGCGGCGACCTCATCATCGTCGCCGCCCGCCCGGGTGTGGGCAAAACCAGCTTGATGTTGAACATGGCCTACAACGCCGCGCACCGCCATCGCCAGCGCGTCGCCATCTTCAGCCTGGAGATGGGCAACGAGCAACTGGTGCAGCGCTTCGTCGCCGGCGAAACCGGCATCGACTCGCAGCGCCTGCGCGTGGCTGACCTGCGCGAAGAAGAGTGGGGCGCGCTCACCCGCGTGTCGATGCAGATGTCCGACACCTACATCTATCTCGACGACACGCCATCGCTCAGCCCGCTCGACCTGCGCGTGAAGGCGCGCCGCATCTATCAGGAATATGGCCTCGATCTCATCATCGTCGACTACCTGCAACTGATGACCGGCGAGAATGGCGGGCGCAACGACAATCGCGTGCAGGAGATCTCGTACATCTCGCGCTCACTCAAGCAGATCGCGCGTGAGTTGAAAGTGCCGCTGATCGCCGGCAGCCAGCTCTCGCGCATGGTCGAGCAACGCAGCGACAAGCGCCCCATGCTCAGCGACCTGAGGGAAAGTGGATCGATCGAGCAGGATAGCGACATCGTCATGTTCATCTATCGCGACGAGATGTATAACCCGGATACGGAACACCGGAACATCGCCGAGATCAGCGTGCAGAAGAACCGCAACGGCCCCACCGGCAAGGCCATGCTGTACTTCGACAAGCGCCTGACCTCGTTCAAGAATCTGGCCAAGGAGAGGGTGGAACTCTAGATGCTCGACGACTTCATCCAGCACACCCTGCCGCATGTCGACGACCTCGCTGAATTGAAGGTCAGCCTGGTCGCGCTGCGCCTGCTGGAGCAGAAGGTGTCGCCGGCGCCGTCCATCACCGAGCGCGAGCTGATGCAGCAGCCGGCCATCCGCGATGGCCTGAGCTTTGCGGCGATCTCGCTGCGGCCGGCGCTGCAGCGCGCAGTGGCGCGCGGCGCCTTGCTGTGCGCGCAGGTGGGCGATGGCGAGCCGCGCTATTTTGCGAACGATGAGGCCGGCCGGCGCGCAGTGGATGTGTTGAACGCGCCGGCGCTGGGCGCGCCATCGATCCACGCGCACGATGATGCCCTGTTGATGATGCTGGCGAGGGAAATCGAGCGCCTGGAGCTGATCGACGCCTATGCCATCACAGATGATGACCGCGCGCTGGTCGACGAGTGGCTTGCGCGCGGCTATGCCGAGGCGGAGATGCTTTCGGCGGTGCAAACCGCCCTGCGCCAGCCACGCCGCAAGAGCGCGCCGGCGCGAACCTTGAAAGAATGCGCCGCCGTTTTGACCGCGCAGCCGCCGGCCGCGCCGACCGATTACCATCGGGTGGTGGTTGCGCGCAGCGTGAAGCCGCTGCCAGAGGAGGTCATGCTGCTGCGCGAGCGCCTGGGCCGCTGGCCGAATGCGCGCGAGTTTGAGCAGGCGCGCGCGGCCGTGAGCCTGTTTGGCCGCCAGATCACGCTGGAGACGCTGCGGCGCGCGCCGCTGGATGGGCCGGATGCGCTGGATGGCGTGATCGCTGCGCTGGCCGAGCAGGAATCTGCAGCGCTGGCCCTGCAGCGCAGCAACCTCGAAGATGAGGCGCAAGTGCGCGAGATGGCCGCGCTGTACGAGCAGGCATTTGGCGCGCCGCCCACCGGCGTGGTGATGGATGAGATGCGGTTGCTGCGCAAGGATGTGGCCGACATGGCGGTGTGGCGCGGCGCGTTTGCGTACGCCATCAACCAGAACAAGCGCAGTTGGGCGTATGTGCGGCGCGTCATCATGAACCCGTCGCCGGATCTGTATGCGCCGGCGCCGGCGAATGCGACCGCGCAATTTGCCTTTGCCGAATACAAGAAGCGCGTCAACCGCGTGCTGGATGCCAGCGTGGCGCGCGAGATCAATACGCTGGCAGCGCAGATCGAAGACACCGTGAAGTGGAGCGCCGCCTTTGACAAGGCCGCTGCAGCCAATGCGCTGCGGTGGGATTACATCAAGAAGGTGCTGACCTCGCAGGCTGAACCAGCAGACAAGACCCATGGTAGAAAGAAACCCACCGCCAGGCAGGACGCCGGCAAGTCGCGCAGCAACACCTTCCGCCGGCCGCAAGCCACCTACAGCGACGAAGAGCGCGCCGCTGCTGAAGAGCGCGCTCGCCAGCGCGCTGCCAACCGCGCCGGCAAGCCGGCAGGAGAACCTCATGCAAGGTGATGTGCTGCCCACCCCAAACCGCGCCGACCCCGATGCGGCCATCGAGCCGCGCGAGGGCGAGCCGGATTGCCCGAAGTGCGGCAACAAGCGCTATCTCATCGGCGCAGATGGCAGTTTGAAGCCGTGCGACCAGTGCAGCACCGCGCAGGACTGGCGCATCAACAGCGTGCGCGCGTTTTCATCGCGCGGCGAAGTGGCGCGCCGGCAGACCTTCCTGAATTTCAAGACGACCTTCAACGGGCAGGAGAGCGCCATCCTGGCCGAGTGCCGCGATGAGGCCGAGCGGTTCGCCGACGACCCCCACGAGCGCTGGCTGGTGATCTGGGGCGAGCGCGGCAGCGGCAAAAGTCATCTGTGCGCGGCGGTCGACAATCATCTCGTGAAGGCCGGCGTGCCGTCGCTCTTCATCACCATGCCCGATCTGCTGGCCTCGCTGCGCCAGGCGATTGAGCTGCAAACCAACACCGAGACCGAGGGCTACACCGGTCGCATGATGGTGTTCAAGACGGCGCCGGTGCTGGTTCTGGATGACGTCGGCGCGGAGACGGCCTCGCCGTGGAGCGATGGCGTGCTGTTCGAGATTCTCGATTACCGCTATCGCAATCGCCTGCCGACGATGATCTCGACCAACGTCAACCCCGAGGACTTTGACTATCGCATTGGCTCGCGCATGCTGGACACCGAGCTGAGCAGGGTGATCGAGAACGCGGCGCCGGACTATCGCAGAAGGCCGCTTGAAGAGAAACGATGACCACCACCACCAAACTCTGGGGCGGGCGATTCAGCGGCGCGATGGACGCGCTGATGAAGCAGTTCCAGGATTCCATCTCGTTCGACGTGCATCTGTGGGATGCTGACATTCGCGGCAGCATCGCGTATGCCGGTGCGCTGCGAGACGCCGGCGTCATCACGCCGGCCGAAGCGGTCCGGCTGGTCAAGGGCTTGCGCGCCGTGCGCGAGGAATTTGCAAGCGGCGCGTTTGCGGTGCAGCCCGACGACGAAGACATCCACACCGCCGTCGAGCGGCGCTTGAGGGAGATCGCCGGCGAGGTCGCCGGCAAGCTGCACACCGGTCGCAGCCGCAACGACCAGGTCGCCACCGACATGCGGCTGTTCTGCCTCGATGCCATTGCCAACCTCAAGGCGCTGATCGCGGAATTGCAGCGCGCGCTGCTGGCGCAGGCCGCGCAGCACGTGAGCACGCTGATGCCGGGCTACACCCATCTGCAGCGCGCGCAGCCGATCCCCTTTGCGCACTGGTGCCTGTCGTACGTGTGGCAATTCATGCGCGATGTGGAGCGCCTGGGCGATTGCGCGAAGCGCACGGCGGTGCTGCCGCTTGGCTCGGGCGCGCTGGCCGGCAACCCGTTCAACATCGATCGCGCTGCGCTGGCTGCGCAACTCGGCTTCGCCGGCGTCACGCAAAATTCGCTGGATGGCGTGAGCGACCGCGACTTCGCCGCCGAGTTGCTGTTCTGCTGCGCCATGATCGGGCTGCATGTGTCGCGCATGGCTGAAGACCTGGTGCTGTATTCGACTGCCGAGTTCGGCTTCGTCACGTTCGCCGATGCGTATTCCACCGGCAGCAGCTTGATGCCGCAGAAGAAGAACCCCGATGCGATGGAGCTGGCGCGCGGCAAGAGCGGCCGGCTCATTGGCAATCTCGTCGGCCTGCTCACGGTGCTGAAGGGGCTGCCGATGACCTACAACAAGGATTTGCAGGAGGACAAGGAGGGCCTGTTCGACTCGCTCGACACGCTCAGCCTGACGCTGCAGGTGAGCGCCGGCGCGGTGCAAACGCTCAAGGTGAACGCCGAGCGGATGCGCGCCGCGCTCGATCCGGCCATGCTGGCGACCGACGTCGCGGAATACCTGGTGCGCAAGGGCGTGCCGTTTCGGGAGGCGCACCACCTCAGCGGGCGCGCCGTCGCGCTGGCCGAGCAAAAGGGCGTGCTGCTGAGCGCGCTGGCGCTTGCGGATTGGAGGTCGATCTCGCCGCACTTCGGCGACGATATCGCGCGCGTGTTCAACTTTGCGCAGTCGGCGGCCTCGCGCGACGTCGCCGGCGGCACCTCACCCCGCGCGATCCGCGCCCAGATCAAGCGGGCTGGCCGGCTGATCGACGCAGCGGCGCGCCGGTGAGTCTCAGCGGTCGGAGCGCCATGAGCGCTTCGACCGCTGACAACCAACTCATGGTTGCCGTTCACGCAGCGCCGACTGCGACGACAATCTTGCCCTTCGCGTGCCCCGCCTCGAGGTAGCGCATCGCCTCGGCAGTTTGTTCGAGCGGGTAGCAGCGATCCATCACCGGCTTGATCTGGCCTGCCTCGATCATGTCCCTCACAATCGCCAGATCATCGGGGCTGGATGAAGCCATGAAAATCTTCATCGTCCTGCCGCCCTAGCGCGTCGTCAAACGACCGAGTAGGACCACCTGAAGCATCTGGGCATTCGTGCCGCCGGCCATGACAAACGTTCCCGTCGGCGTCAAGGCTCGCTCATAGTCCGCCATCGAGCGATTGCCATTCGCAGCGAAGATCAGGTCGTATTGTTTGCCACTGCGCGAGAAATCGTCGCGCGTGTAGTCAATCACGTGGTCGGCGCCGAGCGCGCGCGCCAGTGCCGCCTTCGACGTGCTGGTCACTGCCGTGACCTCCGCACCGAGCGCCCTGGCGATCTGGACGGCGAACGTGCCCACGCCGCCGCTTGCGCCGTGAATCAGCACGCGCTGCCCGGCTTTAATCTTGCCGTGATCGCGCAACCCTTGCAGCGCGGTGAGCGCAGCCATCGGCACGGCGGCAGCTTCCTCGAAGCTGAGGTTGGCTGGCTTCGGCGTCAGATTCTTTTCGGGCGCGCACACGTATTCGGCCAGACCGCGTTTGTAGCAGGCGAACACGGCATCGCCCGGCTTGAACTTCGTAACGCCAGGGCCGACGGCCTCCACCGCGCCGGCGATGTCCTCGCCCAGGATGTTGTTCTTCGGCTTGAACAAGCCTTCTGAAATACGCACCAGAAAAGGGTCGGCGCGCATCAAGTGCCAGTCCGCCGCGTTCAGACCGACGGCGCGTATCTTGACCAGCACCTCGTCGTCTTTGGGCGTGGGTTTGGGCGCGTCGGTGAGCCGAAGCTCGTCGGGTGATCCATATCTTTCGTAAGTAATCGCTTTCATGACTTTGTCTGTGTTTGGTGTTTGGCAATCGAGGAGTCCATGGGCCTGGGTTGCGCTTTTCTTGTTGCCGAGCCTGATTACGATCGTGCAGGCAGCGCCATCCCTCGCAAGCGCGTGGGACGGATGCGGATCGCAACGCTGTACTCGCCCGCGAAGTCTTCTTCACTGGCACCCATGTTGCGGATCTCCGCGCCATATTTCTGACTGTAGCGGTTATCCAGATGGGCTGGCATGGGGTAAGGCAACACCTCAGCGATCCCCGTGAACACCTGGACGTCCAGACATTTTGGGCCGCCATCGAAGTGCAGCGTGACCTGCGGATTGTGAGCGATGTGCAGGAGCTTTTTGGCCGTGGGCTGGCTGTAGATCAGGAAGGTCACACCATCCCAGACAAACCATACAGGCCGTGGCTGGGGCGCGCCGCTCGGAGCGATCGTTGTCAACCACACAACGAACTCTTCTTGCAGACGGCGTGTGGCTCTCTGCCCCAACGCACTTGAGAAATCAATCATGCCGTCCTCCCTTCCTGTGGCTGTGTCTTCGTGATGCCGGTTCTGTAAACCTTCCATCCCAGGAAGAGCGGGAGAAGGAGAAAGACGAACAGACCTAACGGCGCGAATGCGGGCGAGTTGATCCCCAGCAGATGCAGCCCTGCCAATCCAGCAAGCGCGAGCACGATGGTGATTCCGCCAAGCCGCTTGCCAAATGCCGGATTGCGAAACATGGCGATCCCGAGCACGATGTATCCCAGCGTCTGGTAGATGAGCGCGGCGGTGTCCATCTCAAGAAAGATACTCTCGGTCGCCTGCCATATAAGGGCGAGCGTCGCCGGATCCTGGACGGTTGCACCAGAGGCATGATAGAGATCAGAGATTGCACCGAAAGCGACCCGCGGCGCGCCCTGCGCGGACAGGACTGCAAGCCCCAGCATGCTTAAACCCGTTCCCCACAGCGCAAGCGCAAGGTTCCCTCTCCGTAGGGCCAGACACATGCCGAGATAAAAGGCGAGCGCCAGAGCGACGCTGAAGAGGCTGAATGTTTCCCCCACTGCATACGCCACTCGGACGTCGGGATAGCGCATGATCGTTCCGTAGGTGTCGGACGGCGCCTGTGGCGTGAACCCGAACAGGGTGATAGCGGTGAGAATGGTGAAAATTGGGCTCAACATGCCGGCCAGCCCGCCCCATCGCATCGCGTTTTGTTCCTCGTTCATTGACTCCCTTCCTTCAGTGCCGCAGCCAGTGACTACTTGGCTGCTGATGCATCTGTTCGCCCAGGTTCAACACGGTTGACCGAGATCAATGACATGCCAAGATCACGCACTTTTTTCAGCAAGCCGTGCAATGCGGCCTGGTCGCTCACGGTGCACCTCAAGATTGTGTCGCCGTTGTCCTGTGGAGCAATGGCAGCACCCTCGAACCAATCCGCCCACTGTTCGCACAGGTGGTCGCGGAGCCTTATCTCGTAGACCACCGGCTGGCTGGGATTGGATTCACCTGCGCACTCGTCTGGCAACTGCACGTCTTCGTTCAAGATGCGAAGACAATATCGGTGCGCCGGCCATCCGCATAGACACGAAAGTGTTGTCGGAGGTGTTGTTGTGGGGAAGGGGTTATAGCAAGCCCAGCTTGCGCGCCCGGGCTACCGCTTCGGTGCGCCGTTGCACGCCGAGCTTCTCGAAGATTCTGCGGTTGTGCCCCTTGACCGTGTCGAGCGCGAGGTGCAGCCGCGCGCTGATTTCGTTATTGGAAAGGCCTTGAGCGATCAGCCGCAACACCTCCAGTTCGCGTTGGCTCAACGGCTCAACCAGTGGCTGTGCCAATTCGCTCGCACTCGGCTGCAGCTCGGTGTCCAATGCCACCAGTAGCTTGTCGACGTAAGCCGGCATGATGCCCTGCATCGCCGCCTCAGCCAGCAGTTGCGCCATCGGCTGACCTTTATCAACGAACAGGCGAATGAGCCCCTCCGGCTCCGCCGGCGTCAGCGCCTCGCGCGGGGTCGCGAGCCACGCCTGCCCCCCGCGGCGCAGCCCGCCCAGTGCCGCCTGCCAGGTGCCGTCCGGGGCCATCCGCACCGGCGCGTCGGTCAGCAGCGGCGGGGTC
>CAZPVX010000031.1:0-5495 GCA_964590135.1 uncultured Anaerolineae bacterium | reverse complement strand
CCTCGCGTAGCAGATCCAGCGCCGCGTCCCTTTCGCCCTGCATGTGCAAGGCGACAGCTTGAAGGGCGGTGATGTTGAGCCACTCACCTGCCCAGCCACCGGCTGCTGCCTGTTGACGCATGCCGTCCAACAGCGCCAGCGCGGCGGAAGGGTCGCCCTGAGCCAGATAGACCTGCGCCTCGCAGAGCGGAAGCGCGTGCGCTTGCGCAAGTTGCAGCGCTTCGGCGTGACGACCTTGGCGGAGCAACACGGCCACCTGCGCAGCGGCCACCTCCGCGAACCTGTGCACAAAATTCTTCTGGCGCGCGGTGTGATGGGTTTGCGCCAGCATCGACGCAGCCCCATCAACATCCCCGCGCGCGAGTTTCACTTTGGCGAGGAACACTTCGCACACGATGAACCGGTCAATCACACGGTCGTACTGCCGCGCCAGTTGCAGGCTTTGCTCTCCGTGCTGCTGAGCGGCGTCGAGTTCATTCCATTCGTAATGCAGGCGAGCCAGGCCCAAGTGCGCATCGTAGATGATCTGAAGCGGCTGATCGCCCGTCAATTGCAGGACGCGCCGGTAGGTCTCCGCGGCCTGGTGGAGCTGGTTCTCCGCTTCCTGCACGTTGCCCAGGCCGGTGGTCGCCAGAATGGCGGAGAAGACCGCGCCCGATGCCTGACTCAGCGAGATGGCGTCGGTGAAGGCCTGACGAGAGGCGGCATAGTCCTTGCCGAGAAAGTGGGCATACCCCATCACCCAGTGTGCGTTCGCGCGGCGCGACGGGTCTTCATCGCCCAGGAATTCCAATGCCCGGCGCGATTGGGCAAGCATGGCATCCACTTGATAGCGGGTGAGCGCCAACGTTGCCCGGGCGGCGGCGATGCGCCCGATCAAACTGCGAGTGGAGTCGTCAAGTTCGGCGCCTTCGAGTGCCTTTTCGGCCGCGTTCAGCTTCTCCTCCACGCCCGTCGTTTGCCCATTGATGAGCAACAGTGCGGCGTGCCGCCACCTCAACGACGGCTTGGCGTTCAGCGTCGCTTCCGGCAACGACGCCAGCCATTTCAAGATCGCCATCGCCGCGCCGCGCAGGTGCAGGGGAATTCCCCTGCCATCCATCAGGCGCTCGGCGCGCTCGATGTCGTTGGCGGCTGCGGCATGATGGAAGGCGTCAAGCTCAAGGCTGTTGTCTTCGTGCCACTGGCTGGCGCGAATGTGCAATTCGTTGATGCGACTGTCGGCGTCCTGTGAAGATGCGGCGATGGTGAGCGGGAGCCGCTGCCGCAACAGGTCGGCAAACAGGTGGTGATAGCGATACCAGCGCCGCTCGCTATCGAGCGGGATGATGAACAGGTTGGCCTGTTCGAGCGATTCGAGCATCTTCTGCCCGGCGCCGGCGGGCGCGTCCAGCAACGCGTCGCACAGTGGGCCGCACAGCCGGTTGAGGATGGACGTATGCACCAGAAAATGCTGCGCGCTGGCGGATTGCTTGTGCAGCACTTCCTCAATCAGATAGTCGAGGATGAAACGATGGCTGCCGGCGAAGGTTTGGATGAACTGACTCTTGTCCGTCACGCCCTGCATGGACAGCGCGGCGAGTTGCAGGCCGGCGATCCATCCCTCGGTGCGCGCTTCCAGCGTGGCGATGTCCTCTGCTGAAAGGTGTAGTCCCATTGCCTGCGTCAGAAAGCGGGCGGCTTCGGCGTGCGTGAAGCGCAGGTCAGTCGCGCGCAACTCGGTCAGTTGGTCTCTGGCGCGCAGCTTGTGCAAGGCCAGGCTCGGATCTTCGCGCGTGACGATGACGATGCCCATCTGCGGCGGCGCGTTTTCAAGCAAGAAGGTCAGCGCGTGGTCAATCGGCTGGGCGGTGATGACGTGGTAGTCGTCGAGGATGAGCATGAACGGGTCGGCGATCGTCGCGACGTCGTTGAGCAGCGTAGTCAGCACTGCTTCCATTGGCGGCGGTTGCGGGACCTGAAGGACGGGCAACACGCTCTGCCCAATACCCGGCTGAACCCGTTGCAACGCCGCGATGAGATACGACAGGAAGCGCGCCGGGTCGTTGTCGTTCTCGTCCAGTGACAGCCAGGTGGCGGCGCGCTTGCCCTGTGCAATCCATTCGCTCACCAAAGTTGTCTTGCCAAAGCCTGCTGGCGCGGAGACGAGGATGAGCTTGCGCTGGGCGCTTGCGTTCAGCCGCTCGATCAAGCGCGATCGCAACACGTGCTTCGATCGCAGCGGGGGGATGTGCAGCTTGGTCGTCAGGATGGACATACGTAACAGGAGTCGGACTGCTTCAAGCAGTCCAACTCCTATCCTCCCTTATTCGAAATCGCCCTCAATCAGGTGCGCGACCAACCGCTCGTCCGCAGCGCCGTGATGGAACTCGGCGAATCGCGCGCGGCCGGCGAACCAGTCGAGCGCCTCGCCGCGCTGAAGCTGGGTCGGCCGATCCGACATGAGCGTCGGATAGGACGACCACGGCCAGTCGCGCCAGTCGTTTACAAAGCCGTGCCTTTGTGGGTTGAAGTGAATGTAGAAGATCAGGTTGGTGAAGTATGCATCGGACGTCACTTCGATGCGGGCGAAGTGCTCCTGAAAAAGTTTACCGGTGCGGTTGCAGGCTTTGTTGATGGCCATCGAATATGACTGAAAGAGCGAGGTAAACCCGCGTGTGACGGGGTTTAAGCGGTCGGAGCGCTCCGACCGTTCCGAGTCCGACCGTTCCGAGTCCGACTCCTGAACGTCCTTGACTCGGATCAACAAGTGAAAGTGATTGTGCAGCAGGCAATACGCGAACGTGTCGGCGACGGGCGCGACATATTTGGCGTAGAGTTGCAGGAAGTAGGTGTAGTTGCGCTCCTCGAGGAAGATGTTCTCGCGGTTGTTGCCGCGATTGAGCACGTGGTAATACCGGCCCGGCTGCATAGTCGCACCGCGCCGGATTTTTCTGGGGGAGTTGGGTCGTGTGGATATTTGATATTGTAGCGATCGGAGCGCTCCAAGCGCTCCGATCGCTAACCAATTGGAGATCGAGCAATCGGTCGCCTCGCGCGACGTCGCCGGCGGCACATCACCCCGCGCAATCCGGGCGCAGATCAAGCGGGCCACCAGGCTGCTGCATGCAGCGGCGCGAAGCAGCGGTGAGCCAAGATAGGGTGTGCTAAGTCACTGCCGAACGCTCCGGTTCAGCGGCGGGCCGCGCAGCGCCGTCCGCTGCATGCTGTTGTTAGGTGCCGAATTACTCAGCTACTTTGCCCTTGAGGATCTTAAAGATGCCTTGGAAAATAAGATCGAACTCCTTGATGCTCTGCGGCGCACCGTTGCGCTCGACAGATTGTTCGCCGCAACAGGCAAGGATCGCGTCGCGCGTGGCAACCTTGGCACAGAAGTCCTGGGCGCGCGACGGCTTATCCGCCCCCGTGATGGTGTCGGGGTAGTACTGCTCTATCGCGCCACGTTCCAGTACATAGACATCGACCGCTCTCAGCATCTCCAACAGGCGTTGTTTTGTCCGCAGCATCTGTGCGTCGGTGCTGGTCTTGAGGACCGCGAGGCGATCGGCCTTTCGCTGCCAAGCGAAGAAAGACTCTACGGCGGCGTCATGCTCAGTTTGCGTGCAGGTACCATCCTTGAGTTTCGCCTGGGACTCCCGGACCTTTCGCCACAGGCCACGAAGTTCGCTAGAATCGTGGGCATCTTTGGCTTCTTTCGCGGATGGACCGTTCGCATCCGGCACGATCAATTCATCCACCTTTGCCAGGAGATTGTCTCTTGCGGTCTTGACGGCATTGTCTGGGGCGATGTGGTCGAAGCCGTTGACCAGTAGGTCGAGGTCGGCAATGACCGGTATTCGCACCCCGAACCTGGTGAAGAACTCTCGATACCGCCGGATGTTGCCCTTGCCAGTGATCCGAGCGAACACAACCGGCACTTTCGCCACGTCCCATGAGGGATCAAGCGTCCGGGCGATGTGCGGCATGAGTAGGTAGTCGCTGTCTCCTTCGACCAGAACGACCGTATCCGCAAAGAAGGCGGCGTTGTTGTTCTCGAAGCAAATGATCTGGAACTGGTCCTTGGCGGTCATGTCGGACAGGTCAACCGGCTGGACCAGCGTGAATGGCCTGGGCGCGATCGCGGCATCCGACACCTTGCGTAGCTTGACAAACGTTTCTGTCGCCCCGGGACCGAAGAACATCGGGGAGTGAGTCGTGACGAGAACAAGGTGTTCTTTGGCGAAGACCCGCAGGGCATCGAAGAGGATGTGCTGGGCCTTGGGGTGCAGGAACAATTCCGGTTCCTCGAACAACAGCAAGTAGGACGCCGGGGCGGGTTCCACTGGCGACTGCGCCGGTTCGGCAGCTTGGGCTGGTTCTTCGACCGGCGTTGCAACGGGCGCGAGCTTTGCCTTGAGTTCCACGTAGGATCGCAGGATGGAGAAGACAATTGCGCGACGCAACCCGTCGCCCTTGGAATCAATCAGGCCGTCAACACCATCGTTGGCGAAGATGCGGGCGGACGAGAAGACGGTCTTCAATTCCGGCGGCGGGATCGTGATGCGGAGTGCGACGTCGGCAAAACTCTCGCGGACGTACTTCGCGACGGTGGACTCGATCAGCTTTACTTCATCGAGCCGACCATCCACAACCGTTCCGTCGGGCTGTTGAACGCGGTTGAGCTTGGCGTTGAGTTCCTCGAAGAGACGTTGGGCGTCCGGCAACTTGGACTCGACGGCTTGCAGAAGGATGGCCAGGATTTTGCCGAACGGGGTGCTCTCGGTTGTCTTGATGTCGTCAGCAAGGTCTTTGACCGCTGGGATGTAGATCGGATCAGGCAGCATCGGCTCGATGCTCTTGTCAATGCCCGTCGGCAGAGGTTGATCGGCGGCAGTCTTCTGATCGTCAGGTAATGAGTCGGCGAGTTCCTGAATCTTCTGCTTCACGGCATCCTGATTCATGGTCGTATCGACGACACCATTCAGTTCCGGGAACGCTTGGACCACCTTGTTGACGAATGTCTGGCCAGCTCGTTGACTCTTCACAAGCGAGGCAATGCTTTCTGCGGAGAATTGGGCATCATTGGGCGTGAGCGTGTTGTAGAGCAGCGAGCTCTTCCCAGCGGTGTCATAGGCTCTGACAAGGACAAGCCGTCCATTCTTGACGATCCCCGCAACCCGCGTGCGGTGTTCGTCAGCCAATCGCGCCAAGTCTGCATCACCGATGTCTTCTAAGGTCACCGCGATACGGATAGGCTTGGACTCGTCGAAGAAGTGGCTGGCAGCCAGCTTGGTGCCGGAAAAGAACAGGGACAATGCCTGCAGAAAGGACGACTTGCCCGAGTTGTTCTCGCCGATGAGGCAGCCGAAGCGGGAAAGGGGAATCGTTACATCCCTGAGCGCCCGGTAGTTCGTGATGGACAAACTCGTTAGTCTCATTTGTGCAGCGATCTCCTTCGGCACCTAACGCTCCGGTTCAGCGGCGGGCCGCGCAGCGGACCGTCCGCTGCAACCGGT
>CAZPVX010000030.1:0-52677 GCA_964590135.1 uncultured Anaerolineae bacterium | reverse complement strand
ATCCGCAAGGATGGCGGCGTGGCGCGCATGAGCGATCCGGCCATGATTCAGGGCATCATCGAAGCCACCACCATCCCCGTCATGGCCAAGTGTCGCATCGGCCACTACGTCGAGGCGCGCATCCTTGAGGCGCTCGGCGTGGACTACATCGACGAGAGCGAGGTGCTGACGCCGGCAGATGAAGAACACCATGTCGACAAGCGCGCCTTCAAAATCCCGTTCGTGTGTGGCGCGCGCAACCTGGGCGAGGCGCTGCGGCGCATTGGCGAGGGCGCGGCCATGATTCGCAGCAAGGGCGAGGCCGGCACCGGCGACGTGGTCGAAGCTGTGCGCCATGCCCGCGCAATCATTGGCGAGATCAACCGGCTCAAGACGATGAAGCGCGAGGAGATGTACACCTACGCCAAGGAGATCGCCGCGCCGTATGCGCTGGTGGAAGAGACAGCCGATCTGGGCCGGCTGCCGGTGGTGCTGTTTGCCGCCGGCGGCATCGCCACGCCGGCTGATGCATCGTTGATGATGAACATTGGCGTCGATGGCGTCTTCGTCGGCAGCGGCATCTTCAAGAGCGGCGATCCTGCCGCGCGCGCGCAGGCCATCGTGCAGGCCACCACGCACTTTCAGGATTGGAAGATCATCGCCGAAGTGAGCAAGAACCTGGGCGAGCCGATGGTCGGCATCAACGTCAGCTCGCTGCCGCAAGAGCAGAAGATGGCCGGCCGCGGCTGGTGATATGAGGGTTGGCGTTCTCGCCCTGCAGGGCGATTTCATCGAACACGAGCATGCGCTGGGCCGGCTGGGTCATGAACCGGTGCAAGTGCGCTTGCCGCAACACCTGGATGGCCTTGATGCGCTGATCATGCCGGGTGGGGAAAGCACCACCTTCGGCAAGTTGGCGGTGCGCTGGGGATTGGTCGAACCGCTGAAGCAATTTGCGCAGAGCGGCAAGCCGATGTGGGGCACGTGCGCCGGCTTGATCTTCCTCGCCAAAGACGTTGGGCGCGATCAGCCTACGCTGGGCTTGATGGATGTGACGGTGGCGCGCAACGCTTTTGGCCGGCAGATCGATTCGTTCACCGCGCCACTGCATATCAAGGGCATCGCCGGCGCGCCGTTTGAGGGTGTGTTCATTCGCGCGCCGATCATCGAAACGGTTGGGCCGGCGGTTGAGCCGCTCTGCGTGCTTGAGGATGGCGCCATCGTGGCCGCGCGGCAGGGCAATCTGCTCGGCACCAGTTTTCATCCTGAGCTCACGCGAGATCTGCGCGTGCACCAGCTTTTCTTGTCCACCATTGCCGAGCCATCTCCAGCAAAAATCTAGCGACCTGCCATTAAAATCGGCTCGATGATTCGACCGTTCGATCTTCGTGATGTCGGCATCGTGCAGCGGCTTGTGTCGCATGCGCGGCCGCTGGCTTGCGAATTGGTGGCGGTGGATGGCATCTCACCGTTGCGCGAGGCCATGCGCGCCTATATGTCGGGCGGGCGTGACCATGCCGTCGTGCTGGTCGAGCGCGATTCAAAGCATAATCTGGACGCCTTCGGATTGATGCGCGTGCTGCCAGAGCAGAATAATCACGACAATCACAATGCCTCTGCGGACGGCAGCCCGCAACAGCGGCGGGCTGCGCTGGTGCTGATGTCGCCGCACGCGCAGAGTGAGGAGATGGTGGAGGCGTGGATGTATCTGGCGCAGGAGTTTGCGTCGGAGGCCGCGCAGCGCGGGGTGCATCACATCGTGGCGGAGGCGCCGGAAGCCGGCGGTGAGGCGGAATCGCTGCATGGCGCGGGCTTTGTGCCGCTGATTCCGCAGGATGTGTTCAAATTAGCCGGCAGGCTGGTAGCGCCGCCGGCGCCAGAACTGCCGGCGAGCATGCGTGAGCAGACCAAAGATGACGAGCCATTCATCCGGGCTTTGCACATGCGCTCCGCGCCGAAAATGACGTATCAAGCCGAATTGACCTTCGATCTGTTGCGCGGCGCGCTGCGGGCCGAGAAAGGCATCGTGCTGGAGCGGCAGAATGAGATGGTCGGCCATGTGTCGGTGCGGCAGGGCCGGCGCGGCTACGGCATGCACATTCAATTCAGGCAGGAGGCAGAAGAAGATGCGCAGATCATGCTTCAATACGCGCTTTCGCGATTGGCGCAGCGCGGACGCCTGCCCGTCTATGTGACGGTGCGGCAGTATCAGAGTTGGCTGCTGCCCATTCTCGGCAGGTTGGGATTCGTTCACATGACCTCTACGCTGTTGCTGATGCGGCACACCGCAGCTCGCGTGCATCAGCCTGTATGGTCGGCCTCGCCCGAGTTGGCAGCTGCCAGGAAACCGACATCGGCGTCGATCAATCTGGAGTCTCGCGCCTCGCAGCAGGCAGAGAAACCGGATAGATTTCAAAATTGTCATTGATCCGATGGGAGACACCCATCTGGTTTGAACAAGCAACTGCCCTGCGCAGTTTGAATATGCAAGAAAAGCGAATCACAGATGATTTGGACACGCTGTTGAGCGTGTTGCCGCCCACCCTCACGGATTCATTGCGGAACATCGGGCGTTTTAGCGAACTGATCGAGGTTGTGATGGATTTGGGCCGGCCGCCCGAAGCGCGCTATGTGGGCGCTGACGACAACAACGATGACATGCCGGCCGCAAAAGAAGAGACACTGGAGTTGCGCGCTGGCGAGGTAACGCAGGACGATATCGAGTACGTGCTGGAGGGCGTTGGCTCTTTCGACGACGACAATCGCGCCGGCATCGCCCGCACGTTGCACCGCATCAGCGCCATCAAGAACCGGCATGGCGTCGTTGTCGGCCTGACCTGCCGCGTGGGGCGCGCGGTGTATGGCACGCTGGAAATCATCGAAGACATCATTACCAGCGGTAAGAGCATCCTGCTGTTGGGCCGGCCGGGTGTGGGCAAGACCACCATGCTGCGCGAAGCCGCGCGCGTGCTGGGCGACACCCGCCGCGTCGTGATCGTCGATACCACAAACGAAATGGGCGGCGGCGGCGACAGCCCGCATGCGGCGGTGGGGCGCGCGCGCGGGATGCAGGTGGCAACGCCTTCGCGCCAGGACGAGGTGATGATCGAGGCGGTGGAGAACCACAACCCGCAGGTCATCGTCATCGACGAGATTGGCCGCGAGCAGGAAGCCGAGGCCGCCCGCACGATCGCCGAGCGCGGCGTGCAGTTGATTGGCACGGCGCACGGCCAGACGCTTGAAAACCTGATGATGAACCCGACGCTGAGCGATCTGATCGGCGGCATCGAGAGCGTCACGCTGTCTGATGAAGAGGCGCGCCGGCGCGGGACGCAGAAGACCGTGCTGGAGCGCCGTGCCCCGCCGACCTTCGATGTGTTGATCGAGATTCGCGAACGCCACAAGTTGCTCGTGCATCACGATGTGAGCGAGGCGGTGGACGCGCTGCTGCGCAACCGCGCTCCGGTGGCCGAACTGCGCTATCGCGACGAGGATGGCCGCGTGCGGAGCGAGAAGGTGCGCCTGCAACGCGAAGAGGATCAGGACCGGCGCGAGGAAACTGAGGCGACTGATGATCGGCGTGGACGCGGGCGGAGCGCGATGCGCTCACGCTCGCGCGATGGGCACAGCGGGCGTGACAGTAGCAATGTCGAACGCTTCGAGCGCGGCGCTGGCGAGCAGTTGATGCCGGTGCTGAGCTTGTCGAATGGCGCAGACACGACGCCGATCTTCAAGCTGGATGATGCCGGCGAAAGTGGCGATGATGTGCTGCCGCTGGCCGAAGGGCAGAAGCCGCTGCGCATCTACGCCTTCGGCGTGTCGAAGCACCGCCTGAAGCAGGCCGCGCGGCAATTGCGGGTGCCGGCGTTGTTCGTCGATACGATGAGCGAGACTGACGTGCTGATTACAGCCAAGTCGTACTATCGCCAGCGTCCACGCACCATCATCGATGCCGAGCAGGACAATGTGCCGATCTATGTGCTGCGCTCAAACTCGGTGAACCAGATGGAAAGCTGCCTGGCCGACCTGTTTGGCTTGACTGAGGCGGAGCGGATGCCGTACGAAAATGCGATGGAGGAGACCGAGGAGGCGATTCGACGCGTGCTGGCCGGCGAGCGCGTGGTCGATCTGACTCCGCAGAATGCCTTCGTGCGCCGGCAGCAGCACCAGCTTGCGCGCGCGTCAAACCTCGTTTCGCACTCCTATGGCAAGGAGCCAGTGCGGCGCGTGCGCATCTTTCGCGAGTGATGCGCGCATTGGGATGTGAGTGGTGTGCGACATGCCTCAAGGCGTGTCGCACTTTTTATTGCATCATCCCCAGTGAAGAGCGGTTTGCGCCGGCGCGGCTTGCGCCTGGTTTGATGCGACAATTCAAACCCTATGTTCATCAGCGTTGAAGGTGTGGATGGCAGCGGCAAGACCACACAAGTGCAGCGGCTGGCCGCATGGCTGCGCGCGCAGGACAAAGAGGTGACGTCGATACGCGAACCAGGCGGCACGCGCATCGGCGATGCGGTCCGCGAGATTCTGCACGATCATGAAAATGCAAACATGGACGCGCGGACTGAACTGATGCTGTATTGCGCTTCACGCGCGCAGTTGATCGTGGAGCAGGTGCAACCGCGCCTGGCTGCCGGCGGCATCGTGCTGAGCGATCGTTTTGCCGACAGCACCATCGCCTATCAAGGCTATGGGCGCGGCATCGATATCGCCTTTCTCACCATCTTGTTGCAATTTGCCACGCGCGACGTAACGCCCGACCTCACGCTGTATTTCGATGTGGATGTGGAGCAGGCGCTGAGCCGCCGGCGCACAAGCGGCGGCGAGGTGAATCGCCTTGACACGGAGACGTTCGATTTCTATCGGCGCGTGCATGACGGCTATCGCGTGTTGATCGCGCAGTCGCCGGAGCGCTGGCTGGTGATCGATGCCTCAGGCACGCCCGACCAGGTGACTGCGCGGATGATTGAAGCGGTGAAGAAAAAACTCGCCGTTTGCAGGTAGGATGCAGGCCATGTCGATGACCAAGGGATGCATGTTGCGCTTCGTGGTGGCGTTTATCGGCGTTGCCCTGATCGTCGCTGGAGGCGTTGCGCTGCTGGCAGGGCCAGATAACGACGTGCAGGTGATCCTGCCGCCGGATGTGGAAGTGCTGGGCGCTGTGCAGCTGGAAAAGGCGGATGTTGGACGCTTTGTTGCTGCCGAGGCCGGCTATGCTGAAGAAGTTGATGGCGATGCCCCGATGCCGACTGAAACACCACAGGTGAAGCTCGCCGCTGCTGCGGTGTCAGAAGTCTCGGCGGCCCTTGTCTTGCAGGAAGCCACAGCCACGCCGGCGCCGGATGCTGCCCAGACCGTGCAGACCGTGCCCACGGTCGATGTCACAGCGGCGCTGCTGGCATATCAGAGCGCCTATCCCATTCCTCAACGCATCGTGATCGGCAGGCTCAAGGTGAATGCGAAGGTTCAGCCGGTGGGGCCGGGCAAGGCCGTCAACTCAAATGTCGTGGAATGGACTGCGCCAAACAACAAGAACGTCGGCTGGCACGATTATTCAGGGCGGATCGGCGAAGGCAAGAACATCGTGCTGAACGGCCACAACAACATCTATGGCGCGGTCTTTCGCAAGCTCTACACCTTGCAGGCCGGCGATGAGATAACACTGTTCGGCGGCGACAAGCAGGCGACATATCGCGTTGAGGAAGTGATGATTCTGAAGGAGCGCGGCGAGCCGCTGGAAGTGCGCATCAAAAATGCGCAATACATCCAGCCCATGCCCGATGACCGGCTGACGATCATCTCGTGCTGGCCGGAGAACAACAACACTCATCGCGTCGTCGTGATTGCGCGGCCGGTTACTGCCGAGTCGACTGCCTTGCCGCAGGTGACGCCACAAGCAAAGCCGTGAGGTTGAGCGTCGGATCGCCTCAGCCAGTCACAAGCCACATCTCGTATGATTGGGGGATTCATGCGATTGACACGTGAGGCGGCGCTGTGGTGCGCCATCGCGCTGCTGGCCGCCCTGCCACGGGGGCTGGGCCTCGATTACCCACTTTCCAATGCCGAAGCAACCCATGCGCTGATGGCATTTGATGCTGCGAAGGGCATCACAGTCGCATTCCCCAATCCGCTTTTCAGCGCGCTGCAAATGATGCTGTTCATCGTGCTGGGCGACAGCAATGTCACTGCGCGGCTGATCTCGGCCAGCGCCGGCGTCGTGTTGTGCCTTGCGCCGCTGTTGCTGCGCGACCGCCTGGGCCGTATGCGCGCGCTTTGGATGGGCGCGTTGCTCGCGCTCTCGCCGACGCTGTGGTTTACCTCACATCAATCTGATGGAGCCATGCTGGCCTGGGCGCTGGCATTTGCCGCGTTTTGCTTGTGGGGCCGGCGGGGTTGGCTGGATGGCGTGTTGGCGGGCGTGTTGCTTGCCAATGGGCAGGACGCCCTTGCGCCTTTGGTGACCTTGCTGATTGCGCTGTTCGTGTCGGGACGGTTGCAGCAACGTGGCAATGTCATCGCCAAGACGCTGGCTGTCGCCGGCGTGGCTTTTGCGCTTGCGTCCACCATGCTTTTCATCCGGCCGCAAGGTCTGGGTGACGCATTCAATGGCTTTGCGCTTTGGGCGCAGGATTTGCGCGGCGCAAGCGCGCTCTCCAGTGGCCGGCTGCTGGCCGGCTTCGCGCTGAATGACGCGCTGATCCTGCTGGCCGGCATCTCCGGCGTGGCGCTGCTGGCGGTGCTGCGCCGCTTCACTCGTGACGAGTGGGGCTGGGCGGCGTGGGTCGCCATCGGCGCGCTGTTGTTCATCCTCTCGCCAGGGCGTAATGCTGCCATGCTCGTGCCGATCGTGATTGGCGGCGCGGCGTTTGCCTCAGCGGCGCTGCTGGCGCTGGTCGATTTCACGATGCTGCGTGATGAATGGGCGCGCTTTGCAGTCGCCAGCGGGCTGACCTTCATGTTGTGCATCTACGCCGGCCTCGGCGTGCGGCAATACGCCGGCATGGGGCAGGCGTCGTGGTTGCTGCCGATCGTCATTGCGCTGTTGCTCATGTTCGCCATCGTCGCCGGCGGCAGCCTGATCGGAAGTGTGCTGCCCATGCTGCGCGGCGTGCTGGCCGGCGTGCTGGGCGCAGTGCTGTTGCACACGCTGGGCAGCGGCCTGCAGATGACGCTGGTGAAGCCCGATAACGCTGCCGAGGCTTATCGCGCCGAAGCGGTCGAAGATGGATTGGCTGCACTGGATGAGACGATTCAGGTGATGAGCCGGCGCGCCACAGGTGAGCCGCGCGCGATGGTGGTGCAACTGCCCGCAGATGCGCCGGCAGCCTTGCGCTGGGTTCTGCGCGAGCAGCGCAGCAAGGACATGGCGGGACAACCCGCGCCGGCGTTGTTGACGAGATTGGGCGCAAAGCCGGATACAGGAAGCTATATCGGCATGGCATTCCCCGTTGCCTCAACGGCCGCACTGCGCGACGTGGGCTGCAAGTTGCAGCCGCAGGGTGGGGTGGATTGCCTTTCGCTTGCGCGCTGGCTTGTCTTCCGCGGCGCCGGCGCGCATCAGACGGACAGCTGGATTTTCTGGGTGCGCGACGACCTTGCTGCGCAGGCGAGTGGCATACAGTAGGAAGTCCTGGGTTCCGAGCGCATCGTTGCAAGCATTTTGCACTCCGAACTCGGAATTCCGAACTAAAACATGGTTGGCGAACAACGATTGACTAAACCTGATACGGCTGCGCGCGAGACGTGGCTGGATCGACCGCTGCTGGCGAAGGTGAACTGGGAAGCGGTGCTTTATGCGCTGTTCATCGTGATCGCCATCGTCTCGCGCTTCTACGATCTGGGCGCGCGGGCGATGAGCCACGACGAGTCGCTGCACACCTATTTCTCGTATCAGCTGGCAATGGGGCGCGGCTTTCAACACACCCCCCTGATGCACGGGCCGTTCCTCTTTCACATCACCGCGCTCAGCTATTTCCTGTTCGGCGTGAATGATTTCACCTCGCGCGTGCCGTATGCCATCTTCGGCATCGCGCTGGTCATCCTGCCGATCTTCTTCCGGCGCTGGCTGGGGCGCAGCGGCGCGCTCGTCACCTCATTCATGCTGCTCATCTCGCCGTCCATCCTGTATCACGCGCGCTACATCCGTCAGGAAGAAAGCGTGCTGGTGTGGACGGCGCTGACAGTGTTGTGCATCTGGCGCTACCTCGAAGGGCGGCGCGCGGGCTGGCTGCCTGGCCTCGCTGCTGTGCTGGCGTTTCACGCCACCGACAAATCGACCTCGTTTCTGAGCATCGCGATGTTCCTCGTCTTTCTGGCACCGGTGGCGCTGTGGCAACTGTTTCGCATGCGAAAGCGCCGGCGCGATGCGCTGATGCTGGTTGTCTTTGGCGCGGTCACAGCGGTGTTCATGATCGGCCTCAGCATCCTCTTTGAGTTGTTTGGCAGCCGCATTGCGCCGGCGATTGGCTTGAGCAGTCTGTCGCTGATGGGCGGCAACATCAGCATGAACGCGCTGCTTTATTTCGCGATCATGCTCGCGCTGGCGGCGCTGATCAGCGTTGCGCTCATTGCCTTCTATCGCCGCTTCTTTGGCGAGTGGATGCGCGAGGCCGGGCGTGGCGCGCCGGCACTCAACCTCGTCATCGTCATGGTGACCACGACCATGTTCATGGGCTCGCCGGCGATGCTGCTGATCAAAAATCGCATCTGGAAGATCTTCAGCGGCGAGGAGTTGGTGCCGATTGCGCTGCTCGGTGACATGGCGAATCTGCAAAATAATCCCAACGTCATCGCCACCATGTTCGCCATGTCCGTGGCCTTGATCGCCATCGCGACTGCCATCGGCGTGGTATGGAATGCGCGGCGCTGGGGCGCGATCATCGCCATCTTCCTTGCCATCACGGTGACGCTGTTCACGACGATCTACACCAACACCGCCGGCATCGGCAGCGGCTTCGTCGGCCAGCTTGGCTATTGGATGGCGCAGCAGGATGTGAAGCGTGGCAGCCAGCCGTGGTACTACTACGGCCTGTTGGTGCCGATGTACGAATATACCGTGCTGATCGGCTCACTGTGCGCGATGATGCTGCTTTCGGCGCGGCTGCTGCCGCAATTGCGCAACTTCAAGCGCTTCCTCGTCACGTTGAAGGCGCATCTGTTTATCGTGTTCGTCACGTGGTGGACGCTGGCGACGTGGCTGATCTACACCATCGCCGGCGAGAAGATGCCGTGGCTGACAGTGCATTTCGCGTTGCCGATGGCATTCCTGACTGGCTGGTTTGTGCGCTGGCTGATGGTGAAGGTGCTGCCGGCGATGCGCGATTCCGGGCCGGCGCGCTGGTTCGGCACGGCCGGGTTGGCGCTGCTCGTGGTCGTGCTGTTCATCCGTTTGCTCTCGCTGATTGGCGGCCTGAACCTGAGCGGCGCGGAGAGTGCAGCGGTGGTGCAATGGGTGATGAGTTTTGCGCTGGCTGCAGCGGCGCTCGCGCTGACATTCTTTTTTCTGCGGCGCGCGGCCCATGCGGCAGCGCTGCCGGCGGTGGGGCTGGCGGCGTTCACCGTGCTCAGCCTGCTTACCATCCGCACGGCCGTGATGGTGACCTATATCAACTACGACTACACCAAAGAATTGCTGTTCTACGCGCACGGCGGGCCGGGGGTCAGGATTGCCATCAACCAGATTGAAGACCTGCAGCGTCGAATGGGCGGCAAGGAGCCGCTCAAGATCGGCTATACGCAGGAGACAAGCTGGCCGATGTCGTGGTACATGACCCGGTTCCCTGGCGCGCGTTTCCTGGGCGGCAACTTGCCCGGCGACGTCGATAGTTTGCAGGTGGTCATAGCCAGTGAGCAGGATGCCAATTTCAACCAGATGGCCGAGCAGCTCAGCCCGAATTTCCGTCGCTTCGACTACATGCTGGTGTGGTGGCCGATGCAGGATTACTTCGATCTGAACTGGGAGCGCATCAGCTACTCGCTGTTCAACCCCGAGGCGCGCGCGGCGCTGTGGGAGATTGCGTTCAATCGCAACTACGAGCCGTATGCGCGGCTGTTCAACAAGACGTCGCTGACGCCGGAGAACTGGTCGCCCGGGCATCGCTTCAGCCTGTTTGTGCGCAACGACATGGCCGAGCAACTGTGGGATTACCGCGCTGGCGATGTTGCCAATGGCGCCACGCCCTCGCAGGTGACCGGACCGAAGCTGCAAAGCCCCGCCGGCATCGCTTTCGCCCCCGATGGCTCACGTTATCTGGTCGATCACAAGAGCAATCGTGTTTTCCATCAGGACGCGGCCGGCAACCCGATCGACTCATGGGGCGGTGGCGGCAACGAGCCGGGCAGGTTCAACGACCCGTGGGGCATCGCAATAGACAGCGCCGGCAATGTCTATATCGCCGACACGTTCAACCATCGCATCCAGAAGTTCGACGCAAATGGGCAATTCCTGACGGCCTGGGGCCGGCCCGGCGCGACGAATGAGCCGGGCAATGGCGCCGACACGCAGTTCTTTGGTCCGCGCGATATCGCCATCGATCCGCAGGGCCGACTGCTGGTGACTGACACCGGCAACAAGCGCGTGCAGGTTTTCGACGCGAACGGCAACTTCATCGGGCAGTTCGGCGGCAGTGGCAACATGCAAGGCCAGTTCAACGAGCCAGTCGGTATCGCGGTAGACAGCGCCGGCAACATCTATGTGGCCGACACATGGAATGCGCGCATTCAGGTGTTCGATTCGGCATTCAAGTTCTTGCGCACTTTCCCGGTCGTCGAGTGGGCGCAGATGCCGGCCAGCGATTTGCAAAACGTCGATCACAAACCGTATTTGGCGATCGAGGGCAATACGCTGTTTGTGAGCAGCCCGCGCACGGCGCAGGTGCTGGGCTTCACGTTGCAAGGCACGCCAGTGGCGTTGCCGGAAGTCACCTTCGAGGCGAATGCGTTGCCAACCGGCCTGCAGGTGAATGGCAATGCGCTGTTTGTGACCGATGCCGCCAATGCCGAGGTGAAGAGCTTCTTCTTGAATGCCGGCGGGCTGCGATAGAGAATTTCGGTGTGGCGGCGCAGGCGATTGCCTGCAAGTCATAGATGGAACTGGCCGGCATGCCACGGGTTTCGCCGGCCTAACTGCGCAAAGGCGCGATCCTGCGCCATCCACATTACGCGCTTGCGCTTCGCTGTCATGTGATCGAAGCCGAGCAGATGCAGCGTGCCGTGAATGACGAGCAGCCGCAATTCATCTTCGACGCCGTGGCCATAGGCGGCCGCCTGCGCAGCGCAATGATCCATCGAGATCACGATATCGCCGAGATAGAGCGTCGCTGCGGGCCGCTCGCTTTGGGAAGGGGCTGTTGTGCGGCCATCTTCAAATCCATCGCCGCCAAACGACAGCACATCCGTTGCCGCATCCACCCCCCGAAACTTGCGGTTGATCTCGCGCAACTCGACATCATCGCTGAGCCGGATGCTCAATTCAGGCGGCAGAGGCAGCGCCTGCGCTTGCGCCAGCGCGGCTCGCGCAGCATCGCGCATGAGGCCGGCGCGCCCCGCAGGCAGAAAGGCGCGTTTGCCGAAGATGTGAATCATGATGTCAGGTTGCAGGGGTGATTGTGGATGTGAGCTGAATCGATTTCAAGATCACGGTGCTGCCAATTCCTGATCGCCGGCGCGAGCGGGCTTGGCTGGCTGGGGCGACGCCAGCGGCTGTGCGCCGGCAACCTGCGGGTACACGATGCGCGGGTGATACATGCCGCGCAGCGTCTCCAAAAATGACAGGCGCGCCACTTCCATCTCGCGCAGCGTCAGATCGCTATCGTCCAGTTGATGTTCGTTCAGCCGCTCACTAAACACGCGGCGGATGACTGCATCCATCTCTTCGGCGCTGTTGGAGCGGCTGGATCGCACGGCTGCTTCGCTGCTGTCTGCCAGCATGACCAGCGCAATCTCCTTGCTCTGCGGGCGCGGGCCGGCGTAGCGAAACGGTCGCGGATCGACATCACCGCCCTGTTGCACCGCCTTTGCATACTGATAGTTGGTTTTCAGCGTGCCATGATGCTGGGCGATGAATGCGCGAATGCTCGCCGGCAGGTGATACTTCGAAGCCAGTTTCAGGCCGTCGCTGACGTGGTTGCGCAACACTGCCGAGCTGGTTAGCGGGTCAAGCTGGTCGTGCGGGTTCTGCCCATCCAACTGGTTCTCGATGAAGAAATACGGATTGGCCATCTTGCCGATGTCATGGAAATAGGCGCCGGTGCGCGTCAGCAATGAGTCCGCGCCGATGCGCTCGGCGGCATGTTCGGCCAGGTTTGCCACCATCAGGCTGTGGTGATAGGTGCCAGGCGCCTTGGTCACCATCTCCTGCAACAGCGGATGCGACAGGCGCGATAGTTCGATCAACTGCACGATGGTGGTGATGCCGAAGACCATGCCGGTGAGATACAAGATCACCAACGACAGGCCGGCGGATAGCACGCCGCTGGTGATGCTGGCGATGAGATAGATCGTCAACTGCGCAGCGTCGTTGGGTTGATAGGCGCGCAGGTTGAAGGCGAGCACGGTGAGCGCCTGACCCACGCCGGCCAGTGCGCCGGCGCGCAGGAAGTTGCTCAACCGCTCAGCGCGCCCCAGCGTCAGGCATGCAATGACACCGCTGATGCTGATGCAGGCCGCAAATTCGATTTGCTTATCCATCGACAGGCCGACCAGCGCGCCCAGCACGATGGCGCTGACGACGCCTGGCAGCAAGCCCGACCAGTTGGTGATGACGATGGCGACCATGGCGAGCGGCGCGAGATAGGGCAGCACACCGTGCCCGGGTAGCAGCCAGCGCGCCAACAGCAGCATGGCGACCAGCGCGGCCGCGCTGAGGGCAGAGTTGCGCACCGGTCGCTTGAAGAGGCTTTGGCGCGTCTCGACCATCGCAAGCGCCAGCACGAAGACGGCGGTGGCGCTGAACAGCATGGCGCTGAGAACGCTGGTGGGCGAGAGGGCTGGCCGGCGCAGGTTCATCTTCTCCAACGCTTCGAGGTCTGCCGGCCCGATCACCTGCCCGCTACGAATGACGATCTGGTTCGACTCGAAGGTTCGTTCGACAGACTTTACATTTTCGCGGGCGGCGCGGCGCGCGGCCTCGGTGGCCGCCGAGTCGTAGTTGGTATTCGGCACGATCAGCGCGCTGACCAACTGGCTGACTATATCCGCCTCTTCGCTGTTCAGGCTGAAGCTGATGATGTTGTTGGCGCCGGCGCGCGCCTTGTCCAGGTTGTCGGGGTGGATGGGGGAGCGCATGGCCACATCCAGCACTGCCAGCAACTGGCTGCCGATGCGATTCCAACTGCTGTCGTTCAAGGTGACGATCCGGCGCGCGACCGACTCGCCGATCACGACTTCGGGCATCGCCGTCAACTGCTGGACTTTCTCATCGGGCTTTGAGCTGGCATCGGCGCGAATCTCGCGAATGCGATCGATCAGGTTGAGCGCAGTAGCCATCTGCCGGCGCGAAACCTGCGTGTCGGGCGAGGTGAAGATGGGCGAGATGCTGGCCTCGGCAAGATCGCGCCGGCGGTTGGTGTCGATATCGCTGACGAAGGAGATGCGATATGGCGCGCGGATGTCGAAGGCGGCGACATCGCCGGCAGAGTATTCCACGCCAGCGCCGACGACGTAGCGGGTGAGTTGCGCCAGTGTGAGGCCGGCAAACGTCAGCACAGCCAACGCGCCAAGCTGCACGGCTTTGCGCCGGCCCAAGCCGCGCATCTGACTCATTGCGCCTGAGTTCGCATCTAGGTTCATTCGCTGGTTTACAGAAAATGCAATACGAACGAAGCGCCTCTCGTCACGACCATTTCCCGTCCGGAAGGAGCGAGTGATGGTCTAGGCGAGCAGTTCACGCACGACTTCGTTCACAAGCTTGCCGTCGGCGATGTCTTTGACTTTGGGTTGCAGCGCTTTCATCACCTGTCCGTGCTGTTTGGACGATGTGGCGTTGACTTCAGCGATGGTCTGTCGCGCGATCTCTGCGATCTCATCGCGTGAGAGCTGCTTTGGCAAAAACTCGCGCAAGATAACCATCTCAGCCTCTTGCTGGGCGAGGAGATCTTCGCGGCCGGCGTTCTTCGCCTCCAACAGCGATTCCTCGTGTTGCTTCATCTCGCGGCGGACCAGCGCCAACACGTCGGCATCGCTCAGCACGCCGCCACGCCCGTCGGTGCGGGCGTCCACCTCCGCATTTTTGATCTGCGCGACGAGCAGGCGCAACACTGTTTTGCGCGTTTCGTCTCCGGCGCGCATAGCTGCCTTCAGTTCATCATTGATGCGTATTTTGAGTGCCGAATCCATGTTTGCTCTGTTGCCCTCGAACGTTTTGCGCCGGGCGATGGGGAATATCTTATCCTAAATCGTCGGCGATGCGATGAGGCTATGTGCTGATCCGTCGCAGGCGCGATGATGACCGGCTGTAAAGAACAAGCGCCCCAACGCGTGTTTGGCGTGAGGCGCTTGCTGGTCGCTGCAAACGCATTGCGACGCGGCCATTCCTGGCGCGCGCTATTTGGCTGCGCAGATGGCGTTCAAAGTGCTGTCGTAGGCTGTCTTCACTTGCTCTGCCGGCCCACGCAACTGCTCGACCACTTGCGACAGCGGCGTGCTGTCATCCATGCCCTCGGTTGCCTTTTCCAGATCGTCGAGCGCGCGGATCAGATCGAGCGTGGTGCCGCCGTTGCTTAGCGTCTGCGCGACTGTGCGCACCGTTTCGAGGGTTTGCTTGGCCTGGCGAATGCGCTGGCGCAATTCACCGACAGTTGCCACCGGCTTCGAGGTTCGAATGGATTCCCCGAGATCTAGAACGCTCTGCGCGGTGTTGCGCAATGTGGTGCAGACGGTGCTGCGCGCATCGGCGACAGCCTGGCAGCCGGCGAGCGGCAACAAAACAAGCGCGATCAGTGCAATGGCTTTCTTCATCATGATGTTTTCCTCTTTGCTGAATCAGCTTTCCTCCTGACAGGTCAACTGTATAACAAAAATTGTAGTGCGGGGAAGCGCCGTTCTCATGCAGCAGAGGGCAGAGTCGCATCGGCGTCGTCTCGCGATTGCACTGGCGCACGCAGGCGTTCTAGCGAGAATTTGAAAACGATGACCTGCGAGATGATCACCCACGCCAGCGCCAGCGTCGCCACGATCACCACGATGGTGATAATCGTCTTGGCCTGGCCGGCCAGGATCGGCACGCGCAACTCAGCTAGATTGAGCCGCACCTGAGTGTTTTGGGAGTGCGCGCTCACCGTCGTCAGCAGTGTGTTCAGGCGCACCAGCGGTGATGTCAACGTGTCTACCACCGTCTGGATGGTGTTTTCCTTCTTCACCTGCAAGGCTTGCCAGGTCTCGCGGATGTTCTGCTCGATCGCTTGAAGATCGTTGACGAGTTGTCTCGCCTGCCCGAAGGTGCCGTTTTCGCCATCGATGAACGGTAGACGATTGAGTGCGCTCAAGGTGTCCTCAGCAGCTTGCAATACTTCGCTTGCAGATTGCAGAGTGGTGGTGAGCGTATTGACTTCGCCTGAAAGATCCTGGTTCAGCAGACGCTCGGCGCCGGCGATGATGAGGTTGGTGTCTTGCAATGTTTGCCCACTCTGACGCACCTTTGCCTCGATACTCTGAAGGGTTGTCTGCACCTTCGCCAGTGGCGGATCGATCCTGGCGACGCCGTGGCGCGCGCGCTGCAACGCGGTCACACTCAGGCTCGATACCACGTCGATGGTTCCATGCAGTTCATTGCGCAGCAGCCAGGCGCCGGCGATGCCGGCCAGTGACAGCACCAGGGTGATGACGGCAAGTGCCATGGCGGCGACGTGGAGAGTGCGCTTGATCGTTTTTTTCATGAGTTGGGTAGAAGCCCGGAAGCCGATGGAAGTTGGATTGAGAAACTGATGCGATGAAGGCATTGTAACTTCGTTGCCGGCGCATCGTCTGCGATCGTCTTGTATTATCATGCCCCGGCAGCAGCGCCATTGCACTGCCACATGCGCATCATGCCATCCCAGCCTGACTACTACGCCATCCTTGAAGTCAGCCCCTCTGCCAGCCCCGAAGTCATCACTTCTGCCTATCGCAGCCTGGCGCGCAAATATCATCCCGATGCGAACCGCAGCCCGGAATCCGACGCGAAGATGAAGGCGATCAACGCTGCCTATGATGTATTGGGTGATCGCGACAAGCGCGCAATGTATGACCGTCAGCGCGCAACCGCTATAAGAGCGACACCACCGCCAGCCGCGCCGCCGGCGAACCCCCCGCCGGCGCCAGAAATATCCCCTTCCCAGCGCGTGTGGGCGGTTCTCGCCTCGCCGGCGTTCAGCACCTTCGTGGTTGCCTTCATCATCGCGTATGTGGCGCTGGCATTCATCACAGATGCGATTGCGCCCAGAATCAGCGAGGCGTTGCTGGCGCTGCTGGCCGTGTTGGTTGCGCTCGCGGCAACCTGGCTTCTGCGCCGGCCGCGCAAGTAATTCTCGTCATCGCGCCGGCCTCTGATGCCGCAATGCGCAACCGCGCCTCGGGTCGCTGCTCTGCTGATTTACTTTTTCCATCGACGCAGATTCACCTCACGTTGCTATTGACATTCTTTTAGTTTTGCCTAAACTCTGAGCGGATTTAGTTTTGACTAAATAATGAGGGAGGGCGACAACGCATGAAAAATTTACGAGCATCTGTTGCGAGTGCCAGCCGCCGGCGATTTCTCAAGGCAGGTTTGGCGGGCGCCGGCGCAGTCACATTGGCAGGGTGTGCAGCGCAGCCGGCGGTGCAGCCCATCGTTTTGCCTGCTGCTCAGGCCGATGAGATGATGACTGCTCATCTGCCTGGCAACGACACGACCGACCCCCAATTGCAAGGCGACCACCTTGGCCACAACAGCCTGACGGTTGGCGCAGTCGATCATGCCCGCAATGGCTTCGACCCCATGAAAATACTGGTCGACTTCGATCTGGGTCAAGTCAGCGCGCTACCCAGCGGCCAGCCGCTGCGCGAATACAGGCTCTATGCCGAAGACAAGGAGATCGAAATCGCGCCCGGCGTGTTCTTCCCTGCCTGGACCTATAACGGGCGCGTCCCCGGGCCGACTTTGCGCTGCACTGAAGGCGATCGCGTTCGGATCAAGTTCATCAATGGCAGCGCGCATCCGCATTCCATCCACTTTCACGGCGTGCATTCGGTTGAAATGGACGGCGTGACTGGGGAGCCGTCTGGCGATATTCAGCCTGGACAGTCCTTCGTCTACGAATTCGATGCCGAGCCATATGGCATCCTGCCGTATCACTGCCATGTTGCGCCGATCAAGCGCCACATTCACAAGGGCCTGTACGGCATGTTGATCGTGGACCCAAAGGAGGGCCGGCCGCCGGCGCGCGAATTTGCCATGGTGATGAATGCCTTTGACACCAATTTCGACGCAGCCAATGAGGTGTATGCCGTCAATACGGTGGCGTTTGAATTTGCGCGCCGGCCCATCCCCGTGCAACAGGGCGAGCTGGCGCGCATCTACCTTGCCAATTTCACGGAGTTTGATCTGGTAAACACCTTTCACTTGCATGCCAATGTGTTCGATTACTACGATCATGGCACGACGTTGGAGCCGCAGTTGCGCCGCGTGGACACCATCGTCCAGGCGCAGGGTTCGCGCGGCATCGTTGAATTCCGCGCCAGGCACCCTGGCAAGCCGATGTTCCATGCCCATGTCAGCGAATTCACTGAGTTGGGCTGGATGGGTCATTTCAACGTCGTCAAACCCGAGGATTTCCAGGCTGCCTTGCAGGCAGCAGGCATAAACGCGCACTGGGATTATCTGTCGCGCAACAGCAACACAAGTGTTCGCGCGTAGGAGATCGATATGAATTCTGAAAATACCAGACCGTCGATCAATGCTGATGCGCCACAAAAACGGCTCGGCGGCGCTGCATGGGGGTTGGCGCTCATCCCGTTGTTGTTGCTTGGTGTGGTGGCTGGCTACATCGTTGCCACCGGCGGCGGCCTGCAAACGCTGGCCGGTCCGCCAGTGGAGCAGATCAAGGTGCAGCGCGTCGTTTTGCCGCAACCGGGCATCATCCAGATGGAAGTTGTCAACGATGGCCCGCAAGAGGTCACCGTTGCGCAGGTCATGGTGGATGACGCCTTCTGGCAATTCAAGGCGTCGCCATCGCATATCATCCCCCGTTTTGGCAAGGCCACATTCACAATTCCCTATCCCTGGGTGCGGGACGAGGCGCACGCCCTGCTGTTGCTGACCAACATCGGCACGACCTTTGCCGCCGAAGTGCCGGTTGCAGTGAAGACGCCACAGATGGACGCGAATCTGCTGCTGCGCTTTGCATTGGTCGGCCTGTATGTCGGCGTCGTGCCGGTGGCGCTGGGGCTGATGTGGTATCCGTTCATGCGCCGGCTCAGCCGGCGTGCCATGAATTTCATCCTTGCACTTACCGTCGGGTTGCTGTTGTATCTGGCGGTTGGAACGTGGCTGGATGCGGTTGAATTCGCCGCCGAAGCGCCGGCGTTTTGGCAGGGCGTGCCGCTGGCGCTGTTCATGGCCGTCATTACGTTTGGCGTCATCGTGGCGCTGAGCAATCGCCGCAAGCGGGCGGATGGCGATACCGCACTGGCAGTGTCCTATCGGATCGCGCTCGGTATCGGCCTGCACAACCTGGGTGAGGGGCTGGCTATTGGGGCGGCCTTTGCCGCCGGCCAGGCTGCGCTGGGCACGCTGCTCATCCTCGGCTTCACGCTGCACAACATCACGGAGGGCGTCGGTGTTGCCGCGCCGATCGTGAAACGGAACCCGGGGCTGAGGCACTTTGTGTTGTTGGCGGCACTGGCGGGCGGGCCGGCCATCCCGGGCACGATCATTGGCAGCTACGCATTCGATCCGGTCCTCGCGACGGTCTTCCTCGGCATCGGCCTGGGTGCCATTGCGCAGGTGATCTGGGAAGTGGGCAGGTTGATCGTGCGCGACAACCAGCAACATGCCGAGCCGGTGCTGAACTGGGTGAACCTGGCCGGCATCGTGGCCGGCATCATGATCATGTTCACCACCGCGTTTCTGGTGAAGTTTTGAAGCTCTTGCAGATGCGACCGCTGCCGAAACCTGAGGCAGGCCATTTCAAGCCCGTCGCGCCCGTATTGACGTTCTGACATGCGCTGACATGCGAATCGCGACCAGTCGATTGACATTCAGCGGGTTGTTCCTATAATCCCGAACATCTGAATAGATGTTCATGTAATCAGGACAATGAAACCCTCTTCGATCCCAACCCGAACGGACGTCATCGCACTGGGAGAAAAAGATGCAGCGCATCTGGCAGAGCTTTTTCGCGCGCTGGGCGATGCCAGCCGCATTCGCATTCTGTCAGCCATTGCCGATGAAGAGTTGCATGTCGGCGCGATTGCAGAGATCGCCGGCATCAGCGAGTCGGCAGTTTCGCACCATTTGCGCGGGCTGCGGCAGATGCGGCTGGTGCGGGCGCGCAAGGATGGCCGCGAGGTGTATTACACCCTCGACGACGAGCATGTGACAGCATTGTTCAGACAGGGTCTGGAGCATGTGAGGCACGGGTGATTTGATATGGGTGAGACAACCACACAATCCTTTCGCATCACTGGCATGGACTGTGCCGACTGCGCCAAGATCATCGAGCGCGGCGTGGGCAAGTTGGATGGCGTGACGCATTGCACGCTGAATTTTGGCGCGGCGGTGTTGAAGGTGGAGGGCGCATCGCGCGAGGCGGTCATTCAGCGCGTGAAGGCGCTTGGCTATGGCGTGGAAGACGAAGCGCGCGCGGCGCAGACGCCTGTTGCAACCGCGCCGGCTGCCGGGATCGCCGGCTGGGTCGACCGCCTGCCCACAAATGGCGCGGTTGGTTTTCTGCGCTTTTTGTTGCAAAAGACCGATACCGCCCTGGCGGTGCTGGGGGCATTGCTTGTCCTGCCCAGCCTCATCTTTGTCGAGATCGGGCCGCTGTTCACCGGCGTGAGACCCGCATCCCCGGTGTTCGACGCCCTGTCGCTGGCGGCGATGCTGGCGGCCGGTCTGCCCATCGCCCGTAGCGCGTGGCGCGCCATCACCATCAATCGCGAGATCAACATCAATGTGCTGATGACCATTGCGGCCATCGGCGCGGTGGTCATTGGCGCCTACACCGAGGCCGGCCTGGTGGTGGTGCTGTTTGCCATCGGCGAGGCGCTGGAGGGCTACACGACCGACAAGGCGCGCGATTCCATTCGCAGCCTGATGCAGGTGGCGCCCAACGAAGCCACGCTGCTGGAAATGCACGCGGGCTCGCATGCGCGCGCCCTGCCCGAAGCCACCAGCGTCGATGGCTTCATCAGCCTCGATGCCATCGCCATGCCGGATGCGCACGCGCATCACCATGACCACGACGAAGAGCATGCGCGCGACCATTCGGACGAAGCGCATTACCACGAGCGGCGCGTGGACGTGTCGGCGCTCAAAGTTGGTGATCTGATTCTGGTCAAGCCCGGCGAGCGCATCGCCATGGATGGGCGCATCGTGAAGGGCGCGTCGTCGGTCAATCAGGCGCCCATCACGGGTGAAAGCGTGCCGGTGGAAAAGCAGCCCGGCAGCGAGGTGTTTGCCGGCACGATCAACGGCGAGGGCGCGCTGGAGATTGAAGTGACGCGCGTGGCCGCTGACAACACCATCAGCCGCATCATCCGCATGGTTGAGGAAGCGCAAGAGCGCAAGGCGCCGGCGGAGCGCTTCGTCAACCAGTTCGCGAAATACTACACGCCGGCGGTAATCGTGCTGGCAATTCTGGTGGCTGCAGCGCCGCCGCTCATTTTCGGCGCGCCTTTCTGGAGCGACCCATTGACGGGTGACCAGGGCTGGCTGTATCGCGCGCTGGAACTGCTGGTGGTGGCCTGTCCCTGCGCGCTGGTCATCAGCACGCCGGTGGTCATCATCAGCGCCATTTCAAATGCGGCCCGCAATGGCGTGCTGATCAAGGGTGGGGCGTATCTGGAGGCGTTGAGCAAAGTGCAGGCGTTTGCCTTCGACAAGACCGGCACGCTGACTGAGGGCAAACCCAACGTCATTCGCATCAAGGCGGCCGGCTGCGTGTCGCAGTTGGTGGAGCCCTGCGCCGATTGCAGCGATTTGCTGGCGCTGGCGAGCGCTGTTGAGAAGCGCAGCGAGCACCCGCTGGCGCGCGCCATCGTCGTGGCTGCCGAGGCCGGCCAGCTTCAATCGCGCTATCCGCTGGCTGAGGCCGTGACAGCCTTGCCGGGCAAGGGCGTGGCCGGCAACGTTGGCGGACGCAGCGTGTTGATCGGCAGTCACAACTATTTTGATGGCGCGATGCCGCATGATCGCGCCGTGTGCGCTGAGATCGACGCTGCATCGCAGCATGGCCAGACGCCGATGCTGGTGGGGGCCGATGGCGCATATCTGGGCTACATCACCGTGGCCGACACAGTGCGCCCATCCTCGCGCGAAGCCATCGCTGAGCTGAACCGTAGTCACATCCAGGCGACGGTGATGTTGACCGGCGACAACGCCGGCACCGCCAGGACCATTGCGCAGCAGGTGGGTGTGACCGAGGTGCGCGCAGAGTTGATGCCCGATCACAAAGTGGACGCAGTGAAGGCGTTGCTGGCGCGATATGGCTTGGTGGCGATGGTGGGGGACGGCGTGAATGATGCGCCGGCGCTGGCCACAGCAACCGTTGGCATTGCGATGGGCGCCGGCACGGCGCAGGCCATGGAGACCGCCGACATCGCGCTGATGGGCAACGACCTGAGTAAGCTGCCGTATGTGCTGCGATTAAGCCGCGCTGCGATGCGCACGATCGCCTTCAACATCATTTTTGCCATTGGCATCAAGCTGGTGTTTCTGGCGCTGGTGCTGGCCGGCCTTGGCACGATGTGGATGGCGGTGCTGGCCGATGTCGGCGCGTCGCTGGTGGTCACGCTCTGCGGCATGCGCCTGCTGAAATTCAAGTGATGAAAAGCGCAGCGCCGGCTTGAGTATTTGCTACTCAAGCCGGCGCTGTATCGTCTTCGTCTATCGCGCGAGCCGCGCTGCTTTTAATGGCCGCTTGCTGCAGCCGATGCCGCGGTGGGCGCCGGCGAGAAGATGCTGTCGTCGTGCTCGCCGGTGACCTCCAGCGTGCCGAGGGCTCCCTTCAGCATGCGATAGGCCGCGTGATCCACGAGCGTGTAACTGCCCGGCACTTCAAGCTTGAACTCGAAGACTGCCGCCGATCCGGGCGGTGTATACCAGGTCTCCTCGTTCGCGGTGAAGGTGGCTGGATCTCCGCTGTAGACCTTGTCGAAGATCTCACCGATCAGGTGGAAGTTCGACCCGATGTTTGGTCCGCCCACGCCAAAGAACAGGCGAACTGACTCACCCACATTTGCCTTCAAGGGGTGAATCTTGGTCAACGCGTTGACGTGCCCGTTGAAAGTGAAGTAATCAGGCCGTTCATCCATGGCCTTCGAGTTGCTGAATGCCTGATGCCCCGTTTCACCATACGCGCCCGACGTATACCAATCACCCTGCACGACATAGAACTCGCGATCCACTTTTGGCAAGCCGCCGGGCGGCTCCACCAGAATCGCGCCATACATGCCCAGTGCGATGTGATGCCAGACGGGCGGCGCGGCGCAGTGATAGATGTAAATGCCGCGATGCAACGCCTTGAACGTGAACGTCTTCGACTCGCCAGGAGCGGCCGTCGTGACGGCGGCGCCACCCCCCGGGCCGGTGACGGCGTGCAGGTCGATGTTGTGCGGCACCTGATTGCCCTTCGGGTTATCCAGCGTCAGCTTCACCGTGTCGCCTTCCATGACGCGCAGCATCGGACCAGGCACGGTGCCGTCAAACGTCCAGAACTGGAAGGTTGTCCCATCGGCCAGTTCCGACACGACTTCCTTGCAGGTCAGTTTGAACTCCACCGTCGTCGGCTCCGTGCGAGTGATGGGAGGCGGAACAACGGATGGATCGAACACGACGTTTGCCACGTCGGTGGGCATCGCCGGCACGGGAGTCGGCGCTGCCTGCGTGACGGCTGATGCGGCCCCTGCATCGGGCTTGGCGGTGTTGCATGCAGCCAGCGCCAACCCGCCAAGGCCGACGCCAGTCGCGGTCAGAAACCGTCGCCGCGAAACTGGAGAGGGTTGATTTGAATTGCTCATACTTGCTTTCCTGTTTATCTGCCAATGTGCTTTGTTCGTGATTTGTTTAGACCCCCGTATTTTGCATGATTCCACGCCAAATGGAATGACTTTTGTCACAGTGACGCGTGTTGGAAGACGGAAAAATACCCAGGACACTGGCGCAATCCGTTGGTATCATCACCGCCTCATGAGCGACAAGACGCGCCTCGATCTTCCCGTTGTGCTGCCGGCGATTCACCCTCAGGACGATTGCGTTCACTTGCTCACTGACCGTTTGAAATACGTGCGCGGCATCGATGATGCGCACGTCGTCTTCGAGGGCGGCCGCGCGCAGCTGTGCATTCACTATGACCCCAACCTGATCCCGCTGAGTCAGGTGCAACGCATTGCACGCGACACCGGCGCAGCGGTGGGCCAGCGTTACCGGCACGAGCAGATTGCCTACAGCCGCTCGATGGCCGCAGATGCCGCCATTGGCTTGACGGAGGTGTTGTCCAGATTGCCGGGGATGCTGCACGCGAACGCGAATTACGCCGCCGGCTTGATCAGCGTGGCCTACGATACAGAAAAGCTCACGCGCGATGCCATCGACCAAGCCATTCGCGGCATGGGCTACACCGTCATCGCCTCTCCAGATCAGGTGCGCACGCTCGTGCCGAATGTCGCGCCGCGCATTGCAAAGGCTTCTGCCGCACCGCCGGCCACACCCGTGCAGCGCGAGCATGATCATGAGCACGAACACGAACATGAGCGCGAGCATGAGCATGAGCACGAGCACGAACACGAGCATGATCATGAGCACGAACATGAACATGAGCACGAGCATGCGCATGAACACGCCGAAGCCGGCTTGCACGCAGGGCATCATCACGGCTCTGCGCCGGCGTTCCTGCCACACTGGATGCAGGAGCGCTGGACGATCATTCTGGTTGCGGCTGCCGGCATTTTCTTCTTGATCGGCTGGGCCGGCAGCACCTTCTTTGGGCTGCCGGCGCAAATCGCCCTTGTCTTCTTTCTGCTGGCCTATCTCGCCGGCGGCTATGACATCGCCACCGAGGCCATCCCGGGTTTGCTGAAGGGCAAATTCAACACCGATCTGCTCATGCTGCTGGCAGCCGGCGGCGCTGCCATTCTGGGTGAATGGGCGGAGGGCGCCTTCCTGCTTTTCCTCTTCGCGCTTGGCCACGCCGGCGAACATTACGCGCTCGACCGCGCCCGCAATGCCATCGATGAACTGGGCGCGCTGATGCCAAAGACCGCCCATGTGCGGCGGGGCGATCGGATCGTGGAGATGGACGTGGCGCAATTGCAGGTGGATGAGGTGGTGGTGGTGCGCCCGGGGGACCGCGTGCCGGTGGATGGCGCGGTCATCAGCGGTGAGAGCGCCATCGATCAGTCGCCCATCACCGGCGAAAGTGTGCCTGTGCAAAAGGAGCCAGGCGACGAGGTCTTCGCCGGCACGATCAACCATGATGCTGCGCTGGACGTGAAGGTCACAAAACTCGCGCAAGACAACACCCTCAGCCGCGTGATGGAGATGGTGGCCGAGGCGCAAAGCCAGCAAAGCCCGACGCAGCAATTCACCGATCGCTTCACCACGCGCTTTGTGCCGGCGGTGCTGATCACGGTTGCGCTGGTCATCGTCGTGCCGCCCATCATTGGCCTGATGCCGTTGCAGGAGAGCTTCTACAAAGCCATGCTGCTGCTGGTGGCCGCCTCGCCGTGCGCGCTGGCGCTTGGCACGCCGGCGGCAGTGCTGGCCGGCATCGCGCAGGCCGCGCGCAATGGCGTGCTGATCAAGGGCGGCGTGCATCTCGAAAATCTGGGCGGGTTGGACGCGATCGCCTTTGACAAGACCGGCACGTTGACCGAGGGCAAATTCAACGTGACCGACGTCGTCACGCTCAACGGGCTTCAGCGCGACGAGGTGATGAAGCTCGCCGGCGCGGTGGAGCAGCAATCAAACCATCCGCTGGCGCAGGCCATCGTGCGGGCTGCCCATGCAGAGAAGCTGGTATTGCCGGCGGCCGGCCCGCTGGAAAATGTGCCCGGCAAGGGGGTGCGCAGCAGCGTGGATGGCAAGCCGGTGTTGATTGGCGCGATGAAGCTGTTCGACGGCAGCGTGCCGGCTGAGGTGCGCGCAGCGGTGCAGCAGCTTGGCAATGCCAGCCGGTCATCGATGGTCATCCAGCACGACGGCCAGTTTGTCGGCGTGATCGGGTTGGCCGACACGCTGAAGTCCAACGCCGGCGACACGCTGCGCCGGCTGCGCGAGTTGGGCATCAAGCACCTGGTCATGCTCACCGGCGACAAACAGGCCGTGGCCGAGCGCATCGCCAAAGATGTGGGGCTGACCGAGATCAAGGCGGAGTTGATGCCCGAAGACAAGTTGACGGTCATCAAGTCGCTGCTGCAGGAACATGGCAAAATCGCCATGGTCGGCGATGGGGTGAATGACGCGCCGGCGCTGGCCGCGGCTACGGTGGGTGTGGCGATGGGCGGCGCCGGCACGGCGGTCGCGCTGGAAACTGCGGATGTTGCGCTGATGGCCGACGATGTAGGTAAGCTGCCATTTGCGGTCGGCCTCAGCCGCGCCAGCCGCGCCATCATTCGCCAGAATCTGGCAATTGCGATGGGCGTCATCGGGTTGCTGATCCTGACCACCTTTCTGGGGCTTATCGAGCTGCCCGGAGCAGTGATTTTGCACGAGGGCAGCACGATCGTGGTGGTGTTGAATGCCTTGCGCCTGCTGGGGTATCGCGGGCGCTGACGCACGGTCTGATGCAAACATGAAACTGACTCGAAGAAATCTGTTGAAGAATGCAGGTCGCGGCGTTTTGGCTGCCGCGCCGGCGCTGCTATTGCCGCGCTTGGCGCATGCCCAATCGGAACCGCCGAAGGATCCAGACGCGATCGATCTGGATGCCCTTGTCGTTGAGCCGACCCGCCGGCCATTGGGTCGCGCCATCATCCGCAACCTGATCGTGCGCGAAGCGCCGGCCATCGATGCGAAGGAGGTGCGCAAGCTGCAACTCAATGAGGTGATCTCTCTCGCTGGCCAGGTCAGCACTGCCGGCCCGCAGAAGCACAACCCCATCTGGTACAAAACGAAGGGCGGCTGGGTGCATTCGGGCAACGTGCAGCCGGTGGATGACAAGCTCAATGCGCCGCTGAACCAGATGGAAGGCGAATCGATGTGGGGCGAGGTCACGGTGCCAGTCAGCCCGTTGCGCGCGCAGCCCGACAGCGCTGCGCCGGCGCGCCGCAACCTTTTCTTCGGCATGATCTTTCGCATCACGCAGCTTGCGCAGGACGGCAAGGGCGGAGCCTGGTATCGGATCGCCGACGGCAACACCGGCAACATCGGCTTTGTCGAAGCCCGCCACTTGCGCCCCCTGACCGCCGCTGACTTTGCGCCGATTTCGCCGCACGTGCCGCTGGAGAAGAAGCGCATCGACGTTGATCTGAAGCGGCAGATCGCTACGGCATTCGAGGATGGCGAACCCGTCTTTACTGCGCGCGTGGCAACGGGCGGCCGCTATCGCACACCGGAGGGGGTGCGCAATTTCTTCACCATCCCCGGCGATCATCGCATCTTTCGCAAGATCGCCGGCCAGCTGATGGCCGGCGGCTCATCCGGCTACGATGGCTACTACCTGCCCGGCGTCTCGTGGGTGTCCTACTTCACCACCAGCGGCATCGCATTTCACTCCACCTACTGGCACAACGACTATGGCGCGCCGCGCAGCCACGGCTGCGTGAACATGCTGCCGGAGGATTCACAGTGGGTCTTTCGCTGGACGCTGCCGGCGTATCCAGTCTCGACGCAGCAGATGCAAATCACGCCGCGCGCCGAAGGCTCGCACGTAAAGGTCTTCTGATGCGCCACGATACATTGTGCAAATGGGTGTGATGCGCTGGCCGCAATTCTTTGTCCCGCAACGAGACGACGCCGGCGGCGCGCCTTGTGCGCCGCAACATGTGCTGGACATGTTCTTTGCGCAGCCCGGCGCGCGCGGGCCAGACCGTCTCGTCGCGGTTGTCGCCTGCATCGGCGGCGGCATCGCTGCCATCCCGGAATCGCGCTTCGACCAATTGGGCGGGGCGCTGGGGCAGGCGCTCTCGGTGCAGGTGAGCCAGCGGGAGCGATTTCGCCGCATCGTCGCGCCGGCGCTCTTCCTGTTCGCAGCCGAGGCAGTCGAGCAGCAGACGCAATTGCCCGGCCACAATGACGCGCTGAACGTGTTGGGCAGCCTGCGCGGCGATGTGCTTGCGGACGTCGCCGCTGATCTGCCCGGCAACCTCAAGGTCGGCGCGCTGGATTTCTTGTTCGCGCTGCGCGAAGGGCTGGCCAAGCCATTTGCCAACCCGCACGAGCATGGCCGGCGCATCTTTCATCTGCTGCTGCCCGGCGATGCCCGCGCTGCTGAATGCGTGCTGGCTTACCCGACCATCCCAGCCGACGCAGTGGCCTCGCCGGACAACACCGCCGTGACCATGCGCATGGCGCACGCGACCCTGGCGCGCATGCAGCAGGAGTTGCGCGAGAGCGACTCCACCAATGTGCTCGCCACGGCGCTGTTGCCGGTGCCGAATCGCCGGGCGTTGGAGGACGCGCTGGAAGGGGATGGCTACAAGATTGATGGCGATATCGCCATCCAGGTTGGCAGGCGGGCAGGGCAGGGCGCATCTTCGCAGCAGGCCGGCTCGTGGCTGGATCGGCTGCGCGCATTTGCCAGCAAATGGGCCGCGCCGCGCATCGCGTTGCCGCCGCAAGCCGAGCCGGCGGATTACGTGAGGTGGATCGATCACATCTTGCAGGTGGCTGCGCAGCCGGCCGACCGCGCCATGCACGCCGCGCTCGCCGGCAGCGTGCTGTGGGGTCAGCGAGCGGCCCAATCTGCCGCCCAATCTGCCGCCCAATCTGCCGCCCAATCTGCCGCCCAACCTGCAACTAAACCTGCTGCCGCAACATCTGCGCCACCGCAAAAAACGCAGCGCACCGCGCGCGCAGCGCAGCCGAAGCGCGGCGCAACGCCCCGCGCGTGGGCTGATGATTTTGATTCGCCGGTCACACCGAAGCGCACTTCGGGCGAAGACCAGGACGATTGGAAAAATGACTTTGGTTCGTGAGAAGGAGAAACCATGCCTCTTGAAGTACGAAAGACCGACAAACTGCTGAACATCTTTGGCGATCTCCACGGCAAACAGCGCAACAACAAGCTGGAGATCGAAGTCGCATTCGCGCTTGACCCGCAGATCGAGGGCATGGCGTCGGCGTTCTACATGGATGGCAGCGCTTCGATGAACAACTCCGGCAGCTACGGCCGCTCCGGCGGGCTGTTCGGCTTGGGCCGCCAGAAGAACAGCGTCGAGGAAGCCATGCGCATCTCGGTGCCGTATGTCGCCGGCAAGGATGCGAATGGCATGTGTCGGGTCGTCTATTGGGCCACCGGCGACAAGGGGCAGGGCATCGAGGTCATTGGCGAGATGACGGGCGAGCAAGCCCAGACAGCCGAGTTCGATGGTCCGAAGGAATTTGGCGGCGGCACCTATCTGCTGCCGGCCGTGCGCGATTTTGTGGCCTACATCCAGCAGGTGTCGAGGGATGGGCAGCCGGTGCGCGCGGCGCTGGGCGTCATCGTCACCGATGGCCAGTTTCACGATTTCGACGACGTGCGCGACTACACCCGCAAGATGCTGGTGCCGGCGATCGCGGATGGCAAATTCCCGCGCACGGTGTTCACCGTGGTGGGCGTCGGCAAGGATGTGGATGCCGAGCAGATGGAAGAGCTGATGCACGAGGCCACGCCGGAGAGTTACAAGGGTCGCCCGATCTGGTGCTATGCGCTGGCCGACCATGTCTCGCAACTGCCAGAATTGGTCAGCCACTTGATCGAGGCCAACACGCCGGCGTTCTGGGGCGGCGCTGTGTTCACCGATCCCAACGGCGCGATCGTGCAGACCTTCGAGGACATGGTGCCGGCGGTCGTGAAATTTGAGCTGCCGCTCAACGCGCGCTCATTCAACCTGCGCGTGGGCAAGGACACCTACACGCAGACGCTCCAGGTCGTCGAGGCCGATCACGAAGAGTAGAGGCGCGCCGTATGCCCAAAATCAACCGAGTGCTCAGCAAAGGGCTGGTCAACTCAAACTAGCACCATTGGTTAAATATAGATGAGGCATGAAAAGATCCAGGGACTGCCGATTCTCTTTCCGGCAGTCCCTGGATCAACGATGGTGACGACAGGACTTGAACCTGTGACCAAGGGCTTATGAGGCCTTAACCAGCGTTGACAAAGGGACTTTTGGTTTTGCCAAAGGGATTTGGCTCTGGCGAGCAAGGGAGTACATGATCAAAAAAGCAGTCCCTTGCTCGCTTTTTGTTGCCATGAGCATATATTGAACACGTGTTCTGGTCAAGTTGAAATTGCCATTTTGTGGACACTGGCCGGTGAAACGCTTCGTTGCCAGTGCAGTGCCGTTTTGGCCGGCGATGACGGACGTTGACCCCAACTGATCGCCCAGCACGTAGCTGATGCCGTTGTCGGCGGGATAGCCCGTGCGGCGCATCGCGCCGCCGTCATAGTATTTGGTGGTTGCGCCGTTCTGATATTCAAACAGCCCACTCACATAGGCCGTCGTCGTTGCGGCCTCGTTGCGCTCGATGAAGTTGTCCAGCGAGGCGGTGCCGGCGTTGATTACAGCGTCGAACTTCCACAGCTTGCCCGCCGGCATCGTGCGCGTCCAACTGCTGCACACGCCGGCGCCTTACCGCTGTCATCGAAGAAGCTTAAACGTATACTTCATTCAATATCAGGATGGTTTACGTTATCGTGACAAAGAAGAGGTTCGAAGTCCTATGAACACAGCGCAAACAATGAGTAGTGCCAGGATAGAAAGCAGCAATGATTGCTTACTTCGAGCCGTATAATATTCGACGATGTCGCGTGCTAGATTCATCACAACAAAGACAGTTATGAGGACAACACCAACAATTGATTGTTGAAAGGCAAAAATACCTAATAGACCTACAGGTATCATGATTGAAGCCCACAAAATTGCATGTTTGCGTAAATAGACGTGAAGAAAAAGTATTGCAAAACGAAATGTCTTGACTCTTTGGAGTCCTTCTTTGGCAATATTTAAGGCTGGAGAAAACTTTCTTTGCGACAAATAGATGCCAACTTCATTCCAATAAATGTCTGGGTTGTTGGGATTAAGTGCTTTAGCATGTGCAATATTTTGAAGTGCTTGGTCGAAATCTCCTTTTTGTGCAAGAACCCCTGCGAGCCCAACATATGCTTGATCAAACGTTGGGTCAGTGTGAATAGCCTGTGCGTATGACTGAAGAGCGTCGTCGATTCGACGCTCGTTTGCGTATATTCCTCCGAGCGCAACATGGGGCCAAGACAATTCAGAATTTTCTGCAAGAGCGTTGTAGGCAATTGTGCGAGCTTCAGCATACCGTTTCTGTTTAAGGTATCTGACGGTCATCTCTCTTTGAGTTTCATGATCTGTTGTTGTCATGACTAATTCACAGGCATATTATTGCAACTGGGTTGCATATTGAGGAGCTGGACACATACCGGTTGTTGCACATTTGCTACCCAAATACACAGTTGACACAATTACCGCCGGCACCCAAGGTCTCACAGTTCGCTTGGCAGTTACCGTCACCTGCAATGCGAACGCTTTTCCATTGTGCGTGCCTTTATAGGTTTGAACTGTGCCTGCCACCTCACGATACTCAACTGTTGGCAACCCCTGTGTACCTTGTATCCCATAGAAGGTTTGAGAATTGGACTCTACGCCTGAGGCTATTTGCATAGTATGGGATGTTGTGATCACTTGGACGCCATCACGCGTCACAGTGACGGGACCGCTTTCCAAGGCTTCGGTGTGCAAGTATGCAACAGCACCATGTGCTGAACTGTATTGGATTGAGACCTGGTAGTTAATGGTCACACGATCGACTATACGTTCTACGTCGGTCAACACATGCTCTTGCCCATCCAGCGTCCAACCCAGAAATTTGTAAAGTTGCAATTGCCCGTCCAAATCCCATTCGTTACTGTTGGCTGCCATATTTGGTCGAACTGGGCCGATGAAGGGTGGCGCAGCGTTAGGCTTGCTGGCGACAGGAAGCCCAAATGACGGTTTGCGCTGAATGTTACAGAACGTGCCGCAAGGTTGTGGAATTCGTCCAATGACATCTTTGGGTGGCCGGCACGCCGGCGATGATGTAACAGGACAATCGCCATGCCCAGAGGGGTCAATGCGCGAGATCGGATTGTTGCTCGAATAGGCGAAGCGATTGAGTGCCTGTGGGTCATTTGGTCTTGGCACAATCGAATCGGCACTCGCAAACCTTCCGATCTGCGCGTCATACCAACGAGCGTTGTAATAGCTCAGCCCTTCGCCACCTGGGAGATTGCTCTCGTGATACTGCCCGGTGAAGCGCTTCGTGGTCAGCGGGCTGAAGGCATTCACACCGCGTTTGCCGCCAAAGGGCGTGTAGTAGTTCGTCGCCAGCGCAGCGCCATTTTGCCCAGCAATCACAGACGTCGACCCCAACTGATCGCCCAGCACGTAGCTGATGCCGTTGTCCGATGGGTAACCCGTGCGCCGTATCGCACCGCCATCATAGTATTTCGTCGTCGCGCCGTTCTGATATTCATACAGCCCGCTCACATAGGCCGTCGTCGTTGCGGCATCGTTGCGCTCGATGAAGTTGTCCAGCGAGGCGGTGCCGGCATTGATCACGGCGTCGAACTTCCACAGCTTGCCCGCCGGCATCGCGCGTGTCCAACTGCCGCACACGCTGGCGTTGTCGCGTTCACACACGGTGACCGTGAAGCCGCTGCTGTCGTTCACGCTTAGCGTGGCGCGATACCAGCGGTTGGGCACGGGGCTGGCAATCAATGTGCCGCCCACGCCCCAGCCGGTGTTCTGGCTGTTGACGATGAAATGCGCGACCAGGTTGCCGCCGGTGTCGACGACAGCCCAACGCGCATCCCCATCACTTGATTGCACCATCAGATGCAACCCGGTGTCGGCTTGCGACATCTTGAAGTCCACCACCACGCTCTGGTTGTGCGCAACGGTGTAATTGGTGCGGTGAATGCCCGGCCAGGAGAAATTGCCGGGGCCGACCATGTTCACCACGTTGTTGCCGGCGTCATCAACGATGGTCTGCTGGCCGTCGAACTGCCATTTGGCGGCATTGAATGCGTTAAAGCCGTCGGTGAACGTTGGCCCAGCGGGGTCAGTCTTGGCAACGCGATTGCCGTCAGCATCGTAGACAAACGTGTTAAGGGTCGTCGCACCCTGCTTCACTTCCGTGATGCGGTTGTCGTAGTCGAACGTGAGATCGTAGGGCACGCCGCCGATGGTGCGCGATGTCTGGTTGCCATTGGCATCGTAACCGTAGCTGTTGCCGAACGCCGCTGTCACGACGTGTGGCTTCGATGTGCCATAGGTGTAAGCATTGCCGGCATTACTCGTGATGTTGCCAATCGCGTTGTAGGCATACGTGTGGTTGTAGGCGCCGATGCCGCTGTTCACGAAGCTGCTGCAACCCGCGTCGCCGGTGAATGCGCCGGTCAGCCGGTTGAGCCAGTCGTAGCCAAAGCACTGCTTCTGCCCGCTGTTCACGGCGTCGGTCAGCGCAGTAATGTTGCCATTGTTGTCGTAGGAGTAGTTCAGGTCGAGCAGGTTGGCCGGCTGTCCGCCGCTACCGGCATACAACCGCGTCGTGCGCAGCGTGTTCGGGTCGTAGCTCACGCGCCGCGTCAGGCCATTCGCGCCGCTGTCGTGGCGCTGCTCGGTCAGCTGGCCGGCGGGGTTGTAGAGCGTGTAGTCCACAAAGCGCGTGCCGTCGTCGCTCACCACGCTGCCCAGTTGTCCGGTCTGCGGCAGATAGCTGCGGGTGACGATCTCACCCTGCTGGCCGGCGTTGCCGCCTGGGTAGCGCGTGCTGAGGAGGTTGTTCGCCGCGTCGTAGGTGTAGTCGAAGCGGAACACGCCCTGCGTCGGGATGCTCCACTGCTGCGCGGTGGCGCGGTTGCGCGCGTCATAGCCCAGCGTGCTCACCTGCACGTTGCCCAGGCTGGTATATGCCACGCTCGATGACAACATGCCTTTCTTCAGCGTGTCATACGTCCACTCGGCCAGCACGGTGCCATTCGTCGCGTCGCGGCGCTTGCGCACGAGGCGGTTCAACCCGTCGTATTCCAAATACAGCCACCACCCGCGCGCATCGCGCTGGCTGGTCAGGTTGCCGGCGGCGTCGTAGCCGTAGACCCAGTTGCCCATGTCGGGGTCGGTCATGCCGGTCTTGCGGCCCAGCAGGTCATACGTGATCGACGTGACGTTGCTGGCAGCATCGGTCACGCTGGTGAGGTTGCCGCGCAGGTCGTAGCTGTAACTGGTGTTGTAGGTCTGCGTGTTGCCGCTGACCGAGTTGTATTCGGTCACGCCGGCCAACTGATCGAAGGCGTCATAGGAATAATCAGTGCGGTTGCCGCGTGCGTCGTAGGTGCGGGTTTGCCAGCCGTCGAACACCGTCACCGCCGACCACAGCGCGCTCGCGCCGCTGCGCGTCTGCGCCAGGTTCTGCCGGCCCAGCGGGTCATACTCAAAATATGCGTAGTTCGACAGGCTTGTCCACGCCGGCTGAAGGTAGCCGCTGCCTGGCGTGCCGGTGGCGGCATACGGCGAACTGGCATAGGCCAGTTGGCCGAGCGCGTTGTAGGCCTTGCTCGTCAGCACGCGGTTGACAAAGGCATCGGCGCGTTGGGTCTGGATGTCGCGGCCAAAGCCATCGACATACGTCCAGCTTTCCAGATACGTGCCCGTCGCCGGCGTCATGAGATGGCGCGATTGCACCCACGCCGGCCGCGCCGCGACGTTGTAGACGTATTCGGCGCTGGCCGGGCCGCTCGTCGGCTCGCTTGGCAGCCACACCTTGGTGCGCCGGCCATATGCGTCATATTGCAATGTCGTCACCTGACTGTCGGCGTCGGTCACACTCAGCGGCACACCCCAGCGCGGGTCGCTCACCGTGCTGACGGTGTGGTTGAGCGCGTTGGTCACCGATTGCGCGTAGCCGTAGAACGGGTGATACGCCGTGGACGTCGTGCGGTTGAGGGAATCAGTCACGCTCGTGGGCCGGCCATATGTGTCGTAGGCTGTCGATGTGTCGTAGAACACCGCTGCCGGCGTGCGCTGGGCATGGCTGCGCACCAGCGTGAGGTTGCCCTTCGTCGGCGCGGCGCCAATGCCCAAAGTGTCATACGCATATTCGCGCATCGACAGTTCGCTGCCGGCGGCGCAGTTTGCCGTGCCGGCGCACAGTCGCTCGGACTGCAACGTATCCACGATGTAGGCCGACGGGTTGTAGGCATACGTGCGCTGCACATTGCGGTCATCGGCAGCCGTCGAGGTGTCGCCATACAGCACCTGTGCCGTGACGTTGCCATAGCTGTCGTAGGTGGAATCCGTCTGCGTGGTCTTGTTGACCGTGCCGTAATCGGTGGCGACGACCGTCTGCGGTGCGACGAAATACGCGCCGGTCACGCCGCTGCCGGCGGTGAGCGTGTTCAGGTAGGTCGTGACGCTACGCTGGAGCAGCGCGCCACTCGATGAGAGGGTTCGCGTCTCCGCCTCTTTGCCCTTCAGCCACACGTTGTCGACCAGCACCGTGCCGTCGCTCAGGGTGATGTTGTCGTTGAAGGTGCCGCCACTGGCATTGAATCGATCGCCTTGCATGCCGCGGAAGAACCGATGCTCGATCTTCACGCCGTTGGGCAGCGTTTCGGTCACGATCTTGTGGCCGCGGAAGTCGTTCCAGTAATCATCGTTCGTGGTTGGATCGTCATACCAGGCGAAGATGGGCTGGGTATAGGCGTAGTTCACCGTTTGAACTGGATTTCCGCTGAAGTTCTCCCACGCCTTGCGCGCCAGCACCTTGTATTTGTGGAACAGCACCGAACCAGACAGCCCGCCGCTGGTGACAAACGAGCTGGGGAAGCAGTCAAATTGGATGCGGGTGTATTGGCTGCCGCTTAGGGCTGGACAGGGATGCGACTGGCCGTAGGTCAGCTCGACCATGCCGCCAATCTCGTTGGTCATGGTCATCACGCGCGGCATGAGCTGGCAGGTCACGCTGGCCGCGCAGTCTTTGCGGTTGGCGAGCATGCGGAGACCAAACGTGGCTGCCGGCAGTCCTGGCAGTGCGCCGGCGGGCACGAAGCGAAGCCAGTTCACGCTGGCCGCATTCGCAACAGATGCACCAAAGACCAGATACACATCGCGGATGCCGCTTGCGCCGGTCATCGGTTGCTCAAAAGTTTGCCAGGCGTTGCTGAGGTTGGCGATGCTGAACGCGCCGATCTGTGGGCCGGCAGGGCTGTCCAGCCGCACCGACACGTTGGTCGCTGCCGATGTGCTGATGCGCAGGAGCATCTTGCTGGCGCCGGCGTCAAAGTTCACGCTGTTGAAGCGAATCCAGTCGCCGTTGTCGATGCTGCTGATCTGCGAACCGCGTCCGGCATCGAGCGTTTCCGTGATGCTGACGCCTTGCATGGCGTCATACTTTTCAGCCTCAATCTGGGTGAAAGCATTCCAGGTGAAATCGCCACCAGGCCGGCGGGTGATGCTGTCCAGCCACATCTTGCGCACACTCGCGTTGCCATATTGATCAGCGGGCGGTTGCGGCCAGCTCTGGTTAAGCTCCCACACACCAGCCGTCTTCCAGCGCGTTGTGCCAGGGTCGTAAACCTGCGTCAGGACGGTGTGCAGCCGGAGCTGCGACCAGAAGCTGGGGCTTTTGCGCGCGGTGGAGCAACTGGTCGGGGTGCAACTCTGATCGTTGGGTGTGTCGAAGTAATCCGCAGTGGTCGAATCGCAGCCGGCAATCGTGGACGGATCAGCGCAGCGCATTTGCGTGTTGAACACCACGCGGGCATGCGGCTGCACGGCTGTGCCGTTGCGCTTGCTGTATTCGATGCGACTGGGTGCGCCGGCGCGCACGTATTTGCGAATGTTGCCGGAGCCGTTGCTGTTGAACCAGTTGAATTCCTGATCGTAGAAATAGCTGACGACGTTGCCGTTGGTGTCTTCCACACGGTCGAGGTTCCATTGCCATGCGCGGTTGCACACGGAATCGGCAGAGCCGGTGCAGGGGTTGTTGCTGTCCTTGAAGACCGGCACCCAGAACACCGATTCTTGATCGATGCCTGTTTCTGGCTCGATCTCACCGCCGAAGCGGTAGCGTGTGCCGTCGGGCGTGGTCACCCACCACACTTCCTTGTTGTAGTCGGGATGCGCGGCGGGGCCGTTGGTGAGCTTCTCCACCTTCCAGCGCGGGTCGTCTTGCAGCGTCCATGTGGTCACGCCGGTGCCGCTGCTCACCTTGACCAAATTCGAGCTGATGCCGTTGAGCGACAGGGCATACACGCCGTCGGCATTGGTGAAGCACAAGCTGGCCTGCGACGTGCTGCACGTTTTGTAGAGCCGCTTGATCGACCCTCCGCCGAGTTGCCAGCCAAGGCCGACCCAGCTGGGCTGGCTGTTTTTGTTGCCGGCGAACCCATCGACACTGCCACTGTCGTAGTTCAGCGAGACGTCCGGCGCGGGGCCGGCAGCAGCAGGCGGCACAGGAATCGCGTAGTTCAGCGCGCCGCTGCCGCCAAACAAGCCGGCCTGGTAATCGCCCACGTCGCCGAGCGGCGTGGCGCCGTAGTCGCCTTCCACGCTGCCGGTGCCGACGCCCAGAATGACGACTGCGTTGCCGTCGGTCGCTTGAGGCGGTTTCTCGGCAGCGGTGCTGGCAGACAGCATAGGCACAAAAATCTTGCGCAGAAGCCGCGCTGCATCTGCGGTAGGCGCAGCCGGCGCTGAGCCTGTTTGTGTGAGGGTCACATTGCCATTCAGCAATGCAAGCGCGTTGTTGTCAATCTCGACCATGGCTTCACGCTGCTGCTCATCGATTGTGGTGGTCAGCGGCGTCATCGCGGCGCATGTGTTCAGCGCGCCTTGTGCATCGAACGCACAACCTGTGCCGATGAAGACCACCATGCGCGCAGGCAAATCATCGATGGCCGGCATCTCGATGGCGCTGTAGTCCAGCGCAAGGCGCAGAGGTCTGCCGGCCTGCGCGAGCGCAGTCTGCGCGCCGGCGTCAAACGAAAGCCTGAACTGCACACCCAGCGGTGAGACAGCTCCGCCATCAATCTGCTGGAGGGATGATCGTGATGGGATGAACTGCGCTTTCGCTTGAATGGCAGCCCCGTTTGTTTTGGCTGACAGGGAAACAACACGTTGAAGCGTATTCACTTGCGCCGGCACAGTCAACATCATGTCAGGCGCCGGCTGTGCAGGGGGTTTGATGACGGCAGTTTCGGCTGATGGCTGCAGAGCGTCTAGCGGCGTTTCAATCACAGCATCGCCGGTCTGCACCGCAAGCAGGCGTTCGGTAACCTCAGGCCAGGCGGCAGGGGGCTCAGTTGGGGAAGCGGCTGTGATTCAGTGTCAAGCGAGACAGAATCAGGGATGGCGGGGCCATTAGGTTGGGCGTGTGCCCACACCGTTTGTGCTGCAATGGCGAATGCCAACGTCACGGTGACAATCTTCTGTGTTGTGCTGCGCATGGGAAACCCTCGGTCATCAATGACTTGACTCGTGCTGTCTCACTTCAAAGCTGAGCTTTTGAAGTGTGTAATTGGCGAAGGTAATACACCGGCGGGGATGCAGATGTCAATACATCTACCTAGTTTCTACTTAATTTTCGTTCTTGACTACCTCATTTTGCTTCTGGTGTTGCATATTTCTTCAAGCAACGTCCAGTTTTTGCACAGGGTTGCACTTGCTGGCAGAGCAGTGCAAGTTCGTCAACCCAACAGTCGATCTTTTGGAAGACCGTCACGCATTGATGGGTGCATCAGCGCCGGCATCGGCATACGCGCTGACCTGCACAGCATTACAAACACAATGATCTCGTGTGCGGCATCGGTTTACAAATCAAAATCTGAATAGCAATTTGATTGGCGCAATACACGCATAAAAAGTAAACTCTCAAGCCTAGCGCTTTTCAACGCAGCCCTCACCGCAAGACATTGCCGCACAAGTGCAGCAGGAACACCAGACAGTCGAACGTGATGTCTGAGCGTTAATCAGGGAGGGTTTGATGGATTACCTTCTCAGTGACCCGAATTTCAGTGTGATCCAAAACACGCTACGGGCTTGGCACAACGATGCGGCGCTGGCCGGAAGCCCATTGTCGGCACTTGGTATGGTTGAGCACAAGCGACGGACATCTGCTAACACGGCTGACGCCCTACGCCAAATCTTGCTGGATGCCATCAACACTCTGAAGCCTGCGGAAGGCAAACCTGATTGGCTATCGCCGGCGTGGCAACCGTATCTGATTTTTCGCGCTCAAATTATTGATGGTTGGTCACACACCCAATTGGCGTCTGAACTGGCCGTGTCGAAATCCGAGTACTACCGGCTTCGACGGAAGGCACTTGCGCGATTGGCTGAAGCGCTGGTCAGCAGGGAACGTGATGTTCAACAGCAACGCGCCCGGCAAAGCTTCCAAGCGCGGGTTCTTGCGACTGTTCCAACCGTAATGCCCGTGCGTGACACCGATTGTTTTGTTGGTCGTGATGAATTGCGAAATCGCATCTTGCACGATATTCGTGAATCATTTCAACGCAGGCGTACCCTTCGGATTGCGCTTTACGGATTGCCGGGGATGGGCAAATCCACGCTGGCTGCCGAACTGGCAGCGGATTTGCAGCTTCAGGATACCGCCAGTGCTGTGATCTGGCTGAATGCCGGCAAAAGTGCAACGGAAGAAGGCTTGCTCGTGGCTCTTGCACAAGCTGTTCGCACTACCACAATGGATAATCGGTTCACTCATGCCGACCTCGCACAGCAAATTGCCGAGACGCTCGCAGGTCAGCCCATCATCGTGTTCATCGATGATGTCTGGAGTATGGACTGCATTCGTCCACTGGCGCAAGTCAACGGCATTGCGGCACTGATCCTCACGACGCGCTTGCCTATGGTTGCGCATGACCCCACGAATACAAGCGCAATCCACGTTGCCGAGTTGAGTGTGGACGATTGCATGGCGGTCTTTCGCCATTTTGCGCCTGATCTGGCGAACCAATTTCGTCCAGCCATCGAAGAATTAATTGTCTTGTGCGGTCAATTGCCGATGGCGATCACGCTGGCGGCCAAGCACTTGCGCCGGCATGCGTATGGCGGCCAGACACGCCGCGCACTTCAATTTGTCGAGGCGTTGCGCAATCGCGAGCGGCGGCTTGCCCTGCATGCAGACACGCTCCCCAAGGTGCGCTCGCTGGAAGCGATGATTGAAACCAGCCTGTCTGCGTTAGGCCCTCGTGCACGCACCGCGCTTGCGCCGTTGGCAGCACTGGCCTCCAGCCCCCACTCATTCTCTCCTGATGCGTTTCATGCAATCACAGGTGAAAGTGCTGAAGTCATGGATGAATTGGTAGATTGTGGCTTTGTGGAGCCTCAACTCAATGACCGATACCGAATTCACCGCTCACTCGCGGATTTCTTTCTTGCCAGAGGCGAATGCGATGGTGGTTGCCAGCTTCGCGCAGCGGAATATTTTGCACAGGTGGCTATCAACAACTACATGCGCTATGCGGTCTTGGCGCAAGAGTTGCCCAATCTGCTTCAGATGCTCGACACAGCCCAAGCGCTCGGCTGGTCAGCGACATCTGCAAAAGCCGGCTGCGTGGTTGTGGACTATCTGCACAGCGTTGGTCAGATGAACGAAGCGTTGCTTTGGGCCGAGCAAATCGCGATCAACAGCAAAAACATCGATACGCCGGCGTTGATGATTCGCGCTGTCTGCGTGCAAGCAAAAGTATGTTTGGATCTCGGCCGTGTTGAAGATGCTGAGACGCTGTTCAAGCCGGCTATTGCGGTTGCCAGCGCGACGGGCATTGCAGAAGAATTGCCGGCGGCCTACGAAGGACTTGCGAAGATTGCACAACTGCGGAATGACTCGTTCACGGCAGCAGCTTATGCAAGCCAAGCCATCGCGGCAGCTGAGGCGACAGGGCAAAGCACCTACCTGCCTCGATTGTTGGCGATGCAACATCGCGACAGACTTTCGAGTATTGCGCGCGAGAGGCTTGATCTTGCACACACGGGGTGGCTGTTGCGGTCGCCGGCGATGCGTGGCTGGATGTTCGGTTTCTTGATGTATTCACGCGGTCGAACATCGCAGTCTGTGCGAGTGCTTCAGGCGGCTCTTCAACACGCCCAGGCTTCTGGCGATCTTCCAGCAGAAGTCACCGTTCGTGCATTCACAAGTCTGGTGCTACTCGCCATGGCGCGATTCGAAGAATGCGAACAAATGGCGCAAGCTGCACTTGCACTACGCGAACATGTTCTGCTGCCGCGCTCGTTGGGGTTTTGCTATCTTTCGCTGGGTCACGTGGGCTATGTGCGCGGTCAATTCGACACGACCATCGAAAATTTGCTCCATTGGCATGCCGAGAGCATACACACAGGGCGCTTCGAATCGGCAGCGCTGGCGTTGCTTCAAGCTTCACAATGCGCTTTGTGCAAAGATGAATTGCTTGCCTCTGCTGTGACGTGGAGCCAGGACAGTCTGGGTTTACTGAAAGCCACTGGACAAAGCGAGTTCATTCCGTTTCCGCTGGCCGTCGGCGCATTGGCGCAAGCAAAATTGGGCAACATGAGCGAATCGCAACGGCTTTTTGATCAAGCGGAACGTATGATGACGCTGGATCATGCGCAAAGCATGCATGTCCGATCCCTGCTTGGCGAAGCACTTCTTTTGGATAGGAGGTATGCGCACGCCGAGCATTTGTGCCGTGATCTGATTCGCACTGCCAACCAATACGACTTCGATGAAGTAAACGCGGATGCGCATTTTGTGCTTGCGCAGGCCTTGGTTGCGCAAGGCCAAACGCAAACAGCGCTCGTCATTGCACATCAGGCACTTGAGCGTTACACAGTGATGCATCACTTTCGGCGACAGATGGTCAAAGAACTTGTGGACAGTCTAGGTGGTAATCCGCATGTCGAAATGGCTATGCCCATGCCTCAAAAATCGCAGTTGGACCAATGACTTGCACGTTGTAACGGCTGAAATATTCCTCAAGGCCTGCTTTCAAATCTGTTAGCGAATCTTGCCGGTTTGAAAACCACTTCAGCCGGTTATATGCACGCATCAACAGGCGCGCAAGTGGATTTGCATCGACGCCGGCCCCCAGCAGCGTCGTCCCAAACAAGACGCCTCCTTCTTGCAAATAACTGCGTGCATAGCGTAGTGCCACAGTCTTAGCGTGCATGTTGCCTGGCATGGTGTGCAACACGTAATTCATGCCAATGGAACTGAACAAGCCATCGAAGGAAATAGGCTCCAAGGCATTCGCCACAATGCAGTGTGGGTGGTAGCGCGCGATGCGGCGCGATGTCGCTCGGAGTGTGTTGGCGTTGAGATCTACCAGCGTAATTCGCGGCTGTGCGATGGGGAAGGTCGCTTTGTCCAAGAAATACCCTGTGCCGACGCCGATTTCAAGATGATCTTCACTCAGATGCCGGTTGTAAAGCGCAAGAATGTGCGACGCCGAGAATCGCCAGGCAGCACGGCTTGAAAACCGAAGGACGAACGCGTCATAGAACTTCAGTACGAAAGGCGTGTAGAGCCTGACGCTTGATTGAAGTTCATCTGCTGTCGCCGTCATGATTATTTAGGGCTGTTTGGGAAATTCCCGGGACATTCCCAAGCCAATTTTGTCTATGCTTTTGAAGCAAGAATACGTCGAATAACGCTCTACAAATTTAAGGTTTCTGTTCAAGGCAATGCGGCACACACTATGTGTGACCAGATCGCTGCGCAAATTTTGTGCAGCCATGGGTGAGGTTGAAGCGATGAAAGTCCTCATCACGGATCGTTATCACATGTTGAGCGCCGTGCCGCGCCCAAGTGTAATCGTGCTGAAGTCGATCACATCTGACGAACTTCGAGCACTGCTCTCAAACGGGAAGCTGCTTGCCACCGTTTTTGACGATCCTCACATGTCGAAGCAGATTGCACATTATCACAAGGGCATGCAACCCAAGAGCAATGTTGTCAGTCCGGCATGGCTCAGTCCAGGCGACTGCCTCATCGTGGTCGAGCGCCAATCATCCATCGACTTTTTGTTTTATAAGCTTGAAATCACTGGTTGACACCTGTTGGCCAAGCTCACTCGGTAACTTCAGCGTTGTCTTCAGGCCGTTGGTCTTCGTCAACCTCGATTGACGTCACTGTAACGTTCTCAACTTTGCTGGGAAGCACCTGCGTGGTTTCTCGCTTCTCCACCACACTGAGCAACCCCAACTCAAAGGCGCGATCAATGATGCCGTCAACACCGAAAACATCCAGCTTCTGTGCAATTTCAGAAATGTAATTGTTCAGGTTTGCTGGACTCATGCCAAGCTCTTCCGCGACGATGACTCGTTTCTTCGTCCGAAATTGGGGCAGTGCCCAGATGACTTCCAATTCGCGCCGTGTGAGATTGACGTTGCAGGGTTCCGGCGAGAAGAGAATCTGGCGTGTCTGGTGGCACAGCTTGATGCTGTCGCCGGCGACTGTGTGTATCGCTTCGATCAATTCCGGCATGGTGAGGCCGGCGCGAATCAGGTAACCCCGTAAACCGCAGCGCAGAAAAGATGTGATCGCCTTCCGCGCCTGACAATCCGTCATCAAGATGATGTGACTGCCCGGGAGCAACGATTGCCACTGTTCCAGCATCGCTTGCGGTGAAAAGGTTGTGCGTGTCAATGCGGCCCCAATCAGCAAGACGTCTGGGGGCGATACGCAGGCGTCCTTCATACCGCAATCAGAGGCGACTGCGAAATCCACCTGTAGCCCGGGTTGGCTGTCGATGAAACCTGCAATGGCATCCCGAAAGAGGGCTACTGGCTCGACTACACCCACGGTCGTTTGAGCCCATGCCATATGAATGTGCAATTCATTGTAAGGAGATCGCGGCGAACTTCAAGCCCTTTTCGCTACGATTTGCCCAAAAATCTGACAATGCGCCAGCAAATGGCTGTGCGCCTCTACTTTCCTCAGACCTGTTCCTTGCAAGTGGCGTCGGTGCATTCAGATTTCCACTTGGAAAGTGCGTGAAAAGGCGGTTGCACTCTACATAGTTCAGACCTGCTTTTGACGGCGCGGTTTATAGAATCTCGTGCGAGAGGAACCCCATGAACACGCAAATTAAGCCGGCCATTCGACTCTTTCTGACCCTGCTTGGGGCCTTGTTGGTTGTTGCGGCTTTCGCCGGCGTGTTGTTGCTTGGCACCATGACGAGCCGCCCAACGTTGCGCGTGGCGGTGGCAGTGCGTGATCTCAACGCCGGCGAACGATTGAGCGTGGCCGACTTTCGCATCGTCGATCAGATGATTGACCCGAGTTTGGGCCGACTCTATGTGCAAGCCCCTGAAGTCGATGCCTATCTGGACAAAGTCGTCGTGGATGTGATTCGTCGCGGCGATCCGCTCAACAAAATCAAACTGGCCGCCGGCAATGATGCATCTGCCATGCGACGCTATACGCTGGTGCTCACTAATGCCGACGATGTGCTGATGACACTGCCGGTCAATCCCGACCTCATCCCGCCCAAACTCGCAGCCGGCGACTACGTCAACATCCTTTTCACCGCTGGCGACGAGACCGGCATCAACCGCCTGCCAAACGACATGCAAGGCACAGGTGTTAATGGCGGTCTGCTTTCTTCACCCACACCTCTGCCGGCATTGCCTGCGCCGGTGGACCCCAATCTGCCACCCTCGACACCGATGCCCACGCCGACGCCCGCAGTCGCGCTGCCGCTCGCCGACTTGATGTTGCAACGCGTCCCCGTTGTGGATGTGACCTATCAAAAGCTGCAAAACCCGCGCTATGGCACGGTGGACAACGCCGGCAACGATCAACCGTTTATTGACGGACCTATCACGTCCATCGTGGTCAAAGTGCCGCACCAATATCAAACCCTGCTGGGTTTTGGCATTGCAACAAGCAAGTTGCGTTTTGCCATTGCATCGCCCGTAAACAGCGCCGTCCGGCCCGAGATGGGCGTCGACTGGAACACGTATTTGCAGTTCTATCGCTGGAAGCAGGAACAAGTGGCGATGCGTGGCGACACGGTTAACTCCATCGTCTTTCCGAATTACCAACCGGTCACGATGACCCCAATGACACAACCTGTTTCAGTCACGCCTTGACCTCACATCTGAGACTTTTCACAAGCGGAGCGATCTCATGCCTGATCTGTTCAATACCCAGAGCGACACACCTACAAGCGCACCTAGTCGTGGCAAGGTTGTCAACGCACATGGTCATCATCCTGATGACCCGCCGCTGGATCGCGATGAGGATTACATCCGCGTGGTGTGCGCTTTGACAGCGATGGCCGACGAAGCTGCCTTGTTTGCGGCATACCCAGCCGGCGGACCAGGCAAGGTGCGCCTCATGTCGCGCGCGCAGCACCTGCACGACATTGAAGAGGCTGTCGAGCGTTATCACGCCAATGTCGTCATCATCGACCATCAGTTGGCTGGCGGTCTCGATTCGGGGCCGGCACTGGTCGCGCTCATCCAAAAGCTTCGTCACCGCCCCGAAGGGCCTGTCGTGACTTTTGGGGTTTGCTACGAGCCAAGCTGGGTCAAAACGTTTGAAGAAGCCGGCGCACTGGGAACGTTGCGCGGCCCCTTGACGCCGATGGAGATCGACTATCTCAACGCCGAACTTCCGGTCGCGCTTCACAAAGCACTTTCAGAACGGCTGCAACCGGACTACCTGCAAAAGTTCTCGGATGGCGCAATTCGTTTAATCGATTCCGGTGCGTGGCAGCGTCATGTGTGTACATTCTGGTCGACCAAAGGCGGCGTTGGCAAAACATTTCTTGCCATCAGCTTCGGGGTGGTGCTTGGGGTGATCTGCGACCGGCGAACGGTGATCGTCGATGCGGACATGAACGCCGGCGATGTGCATACGTATCTTGGCCTCAGTCCCCGTGACCGCAACATCTGGCGGCTGGCGCAAATCTACTCGGCCAACGGCAACAAGCTCACACCGTCGATGGTGCAGCATCAGATGACGCCGTACAACGGCAACCTCAGCGTGATTTGTGGCGCATACGACATGGCACTGACGGGCTATGACGTGTTGCGCGGCCAACAGGGACACGACTTTGCCACTGCACTTCTCAACACGCTGGAAGTAATGGGCTACGACTTTGTCATTTTTGACCTGGGGCAATCGTTCTTCGAGCCGTTGCATCTGGTGCCGTTGTTGCGCTCGACGCTCAACTTGGTCGTGGTGACGAGCGAGAAGGCGGCCGCGATGGAAATGGAATTGGCACTGGCGAACCTACGCAACCAAAAGCAACTCAATCTGGATGACAAGCGCTTTCGCCTGATCTTGAACAAGTGGGATGACCGCATGGGTCTGGACGCGCGTGAATTGGTCAACCGTCTTGGTCTGCCTGAATTTGCGCGCGTGCCATTTGGTCAAGACCTGTGCGTGGACATCTCACTCAACATGTCGAAGCCGCTTGTGCTAGACAAACCGACGCCGGTTACGGATGCGGTCGCCGGCGCGGTGGCGGGTCTTTACCGACCGGTGCAATCGCTTTGGGAGCGACGTGGCGGCCACATGAAGGTTGCCAAGAAGAGCGGCATCAGCAGCTTGTTTGGCAAGCGCAAGTGAGGCGAAGACATGGCTCAGAAGGATTTCACTCCCACGCAACTTGCAACGGATATTCACGTGTTGAACGTTCCCGAAGCACCGCTGGTCGCGGAGGTGAATGCACAACATCGCAAGGCGCTGGCGTCCATCGACACACGACGCGAAGCGCGGCATTTGTTGCGTGAAAGGCTCAAGCCCGAACAATCCGGCATCAGCCTGCGTGAGTTGGATGAGGGTGCGCCGGCGACGCGAGAAAAGGTCGAGCGCATGGCGCACGAAGTGGTCAACGCGCTGCAACAACTTGGCCGCGAAGCAAAAGCGCGCTTCATCCCGGATGACGTCGCCGGCGATATCGTCAAGTATTTGCTGGATTGGCAGTTTGGCGTCGGGCCTTTGCAGCCTCTGTTCGAAGCTGCCGACGTCGAAGACATCGTTGCGAACACGGTTCGCGATGCACAGGGCAAGCTTCAGGTCGAAATTTTTACCTATCGCCAGTCCGGCAAGCGACTTGAAAATGTTGAGATCACGTCGGAAGAATTGCTGGATCTGGTCAATCGCAACGCAGCATCGCAGGGGCGAATGCTCACGCCGACGACGCCGATGTTGAGCGCACGGATGCGCAATGGCGCGAGATTGAGTGCTGCGCTCGACCCCATCTGTGATCCTTATTTGAGCGTGACGATTCGCATCCATCGGCTGGTGGCGCGCTCCTTTGACGACTTGGTCGCTCGCGGCACGCTGACGGTTGCTGCGGCGTCATGGTTGTGGCTGTGCGTCCGATCGGGACTGGCGCTGGTCGTTGGCGGCGGCACCTCAAGCGGCAAGACGAATTTCCTAAATGCCGTCGCGCGGGTGATGGATCGTGATCTGCGCGTGGTGGTCATCGAAGACACGCGCGAACTGGATTTACTCGTGCCTGATCGCGTCTATCTCACCACGTTTGAATCGACGGATGGCGCGCGCGCCGTGAGCCAACGGCATCTGGTTGCGGCTTCCCTGCGCATGCGACCGGATCGACTCGTCATGGGTGAAGTGCGCGACGGCGCGGCATGGGATGCGGTGAAGGCGACTAACACGGGGCATGAGGGGACGTTGTTGACCGTTCATGCCGAAGATGTGGATGGCGTGCTCACGCGTTTGGCTCAACTGTGCAATGAAGCGCCAGAAACGAACAATCTGCCTGAGAAGACGCTGCGTCAATTGATCGCCTCTGCTTTTCAAGTGGCCGTCTTTCTTGAACGGCGTCGTCAGCCCGATGGCTCCTTTCGACGCTATGTCGCGGCCATCAACGAGCACAACGGACTTGTGACCGACGGCAACATTCAGCGCCAGCCAATGTTTGCGATGCAAAACGGCAACCTCGCCTGGACGAAGTTGTGGCCGCACGAGCGAATCAAGCGCCGCCTGTTCGACGCCGGCTTCCAGGATGGTGATGTCGAAACCGCGCTTACCGGACGTGCCCGTCTGTGGCAGGAGGATCGGTGAGATGGCACAAGCGTTTCAGTCATTCCTGGATCACTTGCAAACAAGTACGGTTGTGCTGGCGGTGGTTGCGGCCGCCGGCGCAGTGATCGCCTTCATCGGGCTGACTTCGGTGCATCGCATTTCGCTTTCTGAAGAGGCAGCGCGCGTGAGTGGCGTGCAGGAGATGTCGCCGTTCGACAAGTTGCAGGCACGCTTGGATCAAAGCGGCGTGCAAGTGCGGTTGATCGACCTGATCACCGTCGGCGTCATCGTCGGCCTGATTGCGTGCGTCGTATTTGGTCTGTTGGGTTTGCTGACGCTTGGGCTGCTTTGCATCCCAGCCGGGCCGGTGGCGTATTACCTGTATCTGATGCGCCGGCGCAACCGAACGCTACGCGCGTTTCGTGAGGCGCTTCCAGATGCGATTGACGATTGTGCTGATTGTCTCGCATCAAATCCTGCGCTGTCCAGCCTGATTGAGCGCATGAAGACGATGGCACCGCCGGCGATTCGACCCACGTTTGAGCAGGTGTCAGAGCTGGCCTTGCCCATCGAGGGCTCACTGCCATCGGCACTGCGAACGGTCGCAAATTCGCGCGATGAGGTGTTCTTTCGCCAGTTTCTTTTCGTGCTTGCGGACTATGGCGACAGCGGCAATCTCTATGTGCGCTCGGCGCTGGCGCGGGTGAGCCACGGCCAGCGCGCGCTGCTGCAGTTGCAGGATCGCGTCGCTGCCTCGCAAGCCGGCGCGCGCATCGTCGCCTATGTCTACGCCATTGCACCCGTCGCATTTTTGGTGTTTATGCGCTTGTTTGGCGGCGATGCCTATCGCCAGTTTTATCAGCTCCCACTCGGGCAATTGACACAGGTCTGCGTGCTGCTATCGGGGCTATTGACGTATTGGCTGGCGTTGCGCGTTGCGAATCGCGGTTTGTATGTGGATGAAATCGACAGCTTCAGGAGCGGGGCGGATGCAGTGTTGGAAGTGAAGCCGGCACAGGCATCTGCGTCGACGCGCTGAATTGGGAGCAGGAAACAATGGATGTTTTTGTTCGTTCGCTGCCCTATATCGAATCAAGCACGCTGTTGTTTGCAGTGCTGGCTGCCTTGGGAACTGCGCTGGTCACCTCAGCCGTTGCCAATGTGCCTGATTTACGGCGCATTCGGCTGCCCTTTGGCCCCAAGACCAGTCTGGAGGAAGAGGCAAAGCGCTGGCAGGGAGCGCAGACGCCGGAAAGCGGCTCGCTATTGGATCGCGCGCTGGCACCATTGGCGCGCGACCTGATGCTGCGCGCCAGCCCAAACGAGCGACGATGGCTCGAAGCCTCGCTGGAGAAGTTGGGACCAACAACGCTATTTCGCAGCGTTCAAGGCTTTTATGCGGCCAAGGTGCTGCTTGCGACGGGTGGATTCATCGCCGGCGCAGGGTTGGCCGCTGTGCTGACCGCCAGCGGCGCGCCGTTGATATTGCTCTTTACGCTGCCCTTGATCTTTGCCATTCCGAACTATCTGGCTCCCAAAGCCTTGTTGAAGAACATGCTTGATGCGCGGCGCGAACAGATGATTTTCGAAGCGCCGTATGTGCTGAACCGCCTGATCGTGTATCTGACGATGCGCGGAACGGTCGCCGACGCTCTGCTCAACATCGCCGGCGCAACCGAGCGCGGCGGCGCAGCCATGGGCGGCTATCTTGTGCGCGAGCTGCGCCAAACCGCTTCGGACTACCTTTTCTGGGGCAGCATGACGAAGGCGCTCGATGCGATGGCGACGCGCAATGATGACGTGCCCATTGCACAGCGCATCGCCGAGCGCATGGCGCTGCAAAACCAGGGCACATCGAGTCTTGAAGCGCTGCATGTGATCGCTGACCGAGCGCAGACTACTGTCGAAAACCTCATCGAAAAGCGCGGCCAGCAAAACAGCACGTTGATGATCGTGCCGACCATCATCGCCCTCATTGGCATCATCGGCGCCATCGCCGGCCCGGCGCTTTACGGCCTGTCGGGCTTCTTTTAGTTCGCTTGAGCGCGCAGCCGTCAAGCCTGGCCTGCGCGGCTGCGCTCAAGGTTTCTCTCGATCACTCATGCAAGTTCAGGAGGTGAATACAAATGGATACGATCAATCAGTTGGCAATGCGCGCGCTCATCGCTGGCGGCAATCTCAATCCGTTGTCGCAACTCGCCGACACGCTTGAGGATGGGCTGGATCTGGAGTCGCGCGATGGCGTGGAAGGCGCGCTGTGGAACATCCTCACCATCTCGCTGGTCGCCGCCATCGCTGCGGCGGTGCTGTTTGTCGTTGGCCCACGCGTGATCGAACTGGGCAACCAGGCCGTCGCGCGCATTCAAGCGCCACCCTGGTAGGCATGTCGCCGGCAGGATGACGTGGGAGGTGCGAGCCGGCGACGGGTCAGGCGCTGTGTTCGCACATGAGTTGTCGGCCTGCGATGCGCGAAGCGTGTCGCAGGCCAAGGACAGGTGAGATGCACGCAACAACACCGCAAACAGTTGAGTCTGTTGATTTGGCCTCGCGCGAAGGCATGAGCGAACCGCTCGCGTGGGTGGTATGTCTGCCGGCGTGGTGGGCGTTCATCGGCGTCTGTCTCGTCTTGGGCGTGTGGCTGTGGTCGATGGCAGTCAACGTGATGGCGCTTAACCAAAGCGGGCAAGCGGCTGCCGTTGGGCTGGATGGAGAAACTATTCGCCGGCGCACGCTTGCGGCGGGCTTGGGCGGATTCGCATCGGACTACGCGACAGCGCACACCTATGGCGCGAACGAGCGCGCTATTGTCAGCGACGTGGATCGAAGCGTTGCTGTGAGCGTATTTCCTTCGCCGAGTTCCTATGTCGTGCAAGCGCGCGTCGTGGTTCGACAGGAACGTTTTTACCCGTGGCAGGGCGGGAGCTGGGAATGAACACGAAAGCACGGCTGAGCATCAACCTACGCTCGCGCCACGGTTTCAGTGAAGCACTCTCAACCATCTTGTCTATTCCCGTGCTGCTCGTGATCGTCGGCATGATGGTCTATTTTGGGCGCGCGTTGTATGCCAAAGCGGGCATCGAAGAGTCTGCTGCCGCCGGCGCTCGCTTCGCCGCAACGTCACTGAGCGGTCAACAGGGCTGCGCGCAGGCACAGGCAGCCGTCAATCAGGCGTTACAGGGGTTCTACCTTGACCCAAACGGCGCATCGGTGTCCATTCGCCCGAGCGTAGCCTGGGGTCGCGGCGCGCAGGCGCTGGTTGAGGTGCGCTATCGCGTCGGACAAGGTGGCGTGCCAATCATCGGGGCGCTGCTTGGCCCCACCGATGTGCGCACGCGCTATATCGTGCGCATCGACGCCTTCAACAACCGCTATCGCAACGGCTACCTGCCGTGCGCGTGGGGAGGTGAATGACGTGCGATGGATTAATCTGCGCAGCCGGCGCGGGGATGGCTACATCACCTTGATCATCGTCCTGCTGCCGCTGCTTTTCATCGTCATGGCGACCGGGATCGATGGATTGGCATTGGCTGCCACCTACAACCGCGCGGCGGGGCTTGCTCGCGTCGCGGCGCAAGCCGGCGCCACATCGGTCGACTTCAACGGTGGCGGCGTTTCACTCAATGCCGATGCGTGCCCGATTGCCAGGGCAACGGTGTGCGAAAGCGCCGGCGGATGTTCGGGCAGCATCACCGTCACCTGCACGCAGGGAAGCAACGTGCTTGAGGTCACCGTCGCCCTCAAACCATTGCGCGTTTTTGGCGGCGCGTTGGGGCCGAACGCCGCGTATGTGTTGGCCCGCGCACGCAGCAGCCCGCGCTTCGGTATCAACGTCGAAGAATGAAATCTGACACAGGAGGTGCGACCCATGGATCGCTCAATCAACTCGCAGGGTGAATCGTCGAGAGGGCACACAGTGCCGCTTGGTGTGGCGTTGGGCATGATGGTGTCGGCGGCTATGGTGGCGCTCGCCGGCGCTGCGCTCGGCTACTTCACAGCGGTTTCCATGCTGAACCGGGCCACACCGCCTTTAGCCATTGCGCAGCCAACCACACAAACTGAATCCATTGCGCCGACTGCCCAAGCAATGGCAAGTGACCCACTGCCTGACGTGACGACCGCAGACACGTTGAAAGACGCCCGCAGCTATCTACGCGCCGGCCCTGCAAACGCCAAGGTGCAAATCGTGCTGTTTGAGGATGCGCAATGCCCGTACTGCAAGCAGCTCAGCGCGGGGCCAATCAAGCAAGTGTTGAATGACTATCTGCCTACAAATGCGGTGGCCGTGACATTCCGACACTATGCGTTTCTCAATGACGACTCCACCAAAATGGCGCTGGCGATGGAGTGCGCTGGCGAACAGGATCGTTTCTGGCCATATCACGACCTCGTCTTTAGCGATGCGCCGGCGGCAACGGGGGGTGAACCGGTGGACGTGCGACTGGCACGCTGGGCTGCAAGCGTTAAGCTGGATGTGGCTGCGTTTGCCGCCTGCCAGGCCGATCCGGCGACCCGCGCGCTGGTTGCGTCTGATCTGGACGCCGGCCGCGCCCTTCGCGTCCAAGGCACCCCCACCATCTTCGTCAATGGCAAACGCTTGATCGGCAACCTGCCGTATGACTATTTGAAGAGCGCGATTGATGAAGCGTTGCGCAAGACGCAATGATGCGCGCATCCATCGCGGGAGGACGCCAACATGTCAAAGGTGCGAATCGCTCATCGGATTGTCGTAGGTGTAATCCTGACGTCATGGCTCGCTGTGTGTGCGATGGAGCCGGCAGTAGTAGGTGGGCAAGCACATGCTGCCCTGCATCATGGCATCACTGCTGCGCCGACAGTGGCTGCGACGGCCACACAGACATCGCTGCCAGCGCCGAACATCACGAGCACAGGTGTTATCACAGCGGTTGCCGCGCTACCGCCGGCATTCCTGGCGCGCCTGCCCAAGGATGAGCAGGGTCGGGTGATCGGCGGCCCGTATGTGCCGTATCTGAACTATTCGCCGACCATGATCGCCGGCAGAAAATGCCCACGCCTGACGAAATGGACATGGAAGGTCGTCCCTCTGGACGCGCCACTGCGACCCTATGGACAGGTCGATGACCCATGCGTGATCCAAAACGCGGTCGATGATTTTGTGCGCACGGAGTTTGCAGACCCCGCGGTGAATACGCCGGCGAGCATGAAGAAGATCGAGCCGCTGTATGCAACCGACCCGGCCATCGTGGATGGACTAATGCCGGCGATTCGCGACAGCTACCTCAGGTATTACCGCGAAGGCAAGACGCCGTATTACGCGTGCGACAAGCCACGATTCA
>CAZPVX010000029.1:0-63732 GCA_964590135.1 uncultured Anaerolineae bacterium | reverse complement strand
GCAATCCTGGCATGTTCGGCGGTGACCACGTCCATGATCACGCCGCCCTTGAGCATTTGCGCCAGGCCGCGCTTCAACGCCTCAGTGCCGGCTTCGCGGCTCTCATGCGCGCCATTAGCGCCATTGATGGTGGGTTTTACATCTTGCATCATCTTGCCTTCCCTTCCTTGCGCGATGGTTGCTCGCGCATAAACGCTTGTAAATGGAAAATTATTCTACCATTCAGAGAGCAGAGCAAAATGCTTTTTTAAGGCGCATCCATTCAACTGCGCGGCGATTCACAATCCGTCGTTTGCCAGCTTCAATGGATGTGCGCCGTGTCATTCAGGGCGCTTTGCAGATGAATTCGCAGTTGAGTTCTAAAATCCGCTGGCCATGAATTTCTTCCGTGAACAGATTTTGACCCTGCCACAATTGATCGACGACGTGCGCGCGCCGTTCGACGCCGAGGCGGCGCGGATATTCGACGCCGGCTTCTGCAAATCACTAGGTCGCTTGTACACGATTGGCTGTGGCGATAGTTACTTCGCTGCACTGGCAACCGAACTTGCCTTTGAGATGATCGCCGGCGTGCCGACCGAGGCGCAGAATGCGATGACCTTCTCACGCTACGCCGCCGAATTTCTACCTCATACGTCAAAGGCTTACGCGCCGGCGATCTCCGCTGTGATCGGCGTGTCGGTGTCGGGCGGCGTTACGCGCACCATCGAGGGCGTGCTGCGCGCAAGGAAGCGCGGGCTGGCCACGTTCGCCATCACCAGCAGCGACCAGACGCCGATTGCCAAAGCCGCCGGCCATGTGCTGACGACAAAAGCGCCGGATGTGCCGAACGCCGCCGGCGTGCAGGTGCCGGGCGCGCGCTCCTACTTTGCCTCGCTGATGATGCTGTATGCGCTGGCACTGCGGCTGGCGGACGAGCGCGGAAGCGCCGGCGACTGGCACGCGCAGCTGGCTCTGGTGGCCGATGCCGCACGCAGGACGATCGAAATGACGGATGCGCCGGCGAGGGCGCTCGCCGAACGCACATTGCATGCAACCGATCTCGTCTTCTGCGGCAGCGGGCCAAACCTTGCGACGGCGCAATTCTGCGCGGCCAAAATACTGGAGGCAACCGGCGATCCGGCCATCGGTCAGGATGTGGAAGAGTGGGCGCATCTGCAATATTTTGCGAAGACGCCCGGCACGCCGACGTTCCTCATCAGCGCTGGCGAGCGCGACGCCAGCCGCGCCGGCGAAGTGAGGACTGCGATGCAGGCGATTGGCCGCACCGTGATTGAGGTGACGCCGAATGCGCGCGGAGAAGACACTCTGCCTTACGCTGCCACGCCTGAGGTTTTTGCGCCGCTGGTGGCGTGCCTTCCGCCCATGCTATTCGCTGCGCATCGCGCCGAATTGCTCGGCGAGCCGTATTTCCGCGCCTTTGCCGGCGGCCGCAGCATCGAGCACGGCGGCGGCATCAGCCGGATCCGCACGAGCGAATTGATCGACTAGCCAACTGCCTACAGTCTCGGCGGCTCGTTCATGGCAGCGCACAGGGCGCGATAACCATCCACGCCCAACGCCAGCGCAACCTCTTCGGCGTAGATCTGAAAGAGATATTGCGGCTCACAGGCGCAGGCCTCGTTGCAGCCGCCGCCGCGATTGAACAGGTCGTTCTCGTCGTCCATCGTCAGCCGCTTCACCGGCAGGGGCTGGTCGTTTTCATCAACGTATTCATCGACCACCGGGAACAGGCAGCAGTAGAGCGGCTTGAGTTCCCACGCCGGCCGGCCATTTGCCATGCAGGCTGCCTGGATGGCGCAGTAACGATCTTCGGGACGCAGGAAACGACAGGTCGTGCCACTGGGGTGCGAGGGGTCGTCGACAGTGGTGGTGCCGATGTATTGGCCGGATGGGAATGCCGGATCGTCATCGTGCAACTCGGCAAACCACGTGGCTGGATCGCGCCGCTCCGCCGGCATGAACGGCTGAATCATCTCGGCGTGCGCCAGAATTTTCTGCGCATGCGCGTAATCCACCCACACGCCGTCGGCGCAACAGCCGCCCTTGCAAGTCACCACCTCACAGCGCCGAATCGCCTTCTTCGCAAGCAGCTTGCCATCGATGACATAGCCGTTGATGATCAGTTCGTCAGTCATCTCGGTGATTGACCGCGCAGTTGGCTGAGCTGATTTTCCATTTCCTGCCGCTTCAGGTCAGTCGCCTTGCGGCCTTCTTCCAGAATCTCATCCACTTCTCGCTTCAGATCGTCGCGCATCTGCAAGCCACTCTTCGGCGTAACCAGCAACACGATTGCCGCCGCAGCCACAGCGCCGATCACAAAACCGTTGATAAAACTGCCAATTTTGCCCATGGTTGTTTGCTCCGAGGTTGCACCCTGAAGGCCTGATTGCGGTGTATTCGCGCCAATCCAACCAGATCTGCAGGATTTGAATCCAACTATAAACAAATCTAACACGAAAACGCCGGCGAGGTTATGCGACAGCCATCTGTTGCATCGGGCGATGCCGCAATTCTCATCCCAAACTACAATTGAACATCTCATGAGTATCGAACGCATTGAACGGCTGAAACACGCGGCGCGCGCCGCCGGCATCGACCTGATCGCGCTTGTCCCCGGCCCAAACCTGGTGTACTTCACCGGGCTGCACATGCACCTCAGCGAGCGTCCCATCGTCGCGCTCATCCCATCCAACGACGATCCGCCCATCTTGATCACGCCATTTTTTGAAGTGGGCAAGGCCACCTCCGGCAAGGTCAAGCTGGACTGGCAGGTGCATAGCTACAAGGATGGCGTGCCGTATCAGGCAGTGTTCGATGAGGCTGCCGCACTGCATCGACTTGCCGGCAAGATCATCGGCGTCGAGCGTTTGCAGATGCGCGTGCTGGAATGGTCGCTGTTGAGCGCAGCGGCGAATGTGAAGCAGGCGTCGGCAGCCGAAGCCATCGCCGAGTTGCGCATGCGAAAGGATGCCGACGATGTCGCCGCCATGAAGCGCGCCATTGCGCTGACTGAAGAAGCATTGACTCGAACGCTGGAAGACATTCGCCCGGGCATGGCCGAGCGGCAGGTGGCTGCTGTGCTGATGAATCGCATGCTGGAAGCCGGCGCTGAGAACCTTCCCTTCCCACCGCTCATCCAGACCGGCCCCAGCGGCGCAAACCCACACGCCGGCGCCGGCGACCGCGTGATCACCGCCGGCGATTTGCTCATCATGGACTTCGGCCTGACGCTGAACGATTACAGCAGTGATATCACGCGCACCATCGCAGTGGGAGAGCCGAGCAGCGAGATGAAGCGCGTGTATGACACTGTGAAGGCGGCAAATGCCGCCGGCCGCGCTGCCGTCAGACCCGGCGTCACCTGCGCCAGCGTCGACTGGGCCGCGCGCGATGTGATCGAAGCCGCCGGCTACGGCGAATATTTCACCCACCGCACCGGCCACGGCCTGGGACTGGAAGGGCATGAGCCGCCCTACATCGTCGCCGGCAACGATCTTACGTTGCAGCCCGGTATGACATTCACCGTCGAACCTGGCATCTATATCCCAGGCAAGGGCGGCGTGCGCATCGAAGACAATGTCGTCGTCACAGAGGCCGGCTGCGAAAGCCTGACCACCTTCACGCGCGACCTGATTGTGCTGTGAATTTCAGAACTCAAAATAACCGTGTTTGACCTGCTTGCACTGTGGGCGTGGGAATATGACGCCGACTTCATCGATTTGCTTGACAAGGCTTGCAAAGCGCATGGCGTGAGCACCATGCTGTGCGGCCCAAGCAACATGGCAGAGATCGCGCGCCAGCTCGACGCCGGCGAACTGCGCGCCCGCTGCGCCATCGACCGCGTGTGGGATTGGGGCGGTGAATATGAGTTGCACGTGGACGCAATGCAACGCAATGTGCCGCTGATGGTAAATGATTATGCCAAGGTGCGCCGCATCTGGAACAAGGTCACCATGCATATGGTGTTGATCGCGCATGGCCTGCACGCGCCCTATCTCATGCTGGTGCCGTCGATCGAGGAAAATCCCAACCCGCCGGCGCTCGATCTGTCACCGCTGGGCCGGCGCTTCAGCGTGAAGGGCGCATACAGCGGCGGCAGCGGCGTGTTGAAGCCGGCGACTTCATGGAACGACGTGCTGGAGCGCCGGCGTGAGTGGCCATCCGATCAGACCATCGTGCAGGCGTGGGTGGAGCCGCAGATGCTTGGCAAGCGCCGCGCGTGGTTTCGGGTGTTCTACGCTTGCGGGACATCGTGGCTGTGCTGGGCCGACGATCGCACGCACATTCAAGAGCTAGTGACGCCGGAGGAGGAGGGGCGCTGGAATCTGGGCGTGCTGCGCGGCATGACCCAGCAGATCGCCGGCTTGTGCGGTCTGAACGTCTTCAGCACCGAGATCGCCCTGAGTGAGCAAAATATCTGGCAGGTGTGCGACTATGTGAATGAGCCGTGCGACTACCGCCTGAAGAGCAGCGTGGTGAACGGCGTGCCAGATGAGGTCGTCGCCGGCGTCGCAGACAGAATTGCCTCGTGGGTGAAGCGGAATGTGAAGCGGGATGACTGAATTGGCCTTTTCGCATTTCTGAATTTCTGACCCTCATCTCTCATTCCGTATTTCGAGGAAGGAACTCCATACGGCCCGCCGGCGTCACTATCGCACGATATCTGCAAGCCTGGGCTTGTGGAGGAAGGAGAACCAAACGCATGATGAAGAAAGCCATGATCGCTGCCGGCGTGTGCGCGCTGGCGCTCAGCAGTTTGCCCGTGATGGGCGCAGCGGCCAGCACAAGGCCGCTTGCCTCGCCGATGCAGGCCGAGAACCCGCCACAACCGATCCGCCGCACCATCACTGTGGTCGGCGTTGGCCGCGCCAGCGCCACGCCCGACATCGTGCGCGTCACGCTTGGCGTGGATGTGGTCAATGCTTCGCTCAGCAAGGCGCTTGCCGAAGTAAATGCGAAGACCAGCGCCGTGATCGCGCTGTTGAAGAAAGAGGGCATCGACGCAAAAGACATTCGCACGCTTGACTTCAACATCTTTCCGCAGCAGGCCTACGGACCAAACGGCCCCGGCCCAATCACCGGCTACCGCGTGTCAAACTCGGTGCGCGTAACCATCCGCGAGATGGACAAGACCGGCGCATTGTTGGAGCAGGCGGTGAACGCCGGCGCAAACAGTGTGCAAGGCTTGACCTTTACGATTGATGACCAGAAGCCGGTGGAAACTGAAGCGCGTGTGAACGCGATTCAGGACGCACGCTTCAAGGCTGAGACGCTGGCGCAGGAGGCCGGCGCAACCATCGGCCAGGTCGTCAATATCTCCGAGGTGCTTTCCAGCAGCCCGTTCCCGCTCGCCCAGCCGGCGCCCATGGCCATGCAATCCGGTGGCGGCGGAGTGGAGATTGCGCCCGGCATGCAGGATGTTTCGGTGCAGGTGCAGGTGACGTACGAGCTTGAGTGATCGTTGAGAACGTCGAAAGCCGAGAGCCAGGACGGAGAGTCTCCATCCTGGCTCTCGGTGCTTATATCACTTCCAATCCATCGCGATCCGGCAGTGCAGGAAACGGCGCGTGCGGCTCTGTCTGATACCAGAATGCCGTCGAAGCGATGTCGTCCTGCATCGGCAGGTAGCGATGACCGCTGCGCCAACCCAACGCCTGAATCGTCACGCGCAAGTCTTCCTCAAAGCGAATTGGGTCGACAATGTGCCAGCGATACATGCCAAAGCGCTGCTGGCTCTGATACACCCCGTCCGGCTTGATGACCTGCGGCAGGCCAGTGTAGGGCGACGAGAACACGCCATACTCACCCTTCGGAAATTCGAAGTTCCACGCGCCGCCGAAGTAATCCTCAGTGCCAGTGCCGGCGATGGTCGGCCACTCGCCGTCGCCATCCAGGTAGAACTTGATCTCGCCCTCGCCCCACCAGTTGTTGTTGTTCACACCCCACGCCAGATAGGTGCCGACGAATTGCCCCTGCCCCTTCACGCCATCCAGCAAGGTGTGCACAGTCTTGTAGGGCAGCGGGTTGCTGCGCCGCCATTGCGCGTGAAAGTACGCCGCGTCTGCCGGCACGTCGGTCAGCGCATAAGTAACCTGGTAATAGCACGTCAGCGCATCATCGCCGATATTTTCAAGCGTGATGCGCGCGCGCTTGCGAAAGGGCATCTCCCAGTAGCAGTTGAAGCCGCCGGCGGGGTTCACGCACACGGCAAGCGAAGTCACGTTGCAGCGCGCGCACCAGCCATTGCAGAAGAAGTCGCCGGCCGGCACCTCCACACTCGGCGTCTCCTCGCCGTCCCAGTACATGCGGATGATCGCGCGGCGCCACTTGTCGGGGAACATCGTCATCCAGATGTGCTGGATCGCGCCGCTGCCCTCGATGTCGGCCAGCGTGAAGGTTGTTTTTGCGGGGATGTTGACCGAAGGCGAGATCTTCCAGCCTTGGCCGAGATCGCGGCCAGCCTGCGCGCCGGTGCCTTCTGTCGCCATGCCGCCCTTGCCCTTCTCGCCGCTGAAGTTCTCCGCGCTGATCGAGCGCGTCTTCGCCTTCGACAATCGCGACAGATTACCCAGATGCATGCCCAAACCGTTGAATGATGAAGAATTTGTCATGCCCGATGGTTAGCGCCGACCCAGCAAAATGTCAAGCATGCGCGCGTTGCGACAGCGCGAGGGAATTCAACTCAACACTCTGCGGTTGCGTTGAAATCAGCAGATGCGCGGGAGTTGCTCGCCGAGTTGCATGGGGATGACGCGCGAGCCGCCGATGGCCGTGCGCGCCACCAGCATGCCGGCATGCTGGTGCGTGACTTTACCGATGATGGCCGCCTGCCGGCCCAGCGCATGCGTCTTCATCGCCGCCAGCACCGCTTCAGCGCTGTCCTTCGCCACAAACGCCACCAGTTTGCCCTCGTTCGCCACATAGATCGGATCCATGCCAAGCAATTCGCAGGCCGATTGCACATCCGGCATAACCGGCAACGCGCGCTCATCGATGTCAATGCCAACTTGCGAACGCGCTGCAATCTCATTCAGCGAGGACGCGAGGCCGCCGCGCGTTGGGTCGCGCAACACGTGGATGGCGCTGGGATCGACCGCGAGCATCGCCTCGACCAGGCTGTTTAGCGCAGCGGAATCGCTCTGGATCACTGAGTCGAACGCCAGCCCCTCGCGCACACTCATGACTGCCATGCCGTGATCGCCAATGGTGCCGCTGATGATGATTGCATCGCCGGCCTGCGCAAATTGCGGGCCGATGCGAATGCCCTCCGGGACGATGCCGATGCCGGCGGTGTTGATGAACACACCGTCGCCATGCCCCTTGTCAACAACCTTCGTGTCACCGGTGACAATCAGCACGCCGGCCTGTCGCGCCGCCTCAGCCATGCGGTTGACGATCTCGCCGAGTTGCTGCATTGGCAAACCTTCCTCGATGATGAAGCCGGCGGTGAGGTAGAGCGGCTTTGCACCGCTCATGGCGAGATCGTTCACTGTGCCATTGACCGCCAGTTCGCCAATCGACCCGCCCGGGAAAAACAGCGGTCGCACGACGAACGAGTCGGTGGACAGGGCGATGCGCGACACGCCTCGCGCAAATTCAATCACCGATGAGTCGCCGAGGTTTTCGAGCGCATCATTGCGGAAGGCCGGCACAAAGAGATGCTCCACCAACTCTGCGCCCAGTTTGCCGCCGCCACCGTGACCGATGACGACATTCGGATAATCGCGCAGTGGCAAGGGGCAGGCCCAGTGAGTGAAGTCGGGCAGGTTTGACATGAAAGTGAATGATTATCTGTGAACGGCGATGGACGCGTCGTCAACTGTCAAATCCCAATCGTGTTTGCCAATTCTGGCTCACGCTGTCGCGCCAGGGTTTTCGACATTTGCGAATCGCCCATAGTTGTAGTACGCCGCGCACGCGCCCTCGCTGCTCACCATCGTCGCGCCGAGCGGGTTGCGCGGGGTGCATTGCTTGCCAAAGGCTGGGCATTGGTGCGGCTTGATCCTGCCCTGCAACACTGCGCCGCTCATGCACAGCGGTGACTCGGCGGTGCGAATGTCGCTGACGTCAAAGCAGTATTCGGCGTCGTGTTTGCGATACTTGCCGCTCAAGCGCCAGCCACTCTGTGGGATGACGCCGATGCCGCGCCAAGTGCGATCGCAGGTCTCAAACACTTCAGCCAGCATGGATTGTGCCGGCTTGTTGCCCTCGAACGTCACTGCGCGGGCATAGGCGTTGTCGACAAAGGCCTCGCCGGCCTCCAACTGCCTCACCGTGCGGCGAATGCCCTCCAGCACATCAAGCGGCTCGAAGCCAGTGGCGACAATTGGCGTCCGGTATCTCTCGGCCAACGGCGGGTACTGCCACAACCCCATCACGCTGCATACGTGGCCGGCGGCCAGGAATGCCTGCACGCGGTTGCCCGGCGATTCCATGATGGCCTTGATCGCCGGCGGCACCAGCACATGCGACACCAGCATCGAGAAATTCTCAAGGCCTTGCGTGTGCGCCAATTTCACTGCCATCGCGTTCGCCGGCGCCGTCGTCTCGAAGCCGATGCCAAAGAAAACGACCCGCCGGTTCGGGTTCTCGCGGGCGATATTCACTGCGTCCAGCGGTGAATACACCACACGCACATCACCGCCCTCACTCTTGATGCGAAACAGATCTTTCTCGCTGCCTGGCACGCGCAGCATGTCGCCAAACGAACAAAAAATCACGTCTGGCAGCGCGGCAATCGCCAATGCTTTGTCGATCAACTCCAGCGGCGTGACGCACACCGGGCAGCCCGGCCCGTGAATCAGCTCGATTTCAGGCGGCAGCAGTTGGTCGATGCCGTTACGGATGATGGAGTGCGTCTGCCCGCCGCACACCTCCATGATGGCCCAGGGGCGGGTGGTGAGTTGGCGGATTTCGCCGGCTATGCGCTGGGCAATCTCACCATCGCGGAATTCATTCAAATATTTCATGCGCGTTTGCCAATGCTGGGATTGACGTAGCATGATTCGAGCGCCGGCGCCTTTGCAGCCTTGGCCTCCGGCTCAAGCTCCTCTTCCAGCAGTCCCATCTCGTGGAAGAGTTTGAGCGTCTCCTGCGCCGACGCCTCATCGATCTTGGTCAGCGCAAAGCCGACATGCACGATGGTGTAGTCACCCACGACCAGTTCCGGCACATATTCCAGGCATACATCCTTGACGATGCCGCCGAAGTTGACCTTGCCCATCCGCGCGCCGTGTTGCTCATAGATTTGCTTTACCTGGCCGGGAATGCCCAAACACATGGTTGTTCGCCTCCTGTGTGATCATGCTGGACGGGTCTCAGCGACCCAGCGGGTTCCAAGGCTGCGTTGCGCCTGCAAAAAGGCGATAAATGCATCGACGCCGGCGCCGCTCTTGGCCGAAGTCTCGAAGATCGGCATGCCCGGGCGCACGGCCTGAATGCTCGCATGGGCTGCAGCGCGGTTAAACTCACATGCTTCGGCGAGGTCAATCTTGGTGATGATCGCCACGTCTGCCGAGTTGAACATGGGCGGATATTTCAGCGGCTTGTCTTCGCCCTCAGCCACGCTGAGCAGCACCACGCGCAGGTCTTCACCCAGATCGTAGCTGGACGGGCAGACCAGATTGCCAACGTTTTCGATGAAGAAAAAATCAAGCGCGTGCAAGTCAAAGCCGGCCAGGTGCGCTTCGATCATCTCCGCTTCGAGATGGCACATGCCGTCCGTCACAATCTGCTTCACTGGCGCGCCGCTGCGCGCCAGGCGCTTTGCGTCGTTGTCGGTCTGCAAATCGCCCACCAGCGCAGCCACGCGGATGCCGGCGCCGGTCATCGTCGTCATCATGCGCTCCAGGAAGGCGGTCTTACCGGCGCCCGGGCTGGAGACAAAATTCAAGGTCAGCACGCCAGCCTCGTGAAAGCGCTGGCGCAACTGTGCGGCGAGTTGGTCATTCTTGTCCAGCACGCCCTGGCGAATTTCCAGAAGTCGTGTAGTCATGGGTTTGCAAGCGGCTCGGAGGCCGCATCCACATCGATCTCAATCGCACGAATTTCAATCTCTTTGCCCTGCCGCAATTGCCGGCTGGGCATGCCGCAGCGCGGGCAACAAAAAAGCTGCACGTCCGGCAACTCAACCTCGCGCTTGCAGGTGTCGCAGAAAATCACCGCCGGCAGCGCCTCGATCACCAGTTGCGAGCCTTCCAGCAGCGTGCCTTTGGCTGCGATGTCGTAGCCGAATTGCAGCGCATCACCAACCACGCCGGCGAGCCGGCCCAGCCGCAGATGCACCACATTCACCCGAGTTGCGCCGGCCTGTCGCGCCGCGGCCTCTGCCGACTCAACCAGATTGAAGGCAATCGATACTTCGTGCACGCCGTCATTGTAGAAAGTTTGTCGGGCGCGTCACCCAAACGCCGGCCAGTCCGATCGTCCAGTTGCAAACTGACCTACTGGCCACGCATGACGCATCGCCGGCGTTCTACAATCGCTGCCAATGGCGGAATTGGGCGGCATCGAGCGCCGGCGCATTTTTGTGAAGGGCATCGTGCAAGGCGTCGGTTTCCGGCCCTTCGTATTTGCGCTGGCGCAGCGGCTGGGGTTGATGGGGCATGTCGGCAACAACAGCGCCGGCGTCTTCATCGAGGTCGAGGGCAGCGCAGATGCCATCACTGCCTTCACGGATGAAATGCAGCGCCATCCGCCGCCGCTGGCGATGATCGCGTCGATTGAAAGCGAGTCACTGCCGGCGCAAAGCGATGCCGCTTTCGTGATCGTGGAGAGCGAAGCGCAGCCGGCCAGCAGCACGCCCATCTCGCCCGACATCGCGCTGTGCGACGACTGCCGACGCGAAATGTTCGATCCGCGCGACCGGCGCTACCGCTATCCCTCCATCAACTGCACCAACTGTGGGCCGCGCTTCACCATCATCCAAGACATCCCCTACGACCGGCCCTTCACGACGATGGCCGCGTTTCGCATGTGCGATGACTGCGCCGCCGAATACCGTGACCCGTCGAATCGCCGCTTTCACGCCCAACCGACTGCGTGCCCAAAGTGCGGGCCGCAGGTATGGCTTGAGACGGGTGATCCGGCCATCCGGCCATCCGGTGATGCGGCCTTCTTTGCCGCGCAGGCTGCCCTGCGCGCCGGCGCCATCCTTGCGGTAAAAGGCATCGGCGGCTTTCACCTCGCCTGTGATGCGACAAACGACGATGCGCTGCGCCGGCTGCGCGCGCGCAAAGGCCGCAGCGACAAGCCGTTTGCGGTGATGGCGCATGATCTGGATGAAGCGCGCTCTTTTGCGGAGACAAGCGCCGAAGAGACAAAACTGCTGCTGAGCAAAGAGCGGCCAATCGTGCTGCTGAATCGCGTTGAAGGCGCATTGCGCCTCAGTCCGCTCGTCGCTCCCGGCAATCGCACCGTCGGCGTGATGCTGCCCTACACGCCTCTGCACGAATTGCTGCTCGCCGGCCTCGACTTCCCGCTCGTGATGACCAGCGGCAACCTGAGCGACGAGCCCATCTGCAAGGACAACGCCGAGGCGCGCGAACGCTTGGCGGCGCTGGCCGATGGCTTCTTGATGCATGACCGCGACATCCATGTGCCTTGCGACGACTCGGTGATGCGCGCGTTCGAGGGGCGCGAGTTGCCGGTGCGGCGCTCACGTGGCTATGCGCCCTACCCCATCAAACTGGCACAGCTGATGCCGAACACGCTGGCTGCCGGCGGTGAATTGAAGTCCACCTTCTGCCTCACTCGCGACGACTTCGCCTATCTCAGCCAGCATATCGGCGACATGGAGAATCTGGAGACGCTCGGCGCGTTCGAGAGGGCGCTCGATCACTTCATCACCCTGTTTCGCGCGTCGCCGGCGCGCATCGCGTGCGACTTGCATCCGGGCTACCTCAGCACACAATGGGCGCGGGGCTACGCCAGCAAGCACAATCTGCCGCTGATCGAAGTGCAGCACCACCATGCTCATATCGCCAGCATCCTGGCCGAGCATGGTCGCGACACCGGCGAGCGTGCCATCGGCATCGCCTTCGACGGCACTGGCTATGGCATCGACGGCGCGATCTGGGGTGGCGAAGTGATGATTGCAAATGCGCATGGCTTCGAGCGGTTCGCGCACTTGAAATATGTGCCGCTGCCCGGCGGCGATGCCAGCATCAAGCGGCCGTATCGCACCGCGCTGGCGCACCTGTGGGCCGCCGGCATCGCCTGGGATGCAGCGCTGCCCGGCGTTGCACTCACTTCCCCGGCAGAGCGCCGCGTGCTGCAACAACAACTCGACAAAAATCTGAACTGCGCACCAACCAGCAGCATGGGCCGGCTGTTCGACGCCATCGCTGCACTGATCGGCATTCGCCAGACGGTGACCTACGAGGCGCAAGCCGCAATCGAGATGGAGGCGCTGTGCGACGATGCGACGCGCGAGGCGTACGGGTTTGCGCTGGCCGGCGCGCATCCCATCCTCATCGACCCGGCGCCACTGTGGCAGGAATTGACGCGTGACGTAAAGGCCGGCGTGCCTGTCGCGACAATGGCGGCCAAGGCACACAACGCAGTGGCGCAACTGATTGTCGATCTGAGCGCGAAGGCGCGCGAAACCACTGGTTTGGACGTGGTGGCGCTGAGCGGCGGTGTGTTTCAGAACGCGCGGCTGTTGGGATTGGCATTGCCCAGGCTGCGCAACGCCGGCTTCGAAGTGCTGATCCATGCGCGCGTGCCACCCAACGACGGCGGGCTGTCGCTGGGTCAGGCGGTCATCGCCGGCGCGCAATATGAAAAAACCTGGCAGGCTTGATCGGCCTGCCAGGCATCCTGGCGCATGCTGCGTGGCTGTCTTGAATCTCAGTAGCTCGCTGCCAGCACAACGATGAGGAACACCGCGAAGAGCGCCGGCGTGACGAAGACGATCGTATAGAGCGGCTTCTCATAGCGCAGGTGCATGTAATACGCCGCCACCAGCGAGGCCTTTGCGAACGACATGCCGAGCAGCACCGGCACGAGAAAATCTTTCGGCAGGTGGAACAGCGTGATCGCAATTTCCACCACCGTCACAACGGTGAGGATGACAAAAACGAAGACCGGGTTGATGTGGCGCTGGCCGGCGTGGGCATCGGTGTGTTGCGCTTCGACAGCCGGCGCGGCAGTAGCAGTTGGGTTAGCCATGTCTGTTTGCCTCAGTTGGTCAGGTAGACGACTGTGAAGATGATGATCCACACAAGGTCGACAAAGTGCCAGTACAACCCGAAGATTTCAACCGTCGTGTAGTTGTTCGCATTGAAGGTGTTGCGCCGCGCCACCGCCCACGTCGCCAGGCACCAGATCACGCCGGCCAGCACGTGCAAGCCGTGGATGCCAGTGAGGATGAAGAAGGCCGTGCCGAAGGGATCTCCAAAGGAATGCCCCTCCTGGAAGATCAACATCGAATATTCCACTGCCTGCCCGAGGAGAAATGCCGCGCCAAGCAACGCGGTAAGCAACAGATATCGCTTGAGCTTGGCGTTGTCGTTGCGCTGAATGGACTCAATGCCCAGCACGACCATCAAGCTGGACGCCAGCAGAATGAAGGTGTTCAAGCTGACGAGCGCGATGCTGATGATGGATTCCTCCCACCACTCTTTGCCATGGATGTAGGCGGCGCGACGGGTGAGAACGAATGCGCCAATGAGGCCGGCGAAGATGAGCAATTCAGAGCTGAGGAATAGCCACATGCCGAACTTGCGGTTTACGTTGGCATGAACCACCTCTGCGCTGACCGGTCGTGGAGCCACGCTTGTTTGATTCATAGGTGTGCCATTTTAGCAAGGTCACGAAAACGCGCGAGTGTCCGCCTGCTCAAGCGTTTCGTTTAGGTTAAAATCAGGCCACTAGAACAGAAGTTCGATTCTGAGATTTTCAAGCGGAGCAACCATGCGAGAGATCAGCATCGCCGTCGTGCAGATGGACACCAAGCTCGGTGAACCCGAGGCCAACCTTGCCAAGATGTCGGATTTTGTGCGCAAGATCACCAGCGCGCAGAAGGTGGACATCATCGTCTTCCCGGAACTGGCGACCACCGGCTACGAGGGCGGCGTGAAGTTCACCCAACTCACCCAGCGCGTGCCGGGGCCATCCACCAATGTGATGGCGCAGCGCGCCAACGAGATGGGCATCCACATTTCGTTCGGTATTGCGAGCAAGGAGCGCGTCGAGAGCATCCTGTTCAATTCGGCAGTGCTGGTGGGGCCGGAGGGCGATGTGGTGTCGCATTACCGCAAGATTCACTTGAAAGGCGAGGAGCAAATGCTGTTCCGGCCCGGCTTTCGGCTGGAGCCGGCGGAAACGCCAGTCGGCATGATCGGCCTGCAAGTGGGCTGGGACATGTTCTTTCCTGAAGGCGCGCGCAGCCTGTGCCTCGACGGCGCAGAATTGATTCTGGTGAGCGCAGCGTGGGACAACCAGCGCGCCGATGAGTGGCGCTCGTTCATTGCGGCGCGCGCGGCGGAGAATGCATGCTTCGTATGCGCAGCCAACCGCGTGGGTGAGGAGCCGGCCACCACCTTCGCCGGCGAGAGCATGATCGTCGGCCCGCGCGGCCAGGTCATCGTCGACCTCGACGAAACCACCGAGGGTTACATCGTCGCGAAGATCGATCTGGACGAAACCCGCCGCGTGCGCGAGGAAACGCAGATCTTTCAGGCGCGCCAGCCGCTCAGCTACCGCAGCATCGTCCGCAAATACTGAAGCGATCTCTCGCACAGGCGCAAGGAGAAGAAATTATCGCCTTTGCAACCTTGCGCCTATGCGAGAGCATGCTGCCTGCAACTAGATTTTCACGACCGATCCGCCCTGCTTGGCGCTGGCCTTGATCGCATCCCACAGCTGGATCATGCGCAGGCCGTTCTCCGCCGGGCTGGGGTTCGGCACCTCGCCATTGCGCACCCGCACGAAGGTCTGCCATACGCCGAGGAAATCGGGGAACTCGATGTCGCGCAGTTCTTTCTCGCCGGCCATCTGCACGCGCAGGTAGCCGCCCCACACACCGCACTCCATCATGCCGTTCTCGCACCAGATCTTGATGTCGGTGCCAGTGACGGGTGACGCGCCGCAACCGTTGATCGTGACGAAGCCGCCCGATGCGGTCTTGGCAATTGCGACGGTAAGGATGTCCACCTTCGTGCTGCGGTTGTCGATGAATGCGGCCACCTCGGAGAATGGCTCGCCGACCAGGTCGGCCACCGTGTTCAACAGGTGCGCGCCGGTGTCAAACATGTAGCCGCCACCGCTGATCTTCGGCTCCTGCCGCCACAGGCCCTTGGTGTTCTTCTCCCACGTCTGCCACACAGCTGCCTGCACGTTGAGGATCTTGCCCATCGTGCCGTCATGCAGCATCTCGTGCGCCTTGCGAATGGAAGGTGACATGCTGCCGTTGAACGCAACGGCCAACAGCCGGCCAGTCTTGTCGCGCACCTTCATCAGCGCTTTAGCCTCGCGGGTGTTCATCACCATCGGCTTCTCCACCAGCACATCCTTGCCGGCTTCCAGCAGCGCTTTGGCCTGCGGGAAATGCTGGTTGTGCGGCGTGACGATGAACGCGGCGTCGATCTTCTTGGCCGACTTGGCCATGAAGCTGTCGAAATCCTTCACGTTCGGCGGCACGGGCTGGCCGGCGGCTTCAAAGATCTCAGCCGCCTTCTGATATTGTGTCTTGTCCGGCTCGCACACGGCGATGATCTGCGTGGTATCCAACTGCTTGAGGATGTTGTGGATGTGGTAGCGGGCCATGCCGCCCGTGCCAATCATGCCCAATCGAACGATGCTCATGGTTCTTGATTTTTCCTTTTTGTGAAGTGAATTCGGATCTCCAAACGAGTGTAGCGCAGGGCGCGCAGGGCGCAATGCAGGACTTTTCACGTCCTCGCAGGTTGATTCGACCCGCTTTCTCACTAGAATCCGCAATATGGCAATCAACGGTTTCATCGATCTGCGCTCCGACACGCTGACCATCCCCACGCCGGCGATGCGCGAGGCGATGGCGAGCGCTGAAGTTGGCGACGACGTCTTCGCCGAAGACCCCACCGTCAACAAACTGCAGGAGCTGGCTGCGAACCGGCTCGGCTTCGAGGCGGCGCTGCTGGTATGCAGCGGCACGATGGGCAATCTTGCGGCGATGCTGGCGCACTGCGGCCGCGGCGAGGAGATCATCGTCGGCGACCAGTCGCACATCTACATCTACGAGGGTGGCGGCACCGCCGTTGTCGGCGGCATTCATCCGCGCAGCGTGCCGAATCAGCCCGATGGCACGCTGCGGCTGGACGACATTGCAAACGCCATTCGCCCCAAGGATTCGCACTACCCAGAGACACGCGTGATCGCGCTGGAGAACACACACAACCGCATGGGCGGCGCGGTGCTGACGCCGGCCTACATGCAGCAGGTCAGCGCGCTGGCGCAACAGCATGGCCTGAAATTGCACATCGATGGCGCGCGCATCTTCAACGCGGCTGCGGCGCTGGACATCGACGTGAAAGCGTTGACGAAGGGCGCAGACAGCGCGACCTTTTGCCTGAGCAAGGGCTTGAGCGCGCCGGTTGGCTCGGTGCTGTGCGGGTCAAAGGCGTTCATCCAGATTGCGCACAAGCGGCGCAAGGTGCTGGGCGGTGGCATGCGTCAGGCCGGCGTGATCGCGGCTGCCGGCGTGGTGGCCCTGGAGCAAATGACCGAGCGGCTGCGCGACGATCATGCAAACGCAATGGCCCTGGCTGAGGGCATCGCCGATATCGAAGGCGTCCATGTCGATCTGGGCAGCGTGCGCAGCAACATGGTGTATTTCGACATCGACCCGGCCATGCCTTTCGATGCGCCGGCGCTGTGCAAGCGCGTTGCGGCTGAGCGGGTAAAGATCAATCCCACCGCGCCGCGCCGCATCCGCATGGTCACCCATTGCTGGGTCAATCGCGGCGAGATGATCGAAGCTGCGCAAGTCATCGCACACGCAGCACGACAATTGCAAGCCGGCGGCAAGGCGATCACGGCAGGATTGGACGGATAGCGTCACGATCAGGATAGATTTGCGATTGCGGCTTGCCGCTACTCTTCGTCCTTCACGCTGTATTATCCGCGCTGCGCTCAACACGCGCCGTATACTCTCGCCTCATGCAAACGCTGTTGGTGATTCTGGCGCATCCCGATGATGAATCGTTCGGGCCGGGCGGCACGCTGGCCAAGTACGCGCAGACTGGCACTGCCGTGCATTACCTGTGCGGCACACGCGGCGAGAGCGGCACCGTGGATGCAATCATGCTGAATGGCTATCGCGACGTGGCCGAGTTGCGCACGCATGAATTGCAGTGCGCGTCCAAGGCGCTGGGGCTGGCCGGCGTCCACTTCCTCGGCTATCGCGATTCCGGGATGATCGGCGCAGCCGACAATGCACATCAGCAATCGTTGCACCATGCGCCGCTCGACGAGGTGGCGCAACGCATCATCGCCCACATCGACGCACTCAAGCCAGATGCAATCCTCACCCACGACCAGTTCGGCGGCTACGGCCATCCCGACCACATCAAGCTGCATCAAGCCACGCTGCGGGCGTATGAATTGCGCTATGGCGTGCAATGGCGAGAGCATGATCGCCTGTGGGAAGCATTGAAGTTCGACTCAAAGCCGCCGCGCTTGTACTTCACCACGATCCCAAAGGGCTTCGTGAAGTTTGGCGTGCGATTGCTGCCGCTGCTGCGCCAGGACCCGACGAAATTTGGCCGCAACAAGGACATCAATCTGGCGCAGATCGCGTCGTGGGACGTGCCGGCGACTACGCGCATCGACACGCATCGCTTTGCGAAATTCAAGGCAGCCGCGTCAGCGTGCCATGCCAGCCAGCAGCCACCGACGCGGATGAACCCGATCGTGCGGCTGATGTTTCGGCGCGACGCCGGCGCAGAGTATTTTTCGCGCGCCTTTCCCACCTACAAACCCGACGAGCCGAAGGAGACGAGCTTGTTCGGGTGAGCCTGAATGCGCGATGGGTCTTGCATTCTTCGACATGGACAAAACGCTGCTGCGCAAGAGCAGCGGCACACTCTATGTCAAATACCTGTGGCGGCGGCGCATGATTTCGCTGCGCGAGTTCGCCGGCGTCATGTTGATCAGCGCGCAATACTCGCTCAATCTGCTCAACTTCCCACGTGCGTTGGCGCGCTTGAGCCGGTATGTGAAAGGCGGCGACGCGGTTGCAACGAAGCGCCTGTGCGACCAGTGGGTGCAAGAGGACGTGCTGCAACACATCGCGCCCAAGGCGTTGGCGCAACTGCGCGAGCACGAGCGACGCGGCGATCTTGTGCTGCTGTTGAGCGCGTCGACACAGTTCGCGGTGGAGCCGGTGGCGCGGCATATCAACATCGCCTATCGCTGCACCGAGTTGGAAGTAAGCGATGGCAGATTCACCGGCAACTTCATCGGCGAACCGTGCTTCGGCGATGGCAAGCGCGTGTGGGGCGAGCGCATCGCCGGCGAGCGCGGGGTTCCGCTCAGCAACGTCACCTTCTACACCGACTCCTTCTCCGATCGCGCCCTGCTCGACGTGGTTGGCCATCCCATCGCCGTCAACCCCGACCGGCAACTGCGGCGCTATGCGCTGGCCATGAACTGGCGCATCGAAACCTTCTATTGAAGCAAACAGGAAATCCCTTCTTGTAAACATTCCGATCTTGCCTATACTGCCGCGCAGTTCAAGATAGGAGAAACCCATGAAACGCACATCGCTCACGCTCGCCATTGCCGTCGCCGTTTCGCTGGCCGCCTGCGCCGCGCCGCCGGTCAGCACCAGCCCGACGCAACAGGACCAGCTCGACAAAGTCAAGGCGCGCGGCACGCTGCGCGTCAGCACCGACGCCAATTACGCGCCACAGAGCTTCTTCGACGAGAAGACCAAGGAGTGGACCGGCTTCGACATCGACGTGGCAACCGAGCTGGCAAAGCGGCTCGGCGTGAAGGTGGAATTCACCACGCCGGACTGGAGCGCGATCACTGCCGGCAATTGGGCTGATCGCTGGGATGCCAGCGTGGGCAGCATGACCATCACCGAAGAGCGCCAGAAGGTGCTGGATTTCACGCCGCCGTACTACTTCACGCCGGCGCAATTTGCCGCCCGCGACGATTTGAAGGACAGCATCAAGACCGTGGCTGACCTCGCCGGCAAGAACGTATGCGTCGGTGAATCGACGACCTACGAGCAATACCTGAACGGCAAGCTCACCTTCGCCGACATGACGCCGCCGCCGGCCAACGTGAAGGTCATTCCGACCAAGACCGACGCCGAGTGCATCCAATCGATCCAGTCGGGGCGCAAGGACTATGACGCCGTGCTGACTGCGCTGGGCGTGGTCGATGATGGCATCTCGAAGGGCGCGCCCATCGTGAAGGTCGGCAATCCGGTTTTCTACGAAGAGTTGGCGGTGGCGATTGACAAAAGCGCGCAGCCGAATGCGAAGCTGCTGGCCGCGCTCAGCGACGCCATCACCGCCATGCACGCCGACGGCACGCTGAGCGCTCTATCGAAGAAATACTACGGCGTCGACCTCACTGTGAAAGTGAAGTAGATCAAGCCGCCGGCCAGGTTTTCTGGCAACGCGCCCAGCCGACTGCATGAACATCTCTTTCCACGCGAAGGTCGCTATCGTATGGCTGGTGATCTTCGCGTGCATCATCGCTTTCCTCGCAGCCATCGGCCTCGACATCAGCTTCATGCGCGAATGGTGGGGCTTCATCGTCTACGGCGCCGGCACGCCCGACGTGCTTCGCGTCGGCATCGTGATGACGCTGTTCATCAGCGCAGTGTCGATCGTCGGCGCGGTAATCCTGGCTTTCCTCGGCGCCATGGGCCGGCTCTCCGTCAACCCAGTCGCGTATGGCGTTGCCACGTTTTACGTCTCGGTCATTCGCGGCACGCCGTTCCTGATCCAGATCTTCCTGCTGTTCTTTGGCCTGCCGCAGATCAATCAGCAACTCAACAGGCTCATCCCCGGCTTCGACCAGCAATACCCGTTCATCTCGAACCTGTTGCTGCTGCCGGCAGTGCCGACGGGCATCCTCGCGCTGTCGCTGAACTACGGGGCGTACATGACCGAGACATTTCGCGCCGGCATCCAATCCATCGCCAGAGGCCAGCGCGAAGCCGCATCCGCGCTGGGCATGACCCACTGGCAAACGATGCGGCTGATCGTGCTGCCACAGGCCACGCGCATCGTCATCCCGCCAGTGGGCAACGAGTTCATCGCCATGACGAAGGACAGCGCACTGGTATCGATCATCGGCGTGCAGGAGTTGCTGTGGCGCGCGCAGAAAGTGGGACAGCAGTATTTCCACTCGATGGAGACGCTGCTGATCGCCGCCGCGTTTTACTGGATCATGACCATCGTGCTGCAGGCGATTCAATCGCGGCTGGAGCAGCGCCTGGCGCGTAGCGACCGATGACACAGGCTGGATAAGCCCGAATCAGATCCCCTTTTCATCTTCCTCTCATGCGATCCCGTATGATTTGCGGTCTAATCGTTAGGCTACGAATCATATGGCACACGAAGTAACCCACGCCGGCAAGCGCGCGCACGCGACGCCGGCAGACCCGATCAACAACCTTGCGGTTGAGATTCGCATTCTCAACTCCATCATCGCCAAGCTGACCATGCGCGACATGGAGCAGCGCATCAACGAGGCGCTGCCTGGCGTGAGCATGCTGCAATTCGGCATGCTGCACATGCTCGCGCATGAGCCGCTGACGTTGAGCGAGATGAGCGCGAAGATGATGCTGACGCCATCGACGCTGGTGCCAGCAGTGGACAAGTTGGAGCGTGAGGAACTCGTGGTGCGCGGCAAGGATCCGCACGATCGCCGGCGCACGCCCCTGCAACTCACCGACAAGGCGCGGGATGCGCTGGTTTGCGTCCCGCCAGCGCACCAGCAGGACGCGCTCGTGCAAGCCATTCATCACCTCGGCGAACCGAAGGCGCAGCAGTTGCACAAGCTGCTGCGCGAAGTGCTGCAACACCTCGCACCTGACCGCGATCTCTATGAGGAGATCATCCGCAATCACCCTGATTGCTACAGGAAGCGCTAAGCCCAGCCAGGCCGGCGGAGTCAATCTGACATCAGGCCATCAAATCGTCAAATCAACAAAAGAAGCAAAGGGAGCAAGAAAAAATGCAATCCTCCACACACAGGCCCGTCGGCAAGCCCGATGGCAAGGGCGGCCCTGGCGGCCGGCCACCGTCGGGTGACCCCAAGTCCATCGGTCGCGCGCTCAAATATTTGCAAAAGCAGCGCGGCAAGGCGTTGCTGCCCTACCTGTTCCTCGTCATTGCCACGCTTGCGCAGTTGGCCGTGCCGAAGCTGGTGAGCAACATCATCGACGCCGTGACCAATGGCGTCATCGCCAACACCCTGCTCGACGCCATCAACAACAAGATCCCCGCCGCGTTCATGGACCAGGCCCTGCCGAAGTTGTTGGAAGTGGCCAAGGCGCCGGCGGACTTCACCAAGCAGCAACTGCTCGACAAGCTGAATTTGGATGTGGCGAACGCGCCGAATTATTTGCTCACCGCCGGCATCACCATTGTCGTCTTCGCGGCCGTGCGCGGCCTCTTCGCCTTCCTGCAGGCTTATTGGGCGGAGCGCAATTCGCAGGCTGTGGCCTATGACATTCGCAACGACTTGTATGCCAAGATTCAACAGCTCTCATTTTCATATCACGACCAGAACCAGACCGGCCAACTGATGATCCGCGCCACCGACGACGTGGAGAAGGTGCGCCTGTTCATCGGTCAGGGCTTCCTGCAATTGATCGGCGCCATCATCCTGATCACCGGCACGCTGATCATCCTGTTCACCACGAATGCGCAACTTGCGTTGGTGGCGTTGCCCATCCTGCCGATCGCGCTCGTGCTGTTCATGGTGTTTGGCACGGTTGTCGGGCCGCTGTTCGGGCGGGTGCAGAGGCGCCTTTCGGCTATGAATACGATCCTGCAAGAGAACGTCGCCGGCATCAAGGTGGTGAAGGCGTTCACCCGCGAGCGGGAAGAAGAGGCGAAGTTCGAAACCGCGACGCACAACCTGGTCAAGCAACAGTTGCAGGTGTCGCGCGTGTTCTCATTCCTGTTCCCGGTCGTCTTCATGGTTGCAAACCTCGGCCAGGCTGCGACGACATATTTTGGCGGCCGGCAGATCATCAATGGCACGCTCACGCTCGGCCAATGGCAGGAATTCAGCCTGTATTTGATCTATCTGTTCCTGCCGGTGGCGCAACTGGGCTTCATTGTCACGCAAGTCGGCCAGGCATCCGCATCGGGCCAGCGCATCTTCGAGATCCTGGATGCCGAGAGCGATGTGAAGGACAAGCCGGATGCGACGCTTCTGCCGCCTGTCAACGGCAGGATCGAATTTGACGAGGTGAGCTTTCACTACGCCGGCAACGCCACCCCGGTGCTGCAAGGCGTCAGCTTCACCGCCGAGCCTGGCCAAACCATCGCCCTGCTTGGTGCGACCGGTTCCGGCAAGACCAGCATCATCAACCTCATTCCGCGCTTCTACGATCCGACCGCCGGCCGCATCCTGATCGACGGCCACGACGTGCGCGATGTCACGCTGGATTCGCTGCGCTCGCAAATCGGCATCGTGCTGCAAGAGACTACCCTGTTCAGCGGAACCCTCCGCGACAACATCGCCTTCGGCCGACCAGATGCGACGATGGATGAAGTGATCGCGGCAGCCCGATCAGCCGCGGCGCACGATTTCATCATGTCATTCCCACAGGGTTACGACACGCCGGTGGGCGAGCGCGGCACGACATTGAGCGGCGGCCAGAAGCAGCGTATCGCGATCGCGCGCGCCCTGCTGCTCGACCCGCGCATCCTCATCCTCGACGACAGCACCAGCAGCGTGGACCTCGCCACCGAAGGGGTGATTCAGCGCGCGCTGACAAAGCTGATGAAGGGGCGCACCAGTGTGGTGATCGCCCAACGCATCAGCACCGTCTTGAATGCCGATCAGATTCTGGTGCTGGACAAGGGGCAGATCGTGGGGCGCGGCAAACATGCCGACCTGCTCGAAGACAACCCAATCTACGCAGAGATCTACAACTCACAATTGGTTGGCGATGCCGATCAAGCGCAGCCTGAATTGCAGGCAGTCAGCGCATAGCAAGGAGAACCATGTTTGGTGGAGACAACAGACACCTGTTCAGGGGCGAAACATCGAAACCTGTCAACACTGCCGCAACGATGGCGCGCTTCTGGAAGTATTTCAAGCACTACTGGTATGCCCTGCTGCTGGTGCTTGCGCTGGTCATCATTTCGACCTGGGCGCAGGTCATCACGCCGGAGTTGTCGGGCCAGGTCGTCGATTGCTATCTGACGCCGGCGGCAGCCAGCGCCGGCTTTGGCAACTTCGCCGGCGAAAACACGCAATCCAATGCGCAGACCAACTGCTGGTTGGCGGCAGACGCGCCAGCGAACGACATCAACCACAATGCCATCCGCAGCGTGTTTCTATCCAATGGCACGCCCTCGCCTTCGCCCGACCTGACGCCGGACGAGCGCATCGCCGGGCTGGGCCGGCTGACGCTGTTCCTGATCTTCTTCTACATCGTCGGCTCCGTGCTGACCGGCATGACCTTCTACGTGATGTCGTGGACTGGCCAGCAGGCGTTGCGCGAGATGCGCGTCGACGTGTTCAACAAGCTGCATCAGCTCTCGCTCGGCTTTTACACCAGGAACGACGCCGGCGACCTGATGGCGCGCATCACCGCCGACGCCGAGGCCATCCAGCAGGCATTCGGCTTTGCGCTGGTCAGCGTCTTCAGTGGCGCGCTGCTGCTGGTGTGGATCGCCTATAACATGCTGGCGCGCAGCATCCCGTTCGCGCTGCTCAGCATGAGCGTGATGCCGCTCATGGTCATCGCGACGCTCTTCTTCTCAACCCAGGCACGCAAGGCTTTCCGCAAGAGCCGCGCCGAGATGGGCAGCGTCAACGCTGAACTACAGGAGACCATCTCAGCCGTGCGTGAGGTGCAGGCCTTCAATCGCGCCGACGAGAACATCGAGAACTTTCGGCAGGTGAACGCAGCCAACCGCGATGCCAACGTGCGCGCCGTCTCATTCACCAGCGCGCTCGCGCCGGCGCTTGAGGCGTTGGGCTACGTGGCGCTGGCGATCGTGGTGTGCGTGGGCGGCGCGGCGCTGCTGGCCGGCGGCGAGCTGTTCGGCACGGTCGTCTCGCTCGGCCTGGTCGTCACCTTCATGGGCTATGTGCAGCGCTTCAACCAACCCATCCAGCAGATCTCGGTGCTGTGGACGAACCTGCAAAATGCGGTCGCCGGCGGCGAGCGCATCTTCAACCTGATCGACCAGAAGGTCGAGATCGTCGACAAGCCAGATGCGAAGCCGATGCCGCAGATCGCCGGCGCGGTCGCCTTCAATCACGTCTCAGCGGAATACAACATTGGCGAGCCGGTGCTGAAGGATGTCAGCTTCAGCGCGATGCCCGGCCAGACCATCGCCATCGTCGGCCCAACCGGCGCCGGCAAGACCACCATCATCAACCTCATCCCGCGCTTCTTCGATGTCACCAGCGGCAGCGTCACCATCGACGGCATCGACGTGCGCGACGTGACGCAGGTCAGCCTGCGCCGGCAGATCGGCATCGTGCTGCAAGACACGTTCCTGTTCAGCGCGACCGTGATGGAGAACATCCGCTTCGGCAAACCCGGCGCCACCGATGAAGAATGCATCGCCGCCGCCAAGCTCGCGCGCGCCGATCAATTCATCGAGCGGCTGGCCGACGGCTACCAGACCGTGCTGGGCGAGCGCGGCGCGGGGTTGAGCCAGGGGCAGCGCCAGTTGCTGTCGATCGCGCGCGCGGCGCTGGCCGACCCGCGCATCCTGATTCTGGATGAGGCGACGAGCAGCGTGGACACCCGCACCGAGCGCATGATCCAGCAGGCTTTCGACGTGCTGCTGGAAGGGCGCACCAGCTTCGTCATCGCGCACCGCCTCAGCACGATCCAGAATGCCGACATGCTGCTGGTGCTGGACAAGGGGCAGATCGTGGAGCGCGGCACGCACAAGGAGTTGCTGGCCCAGCACGGCTTCTACTACAACCTGTATATGAGCCAGTTCCAAAACCTGCCGGCGGCCGGCCCCGCGCCCGCTGCGCCGGCGCAACTATCACCGGCGCTGCAGTGACGTGCGCCGGCGAGTCGCTTCTGGTTGAACGTCCACACCGCCCAAGGTGCCCGTCGCGCTTTGGGCGGTTGCTGTTTTATGCGGCTTGCGCCAACCGCAACGCCACCCTCACCGCGCCACGCACCGGCTCTGCGACGTGCGCCACAGGCGCAAAAGCAAATTCGGATTGCGTGAGTGATGTCATCAGGCCGGCGCGCACCGCATCCACCTTCAGCAGCAAGCTGCCGGCCAACGCCAGCGGCGCGGGCGATGGCAGCCGCAGCCGCCGCGCCACTGCCAGCACGTCCAGCGCCAGCTCGTGGCCGGCGCGCTGCACGATGCGCTGCGCAACTTCATCACCTTGCTCGGCAGTTCGCGTCACCAGCGGCGCAAGCGCGGCCATCTGGTCGGGGCGAATGGGCGTTGCGCCGGCCTCGCCCTGGTTGTGGCGATAAATCGCCGGCACCAGCGCCGATGCGCGATCAATCTTGAAATGCTGCAAAACGACATCGCCGAGTTGCGTCGGCTCACCGCGCCCATCCGATGCGCGCAGGACGGCGCGCAACCCCTCGCGCGCGATGTCGTAGGCGCTGCCCTCATCGCCGGCGAGATAGCCCCAGCCGCCGGCGCGCGCGCGCTCCCCGGCCGGCGACTTGCCAAACGAAATCGCGCCCGTCCCGGCGATCAGCGCCACGCCCCAGCCGGCTTCAGCGCCGGCCTCCAGCACAATCTCGCAATCGTTGACCACCTCGGCGCGCGCCGCAAATTGCGCGGTTGCCCATTGCAGCATCGGCTCGCGCTCGTCGGGACGGTCGACCCCACTCAGGCCGAAGCAGATGGCTTTGAGATCACGCAGGTTGACGCCGGCTTGCGCGGCTGCCGCCTCGATGGCGTTTTGCAAAATGCGCTGCGCGCCGGCCATGCCATGCGCGCTGACGCCGGAAGCGCCGGCCTCGCGCAGCGCCAGCGTCGCGCCGTCCATCGCCGCCACGCACACGCGGGTGCGCGTGCCGCCGCCGTCCACGCCGATCACGATGGGAGTTGTCATGGAGAGTATTTCACCACAAGATGCACGTCTTTCATCATTTTTCGACCTGGCTCTACAATGAAAACGCATCGCCGGCGCGCGTTCACCGCCGGCAATGCAAGAAACATGTGGCAATCGACCCTGATCGAAACAAACGGCATCCGGCTGCACATCACGCGCAGCGGCGGCGACAAGCCGGCGCTCGTCTTGCTGCACGGCTTTTCCGACGACGGCCTGTGCTGGACGCCCATCGCGCAGCTATTTGAAAACGATTACGACATCGTGATGATCGACGCGCGCGGGCATGGCCGCTCGGATGCGCCAGAGAGCGGCTACGGCCACGACCAGCACGCCGCCGACGTCGCCGGCGTGATCGCGGCGCTGCGCCTTGAAAAGCCGGTCGTGATGGGGCACTCGATGGGCGCGGTGACCACGCTCGCGCTGGCCGGCCTGCACCCCACTCTGCCAGGCGCGATCGTGCTGGAAGACCCGCCGCCTTTCTGGGAGCAGCGCGCCGGCAACCTGCAGCCAGAGCGCCGGCGCAGCATGGGCAGTTGGGTCATCGACCTCAAGCGCCTGACGCGCGAAGAGATGATCGAGGGCAACCGCAAGTCAAGCCCGAATTGGCCCGAGGCAGAGCGCGGCCCGTGGGCTGATTCAAAATTGCGCCTGAGCTTCAACGTGCTGAATGGCTTCGGCGGCGCCGGCCTCGACCTACGTGAGGCCGTGCAGCGCATCACCTGCCCTGCTCTGCTCATCACTGCCGACACGGCGCTGGGCGCGATCACCTCGGCCAAGCAAGCGGATGAATTGAAATCGCTCGTGCCGCAGTTGCAGATGGTGAACATCGCCGGCGCCGGCCACAACATCCGCCGCGAGCAGCCCGAGCGCTTCGTGCAGTGCGTGAAGGAATTTCTGCGCGCAGCAAAAGCATGAGCGACACATCTATCCCAGAGCGCATGCCGGCTGTCAGGCAGGTGACGCGGCCGTGGGGCAGTTTCCGCCAATTCGCCCACAACGAAGCCGTCACCGTCTCGCTGATGACCGTGCAGCCGAACCAGCGGCTGAGCCTGCAATCACACGCCGAGCGCGCCGAACTGTGGATCGTGCTGGATGAGGGCGCGATCGTGCAGGTGGAGGATGCAATCCTGCACCCGCGCGCCGGCGAGGAAATCTGGATACCCGCGCACGCGCGACATCGCTTGGGCAGCGCCGGCCCGGCCGTGCGCGTGCTGGAGGTCGCCTTTGGCAACTGGCAGCAGGACGACATCATGCGCCACGCAGACGACTATGGCCGGCCGGCGTCCGCGCCGATCACACCTTGATCTGCCGCACTGCATCGCCAACTACGCGCAGCAGCTTCGCCGGCGTGTCGGGCGGCACGGTGCAACCCGGGCCGATGAGCAACTTGCGCGCGCCGGCGTCCTGCACGCTCTTGCGAATGTCGCTCATCACCTCAGACGGCGCCTGATGCGCGATGCGCACCTCATTGACGCCACCCATCAGCGCCGCCTGCGTCAACTTGCGCGCCTCACCCAGCGCCGGCGCGCTGTTCAAGTGCGACCAACTGAACGCCTCGACCGGGTAATGCGCCACGCGATCGAAGCGCAGGTGGAAGCCATGCACGTGCGCCACGCGCGTCATGCCCTCGGCCGCGTGCAGGATGCGTAGATCATACGGCGCGACGAACTCGGCGAATTGGTCGTCGGTCAGCCCGCCCTTCGCCGGCTCCACCGCGCCGTTGATCGAATAGAAGATGCCGTTCACGCCGAGCATCTGCAACTGGCGGATGTACTCGATCAACGTTTCGGTGATGGCGTCGAGCGCGTTGTGGCCGGCCTGGGGATGCGCAAACACGAGTTGCGCCACATTGACGCCGGTGGCGCGCACCAGTGTTTGCAACGGGTTGAACAGCGTCTCGATCAAGGGCATGTCTGGTCCCACCGCCGCGCGCAATTCCCGCAGACATACCAGTTGCTCGTGGAAAGCCTGCTCGGTCATGCCGACAGGCGAGAAGCGCTGCAGGTCGGATTCGCGCTGCACTTCGTTCAGGCCAGGCAGAGGATAGCGATAGTCATTCATCACCTTCAGGTAATCCCAGCCATACGCCTTCGCGAACTCCACGTGCAACTCGGCCACCTTCCTGCCGGGCAGATGCTCGCTGGCAAAGTGCAACCACACGCTCGCCGGCAGTCGATCCACTTCCTCGCCGCGCACGGCGGCCTCGAAGCGCTCCAATCGCGTCATGCTTTTCATCATGCACCTCACAGAATCGCGCGATTGGGCCGTTGGGCGATTCGCGCCCACGATGACTCAACCGCTCGATCAGTCTATTTCCAGAATGAACGTCGCCGGCCCGTCGTTGATGAGCGCAACCTGCATCTCTGCGCCAAAAACACCCTGCTCCACGCGCGACACGCCTTCGGCGCGCAACTGCGCCACAAACCGTTCGATGAGCGGCGCGGCGTGTTCGGGCTGCGCGGCGCGCATGAAATCGGGCCGGCGGCCCTTGCGCGCTTCGCCATACAGCGTGAACTGCGAGACGACCAGCGCGCTGCCGACGATGTCGGTCAGCGAGCGGTCGAAGCCGGACGGCCCATCCAGCGCCGGGAAGATGCGCAGCGTCGCGATCTTCTTCGCCATCCAGTCGACCTGCGCCGCGCCGTCGGCCGGCGTGATGCCGGCGAGCAGCAGCGCACCCTGAGCAATCTCGGCAACGATTGCGCCATCCACGCGCACGCTGGCCTGCTTCACCCGCTGCAACACCACTCGCATGCAAAGGATTGTAGGCGCACACAGTAGAATCGCCGGCGCTCACACCATGATCACAATCACCCAGACTGCCCTGCGCGAGATGCTCGCCCATGCCTGCCAGATCGCGCGCGGCGCCGGCGCCATCTTGCGCGAGGGCTACGCGCAGTTCGAAGCGCGCGCCGGCGAAGTCCACTACAAGCAAGCCGACGTCGATCCGGTGACCGAGTTCGACCAGCGCAGCGAGGCGTTCATCGTCGCGGCCCTGCGCGAGGTGTTCCCCTCGCATCGCATCGTCGGCGAAGAGGGCGGACGGTATGAAGCGCCGGGCGCCTTCGCGCCGCAGAACGCGACGCTCGAAACGTGCGAGTGGCAAATCGACCCGCTGGACGGCACGGTGAATTTTGCGCATGGCTTTCCGCTATTTTCAGTGTCGATGGGATTGCTGGTGGCTGGCGCGCCGGCGCTGGGCGTGGTGTATGACCCGGTGCGCGAGGAGTTGTTCGCCGGCGCGGCGGGCTGCGGCGCGACGCTAAACGGCAAGCCCATTCGCGTGAGCGACACGCCGGCGCTGGCGCGCGCGCTGCTCAGCACCGGCTTCCCCTATGACCGTCGCACCAGCCCGCTCAACAATTTCGACCCGTTCATCGCATTCCAGCGCAAGAGCCAGGAAGTGCGCCGGCTTGGCAGCGCCGCGCTTGACCTGTGCTATGTGGCATGCGGCCGGCTGGATGGCTACTGGGAGATGAAGATCAAGTCGCACGACATCGCCGCCGGCATCGCCATCTTGCGCGAAGCCGGCGGCGCAGTGACAGACTACGCCGGCGGCGATAGCATGCTGGATCGCCGACAGATCGTCGCCAGCAATGGCTTGATCCAGCCGGAGATGCTGGATGTGATCGCCGAGTCGCGTTGAAATCCAGCCTTCCAGAGAGGAGAAGGCTTGCGCGAATCTCTTTCAACTATTTCGTGTTCTTAGGGTTTGACATCATGCTCAACGACAACCAACGCATCGTCATCACCGGTATGGGCGCAGTCTCGCCTGTCGGCAACAGCGTGGCCGAGATGTGGGAGGGCTTCGTCACGGGCCGGCAGGGCGTCGACTTCATCACCCTCTTCGACACAGCCGAGAGCGAAGTGAAGATCGCCGCGGAGGTGAAGGGCTTCGACGCCGGCGCGCTGCTGGGCGCGAAGGAGGCGCGCAAGCTCGACCGCTTCGCGCAGTTGGCATATGCCGCCGCGAAGGAGGCGCTCGCTCAATCCGGCTTGACCATCGATGCAAGCAACACCCATCGCATCGGCGTGCTGACCGGCAGCGGCACCGGCGGCACCACCGCGCTGACCAACGAGCACAAGGTGTTGTTGCAGCGCGGCGCGCGCCGCGTCGGACCATTTGCCATGCCGATGATGTTGATCGATTCACCGTGCGGCGTACTGACGATCCAGTTCGGCATTCGCGGGCCGAGCGCGAACTATGCAACCGCATGCGCGAGCGCTGCGACTGCCATCGGCGAGGCGATGGAGATGATCCGCGCCGGCCGCATCGATGCAGCGCTGGCCGGCGGCAGCGAATCGCCGATCAACCCCTTTGCGCTTGCGGCGTTCAACAACATGGGCGCGCTGTCCACGTTCAACGACGATCCGCAGCGCGCCTCGCGCCCATTCGACGCCACGCGCAGCGGCTTCGTCGCCGGCGAGGGTGCGGGGTTTCTCGTGCTTGAATCGCTCGGTCACGCCAGGGCGCGCGGCGCAAACGTGCTGGCCGAAATCGTCGGCTATGGCGCGACGAGCGACGCCGGCCACATCACCACGCCCGATGTGAATGGCGCAGCGCGGTCGATGCAGCTGGCATTGCAGCAGGCCGGCCTCGCGCCTGAGAATGTCGATTACATCAACGCGCACGGCACCAGCACGCCGATCAACGACAGCAACGAGACGAAGGCGATCAAGCTCGTATTTGGCGAGGCGGCTGCGCGCGTGCCGATCAGCTCGACCAAGAGCATGACCGGACATCTGCTCGGCGCGACCGGGGCGCTGGAGCTGATCGCGTGCGTGAAGGCAATTGAGACGGGCGTGATCCCGCCGACGGTGAATTACCGCACGCCCGACGCGGAGTGCGATTTGAACTACGTGCCAAACGGCGCCGTCTCAGGGGAAGTCAACATCGCCATGTCGAACGCGTTCGGCTTCTTCGGCCACAATGCCTGCCTGATCGTGAAGCGTTTCGGGGAGTGAAGGAGGAGACAACGATAGGCATGATAACAGGGCAACGACGCGCAGGCAAAATAAAAGGCCTCGCAGATTTTTGAGATCTGCGAGGCCTTGCCATCATTCCTTCGCGCGCTCAAGGTATTCACCAGTGCGCGTGTCGATCTTCAGCAGGTCGCCTTCCTTGATGAAGTTTGGCACCTGGATGACTGCGCCGGTTTCCAGCGTGACGTTCTTCTGCACGTTGTTGGCCGTATCGCCGCGCACGGCTACGTCCGCCGTGACCACCTTCAAGGTGACGAACGTGGGTAATTCGATGCCGGCGTAGTGCGTGCCGTCCAGCACCAGCAGGTTCACCGTGTCGTTCTCACGCATGAACATCGCCACTTCGCTCACCATCTCTTCATCCAGCGCGATCTGGTCATAGGATTCAGTGTCCATGAAGTGATAGGTGTTGCCGTCTTTGTAGAGATACTGCACCGGGCGCATCTCGGATTGCACGATGTCGATCGGGTCGCCGGCGCGCACGCGATCCTCGATCACCTTGCCGTTGTTCAGGTTCTTCAGCTTCATGCGCACCATCGCGCGCCAGTTGCCCGGGGCGATGTGCTGGTATTCAACGACGCGATAGACGTCGTTGTTGTAGCGGATCAAAATACCTCTGCGGAGGTCGGATGTCGTTGCCATTGCTCACCTGTGAAAGAGTCCCTGCGCCTCAGACGAGGCAGCGCGCTATTTTACATGGGAAGGCTGGCCGGCATCGATGGGCAGAAAGCGCCGGCTTCGCTATGATTCTGGTGCATGTTGCAGCAAACCTTTCTCGCCCTTTCGCGCGCAGGGTGGGCGCAAAGTGCCATCACCCGCGTGCCAATTTCACGCCAGATGGCGCGCCGCTTCGTCGCCGGCGAGACCATTGCCGAGGCCATCGCCACCATCACGGCCCTCAACGCCGCCGGCATCCGCACCACGCTGGATTTCCTTGGTGAGAGCGTCAGCACGGAAGCCGAAGCCGAGCAAGCCGCCGGCCAGTATCTCATCGCGCTCGACCAGATCGGCGCGCACAACCTGATTGCGAATGTCTCGCTCAAGCTCACGCAGTTCGGGCTGGACATCGATCAAGCTTTTTGCACAGCCACTGTGCGGCGTGTGGTGCAGCGCGCAAAGCAGATCAACACCTTTGTGCGTGTGGACATGGAAGGCACGCCGCACACCGACCGCACCTTGCAGGTGGTGCGCGAGCTGCACGGCGAGTTCGACAATATTGGCACGGTGCTGCAGGCAAGCCTGTATCGCACTGAGGCAGACTTGATCGCACTGACCGATGAGGGCATTCGCATCCGGCTGTGCAAGGGCGCGTATGCAGAGCCGGCGGACAAGGCATTTCCGGTCAAGGCCGATGTCGATGCCAATTACATCAAACTTGCCGGCCTGCTGCTGGATCGCTCAGCAAGATCGCTCGGAGACGCGCGCGGTTGCACGCCACCGCTGGCCGCGCTGGCAACGCACGACGAGAAGATGATCGAGGCGGCGAAGGCGCACATCGCGCAGCACACCATCCCTCTCAGCCAGTTCGAGTTTCAGATGCTGCACGGCATTCGCCGCGATTTGCAGGAGCGGCTTGTCAAAGAGGGCTACACCGTGCGCGTGTATGTGCCGTATGGCACGCACTGGTATCCCTACTTCATGCGCCGGCTGGCCGAACGGCCGGAGAACGTCACTTTCTTCCTGAAAGGGCTGATGTCGAAGTAAGAAAGAGCGGCGCACTTCCGCTCGCGCTACTTGATTTCGACCTGCACCGTCGCCGGCAGCACGCTTTGCACCGTGATGCCATCGGGCTTGATGACGGTTGGCGCGACCTGATGCACGCCGGCCGGCAGATTCGAGGCATCCACTTCCACCCGCACGTCATCCTCGGTTAGGTCGTTCAGTTGCGGTAGCGAGCCGGCCAGCACAATGTCTATCGTGGGCGGCGAGAGCGTCGCCGTAAGCGGTGTGGTCACCCCTGTAACGCTGGGGGTGCGTGAAATCGTCCGCGCACCCTGCTGCGGTTCGATCTGCACGCGCACGGAGACCGACTGATTCTCCGACACCAGCGACACGTTCGGCGGCACATTCAAGCCGACGCGCTGTTCCAAGTTCTGCTTCGCCCGATCGATGGAGACATCCAGCGTCTCGATGAAGCCGGGCAATTGCTGGATGGCGTCGCGCGGGCCGAACACGGTCACCACCTGCGGCGCATATTCCACGCCAGTCACTGCATAGCCATTCGCCGGCTGGCCGGTGATCTTCACGCGCACCGCCAGATCACGATAATTGCTCAACTGCTCCACCGGCACGCGCACAGTCACCGCCTTTGGACTGATGTTCAAGCCGCCGATCGGGTTGCCGGCAGCATCCAGTGCGACCAGCGGCACCGTCTGCTCGGCAGACGAGCGCACGTTGTCGACGTTGACGATGGCCTCGAGCGTCGCCACTTGTGTGACCACCTGGCTGGTGCCGGTGATGACAGCCGCCATGGGTGTAACGATGGGCGAAAGCGTGCGATAGCCGATGGCCGGCGTGCCGGCGATGCTCACCTTCACAGAAAAAGTCTGGCGCGCCGTGTTCTCGATGACGACGGTGGCCGTGTTGGGCCGCGAGGACAGCAGCAGCGAGGGCTGCGCATTGATCGCCGGCGCCAACTGCACCACGTGCTCACCCGGCCCCAGCTTCGACAGATCGACCGCCACCTGCACCGTGTTGCCCAATGTTTCGAAGACGCTCTGCGGCGCGCGAATGCGAACGGACACCGCGTTGGGCAGCGTGTTGGCCGAGAGGATCTCGCCGGCCGGCGGCTGCCCTGTCACCACCACCGGCGCAGAAATCGTGTTCTCAAGGATGGGGTCACTCTGCAGCGATGCCAGCGCCCACACGAAGAAGGCGAGGATCAATGCGAGAATCATCAAGCCAACGTTGTTAGCAAACCAGCGCGCCATTGATCCGATTATATGAAGTAGAATATATGTTCTATACTGCGCGAAAATCGCACCAGCCCGTACACTGTCACCACCATGTCCAAAGAGAATCTCTCGCCCGTCTGGGCTCGCGCATTCGACATCGACGTTGACTACGGCGAAGGCATCTATCTGCACGGCAAAGATGGCCGGCGCTACATCGACTTCACCAGCGGCATTGGTGTGACCAACACAGGCCACTCTCATCCGCGCGTCGTCAAGGCCATTCAAGAGCAGGCGGCCAAGCTCATCCACGGCCAGATTGGCACCGTGACAGGTGACAAGATCGTTGAGCTGACCGACGAATTGCTGAGCATCGTGCCAAAACCCATCGACACCTTTTTCTTCAGCAACAGCGGCGCCGAGGCGATCGAGGCGGCGGTGAAGCTGGCAAAACAAGCCACTGGTCGCCCAAACGTGATCACGTTTGAAGGCTCCTTCCATGGCCGCACGCACCTGACCATGGCGATGACGATGAGCAAGACCAGCTATCGCCAGAAGTATCAGCCCTTGCCCGCCGGCGTGTTCGCGTCGCCGTACGCGCATTGCTATCACTGCCCCGTCGCCAAACGTGCGATGAGCAACGCCGACCGCGCAGCGTTGAGCGCAAGCTGCCCCAACGACGGCGGCAAGTGCTGCGGCTACGCGCATGATGCAATTCATTTTCTGTTGAAGACGCAAAGTGCGCCGCAGGAGACCGCAGCGATCGTGATTGAACCTGTATTGGGCGAGGGTGGCTATGTCGCGCCACCGGCGTCCTTCCTGCGCGAATTGCGTCAGATCTGCGACGAGCATGGCATCATGCTGGTCTTCGACGAGGTGCAGACCGGCTTTGGCCGCACCGGCAAGTATTTCGCGCTCGAACACTTTAACGTCGTGCCGGACATCCTGGTGATGGCAAAGGGGTTGGCGAGCGGGATGCCGCTCTCATGCGTGGCCGCCAGCCGCGCAGTGATGCAGAAGTGGCCGGCCGGCTCGCACGGCGGCACATACGGCCCGAACCTCGTGTCGGCCGCCGCCGGCGTCGAGACCATCCGCGTGATGAAGGACGAAAAGCTGATCGAAAACAGCGCGGAGCGCGGCGCGCAGTTGATGGCCGGCCTGCGCCACCTGCAGGCTGAGTTCCCCGCCATTGGCGATGTGCGCGGACTGGGCTGCATGGTCGGCACCGAGTTTGTGGATGCGGCCGGCCAACCGAACAAGGACATCACCGATCGCATCGTGAAGTTCTGCGCCGATCACAACCTGCTGCTGTTCACCTGCGGCTCATACCAAAACGTCATTCGCTGGATTCCACCGTTGGTGGTCAACGCAGAGCAGATCGACGAGGCGCTCAAGATCTTTGCCGCTGCGCTTGACCAGGCGGCGTGATTTTGCGCAAGAGATACAGACGAGCGAGTTGATCCAAACGCTTCTCTCCTTCGCTTGCACGAGTGAAAACCATGTTGACTGAATTGCGCGTGCGGGATTTCGCGATCATCGATGCGCTCGACCTGGAGTTCGCGCCCGGGTTGAACGTGCTGACCGGCGAGACAGGCGCCGGCAAGAGCATCATCGTCGATTGCATTGCGCTCTTGCTGGGTGACAAGGCCGAGGCGAACATGGTGCGCGCCGGCGCACAAGCTGCGCTGATCGAAGGCGCTTTCAGCATCGAAGGCCGGCTGCACAAGCAGATCATCGCGCGGCTGAGCGAACATGGCCTCGAATCCGATCAGTCCGATCTTGTGACGCTGGGGCGCGAAGTGCGCGCCGGCGGTCGCAGCATCTGCCGCGTGAACGGGCGCGCCGTCAGCCAGACCACGCTGCGCGAGATAGGCGAGTTGCTGGTCGACGTGCATGGGCAGAGCGAACACCTTTCGCTGTTGCGGGTGAAGGAACACGTCAATCTGCTCGACGGATTCGCCGGCACGTGGGAAGTGCGGCAGCTGGTGGCTGAACGGGTAGCCGAGTTGCGCAGCGTGCGCCGGCAAATTGACGACTTGCAGCGCAATGAGCGCGAGCGCGCGCGTCGTGTGGACATGCTCAAGTTTCAGGTCGAGGAGATTCAGTCAGCCCGGTTGAAGGCCGGCGAGGAAGCCATGCTTGCCGAAGAGCACCTGCGGCTGGCAAACGCTGAAACACTGGCCGCCCATGCAGATGAGGCCAACGGCGCGCTCTACGACGGCTCGCGCAACAGCCCTGCCGCGCTCGATCAAATCGCGCAAGCCATGCGCGCCCTGTCCCATCTTGCGCACTACGACAAGCAATTCGAGGAATACAGCAAATCGCTCGGAGAGGCCAACGCCATCCTGGAAGAGGTGGCGCGCACCCTGCGCGACTACCGCGACAGCATCGAGTTCAACCCACAGCGCTTGCAGAAGGTGGAAGATCGACTGGAGCAATTGAAGAAACTCAAGCGCAAATATGGCGAGAGCGTCGAGGCAGTGATCGCATTTGGCGAGCAGGCCGTGCGCGAGCTTGATCAGATCGAACACGCCGGCGAGCGCGTGGAGCACTTGCAGGAGCGCGAGGCGAAGTTGCTGGCCGAAATCGGCGCCGTCGCCGGCGAGCTTTCGAAGAAGCGCCAGAGCGCTGCAAAGAAGCTGGCGAAGGGCATCGAGGGCGAGTTGAATGATTTGCGCATGGGCGGCGCGCGCTTCGAGGTGTGCCTCGCGTCGCAGGAGCCGGATGCCACCGGCATCGATCACGTCGAGTTCATGATCGCGCCAAACGCCGGCGAAGGTTTGAAGCCGCTGGTGAAAGTGGCGTCGGGAGGCGAGACGGCACGGCTGATGCTGGCGCTGAAGGCGACGCTGTCGCAGGCCGACAGCACGCCAACGTTGATCTTCGACGAGATCGACCAGGGCATCGGCGGTCGGGTTGGCACGACGGTAGGCGAAAAACTGTGGAACCTGGCGCGCGCGCATCAGGTGTTGTGCATCACCCACCTGCCGCAACTTGCATCCTTTGGCGACGCGCATTACAAGGTGCAGAAACTGGCGCATGATGGCCGCACCACCACGCTGGTGCAGGCGCTCGACCGCAAAGCGCGGCTGGAGGAGCTGGCGCAGATGCTCGGCACCAGCGGCAAGGCTGGAGCGCAGGGCGCAGAGCAACTGATGAAAGAGGCGACTGAGTTCAAAGCCCGGCGCGAGCGCGCTTGAACACGTTGCCAGTGCGTGTCCACCGGCACAAGCAAAACCCCGCGAGTCTTTCGCGGGGTTTTGTTTTTCAACGGTGCAGATGGCCTCAGCGAATGGCTTTCTCGGTCTGCTTGTCGAAGATGTGCATGTTGTCGAGGTTGATCGCCACACCGATGTTGCTGCCGACGCGCGCCTTGGTGCGCGGGTCGACGCGCGCCAGGAAGGGCTTGTTGTTCGCGGTCATCAGGTTCAGGATGACCTCATGACCCATCAACTCGGTGATGTCCACCTTCGAATCGACGATGGCCTGATGAATGCCAGGCGGCGCGTATTCGGGGTCGTGCACATCTTCTGGGCGGATGCCGAAGATGACCTGCTTGCCAGTGTATGCCTTGTATGACGCCACCTTATCCTCTGGCACCTTGAGCCGGAACGCGCCAGTGTCGACATAGACATCGTTGCCGCTGCCGGTGAGGGTGGCATCGAAGAAGTTCATCGATGGGCTGCCGATGAAGCCGGCGACAAACACGTTGTCCGGCCGGTCATACAGCGATGAGGGCGAATCGACCTGCTGCAGCACGCCATCCTTCATCACGGCGATGCGCGAACCCATCGTCATCGCCTCAACCTGGTCGTGCGTCACATAGATGAACGTGGTGCCGAGCTGCATGTGCAGCTTGCTGATTTCGGCGCGCGCCTGCACGCGCAACTTGGCATCCAGGTTCGACAGCGGCTCGTCCATCAAGAACACCGCCGGATTGCGCACGATGGCGCGGCCGACCGCCACGCGCTGGCGCTGGCCGCCGGAGAGCTGCTTGGGCTTGCGGTCGAGCAGAGCCTCGATGCCGAGCCGGCGCGCCGCTTCCTTCACGCGCTGATCGATCTCCGCCTTTGGCACGCGGCGCAACTTCAGACCGAAGGCCATGTTGTCATACACCGACATGTGCGGATACAGCGCGTAGGACTGGAACACCATCGCGATGTCGCGATCCTTGGGCGGAACATCGTTCACCACACGGTCGCCGATGTAGATGTTGCCCTCAGAAATTTCCTCCAGGCCGGCGAGCATACGCAGCGAAGTAGTTTTGCCGCAGCCCGATGGACCGACGAATACCAGAAACTCACGATCGGCAATGGAAATGTTGAGATCACTGACCGCTACAACATCGCCATACCGCTTGACGACATGCTCATAAGTCACACTTGCCATGAAGCTTTACCCTCCAAGGTGAAAAATCTCCAACTAAATCTGTTCGGATTTTATTCACCGTTGTACACAAGTCAAACTCACGCCAAGGCGCCTGCGCCGGCAGATGAAACATCCAACGTCCAATGGCGCGCAGCGAGGCCGGCGCCGCCAAAGGCAGACTGCATCGCCTCGCCGATCGCGGCATGGTTGCTGCGGGCAAAGGCGATCATGCCTGGCCCAGCACCGCTCAGGCTGACAGCGATGGCGCCGCTGTCGAGCGCGGCATGGCGCGCGGAGATGGCGCCGGGGATGGCCGGCAAGCGATACGGCTCGTGGATGCGATCCTCCATCGCCTTCGCCAGCAGCGCGTCGTCACCATTGCGCAACGCTTCAACCACCAGCATGGCGCGACCGACGTTGAATACCGCATCGGCGCGCGTGTAATGCACTGGCAGCACCGAGCGCGCGTGCGAGGTCATGAAGTAGAACGCCGGCACGCATACCACCACCTTCATCGCAGGCAACGGCACCTGATGCGTGACAACCTCGCCATCTTTGCCGACAACGATGACCAGCCCGCCAAGGAACGCCGGCGCGACATTGTCGCCATGCCCTTCCAATTCGAATGCGCGCGAGAGGATGCGCGCTTGCCCCGCCGGCCCGCGGAAACCCTGCGGATCGAGCAACGCATTGGCGAACAGCAGGCCGGCCAGCACCGCCGTGCTGCTGGAGCCGAGGCCGCTGCCGCACGGCACATCGTTGCGACACACGATGTGATATGACGCCCGCTTCGCGTCAAAAGGCGTGTAGGCCGTGATCTCGTCGATCATCGTCCGCACAACGAGGTGACTCTTGTCATTGGGCAGCACCTCCTCGCCCTCGCCATGCGATTCCACCGTGATGCCCCTGCCGTTGCCCTCGTGCAACTCGAAAGTGTTCCACAGATCGAGCGCAATACCCATGCAATCGAAACCTGGGCCGATGTTGGCGCTGGTGGCGGGAATGCGGACCGTAAGCAACTTTGTCATGGATTGAATCGCTGAGTCAGGGTGGGATTGTGGGATTGCGCGGATTGAGTCAATGGCCCGATCACGCAAGCGCGCAATCATGCAATTGCGTTGAGCAGGTCATCGATGCGCGCCTCGATGGAGATGGGTGCGAGGCTGCCCTTGATCGCTGTGTCAGGATCCTTGAGGCCGTGGCCGGTCAACACACACACCACGCGCTTGCCGCGCAGATCCACAGAGCCATCGCGCAGCGCCTGCTTCAGGCCGGCGAGGCCGGTGGCCGACGACGGTTCGCAGAAGATGCCCTCGGTTCTGGCGACGAGGCGATAGGCTTCGAGGATTTGCTCATCACTCACCGCGCTGATGTGACCAGCAGATTCATCCAGTGCCTGCATCGCCTCGCGCCAGCGCACCGGGTTGCCGATGCGAATGGCGGTGGCGATGGTTTCCGGACGCTCGACCACCCTGCCAATGACGAGCGGCGCGGAGCCGGCGGCCTGCACGCCAAACAGATGCGGGCGTGTCTTGACGATGCCGGCGTTGAGATATTCATTGAAACCCATCCAGTAGGACGTGATGTTGCCGGCATTGCCGACGGGCAGGCACAGCCAATCCGGCGCTTCACCCAGCGCATCGCAGATTTCAAATGCGGCAGTTTTCTGCCCCTGCAGGCGCGCCGGGTTGATGTTGTTGACCAGCACGATCGGGGCTCGCTCGGTCGCCTCGCGCACCATGCGCAGACCATCATCGAAGTTGCCGTTGATGGTGATGACCTGCGCGCCATAGCTCAGCGCACCGGCGAGCTTGCCGGCGGCGATCTTGCCATCCGGCACCAACACGATGCACTTGAGGCCGGCGCGCGCGGCATAGGCAGCCGCTGACGCGGCGGTATTGCCGGTGCTGGCGCAGATGACGGCTTGCGCGCCATCGGCCACGGCCTGCGTCATCGCCGTCGTCATGCCGCGATCCTTGAATGAGCCGGTGGGGTTGCCGGCCTCGTATTTGATCCACAGATCAAAGCCGCCGCCGAGCGCAGCAGCCAGGCGCGGCGCCGGCAGGAGTGGCGTGTTGCCTTCCAGCAGCGTGACGGGCGGCACATCCTGCGAGATATGGATCCGATTGCGGTAGTGCGCGATGACGCCAGGCCATAGATGTGGCAGGCGCGGTGACGGTTCAGCGGGCATGGCGGCGCAATTGTACCTGCGGCGTAAAAGTTGCTTCTGGCAGGCTGCGCAGAGCGAAATAGCACAATATGCGATTGCCGGCCAAAATACGCTCCATGACGGAGATCAACAGCACACTGGCGGCGAAACTATTGAGTGAGGGGGAGCGGACACTGACATTTTTTCAGTCTCTGCCCGAAGAGGCATGGAGCAAGCAGGTGTATTCGGAAGGCGCGCAATGGGATGCGCGTGAAACGCTGGCGCACTTGATCCAAGCTGAAGCGTCTTTGCGCGTGCTTTTCAAGCAGGTGGTCGCTGGCGGTGAAGGCGCGCCGCCAGATTTCGACATCGATCGCTTCAACCGTGAGCGCACAGGCCGGCTGGCTGCGCTCTCGCGCGAAGAATTGCTCCACCGATTTCAGCATGAGCGGAACAAGACGGCAGAGTTTGCAGCTGGATTGACGATAGCGCAGTTGGCGCTGCGTGGCCGGCATCCAGCATTGGGCGACTCCTCCATTGAAGAGATGCTGAAGATGATCTATCTGCACAACGCCATGCACGTGCGCGACATCAAGAAAGCGGCATGAGTGTTCTTTGCGCTGTGGTTTACGCTTGCGCAGCGGCCTGATAAATGCCCGCCAGCCGCTCGACGATGGTGCGCCAGTCGTGATGCGCTTCGATGTAGGCGCGCCCGGCCCTGCCCAACTGCGCGCGCGCGGCATCGCCGTCATTCAACAGACGCAGCACCGCCTCAGCAAATTGCTGCGGTGAATTCGCAACACGCAACGCCTGCTCATAGCCTGGCTGCAGCGAGCGCACTGTCTTCTCGCTCGTCACCACCGGCGTGCCACACGCCATCGCCTCCAGCACCTTATTCTGGATGCCGGCGCCATACACCACCGGCACCACCGCAGCGCTCGCCTTGCGCAGATAAACGCGCATGTCTGGCACCGAGCCCGTGACGATGACTTTGCCGGGGTGCTTTTCTGCGAGTGCCTGCACTTCGGGTGTGGGGTCTTTGCCGGCGATGGTGAGCGTCACTTGTGGGCGCTGCGCCCACACCGCCGGCATGATGTCATGCACCAGATGCAACACCGCAGTGATGTTGGCGTGATAGCTCATCTTGCCGGAGAACACGAGCGCGTCTGGCTCGCGCAGAGTGTCATCGGGCGCGAAGTAGGCGAGATCGACCCCATTCGGGATCACCTCGATCTGCGCGCGCTGCGGCGAGATCTTTTCGATGGCCGCCTTATCCACCGGCGAAGTGACCAGCACGCGATCGAACTGCGTGGCCAGCCAGCCTTCGTGCCGGCGGGTACGCGGCAATTCAAACGCCGTCATCAGCCGGCCCTTTGCGCTCTGGCTTTGCTGCGCAGCCTGCTCGAACAGGTGCGTGATGCTGTCCACGCTGTCCCATACCACTGGGATTCGCAATTTGCGATGCGCGATTTCAGATTTTGCGTGCAGCGCATAGCGCGAGCCGCGCAGATGCTCGACATGGATGACGTCGAATCGATCAGTGTTGAGCTGTTGATCGATGAGCGCGGCAAGCTCCGGCTGCCAGCAAAAACTGGCTTGCAACGGCTTTGATGTGGGTAGCGTGGAGAGCAAGTTGATCAACTTGCGATTGCGCGAGAGCGGCGCAGCGACAACTTCGATGCCCTCTGCCTGCAAAGATTCGATCGCATCGCGCTCGGTGTCAGTCTCCCACAACGTGACCAGTGTGACGCGGTGGTTGGCGCGCGCGAGGTGACGCACAAAGTTGTAGGGCCGCACGCGAATGAGCGTGGGCACGTAGGGTGCAATGAAAAGCACGTTCATGCGCGCCGCCGGCGAAAGACGAAGTAGCCCACGACGAACAACAGCGCCACAGGCAGCCCGCTCAGCAACAACATGCCATAGTCATCCACCTCAGTGCGCAGGTTGTGGTAATCGACATTGGCCATCGATTTGTCAGCGAGCGCCGGCACGGTTGGCTGAGCTGCGCCGGATGATAGCTCGGGCGTTGCCGTTGGCGCAGGCGTTGCTGTTGGGTAAGGGACAGGCGCGACCGCCGGCGCCGACGTCACGCTTCGCGAATACCAAACCTTGTAGCCGAAACGCTCTGCCGGCCCCAGTTCCTTGTTGCCAAAAACGTTGATTTCATCGCGCGTGAACCAGGTGAGATTCAGTTGATTGCCCAAACCCACAGCAATGCGCGGCCATTCGGGCACATCCCCTCGATACTGGCTCACGATCTCCGGCTCGCTCCACGTTGTGCCATTCCACGCCACGTGCATGACGCTGGAAACCAGTTTGTCGCCAGGCGCCTGCACAAAATCACTCCGATTCCCAATGAAGACCAGGTGCACCTGTCCACCAGAATCGGTCGCCATGGACATGACATCCTGGATGGTGACGAATTGGCCGATCACACCAGGGATTGCTTGCGGTGAGGACCATGATCTGCCCTGATCTGCAGACACCTGGTAATACACTTTGTCCTCCGGCACACCCAGCCAGGCGACAACCAACTGTCCTTTGCCATCAATCCCAATCGCGATTTTCATCCCTCGTTGCGCAGCTGGGAATGTATATGGCGCTGTCCACGTCATCCCGTCATCTGAGGATGAGGCATACATGACCTGAACATTCCCAGACACCCCGCCGAGCGCGCCGCCTTCACCAGATTCCCACACGGCATGGATCGTGCCGTCCTGGGCAATCACCATCTTGGGCTTGGCTGCGCCTGTAGTCGGGTCCGATATCTCAACGCCTGGCGTCCAACTCACTCCGCCGTTGTCTGTGCGGCGGTAATAAACGCGGTTGCAAACACATTTTTCAGTGACAACAGCCTGGGTCAGCAGAAGGTGAATGCGATCTTTACTATCAATCAACACACTGGAGAAATAAGGAGAGTCCTTCTCGCTTAAAACCTGGCCGATCCGCCATGCAGCCCCTGAGTAAGCTTGCTCAACCCGCGCATATGCATCATAGAGATCATTCCTGCGACGATGGGTGATGATCATGTTGCCATGAGAATCAACACCCATAGAGGGACGGGTCAGTTCTCCCCAGGGCGCTGACAAGATGATGTCGTTCGGTGGAGCCCAACTTACGCCGTCCATGCTGGCGGTGTACCAAACAGCGTCATATTCTGGCAGGCTGTCACCGCTCCAAGCCACATGAATTCTTCCGGTTGCATCGACGAGGATATCGGAGAACCAAGCCGCTTGTCCATCCCGGCTCAATTGCAATGGCTGCGACCAGCCACGTGTTTGATGCAATTGTCGAGCCTGGATAAGGTCGGGCGGAGTCAGCAGAGCGCTGATGACCAGCAGGAGGATGAACCAAGTCTTGCGCATGATTTACGGTTGCGGCTTCACCATGAACACGCGCACACTGGGCGTTTCATAGGCTGGCTTGAGGAAAGATGCCTTTGCGGGATCATACGCCCCGAGCTGGCTTTCTGCCGGCCCGGCCAACACGTAATTCACTCCATGCGCCCGCAGGATTTGCTCGCGCTCGACATCGCTCGTGCCGGCATCATAGAACATCTTCACCGCATCGCGCTTGGTGAAGTAATCCACTGTTTGCGCCCAGTGCGCCAGATAAGCATGGACGCCACTGAGCATCGGCACATACTGCCCCACCGTCTCTGAACTCAGCACAATATCGTCGGGGCGCGCATTGTTTTCGAGCCACTTGAGCGCCGCAATCTCATCGTTGTGAAGATAAAACGGATAATCATGCCGGCGCAACTCGGTAAAGCGCCATGCAAACAGATAGAGATTGGTTGGAAGTATGAGCAGGAGGAAACTTGCAACGAGCCATTTCCGCACCTTCGACAGATCGATGGCTGGCCGGCGCGCGCCGGCATGGCGCTGCACCCACGGCGCGATGACATCGAAGAGGCCCTTCGTCGCCAGAAGGGCAATTGGCACCTGCCAGCCATTCAGCATGTGAATCTGAAAGTCGACCGGCAGATAGATCAACACAAACGAGATCAGGAACCACGCCTTGATGAACAAGTCGTTGTTGGCACGCTGCGGGTTGGCAGTGATCTCCTGACGGATGGTGTCGCGCCGGCGGCGGTCATTGATGGCATCGACGATCACAGTGAAGCAGGCAACGATCAATGGCAATCCCATCAGCACCGGCAAACGATAGAGCGGCGGGGTGAAGACACCAGCGTTGGCAAACTGCTTCAACACCACCTTCCACAGCGGATCGAGCGAAGTGAGCAGGAACGAATACAGCGACGGCCACACCGACACAATGCCGACGATGAGGCTGCTCGCCACCATAAACCACGGGATGCGCCGGTCGCGCAGGGTGAGCAATACAACATAGGCCGCCAGCACGCCGTATACGATCACGAGGTCGTAGGCGTGTTGCCAACCCATGAATTGCGCAAACAAGCCGGCGAGAAACGCATAGCGATATTGCTGTCTGGCCTGCCCGCGCAAGACCAGTTCAAATGTAAAAATGTACGCCGCGGCTGCGATGAAATGCGGCTGGCCGAGCGCGGAATAGAACGTATTGCCCTCCGCAACATACAAATCGAGCGGGTTGATGAGTTCACCGCGCATCACGGTGTATTTCATCACCACCAGCACCCAGCCAAAGCCGGCAGTCATCACTGTGATGAGGAAGGCAGCGCGCCGGCGCGGCACATCCGGGAACACCCACGAGCACAGGCGATACGCCAGAACGAAGAAGATCGTCGTGCCGGCCACGCGCATGAGTTGATACATGACCTGATAGCCAGTGCTGGCATCCAACCCCAAGAGCACCGCCACACGCGCCAGCACGAACCACAACAAGTTGAAAAAGATCGCGCTGTTCGGCTCTGGCGTGAGTTTGTTGGCCGAAAGCGGCTGGGTCATAAATTCGCGAAACCACGCGAAGTATTGGGCATGATCAGGCACATTCACCAGGATGCCCATAAAAGTTTTATCGGCCGGCGCGCTGAGATAGGCATACACCAGAGGCAACGTGGCGATGGCTAATACGATGCCGGTGACGATGAATACGAATCGCCATTCCGAACGAGCTGCTTCAGTCAAGGCACGCGCAGCCGCGCGCGCCTCCGGCAGAGTTGTCGTTGTCTCCACTCCCTTCTTTTTCCTCTATGCAAGATAGTCGTTGCGGCAATAAAAGGATGCGTACAGAAGCGTTTCTCCCAGCATTGATGCTGCGCAACCCAATCTCGATTCACAACTAGATGCTGCAGATGGTCGCACACAGTTGAGGCGCAGCTCAATCAGACGTCAGATTGCACCCCGCCTTGCTGCGCTGTGCTGGGAATGGCCGTTTTATCCCGTCGTTTGCGTGCTGTCGTTGCCATGCGGTGAATATGCATGTAATTTTGCAGCGCTGTTGCTTCCGCGGTATATCTCTCTTCCCATGCCTTTCTGCCGGCGTTGCCCATGGCTTTAGCCTGCTCCGGATTCTCAATCAAGTAGCAAATGGCAGCGTGCAAGGCCGCAACATCCCCGACCTCCACCAGCAATCCCGTCTTGCCATGTTCGACGTAATCCTCCGTGCCGCCGATGCGCGAGGCAATGACAGGCCGGCCAGCGCACATGGCTTGGGTGATGAAGAGATGGCCCGCGCCAATCGTCGTTGGCAGGAGTGGAATAACCACACAATACGCATGTTGAAGCAGAAACGTCGTCACAAGCGAGGCATTGGCAAAGCCATCCAGTTCAACAAAACGCAAGCCTTCTGGCAAACTATCGATCTCCACATTGAATCGGCGCGCATTGATGATCACCGGATAGCCAATTCCCTGTACGGCCTGCACAAACGTCGCATAGTCGCGGTCGGAGCGGCCGCCGGCAAAGATGTATTTCTGGGGCAGGTCGGGCACGGCTGCCTGCGCGATCTCAGCCGCATTCGATGGCAACTCAGCAAACACATCATGCCAGCCCAGCAAACTCAATACGAACTTGTGATTTGGCGCGCTGGTGATCGCCTGATAACGCTCAATCCCATCTGTGCTAGTCACCACGCCAAGATCAATGCTTTTCATGCCGAATCGTCCGATCCAGCGATAGCGCGCAGGAATGCCCTTCAAGGTGAAATCCAACACAACGAGCGGCGGATGCTTGATCGCAAACAACGAGCGCAAGACTGCAAGCGGGAAAGCGACCTTCAGTTCCCATGCAACCACCACGTCGTAGCCTTTTTTGCTGTGGAAGAGTGCCTTGATCGCCGACCGAATATACGGGATGTATTTCCGCAAGATACTCGAGAACACGCCCTTGACGTCGGCTGTTGGCGTCGATATGAAGTCAACATGGTCGGCCTGTGTCCATTCCGGCAGGCAATTCCAAATCCAGCGGTCCGGCGGGCGCACAATGCCATCGACCAGGCACAAGACCCTGATTCGCTTGTTCAAGTGCGAGTTGCAAGCGTCCATCACGTCACCCCCTATAGGCTTCTTCGAGCGGCTGGCAAGCCGCGCGATAATCGTAGGTCATGTCGATCAGCCGGCGGCCGGCGCAGCCCAACGCATCGCCCAGCGCGCGATCGCTCAACACTCTCAGCACGGCATCTGCAAATGCCGCCGGCGTGTCGGCAATCAAGACGTGCTCGCCGTGCTTCACTGCGATGCCCTCGCAGCCCAGCGTGGTGGTGACGATCGGCAGCGCCTGCGCCATCGCGTTGAGGATCTTCACGCGCATCCCACCGCCGGCGCGCAGCGGCACCACCATCACGCCGGCGCTCTGCAAAAATGGCGTCGGATCATCGACATAGCCGGTGACATTGACGCACGAGTCGGCCTTGCTGAGGTCCAGCAATTCCTGCGGCGGCCGCGCGCCAACGATGTCGAACACCACGTCGGGTCGCTGCGCGCGAACGAGCGGCAGCACCTCGCGGATGAACCACTTCACGCCGTCGATGTTCGGCGGCCAGTACATCGTGCCGATGTGCAAAATGTGGTCAGCATCTGGCCGGCGCTGCACCGGCGCCATCTCGTCACCATCCACGGCGATCGGGATGACGACAATTTTCCCTCCCCGCCCTGTTTGATGGGGGAGCGTCGCGGAAGAGGTCGCCATCGCCTCCTGCAACGCGCGCTTATCCTCCTCGCTCACCGCCAGCACCGCATCGAAATCGTTGCACATGCGGCCTTCATACACCTTCAGCAATTGCCAGTCACGGTTCAACAGCAGCTTGCGCGGACCATCGCCCATCGTCTCGGCCAATCGCTTGTAGAGCAGCCACAGCGCATTGTGCGCATCCAGCACTGTGCGAGCACCGTGCACGCGCTGCGCATATTGCGCCATGTTGAGCTGGTCGGCATGCGCCACATCAAACTTGTTTTCGCGCACAAGCCGGTCGATCAGATCGCGCATGGCCTTGCGATCATCGCGCACCATCATCCAGGGCTGCCCGCCGGCGAAGCTGCGCAGCATAGCTGTGCCATCATGCAACGCGCCGCGCTTCATCGGCACCACATGCACTGCCCGGCAATATCTCCGCAGATGCGTCACGTCAGCCAATTGGTCGCCACGCACGAAGGACACGAGCGTCACGTCATGGTGCTGCGCAAGATACTTCAGCACGTTGTACGTCTTCACCTTCGGCCCGCTGTCGGGCGGATACGGCAGCACTTGCGTGAGCAACAAAACATTCATCGTTGCACCTGCAAGCATCCTTCGACTGCGCGTCGGCACGTGAGCGCGATAATCCGCACAAATTCATCACTCCGCGCAGGATACAGAGAGTCATTCATGTCTGATAGTCGGGCCACGCCTCATCCTTCGCAGCGATGACGCTGACGGGCAGCGGCCACGCGATGCCAAACGCAGGCTCGTTATAACGCGCGCCGCGCGCGGCATCCGGCGCATAGAACGCTGAGATGAAGTAAAACACTTCCGTGTCATCGGCAAGTGTTTGAAAACCATGCGCAAAGCCTTTCGGGATGTAGAGCATTCTGCGGTTGCTTGCACTCAGCTCCACTCCGATCCACTTTCTAAAAGTTGGCGACTCCGGCCTCACATCGACGATCACGTCGTAGATCGCGCCGGCGGTGCAGCGCACCACCTTCACCTCGCCATGCGGCTCGGCCTGCCAGTGCATCCCACGCAGCGTGCCGCGCTTGTGGTTAAAGGAGATGCTGCACTGTGCAAGCGCCGTGTCCAGACCATGCTGCTCGTATTCCTCAGCGCACCACGCGCGCGCGAAGAAACCGCGCGCATCCTCGCGTTTCTCGATGTCGATGAGAGTTGCGTCTTTCAACGCAGTCGGCGTAAAGATCATGTTGTGTCGCTCCGCTTGAGCAGATTAGCTTTCTCCAGCGCATCGGTTGCGCGCGCGACAAGGCTGAACGGCATGGCTGCGCGCTCGGCGATGTCGAGCAGGCTGTGCCGGCCATCGGACTGATTCAATACCCACAGCAGCGCCAACTCGTATTGCCGGCGATCTGCGCCCGCGCCCAGACCCTCATACAAACCGCGCTTGCCGAGTTGCGGCTCACCCCTTGGCGAGAGATTGATATAGATGCCGTCGCGCTCAATCACGTCGATGACGGCGCACAGCATGTCGAGCGATTGTTCGAGCGCTGCCGGCTTCACAAAATCGAGGTTGTCTGCCGAGGTGTGATATTCAGGAAATGTGCCGTGCTGCGAGCGCATGAAGCAACCCACCGGCAGGTCGAAGCCCGGCGAGCAATACTGCCGTTCGTCATAGCCGTAGGGAAAGAAATCGATGATGCGGTGCGCATGGCCGGATTGCGCCAGCACATGCGCTACTACGCGGTCGATGGCGGCGTCACCGCGTCGGCTGCGCTTGTAGGTGAACGCGCCGGCGTCGCCCACGCAAGTCAGCACCAACCCGTGCTTCACTTGCGGCGCGCGCGCCTCATTGCGCGCCAGCCACGTGATCGCGCCGATGGTGCCGGGGATGAACAGGAAGCGATAGGTGAAGTGACGCGGCTGCGCCATCAACCGCTGCGCCAGTTCGATTGCCACCGCGATGCCCGAGAGATTGTCATCAGCCAGCGATGGGTGACACGCGTGGCATGAGATCAGCACTTCGTCATCAGTCTCACCTTGCAGCACGCACTCGCCATAGGTGAGCGATCCCGGCTGCAAGGTGCTGTCGATGCACACTTCGTATTCGCCGGCTTGCAGCTTGAGCAGATCGTTGTGCGCGAGGCAAAAGCCCCACGCATCCCTGTAGTACGACGTGCGATACGGGATCAACTCGGGTTGATCGGGCAGCGTGTGCAGGTGCGGCCGCAACGCATCCAACGACATGCGCGCATGTATCGGCACGCTGTAATTCAACACATGCAGGGTATGCCGGCCAAAATCGATCACGCGCTCGCCGGCGGCACTCTTCACATATGCATCGCGGATGTTCCACTCGCGCGGCACCGTCCAGTCCAGCACCGGCGTGCCGGTCGGCACCTCGCTGATGGCCAACGGGATGCGCTCGCCAATGCGCGCAAGCGTCTCTCGCAGGCCGTCGCCGGTGATGCTGCGGCAGATGGGATACAGGCTTGCGATCAGCGCGTGCATGCGCTCGCCGGCAGCGCCGGTTGTGTCCATCAACGGGGCTTCAGCGATTTTCACATCAGGCATGGTCGTTCAGCATCACGGTTTCTTCATCGGACGGATGGAAATATCAGTCACCTCAGCCGTCCAGGGCAACGACAAGGCACTTATCACGATATCGGCAATGTCTCTGGGTTGCAGGAGTAGTTCCGGCCGATAGGGTTTGCCCTCCTCCGCTGCAAGCATTTCAATAATTGGCGTGGCCGTTCGACCAGAAAACACACTCAGCACACGCACATCGTCGGAGTTGACCTCCTCGCGCAACGCATCAGCGATCGCCTTGAAAGCGTGATGCATGGCCGCGTACTGGCTGACGCCGGCGCGCGCATACAATCCCACGCTGCTGTTGATGAACACCACCTGTCCTTGCGGCTTCCTCAGCAACGGCAACACCTGTTGTGTGAGCATATAGGGGCCGCGCACATTTGTGGCGTAGATCTGATCAAACACCTTCAACGGCGCCTCTTCCGTTCTGCCGCGATCATAGATGCCGGCCGCATGCACCAGCACATCCAGCCGGCCATGGCCATTGGCAACGCTCGCTGCCAACCGCTTGATATCCTCGTCGCACAGCAAGTCGGCAATCACCGGTTGCACCACTGCGCCCGCCTGGCGCAACTGCGCGGCCAGCAACTCCAGCTTGTCCCTGTTGCGCCCCGAGAGATAGACCTGCGCGCCGTTCCGCGCCAGCGCGCTGGCAATCGCGCTGCCAATGCCTCCGCTCGCCCCTGTCACCAGCGCAATTTTGCCCTGCAATGCACTCATGGGAATCAATCTTAATCGCCAGGCGCTACTCCATGCAGATCACGTTTGCGCACAGCACAAGGATAGGGTTGATACAGATGGGTTTGCAGGATATGTTGTGACCGGATGGCGTGTTTGTTCAACGGCTATTCCATCACGCAGACTTGTGGAATCGGCACCACAAACTTGCCACCCCACGCGCGCACATGCGCCATCTGCTGCATCACCTCCTCTTTGATGTTCCATGGCAGGATCAGCACATAGTCCGGCTTCGTCTCGTTGATCTTCTCAGGTGCATAGATGGGTATGCGTGAGCCGGGCAAAAACTTGTCTTGTTTGTACGGATTGCGGTCAACCACATAGTCGATGAAATCCTGGCGGATGCCACAATAGTTGAGCAGCGTGTTGCCTTTGCCGGGCGCGCCATAGCCGGCGATGGTTTTGCCTGCGCGCTTCGCCTCAATCAAAAACGACAGCAGTTTGCGCTTGGTCTCCCTCACCTGCTCATCGAAAGCGACATAGGTTTCAAGTTTGTCCAGCCCACGCGCGCGCTCAAGCTGCAGCAATGCCTCGACGTTGCCGCCTGTTTCACGCGGGTCTTCTGCGTGGCACACGAACATGCGCATGCTGCCGCCATGCGTCGGCAACTCCTGCACATCGAACAACCGCAGGCCATGCGCGGCAAAAATACGCGTGTCGCTGAGCAGTGTGTGATAGCAATAATGCTCGTGATAGATCGTGTCGAACTGGTTGAACTCCATCAAGCGCATGAAGTGCGGGATTTCGATGGTGATGGTGCCGCCGGCTTTCAGCAGTATCTTCATGCCGGCAACAAAGTCGTTGATGTCAGGGATGTGGCCAAAGACGTTGTTCGCCACGATCAAATCGGCCTGCTTGCCTTGCTGCGCCATCTCCTGTGCGGTGTTCACGCCAAAGAACGCAACCACTGTCGGCACACCACGCGCCTCGGCTGCCTTTGCCACATTTGCCGCAGGATCGATGCCATATGCCGGCACGCCCCTCTGGATGAAATATTGCAACAGGTAGCCGTCATTGCTGGCCAACTCGACCACCTGCTTCGAAGCGTCCAATTGCAGTTGTTGCGCCATCATCTCCACATAGCGTCGCGCGTGATCGAGCCACGAAACGGAGAACGAAGAAAAGTAGGCGTATTCGGTATAAATCGAATCCGGCGCGATGTCGGTGTCCAGTTGCACGAGCAGGCATTCGCTGCACACCATCGCATGCAACGGATAGATGGCCTCAGCAGCATTGAATCGCGCTGCCGAGACGATGCTTTCGCAGGGTGGCTGCGCGCCCAGGTCGACCACGCTGTGCGTGAGAGGCGCGCCACAGAAACGGCAAGTGACGCGAAATTGGGAAAGTTCATTCGTGCTCATGCGTTGTATTTGCGGAATACGACCTGCGTTGGTCCGCCTGTCAGATAATGCTCGACACCATTCATCAGCGCAGCGCGATAGACAGCCAGCGCACCGGCAACCGCATCGACGGTGCGGTCGATGTCTGCATCAGTGTGCGAATAGCTCACCACGAACGATGGGCCCAGCACACCACGCCGGATGATCTCTTGCATGAATAGCGCGCGAAAATACTGCGAGCGATTGCCGTCGGCATCCTTCGTCACGAAGACCAGATTCGCAGGGTGGCCTATCACATCGAAAGACTCGGTGACGCCGGCGGCGGCAACCGCCTGCAACACGCCAGCGCGCAGTCGCTCGCCCTGCCGGCGCAAAAAGCCTGTCACATCCTCACTGGCATACACGCGCATCGTGGCGATGCCGGCGGCAAGTGAAGCAGTCTCCGCGCCAAATGTGGTGGAAAGCAGGAAGACGCGCTCCTTGTCGTGATGCAATCCGCCGCGCTCCATGAACTCGCGCTTGCCAGTCAACACAGCCAGCGGAAAACCATTCGCCAACGCCTTGCTGAACGTGGACAAGTCTGGCTGAATGCCATGCACGCGCTGCGCGCCGCCGTTGTCCCAGCGAAAGCCAGTGATGATCTCATCCAGCACAAACAGCGCTCCACGCTCATGACACAGCGCCTGAACAGCATGCAGAAACCCTGGCGCCGGCGCCGTCGATGTCTCAGCCTCCATCACCACACACGCGATGCGCTCCGGGTATGCGTCGAACAGCGCGCGCAGGCTGTCGAGGTCGTTGTAGTGAAACTTGACTGTCAATGCCTGCTCAGATGCAGGGATGCCTGCCGCCATCGGCGTGCTGCCAATGAACCAATCGTCCACTGAAAAGAACGGGTGATCGCCGCATATTGCCACCATGTCACGGCCTGTCACAGCCCGCGCCAGCTTCACTGCCGCCGTCGTCACGTCCGAGCCGTTCTTGGCGAACTTCACCATATCGCCATTCACCAGCCCCAGGAAGGTTTCCGCGGCCTCGATCTCGATCGGGCAGGGTCGGGTAAAGCTCTGGCCGATATGCAGCGCTTCGGCCACCGCTGCAATCACTGGCGCATAGGCATGCCCAAGCGTGACTGCGCGCAGCCCCATGCCATACTCGATGTACTCGTTGCCGTCAGCATCCCAGACATGACAACCCAACCCGCGCACAAGAAAACCTGGCGCCAGCTGCGGATATTGGTCATCGCCTTTGGCATAGGTATGCGCGCCGCCGGGAATCAGGCGATGCGCCTTCTTGCGCAACTCATCAGATTTGGCAAGCTGCAAATCTGCAATTGCATGTGAGGTTGTATCCATCTCAGTTCCTCCGAAAAGATCGTTTCGTCATGCGGCATGCATGACTCAGGCTGCAACTGGTGTTTTCCAGCGCAGGCTATTGTCAACCTTGCCCTCGCTCATCAAGCGCTTGAGCAGATCGATGCGGCGAAAGCGCGGGCCTTCGAAATCCTGCAGGCTGATGCCGACGCGCTGATATGCATCGCGCAGTTGCACTGCACCTTTGCGGGCTGTCCACTGCGGCTGCCATTCCGGCAATTGCCGGCGCACCTTGCCAAAGTCCACCCGATATGAGCGCTTGTCCGGCTCCCCACCCGCCGCATAGGTCACCTCGGTGCCGGCGACCGTTTGCCTCACAATCTCAGCCAAATCCCGAACCTGGAAGTTCTCGTCATCAAGGCCGATGTTGAAGGCTTCATTGTGAATGCGCTCGCGCGGCGCTTGCAATGCGGCGATGAACGCGCGACCGACATCCTCAACATGCACGATGGGCCGCCAGGGGGTGCCGTCGCTCTTGATCAAGATCTTGCCGGTGGCGACAGCGTGTGCGACCAGGTTGTTCAACACCAGGTCGAATCGCATGCGCGGCGACCAGCCATACACCGTTGAATTGCGCAGGAAGACCGGACTGAATGTTTCTGTCGCGAGTTTGCGCACATCTGCTTCAACGAGCTCCTTGGAATGCCCATAGGGCGTGACGGGGTTGAATTGCGCCTCCTCGTTCACCGCGCCCTGCCCGGCCGCGCCGTAGATGCTGCACGATGAAGAGAACAAGAAACGCTTCACGCCGGCGTCACGGGCCAGCTCGGCCAGCCGCACCGACGCCTTGTGATTGATGTCATAGGTCAGGTTCGGGTCAAGGTTGCCGAGTGGGTCATTCGAAAGCGCAGCCAGATGCACCACCGCGTCGAAGCCGCGCAAGTCGTCGATTGTCACGTCGCGCACGTCCTTGCGAACGTGGGGGATGGTAAAAGTCGGCGCCTCAAACACGCACTGCTCGAACAGGTCGCCGTCGAGCCCGGTGACTGCGTAGCCTTGTTGTAAAAATAGCGGCACGATGGTCGAGCCGATATAACCAGTGTCGCCAGTGATAAGCACGTTCATTTCGTCTCTCCTCTGCTTGAAATATTCTGTGGTTGCCACTATCGCTCGTGGCCATGCCGCTTGCTACAGTCGCTCTGTCACCTTTATTTCGGGCACCCGCGCATTAGCGATCCGAAATAGCATCATTCCTTGCGATTTTGGAAATAGCGATCGATGAGCTGACCGGGGTCGGATTTAAGTGCCGGACCCGCATCAGACATGAAGCGGGTTGCCCACAACCCTTCTAGTTTGCCGCGAATATTGCTGCCTTCTGCCAGAAACCACAACCTGGGTGAGGCAGCTTGAAACACATTTGCGCGGCCACGGGCCAACCGAATGCGATTGACCACGCTGGAAGCCGCATAGAGTGGCAGCACGCTCACCTGTTTCAGGATTCGCCTGACTTGCCAACTCCGAGAGCGCGGATAGCCGGCTTCATGGCGATACATCGTGTCTAGCAGGATTTCAGCGTAGCCATATTGTCGATACTGCTTTGCAAGCCCGCGCCTGGTGGCGCGGTGGTGATGGTACACCACTGCCTTTTCAGCATATGCCAGCCGGCAGCCCGTCTTGAGTTGAACACGCCACGATATATCGGTGTCATCAGCCGTCACAAGCCGCGTATCAAAACCGCCTATTTGCGTCAGCAGCGCACGACGATATGACGCATTGCAAGTGTGCAGGCGTGGCATGAACTCACCATTGCCGCCAGAGAAATTTGCCAGCGGTGTGAAGCGATCTGCAAACTGCTCCACCAGGTTGCGCTCAGCATGCTGATAGGCCAGTACTGCACCACCCACGCCGCCCACCTTGGAGTCGGCATATGGCTTGACCAACTCTTCCAACCAGTGTGGATCGGCATAGCAATCTGCATCGGTGAAAGCCACGATATCAGACTGGCTTTGCATCAACCCGAACTGGCGCGCCGCTGCCGGCCCGCGCACGGTGTTGTGAAACAGGCGCACCGGATAGCGCGAGACGATTTCCGTCGTGCGGTCAGTGGAGCCATTTTCAACGACAATGACTTCGAGCCGACCATCCATGCCAACTTGCGACAGCAAGCTTTCGACGCAACGGGCAATTGTCGATTCGCCGTTGTACACCGGAACAATTACGCCGGCGGTCAACCCCTCCACATTCATCACTCTGCCTGTTAGTCGTCCGGCAAACGACAACTCTGCAAGGTTTTTCAGCCCGCTTTTACAATAGCCGGCGCATCATGCAGTGCTTTTTTGCTGGCCAGCCCGTGATATTGCAGTCAGCCACAGGCGCAGGAATCCGCGATTTCGCAAGATCGCAGGATGCATGCTGACGGCCGGCCAGGCATGCTGAACGATAGCGTTGTAATCGCCCTTGTCATTTGCAGCAAAGGCCGCAGCAACGTGATAGCCGCCAATAATTTCGCGACGCATACGCCGCAGCAGGCCAGCTTCCTCTGGCAGATTGTCGAGTATGCGCAACAACACCTCAATCGGCTCCTTCACCAACGGCTCCAGGGCAAATCCGGCGAGCCAACTCATCAGCCATTCACGGTCGTGCGCAAGCTCCGGCGCAAGCAGGAAGCCGTCGCGCAAATGGGCTTTGCCACCCTCGATGTCGCTCGTAAGATAACAGCGGGTGGCTGCCTCCAGATGCACGATGGCGTGGCTGCGCTGATTCAAGCGCGCAATCTCCGCCGGCAGATCTGGTCGCGCAAAGTATTTGTCGAGCCGCTTGAATTCATCTTTGATCTGCCGCGCATAGTTGCGCGACATGCTGCTTTGCAGAATGCGGTAGTTGAACAGTACGCGATCGGAATAGGCAAACGTGTGGCCGGCATCAGCCAGCCGAATCCACAAATCGGTGTCTGCTGCACCAGCCAGATCAGTGTCCCAGCCGCCAACCTCTTCCAGTATGACGCGACGAATGAGCGCGTTGCCTGGCGGAAAACCCAGCATGCGCAACAGCAGGCGCTGGAGCAGGTCGTCCTGTGGTTTCGGATGCACTTCATCCAGCACCCGCACGCCGTCTTCACCCACGTAGCGCCATGCAGAATAGGCCAGCGCCGCGCGAGCATCCGAATCCAACAGCGCAGACTTGATCGCGATAGCATGCGGCGCCAGCAAGTCGTCGGAATCCAAAAACATTACATGGTCGCCGTGTGAACAAGCCAGGCCGCGGTTGCGCGCGGCGCATACGCCGGCGTTGTCCTGTCGGATATAGGTTACATGACCGGCAAAAGAGGCAACCACCTCGCGCGTGTTGTCTGTGGAGCCGTCATCTACCACAATCACCTCAGGCTCGGCATCGGTTTGTGCAAGCGCGCTGCAGATCGTGTCTCCAATCAGATGCGCGTGGTTGAATGCTGGAATGATGATCGATGCGCGTGTCACCCTGCGGCTCCCTGCCGGCCCAGCACAGATTTTGCAAAGATCGACAGCACGCCGCGGTTGCGCAAGAGTGAGGGGCGATGACGCACTGCAGCGAATACCTGCGCCGGCACCTGCCTGCGGTTGCCGACGGCATAGTTGCCAAACGCGCTCAACATATTCACATTGGCCACAAGCGAGTGCGAGCGCTTCGTCAACGGCGCAGCCGACGCCGGCATGTTTGACAGCACAAGACGCACAAAATCGCCGGGCGAGTCGGTCAGCGCTGTGATCGCCTGCTCAATCAGCACGCTCTCAAATGTTTCGTGATCGTTGAGCACGCTCGGATGCGCCCGCGCCAATGCATCCATCTGCTGCCGGCCGGCATCGATGTCACCACGGTTGTAGGCGCGCAGCGCTGCGCCCAGCCGAACTGCATCCATCACTCGCTCGCGATCCATCGCGCTCAATGGTGCATTTTCCGGCAGATGGCCAAGCACGTTGGCCATGAATGAAACCGGGTCATCCACGCGGATGTGCAAACCCATCTCGCGAAGTCGCAGCGACAGGTGCGATGGGTCGCGCTGCCAATCGGGATTCAGCGCGATCGCCTCGGCCAGGTGACGCCGGCCATTTTCCGCATCACCATTGTGGTGATAGCCATACGACAGCCACAAGTGCACCGCCGTATAAGCCTGCGGCTTCATGGCAGCCGCCTCCGCCGGCAAGCGCGGATTTGCGAATGTCTTTTCGAAGATCTGCATCAGTGCAACCTCTTCGTTGTTGACATTGCGAGTGATGTTGTTGCGGTGCAACCGGTAACTGGTAAGCGGCTCCTGAATACAAGCAAACGGCTTGCCATCGATGGCAAAGCGCAGCAAGATATCCCAATCGTCCACCATCGCGATATTCGGATCGAATCCGCCTACGCGCAGCAGCGCCTCGCGCCGCATCATGACGGATGCAAAGCATACAAAACAGCCCTGCAGAAGCGTGGGCAGAGTATGTCCCTCGGGCAACAGCCAGGTCTTGTTGATGCGCCGGCCATCAGAGTCCATATTCCAGAAGCGCGTGTAGCAAATGTCGATATCAGGCCGCGCATCCATCAGAGCCACCTGTCTGGCAACCTTGTCGGGCTCGATTGTGTCATCGGAATCCAACGTGCAGAAAAACTCGCCTGTGCCACGCATAAGGCCAGTGGTATAGGACGCAATCATGCCCTCATTCACGGGTTTTCGGATGTAGAGAATGCGCGGGTCTGCCGACGCGCGGGCAGTCATGAACGCTTCAGTCCCGTCGACGGATGCGTTGTCCACCACGATGATCTCCAGATCCCGATAGGTTTGCGATTGCGCGCTGTCCAGTGTAAAGGGCAGCAGGTCAAGCCGGTTATAAGTGGGAATGACAATTGACACTCGTGCCATGGGTTTTATTCATTGGGAGACATGACGCTTTTGACCAAGATCTTGATCACGCCACGATTGAATGCAAGTGAAGGCTTGTTGACAATCGCAGTGACAACCCCGATTGGCACGCGATCGCGACGGCCTGTTACAAAATCTTCGAATGCCTTGGCGATGTTCAAATTGGCGCGCGCTTGTCGGCGCAGGCCCGGCGCATCGATCATGCCATCAGCCAGCTGGATCGCGCAATCCACAAAATGCCCGGGGTCGCCAAGATTCGCCACAGTTGCCACATGATGGACACGATCGAGGAAGACCGTTTCCAACGTTTGCGAAGACGCCAGCGCGCGAGCTGCTGCGAAGTGCTCGCCAGCCAGGCCGGCATTTTCCTGGGCAATGGCGCGCAGCCCAACCTCGATCTGCACGCGGGCAAGGGCGTCAGCGCGACGCTGATCAAGCCCGCGCAAATCAGCCGGCAGATGATCGAATACGCCGGCGATAAACTCCAGGGGCGCTGTGCAGCGCGGGTCAAAGGCAGCATCACACATTCGCGCCACCAGCGCATTCTCATCCTGTAACAGCGCCGGATCATGTTGGAGCATCTGCTGCGCAGCGCGTTGCGCCATCTCCCAGTCGCCAGAGTGATAATAGGCCATGGCGCCACGAAAATAATGCATGCCGATCGCGCGACCCTTGAAGGCTTGCGGCTTTGACTGCAATCGCGGATTGCCAAACGCGCGCTCCAGCGTTGTTTCACCATCACGCAGCCACTTTTCAACGGATTTGGTCACGTTTCCGCCATGCATGCGATACCCCACCAGCGGTTCCTGCACACACACAAACTGGCAGCCCGCAAGAGACACGCGCAGCCATGCATCCCAGTCTGTCGTCAATGCCAGCGCCTCATCAAATCCTCCAATACGCTCCAGCCATTCACGCCGGATCAACGGCGCGTGCGAAAGCACAAAGCAGCCCATCAACAGATCATCCAACACATCACCTTCTGGCAGAGACACACTCGAATCGAGCCGGCGACCATCAGCAGTCATGTAGTAATACCGGCAATATGCCAGGCCGGCTTCAGGATGCCGCCTTAACAGCGCCAGTTCCTTGCGGATCTTCTCCGGTTCGTAGCAATCATCATCATCCAGATATGCAATGAACTCACTGGTTGTGTTGCGCCAGCCGGTGTTTCGGGCAGCCGCCTCTCCTCCGTTCACCGCTCTGCGCACGTAGCGCACATTGCCACTGTATCCTGCCATGATTTGAGGGGTGTCGTCGGTTGATGCATCATCCACCACCAGAATATCGATGTCGCGTTGTGTTTGGGCGAGCACACTCTCGATCGCGCTGGGCAGCATTGCAGCGCGGTTATAGGTCAGTATTACAACAGTGACATCAGCCATCCAAACGAAACCTCCCCTACATGCATCGCGGAAAAATCACGGCGTTCAGAAACCAACAATTTGCCCACTGCCTGAACTGAAAGTATTTTTGCGCGCAAGCCGGCGTTCCCTGCTATTGGCATCACGGATCGACACCAGATGGGCAGGTGGCATGTTTGATAGTCGTATCGAGTAATATAGTTCTGCAAAATGGTGTTTGCGACGGCATTTCACATGCCTGTCAACTGACATAGGGCAAGTGTGTTGCAGGAGCGTAGGCTCGGCGTGCAGCAGACAAGGCCGGATGCGGGGTAAGGTCATCTATGTCAAGATGAACGTCATCTATTGCGGGCCTGCATCTGCAACAGGCGCCGGCGCAGCCGTATCCAGCTGATACGCTTCGTCGGGCAACAACTCAAATATGGCTTCAACCAAGCGTTACTTTCAACTGCCAGCCGCTGGTCTGTGGTTGTCCATCACCCTGCTGGCATGCACACAGTCTAGTCCCGGGTGGGCCGCAGGCCCGCCTCCAGCCACGCCTGCCAACGCCGCAGTTGCAACCAATGGGCCGCTGCGAGTGCATCCCACCAATAGCCGCTACTTCGCCGACGCTGCCGGCAAGGCTGTCTATCTGACTGGCATGCATTACTGGTATGTCTTTCAGGACAGCGGGGAAAGCCTTCCACTGCAAGCATTCGACTATGCCGGCTATCTTGATCGGATGGTTGCCCTGGGTCACAATCATCTTCGCTTTTGGACGTGGGAACATGCGCGATGGACGACATGGGGGCACGGCAACTATAACGACCCCATGCCCTATCAGCGCACCGGGCCGGGCAACGCCCTGGACGGCCAGCCCAAATTCGACCTGTCGCGATTCAACCAGGCCTATTTCGATCGAATGCGCGAACGAGTCATTCAGGCGCGTGACAAGGGCATCTATGCCACAATCATGTTTTTCAACGGATGGAGCGTCGGCGTAAAAGGCGACGAAGTGGTGGACAACCCCTGGAAGGGCCACCCCTACAACAAGGCAAACAACATCAACAACATCAACGGCGACCTCAACAACGATGGCCAGGGCTACGAATTGCATGAATTGAAGAACCCGCAGGCGCTGGAATTTCAGAAGGCCTTCATCCGCAAAGTGATCGACACGGTAAATGACCTGGATAACGTGATGTATGAGATCTCCAACGAAAGCGGCATGGAGTCTGTGCAATGGCAATATGAGTTGATTCGCTTCACCCGATCGTACATCGCAAGCAAACCGATGAAGCACCTGATCGCCATGACTTCGCCGGATTGGAAGGGTTCAAACGAGCCGCTATATGACAGTCCAGCCGATTGGTTCGCGCCTGGCAGCCTTGATGGCTTCGACAGCAATCCGCCGCCGGCTCAAGGTGGCAAGCCCATCATGGCTGACACCGATCATGTCTTTGGCATCGGCGGCGACGCAACCTGGATATGGAAGGCGTTTCTGCGCGGCTCAAACACGATTTTCATGGACGATCTGGGCACAGACGAGTGGAAAGAGCGCATTCGAGTAGCGATGGGTAAAACGCGTGAGTTTGCGCTGCGCATGAATCTGGCAGCTACAACCCCTCGCGGCGACCTCGCCTCCACTGGCTATATGCTGGCGCACCCAGGTGTGACCTATCTCGCCCTCAACCCTGATGGCGGCGCCATCACCATTGATCTATCAGGAACCAGCAATCGCTTCAATGTGAGCTGGCATGATGTGAACAGTGGCCAGACGGTCAACGCAAAATCGGTTCGCGGTGGCGGCAGCGTATCTCTCAGCCCGCCCTTCAGCGGGCCGGCAGTGGTCTTTCTGAGTGCTGCCATACCAGATAATCAGAAAATGCGCGCATTTGTGCCGATCGTATGCACGACGTGACAGCAAGGCCGGCATAGATGAATGCCAACCTTGTTTCAGATAGGCATTGGTTCCGCAAATTGCCACTCCGCCAATGGGTGATAGAAACCTTCATCCTCACTTGGCACAACACCTGAAATGACAAAGGAGGTGCGCGGACTGAACGCAAGTGTCTCCCGCGTGCCTCCGTCGCTCAGTGTTATCTCCACATAGTACTTGCCGGCGATCAGGCTGTGTCGCGGGATGTTTACCTCCACCTTGGCCATGCCATGCAATTGGATCACGTTGATATTCGCCCCCCACAGCACAAAGCAGGTGGACTCATCACTGGCGCGGCACACTCGCAGGCAGTAGCTGGGCTTGAAGACGGTGTCCGGCACCTGCGTTTCCCAGCGCACGCACATGCCGCCGGCCTCATGCAGCGCTTCCGTCGGCTTTGCATCCTCAGCAAGCACCTCAACATTGGCGATGCTGGGTTTGAAGGCGCTGGCACTGCTGGTCATCACTGGTTCGTCTTTCAGTTCACCCGTGTCTTGGCTTGCCATCTTTTCGCGCTGCTTGCGCATCTTGGCTTCGTATTGCAAGACCTCATACTGATGGATGATTTGTGCCGGCGTGCCGCTGCCCACCAGCCGGCCGTGATCCATCAAAAGTGCGCGTTGACAGAACGATTTCACGGCGTTCATGTTGTGCGAGATGAACACGATTGTCGCGCCGTTGTCGCGCAACTCCTGCATTTTCTTCAGCGACCGATCCTGGAAGCTCAGATCCCCCACAGACAGCACTTCATCCACCAGCAGCAAGTCAGCCATGACATGCGATGCGACAGCAAATGCCAGCCGCACATACATGCCAGAGGAATATCGCTTCACCGGGGTGTCGATGAACTGCTCAAGCCCGGCAAAAGACACGATGCTGTCGAATTGACGCTGTATCTCGGCCTGTTTCAAGCCCAGAATGGAGCCATTCAAGAAGATATTCTCTCGCCCGCTCAGGTCTGGATGAAAGCCGGCGCCCAACTCGATCAATGACGCCATCCGCCCGCGTGTGCGGATGCTGCCCTTGGTGGGATGCGTGACGCGCGAGAGCAGCTTGAGCATGGTGCTTTTACCAGCGCCGTTGTGGCCGATGATGCCCACCACCTCACCTTGTTGCACCTGATAGCTCACATCCTTGAGCGCCCAGAACAATTCCCGCTCGGTCCTCTTCCTGCCTGGCGTGAATGCCTTGCTCGCCGCCGAAGCAATTGCCTCGCGCAGGCTGGTTTGCACCGCACCCAGCACATAGCTCTTCGACACACAATCAACATCAATGACAACACTCATGGCAAATCCATCAAATGACGTCCGCAAAGCGGCGCTCGGCCGATTTGAAATAGCGATAACCGAAAATCAGAAACAAAAGCGATATCCCAGCCGCCAAGGCCAGTGTTGGCCAGTCTGGGGCCTGGTTGTAAAGCAGCACCCGTCGAAACGACTCGATCAGCGCGGCCATCGGATTCAAAAAGTAGATTGACCGAATGACTTCTGGAACCTGGCTGGCCGGATAGATCACCGGCGACAGATACAGCCACACCTGCAACATCAGGGGAATGATAAAGCGCACATCACGGTAGAACACATTCGTCGTGGTCAGCACGAACGCCAAGCCCAGCGCAAATGCAAATTGAATAAGCACGATGAGAGGGATCAGCAGAACATAGGCGCCGATTGGGACTTGATAAATAATCAACATCGGAATCAACAGCGCCGCGCCAACCGCGAAATCGATCCCGCAGACCAGAATCGATGACATCGGCAGGATCTCACGCGGGAAGTAGATCTTGTTCACCAGATTCATATGATTGACCAGGCTGGGAATGGCAAAGGTCAGTGAATTGGCGAAGAAAGTCCACAGCAAAAGGCCGCTGAAGCTGAACAGCGGGTATGGCGAACCGTTGGTTGGTATGCCTAACGTATAGCCAAACA
>CAZPVX010000028.1:64029-64266 GCA_964590135.1 uncultured Anaerolineae bacterium | reverse complement strand
TTCCCATCGCCAAGATCGCCGCGTTGCTGGCGGTTGGCTACTCGCTCGACGAGATTCCCAACGACATCACGAAGAAGACGCCGGCGTCGTTCGAGCCATCGCTCGACTATGTGGTGGTGAAATTTCCGCGCTGGGCGTTTGAGAAATTCCCCGGCGCAGACAGCGTTTTGGGACCACAGATGAAGAGTGTGGGCGAATCGATGGCGATGGGGCGCACCTTCAAAGAGGCGTTGAACA
>CAZPVX010000028.1:43504-64010 GCA_964590135.1 uncultured Anaerolineae bacterium | reverse complement strand
GTGCAAAGCCTTGAGATCGGCAAGATCGGCCTGACGCCGAACGCCGGCGATCTGCCGGCGCTCGATCAACTCGGTGCCGGCACTGCCGGCCGCCTGTTCGATGTGATGCAGCATCTGCGTCAGGGCACAACCGCCGACCAGATCCACGCGATTACGAAGTTCGATCACTGGATCATTCGCCAGTTGCAAGATCTGATCGCCACCGAGCGCGAGTTGGTGCAGCATTCGCCAGATACGCTGCCGCGTGATCTGCTCTTGCGCGCCAAGCAGGAGGGCTTTGGAGATGCCTACATCGCCAAACTGTTGCAGCCAGCCGATGGCGTCGCCATCGCGCCGTTGCAAGTTCGCGCACTGCGCAAGCGGCATGGCGTCACGCCGGCGTTCTATCAGGTGGACACCTGCGCCGCAGAGTTTGAGAGTAGCACGCCGTATCTCTACAGCAATTACGATGGCTATGATGAAAGCGCGCCACAGTTCAGCAAGCCGAAGATCATGATCCTGGGCGGCGGCCCGAACCGCATCGGGCAGGGCATCGAGTTTGACTATTGCTGCGTGCATGCCTGCTACGCGCTGCGCGATCTGGGTTACGAGACCATCATGGTCAATTGCAACCCCGAGACCGTCAGCACCGACTATGACACTGCCGATCGGCTGTATTTTGAGCCGCTTACGCTGGAGCACGTGTTGAACGTGTGGGAGAACGAGTCGGGCATTTTGCAGGGTGAATCAGGTGATTCGAAACCAGTGCCTGTGCTGTGCCAATTCGGCGGGCAGACCCCGTTGAACCTGGCGCAAAAGCTGAAGGAGTATGGAGTGCCGGTGTTTGGCACATCGCCAGAGGCGATTGCGCTGGCTGAAGATCGCGAGCAATTCGCGGCGATTCTGGAGGAACTTGACATCACCCAACCGGAGAATGGCACAGCCATGTCGCTGGAGGAGGCGAAGGAAGTCGCGCATCGCATCGGCTATCCAGTGCTGGTGCGACCCTCGTATGTGCTGGGCGGGCGCGCGATGGGCATCGTGTACGACGATGACAGCCTGAAAGGCTACATCGCCGAGGCCACGCGCGTGTCACCAGATGCGCCGGTGCTGATCGATCGTTACCTTGAGGATGCGTTTGAGATCGATGTGGATGCGGTGGCTGACGGCGAAGAGGTGGTGATCGGCGGCATCATGCAGCACATCGAGGAGGCCGGCGTCCACAGTGGCGACAGCGCGTGCGTGCTGCCGCCTTTCAAGGTGAGCGAATATCATCTCAACATCATTCGCGACTACGTGCAGCGCATCGGCCTGCGCATCAACGTCAGGGGCTTGATGAACGTGCAACTCGCGATCAAGGATGATGTGGTGTATGTGCTGGAGGTGAACCCGCGCGCCAGCCGCACCACGCCCTTCGTCAGCAAGGCCACCGGCGCGCCGCTGGCCAAGATCGCCGCGCGCATCGCCGCCGGCCAGACTTTGAAGGAGATCGGCTTCACCAAGGAGCCGAAGCTGGATGGCTTCTTCGTGAAAGAGGTGGTGCTGCCGTTCAACAAATTCCCTGGCGCGTTCTATCAGTTGGGGCCGGAGATGCGCAGCACTGGCGAGGTGATGGGTCATGCCTCGACCTTCGGTCATGCCTTTGCGAAGGCCGAGATGGGCGCCGGCGGCTCGCTGCCCACGAAAGGCGGCGTGCTGATCACAGTGAATGACTTCGACAAGGGCGCAGTCACACGCATCGCGAAGGAGCTTTATCAGATGGGGTTCGCGATTTACGCGACCGCCGGCACCGCCGCCTGGCTGAACAAGCTGCACATCCCCGCCATTGCAGTGAATAAAGTGAGCGAAGGCTCGCCGCATGTGGTCGATCTCATCACGCGTGGTCAGGTGCAGATGCTGATCAACACGCCGCTGGGGCGCACGTCATTTGCCGACAGCCAGGCCATCCGCTATGCGGCGGTGATGAACCGCGTGCCGCTGCTCACCACGCTCAGCGCAGCGGCTGCGGCGGTGCAGGGCATACGCGCCACGCAGCAAAAGGAATTTCGTGTGCGCAGCTTGCAGGTGCACCATCATCTGTGATGGCTGATGAGTGAGTGGGCAAACCGGCGCAGGTTGTAGCACAATTCTGCGCATGGCACCCAACGTCATCGTCCTGTTCAGCGACCAGCAGCGCTGGGACACCACCGGCGTGCATGGCAATCCGCTCGAACTGACCCCGAATTTTGACCGCATGGCGCGTGCCGGCACCGACGTGCATTTCTCGTTCACCAGCCAGCCAGTGTGCGGCCCGGCGCGCTCAGAGATGCAGACCGGCCGCTATGGCACAAGCACTGGTTGTTTCAAGAACGGCATCCCGTTGCCGGCGGATGCCAAGACCCTCGCACATCATTTCCGCGCCGCCGGCTACACCACCGGCTACATCGGCAAGTGGCATCTGGGCAGCGATGAGGGCCCGACGATTGAGCGTGAGCGCGGGGGCTACGAATACTGGCTGGCCTCAAATCTGCTGGAGTTCACCTCGGATGCCTATCAAACGCGCCTGTTTGACCGCGACAACCAGCCGGTCGATCTGCCCGGCTACCGCGTCGACGCGCTCACCGATGCCGTCGTTCGCTACCTCGCCGCGCCAAAGGGCCGGCCGTTCTACCTGTTTGTCTCATATCTTGAGCCGCATCATCAGAACCATCGCGACGACTATCCCGCGCCGGATGGCTACGCCGAACGCTATGCCAATCGCTGGATGCCGGCGGACCTCGCTGCGCTGCCGTCGCTGGGTGGCTCGGCACAGCGGCACATGGCCGGCTACCTCGGCATGGTCAAGCGGCTTGATGAAGCGCTCGGTCGCATTCTTGATGCGCTGAAGAGCTTGCATCTGCTCGACAGCACGATCGTGCTGTACACCTGCGATCACGGCAATCACTTCAAGACGCGCAATGATGAATACAAACGCTCGTGCCACGAAAGCTCGATCCGCGTGCCGACGGCGGTGACCGGGCCCGGCTTTGATGGCGGCGGTCGCATCGCACAACTCGTCAGCTTGATCGACATCCCGCCGACGTTGCTGGATGCTGCCGGCGTCGATGTGCCGCCGGCCATGCAGGGGCGCTCCTTCCTGCCGCTGGTGCGCAAACGCGATATGGTGTGGCCGGATGATGTTTTCATCCAGATCAGCGAGACGCAGGTGGGGCGCGCCGTTCGCACACGGCGCTGGAAATATTGCGTTACTGCGCCTGGGCTGGATGGCAACGTTCATGCAGACAGCCCGCGCTATGTTGAAGAGAGCCTGTTTGACCTGCTGGCTGACCCGCATGAATTGAACAATCTCATCGGCGGGGCTGCGTATGCCGAAGCAGCGGCGGTGTTGCGCGCGCGCCTGATCAAACGCATGGTGGAGGCCGGTGAGGCTGCGCCGATCATTGAGCCGGTGCCAGTCAGGCGGAGCTTCTCACAGTTGCATATTTCAGCGGAAGAGGCCAGAGCATAGCCACCTGCCGGCGGCTACAATCCCAACCAATGGAATTCCACATCTCACGCCAGGCGCGCGACCGCTACGATTTCGATCAGTCGCTCTTTCAGTTCACCGGCAATGCCGTGCTGGCGAACCTTCAAGCTGCGCGCGTGTTTGCACAGCAGATGAACGACCGCCGCGACATGGCGCGCTTCCCTGATCGCTATGTCTCCGCCGGCGATGTGAATGCCATGGGGTTGATCGATGAGTTGTCGCACATGGTGATCGATCTCTATGACGATGAGATGCGCCGGCAACGGAACGTCAACCATAGCATCTTCAGCGAAGCGCTCGACTTTGCCGGCCAGAAGCTCGGGGCTGAGGTGGTGCACAACGCGCTGAGGCAATTCGCTGAAGCCTTCCCGCCGCCGGCGGTGTATCGCGGTGAACAAACCGCGCTGGAATATCTCTCCACCCATAGCGTCGATGCGCTCGAAGAACAGCTGATGCTGTGGTTGGAGAATAACAATCCAGCCTTCACGCGTTTTGCCGAGTTGTTCGACGATGCTGCGCTGAGGGAGAACACAGCCTACGTGCAGGTTGTCGCGGCCTTGCAGGAATTCTTCGACCGCCAGCCGGCGTTTGGGCCCGACAACCAGACGCTGATCGAGATGCTGCGCGCGCCGGCGCTCACCGCGCCGGATTCGCTCGAAGGGCAATTGCAGTTCATCCAGCAGCGCTGGTCGCCGCATTTTGGCGAGGCGTTTGCGCGCGTGATGACACAGTTGCTCACCGGTCTCGATCTGATCAAGGAAGACCAGAAGGCTGCGCTCAGTTTTGGCTGGGTGGGGGATGGCAACCCGCAATCCTTCGTGCCATCCGTTGAGGATTTGCGCACCGGCAACGTGATGCCTGGCGGCCAGGACATCACCATTCACGAATATGAAGCCTACACGCCCGACCGCGAGTGGATGCCACGCCTGGTGCTGATGGCAAAGAACACCTATGTCTGGCTGGACCAGCTTTCGCGCAAATATCAGCGCGCCATCACTCGGCTGAATGAGGTGCCGGATGAAGAGCTCGACCTGCTGGCGGAGTGGGGCTTCACCGGATTGTGGTTGATTGGCTTGTGGGAGCGCAGTACGGCCTCGCAGCGTATCAAGCAGATGATGGGCGCGCAAGATGCGGTGGCGTCGGCCTACTCGCTATATGAATATCGCATCGCAGAAGACCTGGGCGGGCCGGCAGCCTGCGAAGATTTGAAGCAGCGCGCAATGCAGCGCGGCATCCGCCTTGCCAGCGACATGGTGCCAAATCACATGGGCATCGATTCGAAATGGGTGATTGAGCGGCCGGATTATTTTCTCTCGGTCAATCATCCACCATTTCCGTCCTACACCTTCAACGGGCCCGATCTGTCGAGCGATGAACGCGTCGGCATCTTCCTTGAGGATCATTACTACAGCCGGAGCGACGCAGCGGTGGTGTTCAAGCGGCTCGACAAATGGACCGGCGATGCGCGTTACATCTATCACGGCAATGACGGGACGGCCATGCCGTGGAATGACACCGCGCAGCTTGATTTCTTGAAGGCCGACGTGCGCGAGGCGGTCATCCAGGTCATTCTGGATGTGGCGAGGCAGTTTCCGGTCATTCGGTTCGATGCGGCGATGGTGTTGGCAAAGCGCCACATCCGCCGGCTGTGGTTCCCCGAGCCGGGTGCAGGCGGGGCGATTCCATCGCGCGCCGGCATGGGCATGACTGCCGAGGAGTTCGAGGCGCTGCTGCCGAATGAATTCTGGCGCGAGGTGGTCGATCGCGCTGCGGTCGAAATCCCCGACACGCTGTTGCTTGCCGAGGCGTTCTGGATGCTCGAAGGCTATTTTGTCCGCACGCTCGGCATGCATCGCGTCTATAACAGCGCATTCATGAACATGCTGCGCGATGAGAAGAATGACGAATATCGCCAACTGATCAAGAACACTGTCGAGTTCGATCCAGAGATTTTGCGGCGCTACGTCAATTTCCTGAACAACCCTGACGAGAAAACTGCCCTCGAGCAATTTGGCAAGGGCGACAAGTACTTCGGCATCACGACGATGATGTGCACCATGCCCGGCTTGCCGATGTTCGGCCATGGCCAGATCGAGGGCTATGGCGAGAAATATGGCATGGAGTTCCGCTATCCCAAGTTGTGGGAATGGCCGGATCAGGATCTGGTGAAGCGGCATGCGCGCGACATTTTCCCGTTGCTGAAGAAGCGCTATCTGTTCGCCGGCGTCGACCAGTTCCGCATGTTCGATTTCTGGGAGGCTGGCGGTGGCGTGATCGAGGATGTGTTTGCATATTCCAATCGCTATCACGATGAGCGCTCACTGGTGATCTATCACAACAAATTTGCCGAGGCAAAAGGCTGGATTCGCACATCCGTCGGCTACATCGACAAGGCCATCGATGCCCAGTCCTTGCAGCAGACCACGCTCGGCGATGCGCTGGGTCTGCATCATGATGACAACTATTTCACCATCTTCCACGACCTTGCGACCGGGCAGGAATTCATTCGCAGCAGCAAGGATTTGTGCGAGCGCGGCATGTATGTCGAACTCGGCGCCTACAAATGCCACGTGTTCATGGACATCCGCGAGGTGGTGACCGATGAGGCGCACCCGTACGCCGAGTTGAATGCGCAACTGGATGGGCGGGGTGTGCCAAGCGTGCAGCAGGCGTTGACGATGATCAAAATCGCGCCGATCACGTATGCATTCCGACGCCTGGTGAACGGCGAGACGATGCGACAATTGTTGGACGCGGTGAAGCTCAAGGCCGGCGCGAAGGCCACCCGCGAGCGCGCTGCGCTGGCCGAGTTGCTTGCCGCGGAAGCTGGCACGCTGCTCATTCAGATTCAGGATCATCTTGGCGCAGATGCGTGCGACATCCTCATTGCCGACGACATTCGCGATGACATCATCGCCGCATTCGGCCTGACCAAGGCAACTGTGCAGGCTGCTACCGGCGTGACTGCGAACGATGAGGTGAACTGGGCGACGCTGTTTGCCTGGCTGCTGCTGCATCGCATGGGGCAGGCAAGACTGAACAGCGATGCAGATGACAATCTGAAGCGGTGGATGGCGGATTGGCAGTGGGTGGATGGGTTGAAGGCGGCGCTGTTGGCTGCCGGCTTGAAGGAAAGCGAGGCCTGGCAAGCGGCGCATCAGGTGCGGTTGATGGCGCATCGTTCGCTGTTGAAGGTTGCGCTGCCGAAGCCTGCGCGCGGCGAGCCGGCTGCCGGGGCGACTGCGCCGGCGATAGATCTTGCGCCGCTCTTCGATGACTCCCACGCGCAGACGCTCTTGCAGGCCAATGCGCACGACGGCGCGACCTATTTCAACAAAGAAACGTTTGATGGATTGATGAAGGCGCTGGCATTTGGCGTGGCGTTCGACGCGGTGATGGATGCAGAGAAGACGCCGGCGCAGCAAGTTGCTGCGATGAAGGCTGCGCGCGCCGCAGCGTTGCAAGCGATGAAGCAGGCTGAGGAGGCCGGTTATCGGATCGAAGCCAGCGGTCAGCGATCTGATCCGCCGGCTCCGCACCAGCCTGCATAGAGGTTGATTTGTGCAAGTTCGATGCACTGCTCGGACCACTTTGTCAAATGGGATCAGCATGCGGAGCGGAGCGCAGCTTGTGGAATTGTGTCATGCGTGTTGATTGAACTGCCTCACGCAGGATTGCTGCTCCCCTCAGATTGTTGAGAAACTGACCGCTATATTCTGTAGCCGATGGAGGCTCTATGACTGCTCAAACTGCACCGCTCCCGAAGATCATCGCCGCGTTGCACCTGCTGCCGTCGCGTGAATCCTTTCGACCTGATGCGCAGCCGCTCAGCCGAATCATCGAACATGCGCTCATCCACGCGCAGATTGCCCATGACGGCGGTGTGCGGGCGTTCTACTTCCAGGATGTGAACGACGTGCCGCTCGCCCCACAGATCTTTGAGCACACCGTCTCGCACATGACCGAGGTTGGCAAGGCGTTGCGCAGCGCCTTCCCCGATGTTGCGCTTGGCGTGTGCCTGATGCAGCACGGCGCAAAGGAGCCGCTGCAAATTGCGAATGCCATCGGCGCGCAGTTCGTGCGTCTGAAGGTTTACGTTGGCGCAATGCTGAAAGCCGAGGGCATCCTGAACGGCTGCGCCTATGAAGCGATTCGCGCGCGCCACCACTTGAACGCTGCCCACATCAAGATTTTTGCGGATGTGTATGACCGGCTTGGCGAACCGCTCGCGCCGATCCCGCTGACCGAGATGTGCTGGCAGGCGGTGACGTTCGGCCGCGCTGACGGCCTTGTGCTGACCGGGCGCTCGGCGGAGCATTCGCTGCGCATGTTCGACGAAGTGAAGCCGCTCAAGCTGCCGGTGCCGCTGATCCTCGGCGGCGGCGCGTCGGCGCAGGCGATGCAATTCTTCGCCAATCGCGCCGACCACTACATCGTGCATGGCGCGTTTTTGCGGCGCGGTCTGCCGGCGCAAAACGGCATCCCGGTTGAATGGGATGTAAACCTGGTCAGGGAACTCGTCGCGCTCGCCGGGTGAGTTTGCATTGCGAGTGATGGATTTCGAATCGAGGGATGGCCTCGTGACGCATGACTGATTCACCATTTGCAGTTCAAAATTCAACCTTGTTGTGTTGTGGCGGCTTGCGCACCGACTACATCATCACTGCGCAGAATGATGTGCGGCTGATGGAGATGGGCGGCAATGCATTATTTGCTGCCGCCGGCGCGAAGCTTTGGCTCGATCACGTTGCCATCCTCGCGCGCGCCGGAGAGAGCTACCCCAGCGGCTGGATCGATGATCTGCGCGGCTATGGCTTCGATGTGCGCGGCATCCGCTGCATCGCCGGCGCGCAAGACCATCGCACGTTTTACGCCTACATCAACAATGACGAACGCGTGGACACCGAGCCGGCGTTGCACTTCGCGCGCGCCGGCGCGCCGCTGCCCGCCGAATTGCGCGACTACGTGCATTCCACCCCCGGTCAGGATGATCCGCTGCGCTACGAGCCATTGGCGGTGACGCCGGAAGACCTCGATGCGTATTTTGATGCGAGGCAAGCGACTCATCGTGAGCCTGCAGATGCATCAGGCGTGGCGGCGTTGCATATGGGGCCGAGCAGCATTCGCACGCAGCGCTATCTGCCAGAGGCTGCGCGCCGGCATGGCGTCGGCATCATCAGCGCCGATCCAGGCGAGCGCGCGATGCAACCGGCGCTCATGCCCTATGTCGAAGAGGTGCTGTCACAACTCGATGTCTTCATGCCAAGCGATCAGGAAGTGTCGAGTCTGTTTCGCGAGGAAGATGCGCAGATGAGCGCGCAGCAGTGCGCGATGTGGTTTGCCGATCGCGGGCCGCGCATCGTGGTGCAGAAGCTTGGCTCAGATGGCGCGCTGGTGCATGAGAGTGGTGGTGCGTTCTGGCATGTGCCGGCGCTGCCGGTGAAGCTGGTCGATGTGACTGGCGCCGGCGATTCCTTCTGCGGCGGCTTCATGGCCGACTTCGCGCAGCACGGCGACCCCGTGCGCGCAGCCATTACGGGCACCGTGTCAGCGTCTTTGTGTGTGCAAGACTACGGCGCGATACACATACTGCGCGCCAGCGCCGACGAGATCGATCATCGCGCTGCGCTCCTGCGAAGCTATGTGGCGCGCGTGTGAAGATGGCGCAGGTTGCGCTGCCAGCGGCGCAAACGTGCAGCCGTCCAATCCCTCATTCGATCTCCTGACCCCTCTATTTCCTTATCTCTCCATTTCATCATGCCACAACGTCGCCTTGCCGGCATCGCGCTGGCTTTCGCCTCAGGTGTTTTGTTCGCCACGCTGCCGATCCTCTTTCGCATCACCAACGCCGCCGGCTTCAACCTCGTCACTGCGCTCGCGCTGCGCTTCACCATTGCCTCACTCCTGATCTGGATCGTGGTGGGGCGGGGTGGGGCGTTCACACTCACACGCGCGCAGGTCGCCGGCTTCATGTTGATGGGTCTGCTCTATATCGGCCAATCGACCGCATATTTGTCATCAGCGGCGCGCATCCCCATTGCCACGACGAGCATACTGCTCTACACGTATCCCGCCATCGTCACGGTGCTGGCGCGCATTTTCTTGAATGAGCGATTCACAAAGATCAAGATGATCTCGCTGGGTCTGGCGCTGGCGGGCACGCTGCTCACGCTTGGCGCGCCGCAAGCCGCGAATGACTGGCTCGGCATCGCATTTGGACTGGGCGCGTCGCTGATCTACTCGACTTACATCATCATTGGCGCGAAGGCGCATGGCGATGCGCCGCCGGCAGTGCAAAGCGCAGTGATCACACTGACCGCCGGCGCTGCGCTGTTCATCTTCGGCGCAGCCAGCGGACAGTTGCAACTCAACATCGCGTTTGTGGGCTGGCTCGGCGTGCTGGCGCTGGCTGTGCTCTCAGCGGCACTACCCATTCTCTTCTTTCTCGCCGCGATGCCGCGCATCGGCGCATCTCAGACATCGATCATAAGCACGAGCGAACTGATCAGCACAGCGATTTTTGGGCTGATCTTTCTGTCGCAACCGCTGACCGCCTTGCAGGTCGCCGGCGGGCTTTTGATCTTTGCCGCCGTCTTGTTGCTTGCAAGATCGTCAGGTTGAACTAAATTGCAATCTTGCGGAGATACTTAGAAGGTGACTGAAACCCAGTCGTTCCATCGTGTTTCAGGCAGATTGCGCTTAGGTTCGTCGCGGAATCGTGGGTGAAGAAGATTGCACTCTTGCAGACAGCGAACAGAACGATGAGCCGACGATGTTGCTGGATCGCCGGCTTTCCATCCGGCATCTCAGATTCGATTTCGCTATCCTAATGCACGTTCGCCGCGCAGATAAGCGCGTGCAAAAGGAGGCACATTCGCATGATCAAGAAACTGCACGACCACGCGAAGTTGATGATGGAGGAAGCGCTGGAGAGATGGCTGTGTGCGTTGCGCGGTCAGCCCTATCCCACAAAGGTGGTGCTGACCCGTATCATCCTTGTGCGCGAACACGGCAGTCGCTACCCGCAGCTTGCACCCTTGATGCGGCGTCGCTCCTAATCTAGCTAACTTTCCCCTCCCCTCACGAATAGCGGTGAAGAGCAGCGCCGCTATTCGTGTTTTCCTAGCTTGCGAGCAAATTCAACACGCCGCGGGTGTAGCCGAGCAAATGCGCCTGATCTTTGGATGAGGCGTTGCCTGGCATCAACACTTCATGGCCATCGTCGAGGATGATCTCCGCCGGCTCCTTCACCGCGCAGTGGTTCACGCCACCCTTGCCGGTGAGCGACTCCTGATATGCGCCAATGTGCGCCATCACCACATACAGCCTTTCGCTGGGATGCGGAACCGGCAAGCGCAGCCAGTCACGCGTTTTCACTGTGCTGGGCGGCCAGATGTCCATCGAGTCGCATGTCACGCCGCGCAACCACATCGGGTATGCGCGGTGCGTGGCGAGGTTCGCCGGCAGAATGGGGAAGTCGTGACCGAGCAGCAGGCCGTCGATCGACGACTCGATGAACGAGCCATCGACGATGCCGAACAGTAGCGGCGCTGATGACACGTGACCTTGCAGCTTGATCGCCAGCACCGGCAGGATGTTGAAGGTGCTTTCGGCGGCGATCAGGCTGCCCGGCTCCCATGCCAGAATGGGCAGCGCGTCGCTGGGGAAGCCGGCGCGCCGCGCTTCTTCCTGCACCGCGCGCATGATCTGGGTGAGCAACTCAAAATGATCGTAGCTCTCGGCCAACGGCGGCAGCCCGCCGCCGAAGTTCAGCGACTCCAGCGTCGGCGCGATGCGCTTGAGTTCGAAGTACATCTGCGCAGCCAGGCGCGCGCCTTCCACCTGAACAGGGATCGGCATTGTCTCGGCTGCGCCGACCATGGCATGCAACATGCGCGGGGTTAGGCGCGGATGGAGCGCCATCTGCTGCAACGTTTTGCGCGCCTGCCCCATCGTCAGGCCGAAGCCGGCAGCTGACAATGCCAGTGCATCGCGGTCTGCTGCCTTGCCGAAGGCCAGTCGCACGCCCACATCCATACCTTTGCGCGGCGCATATTCGCTGAACCAGGTCACCTCGTCCATCGAATCGAGGATTGGCGTGATGGGCAGGCCGCGATTGTGCAACCGCATGATGGTCGAGGCGTAGTCGTCGAGGAACGGCATGCGCTTCTTCTGCGCCTTATCCACCAGTCGCTCCGGCGGCAGTTTGAAGCCATTGCTCAAGATGCTGAAGTTGCGCGGGAGGAGTTTGTTGCGCCACAGCAGTTCGAGGTGCAGCAGATCTTGCACCGAACTGGTCTCACCGAGCGCGCCGGCCTGATACGCCGGCAACACCACGCCGGCGTGCATGCGCGCTTTGGCTGCGTAGTAAATCTCAGTGTCGGCAGTGTAGCGCGTGCTGAGGCGCGCCTTTTGCAGCAGGTTGTGTATGTCGCGCGTGCGCGTGCGCACCCAATCTGCATCGATCACCGAGAGCGGCGCGTCGTATTGCTCCACCCAATCCAGCACGCGCCGGCTGCGGTAGAGCAGGTCGCCGGCGACGCTGAAGCTGAACTGTTCCCACAGACCGGGAATGGGGTAATCGACCTGTGCAGCGAGGTCGGCGCGGGTGGCGTCGCGGTGCGGTGGAATGCACACGATGCGACCACGATGCGGCACGGTGGTGCGGAGAACCGGATTGTCCATTTTGTGAAAAGAAGTGTAATGCAGCATCGGAAGAATTAAAGAGAGGCAACCCAAAATGCAGGATGATGACTTGCATCTGTTTGAGGCGCAGGGCGCTGCGCCTTTGCCGGCCACGAATGACCAGGGTTACGTTGAAAATGAAGGCGCGCGAATCTGGTTCGCCAGCTACGGCTTTGGCGCGCCGGTGCTGCTCTTGCATGGCGGTCTCGGCCATAGCGGTAATTGGGGTTATCAGGTGCCGGCGTTGCTAGGGGCCGGCTATCAGGTCGTGTTGATTGACAGCCGAGGCCATGGCCGCAGCACGCGTGACGCGCGGCCTTACAGCTATGAGTTGATGGCCTCCGATGTTGTTGCTGTCATGAATGCGCTGCATCTTGCGAAGGCAAGTTTGGTTGGCTGGAGCGACGGCGCTTGCACAGCCTTGGTGCTGGCTTCGCAGACCCCAGCCCGGGTTGCAAGAGTGTTTTTCTTTGGGTGCAACATGGATCCGAGCGGCGCCAAAGAATTTGTATTCACACCGGCTGTCGGACGATGCTTCAGCCGGCACAAACAAGACTACGCCCAACTCTCAGCCACGCCCGATCAATTCGATGAATTCTCTGCGGCGGTCGATCTCATGCAGAAAACACAGCCGAATTTTTCAGCGCGCGACCTGGCCAAGATCAGTGTGCAGGTGACGATTGTGCAGAGCGAGCGGGATGAATTCATCAAGCGCGAACACGCCGAATACCTCGCTCAGAGCATCCCCCGCGCCGAGTTAGTCCTCCTCTCGGGTGTAAGCCATTTCGCGCCGCTCCAGAGGCCTGAGCTGTTCAACAGCGCATTGCTCGCGTTTTTGGGCAAGTCCCTCGCCTGAAACAAGTTGATCGTGCTGCGCACGATCGCGGCCGGCATCCGTTCGGCTGATGCCCACCCCTTTTGAATCCCTGCCTTCGCTTGCGCTGCAAGAACATCGCCGATAATCAAACCATCACAAGGGCAGTCAAAAGGGAGTGGGAAATGAATTTAACTGAGAAACAAACCGCAGTGACTGCCGGCACGAACGAGAGGAGCGCGGCCGGCGTGGCGTGGGATTTGAGCGTGCTGTATGCCGCGCCAGATGACCCGCGCATCGACGACACACTGAGATCGCTCACAGCGCGCGCGGATGCCTTCGACAAAATGTTTCGTGGCACGATTCACACGCCAGGCGGGCCGGCGGCGCAGCACCTGCTTGCCGGCTTGCAGGAAGCGGAGGCGCTGGCCGATGCAGCCTATCGCCTGGGCGCATATTCGCGCCTGCTCTACGCCGCCGACACCACGAAGGATGCGCATCGCGCGCTGATGCAGCGCGTCGAGGAGGCGCTCACCGCTTTCCAAAACAAGGTGCTGTTCTTTGAGTTGGAATGGCTGGCGCTGGAGGATGCCATCGCCGAGAAACTGACGCATGACCCGCTGCTGGTGACCTATCAGCATCACCTTGCCAGTCAGCGCCGCTTCAAGCCGCACACGCTGAGCGAGGCCGAGGAGAAACTGACCAACGACAAGGATCTCACCGGCATCAACGCGTGGCAAAAGCTATTCACCGAGTTCACCTCGTCGCAGAAATATGTGATGGAGGTGGAGGGGCAATTGCGCGAACTGAACCAGAGCGAAGTGCTGACGCTGATGCGCCGGCCAGACCGCGAGACCCGCCGGCGCGCGCATGAGGCCTTCTTTGGCACGCTGGAGAAGCACAGCCAGTTGACGTCGTTCATCTACGACACACGCTTTCAGGATCATCTGGTGAACCTGCGGCTGCGCAACTATGCCGATCCGGCGCAACCGCGCCACCTCGACAACGACATCGATGGCGCTGCGGTGGAGACGATGCTCGGCGTGGTGGAGAAAAACTATGGGCTGGCGCATCGCTACTTCAAGCTCAAGGCCGGCTTGATGGGGCTGCCGAAGCTGGAGTATTACGACCAATATGCGCCGCTCTTCGATGTAAAGGAAACGGTCACGTTTCCCGAGGCCAGGGACATCGTGCTGCGCGCGCTGGATCGCTTCTCGCCGGAGTTCAGCGACATGGCGCAGCGCTTCTTCGATGGCAAATGGATCGACGCAGATCCGCGTCCGGGCAAACGTGGCGGGGCGTTCTGCGCCGGCGTTACGCCCTCGGCCAACCCGTTCATCCTGATGAGCTACAACGACGACATGCGCGACGTGATGACGCTGGCGCACGAGTTGGGTCACGGCATGCACGACCTGCTTGCGTCGCGACAAACGCTGTTCAACTATCACCCATCGCTGCCGGTGGCCGAGACGGCCAGCGTGTTCTCCGAAATGCTGGTATTCGACGCGCTGCTGGCCGACATGGATGACCCACAGAAGCGGCTGGCGCTGATCTGCGGCAAACTAGAAGACAGCTTCGCCACTGTCTTTCGCCAGACCGTGCTGACGCGCTTCGAAGGGTTGGCGTACGCGGCGCGCGCGAAGGGCCGGCTGAGCGGCGCGAAGATTGGCGAGTTGTGGCTGCAAGCCAATGCGCCGTATTACGGCGATGCGTTGAACATGACCAAAGGCTATGAATGGGGCTGGTCGTACATCCCGCACTTCATCAATACGCCGTTCTATTGCTACGCCTACTCGTTCGGCGAGTTGCTGGTTCTGGCGCTGTATGGCATGTATCGGCGTGAGGGTGAGCGCTTTCAGCCAAAGTATCGCGCCCTGCTGGCATCGGGTGGCAGCGCTTCGCCGGCGCAGCAGATGGCAGCCATCGGCATCGACATTCGCGCTGCGGCATTCTGGCAGGTCGGCTTCGATGAGATCGCGCGCCTGATGGGCGAAGCAGAAAAGCTCGCAAAGATGAGGGGATGAGGGGGTGTTGGCTGGTGAGAGAGATCGATGGATGAACGCACCCCCTCTCTTCATCCCAACGCCCGACCATCAGTCTCTCAGCATCTGGTAATCCGAGCGCGGTATGATCACGCAGGTTTGAATCATCGAACAACTGAACTACAGGAGTCAACAGGAGACAGGAAGATGTCAAAGGCAGTCGTGCTAACCGATAGCTCGTTCGACCAGGTGGTGAGCAAGGGCGTGACGCTCGTGGATTTTTGGGCGGAGTGGTGCGGGCCTTGCCGGCAGATCGCGCCGATCGTCGAGCAGATCGCCGATGAAAATGAGGGCAAGATCACCGTCGGCAAGCTTGATGTGGATGCCAATGGCGACACGGCCATGAAGTTTGGCGTGATGAGCATCCCGACGCTGATTCTGTTCAAGGACGGCGAGCCGGTCGAGCGCCTGGTGGGCTTTCGCCCCAAGGAGCAGTTGATGAACAAGATTCGGCCGCACCTGGGTGAAGAGCAGAAGGCTTGAACTGGAGAGTGAGGCCAGTCGATCGGTTTTCAGGTTGATTGAGGATGGCATGAAAGCGCCGGCGCGCCATTGCGCCGGCGTTTTTTTATTTCGTTGATAAAATGCTTGACAAGCCAGTTTATCGTCAAGGATAATCGATAAGCATTACGTTTGAAGATTTGGAGTCCCTATTGCCCAGCCCGGGCATGAAGAGGAGGAACGCCTACAGGACAGATGCCCCTTTCTGTTCACCCGTTTTCTGACCCCATGACGGATTTGTTCGTCAGGATCATTACAACCGTGGAAGCATCTCATCAGGAGGAAATCCATTCAAATGCAGAACCGAAAACCATATGCCGTTCTTGCGCTGGCTGCCATGGCCAGCATGGTGCTGGCAGCCTGCTCCCAGCCGGCGCCGGTGGTGCAAACCGTCGTGGTTCGCGAAACCGCCGCCCCCGTCGAGCCAGAGAAGGTTGAAAGCACCGTTGTCGTGAAGGAAACCCAGGTTATCGAAGTGACCGCTGCGCCGGCCGCCGAGTGGACCACGCCGCACCCCATCCTTGGTGATGTCAGGGTGCGCCAGGCCATCGCGCACTGCACTGACCGCGACGCGCTGATCGCGGTGTCCTATCCCTTCCTGAGCGAAGAGGAGCGCGCGAAGTTGCGCATGGATACCTGGATCCCCAAGATCTCGCCGTTCCATGCCAATCCGAACAACATCGACTACACGTATGACATCACCGCCGCCGGCAAGTTGCTCGATGACGCCGGCTGGAAGTTGCCTGATGGTGGCTCGGTGCGCCAGAATGCCAACGGTGAGCCGCTGACGCTCAAGTTCACCACCACCAACGCGCAGTTCCGCCAGACGTGGGCCGCGGTGTTCGAGAAGCAGATGGCCGCCTGCGGCATCATCATCCAGCGCTCGCACATCCCTGGCAGCATCTGGTTCGGCAGCAACTCGGGCCTGGCGCGGCGCGACTTTGAGTTGGGCGCGTATGCCTGGGTCGGTGAGCCGGATCCGGGCGGCGTGACGCTGTATGCCTGCAACCAAATCCCGACACCGGCGAATGGCTGGGCCGGCCAGAACTACATGGGTTGGTGCAACAAGGAAGCCAGCGATGCCATCCTTCAGGCGAACAACACCTTGAACGTGGAAGACCGCAAGAAGTTCTACGCCACGAATCAGGATCAGTTCGTGAAGGACATGGTCAGCCTGCCACTGTTCCAGCGTGCAGAGGCCGGCGCCTACAGCAACAAGATCAAGAACGTCAAGTTCAACCCGACCGAGTACTACAGCGCGAACGCCGCTGAGTGGGCGGGCAAGGACACCGTCGTGCTGGCCTTCACGCAGGAGCCGGCGTCGATGTTCTCGTTGGTGGAGAGCGCAGCCGTGCAGCGCGTAGTGATGCAATTGGTTGGCGGCGTAGTGAATACCGCCTATGACTTCTCTTATCAGGCTGTCGGCCTGGTTAACGATGAATTCCCAACCATTGAGAACGGCGGTGCGACCAACACCGATGTTGAGTTGAAGGATGGGGATCGCTTCGTCGGCTCCGATGGCGAGGCATACGCTTTGAAGGGTGACAAGGTGGTCAACCTGAAGGATGGCCAGCCGACCGATGAAGAGGTCAAGGACGTCATGGTCAAGTCGCTGGATGGCACCGAGTCGCCGGCGGCGGCTGGCGCCAAGGCTGCCCAGATCAAGGTGACTTGGAAGTACAAGCCCGACATGTGGTCGGATGGCAAGCCCGTCGTGAAGGCAGATCGTGAATTGGGCTTCAAGGTGGACTGCGATCGCACCTCTGGCGCGGTGAGCTACTTTGGCTGTGACCGTATCGTCAGCTTCGAAGTGCCGGATGACAACACTGTTGTCGAGACACTTGTGCCTGGCTATCAGCCGCCCTTCTACTATCTGCCGCCTGGCAGTGGCTACCCTGCGCATCAGGAGATCACCAGTGAAGGCGCCTACAAGGGCAAGACGCTGGCCGATGTTGCGCCGAAGGACTTTGCCACGCTGCCTGAGATCGCCGAGTTGCCAATTGGCAGCGGCCCGTTCAAGCTGGTGAGTTGGGAGAAGGGCCAGCGCATGACGCTGGAAGCGAACGAGAACTACCAGGGCCCGACCAAGCCGGCAGTGAAGAAGGTCATCGTGCAGTTCTTCGGTGACTCGACCGGCGCGGTGGCCGCGCTGCTGGCCGGTGACGTCGACATCGTTGGCACCGAGACACTGGGCGCCGGCTCTGAAGTGCAGGCCGTATTGGACGCGCAGAAGGCTGGCAAGCCGATCGAAGTGTTCTCGCAGGCCACCCCGACCTGGGAGCACATTGACATGAACCTGAACATCAGGTAAGAGGGCGCGCAGGCGAATGGCTCGTTACAATTCAGCATTCGTAGCGCCGTGATTGCAATGAGCCGCCGGAAAATGATGCCGGCGGCTCATTGCGCATTTATAAAAAACACTTAAGTTCCCATTCTAAATCGTGCAGGCAGAGGAGGCGTATGACGAATTTCTTGATCCGGCGAGTTGTTCAAATCATCATCATCACGCTTGTCGCAGCATTCATCTCCTACATGCTGTTCTACATCGCGCCCGGCGGCCCGCTGCAGCAACTGCGTGAAATCGCGCAGGGCGGCAAAAATCGGCTTGACCCCGGCGCGGTTGAGCGTGTGATGAAGCGCGGCGACCTCGACCTCTATCACATCCCGCGCTTTACGCGCTGGCTGATCGGTGAGCCGCGCGGCCCGATTGTCATCAATGGGCAGGAGATGTTTGGGAGCATGCAAATCGGCTGCCTGAAAGAGGGCAAGGCTCAGCTCGTCTTTGCGGATGGCTCCGTCGTTGAGACTGATTGCATCCAGCCTGTTTATCTGCGCGACCTGACGGACCCGCAGCGACGTATCAGCAATGGCGTGCTGCGCGGCGATTTTGGCGCATCGCAGCAGATCCTGCGCGACCGCCCGGTCATGGATCTGATTCGCACGCGCATCTTGCCAACATTGCTGCTGATGGGCATCTCCAGCCTGTTGGCGCTCGCCATCTCCATCCCCATCGGCGTGATCTCGGCGGTCAAGCAGTATTCACGCTTTGACTATATCGTCACCACGCTAACCTTCTTCGGCTCGTCCATGCCCACGCTCTTTCTTGGCATCATGGGCATCCTGCTCTTTTCACTCACCTTCAAGGATCTCGGCTTGCCCTATCTGCCGCCGCAATTGGCGACCTCGAATGCCGATGTGACGGTGCCGCTGTTTGGGGCGATTGAGGCTGAATCGCTGGGCGATCGCATCTGGCACCTGATCTTGCCGGTGACAGTGCTGACGCTGGTCAGCCTGACCGGCTGGACGCGCTTCATCCGCAGCAGCATGCTGGAAGTGTTGCGGCAGGACTATGTGCGCACCGCGCGCGCCAAGGGTCTGGCAGAGCGGGTGGTGATTTCCAAGCATGCCTTCCGCAATGCGTTGATCCCTTTCATCACACTGGCCGTCGGCATCATCCCCGCGCTCTTCGGCGGCGCCATCATCACCGAGACGATCTTCAGTTGGCCTGGGCTGGGCCGGCTGTTCTATGATTCGCTCGTGCGCAGCGATTATCCGGTTTCGATGGCCATTCTGCTTATCAGCACCATCTTGACGCTGTTCAGCTTTCTGCTGGCCGACATCCTTTACACCGTCGTCGACCCGCGCATTCGGATGAGCTAATAGATAAATCATGGCAACTGCTGCAATCGACGCCCGCTCAGCAGATGACGCGCACGCGCTCATCAAATCAGAGAGCCAGACGCAGATTGTGCTCCGGCGCTTCCGCAAGCACAGGCTGGCGGTGGTGTCGCTCATCCTGCTGACGATCATCTTCATCGCATCACTGCTCGCGCCGATCATCGCGCCGTTTGGCCGCGACGACATCGACATCACTGCAGGCGCGCGTTTTGCGCCGCCCATGTCTGTCGCATCCGATGGCCGCACGCACCTGCTTGGCACCGATCACCTGGGGCGCGATATCTTCACCCGCCTGCTTTACAGCGCGCGCGTCACGCTCACCATCGCTGTGCTGGTCGCGACGCTCAGCACGTTGATCGGCATGACCATCGGCGCGATCGCCGGCTACTATCGCGGCATCATCGACACGCTGCTCATGCGCTTCCTCGAGTTGATGGCCAGCATCCCCGACTTTCCGATTTTGCTCATCGTCGCGTCCATCCTGATCACCGATCCGAAGTTGCTGCCCATCCCGGACTTCATTCTGGCCATGCTGCGCGATGTGATGCTGCTCAAGGACCTGAATGAGGCGCGCTCGGTGGCAGCGCTGATTCTGGTGCTGGTGGTGTTCGGCTGGATCGGCACGGCGCGCCTGATGCGCGGCATGGTGCTGTCGATCCGCGAGTTGGATTTCATCGAGGCGTCGAAGGCGATGGGGATGCCCAGCCCGAGCATCATCCGCCGGCACGTCGTGCCGAATGCGATGGCCCCGATCATCGTCGCCTTTACGCAGCAGTTGGCGAGCGCCTTCGCTGCCGAGACTGCACTCAGCTTCCTGGGCCTGGGTGTGCAAGACCCGACCGCGACATGGGGCAACATGATGTCGCTGGCGCAGCGCTTCATCTTCGAGCAGCGCTCGTTGCCGATCATCGTCGGCGTCCCGATCCTGATTTGCTCTCTGGCATTCAACTTCATCGGCGATGGCCTGCGCGACGCGCTCGATCCGCGCTTGAAGATGTAGATGTAAATGATGTGATTGGACTTGCGCAGCCGGCGGGATGCGATTATTCTCCGCCCCATTGCGCAGCGTTAAGCACTTATTCGCAAGAACCTTTTATAGGAGTAACGCATGACAGTAGCAACGGCGACGAAAGCCGCCCCAGCGAGCAACGGCGCGAAGAGCGATCTGATGCTCGATATCCAGGGCTTGAAAACCTATTTCTACACCGAGGACGGCGTGGTCAAGGCCGTCGACGGCGTTGACTTGTATGTGAAACGCGGCGAGACGCTCGGCATCGTTGGCGAATCAGGCTGCGGCAAGAG
>CAZPVX010000028.1:28663-43494 GCA_964590135.1 uncultured Anaerolineae bacterium | reverse complement strand
AAGAGCGTCACTTCGCTCTCCGTGATGCGGCTGGTCGGCCAACCGGGCAAAATCATCGAGGGCAAGATCTTCTTTGATGGGCAAAACCTGTTGGAAATGCCAGAAAAGGAGATGACCAGGATTCGCGGCAATCGCATCTCGATGATCTTCCAGCAACCCACGTCTTGCCTGAACCCGGTCTTCAAGATCGGCGACCAGGTGGCTGAGGTGCTGAACATTCACCAGGATCTGGGGCGCGAGGCCGGCTGGAAGCGCGCGGTGGAATTGTTGCGCATGGTTGGCATCCCCTCGCCGGAGAAGCGCGCGCACTCCTATCCGCACGAGATTTCGGGCGGTCAGGCGCAGCGCGTGATGATTGCGATGGCGCTGGCATGCGCGCCGGAACTGCTGATCGCCGATGAGCCGACCACCGCGCTCGACGTGACGATCCAGGCGCAGATCCTCGATCTGATGCGCGACCTGAAAGAGAAGACTGGCACATCGATCTTGCTCATCACGCACGACATGGGCGTGGTGGCCGAGATGTGCGAGCGCGTGGTGGTGATGTACGCCGGCCAGGTGGTGGAGCAAGCCGACGTGAAGACGCTCTTCAGCAGGCCGTTGCACCCCTACACGCAAGGTCTGCTCGGCTCGATCCCGGTGCTTGGACAGGTGCGCGGCCGGCTGGACGTGATCCCCGGCTCGGTGCCGAACCTGCTCAACCCGCCGCCCGGCTGCCGTTTCGAGCCGCGTTGCCGCGCATGCGAAGGCGCCACGCGCGAGAAGTGCCGCACCGTGATGCCGCCACTGCGCGAGATAGAACCTGGTCACTGGGTTCGCACCTGGCTCTACGATTAGCTTTTTGATTTTGGTTTGCAGATTGCGCGCGCGAGGAGTTCATCGCGATGTCCGCAATCGCAAATCCGCAACACATTCGATGACCACAAACGGCAACCTCAATAATCACGAAGACCTGGTGCAAGTCACCGACCTGGTCAAGCACTTTCCCATCAAGGGCGGCCTGCTGCAGAAGACGGTGGCGCATGTAAAGGCCGTCGATGGCGTGTCGTTCACCGTGAAGAAGGGCGAGACGCTGGGGCTGGTGGGTGAATCGGGCTGCGGCAAGACGACCGTTGGCCGCACGATTCTGCGGCTGACGCCGGCGACCGGCGGCAAAGTCATTTTCGAAGGCAAGGAAGTCTTCAAGGTGAATGACAGTCAGCTGAAGTCCCTTCGGCGCGATATGCAGATCATCTTCCAGGATCCATATTCCTCGCTTGACCCGCGCATGCCGGTCGGTGAGAGCGTCGGCGAGGGCCTGCTGGTGCATGGCATGCGCGATGCGAAGAAGCGCAACGAGGTCGTAATCGAGATGCTGAAGAAGGTCGGTCTCGAAGACTATCACGCGCGCCGCTACCCGCACGAGTTCTCCGGCGGCCAGCGCCAGCGCATCGGCATCGCCCGCGCACTCGCACTGCAGCCCAAATTCATCGTGTGCGATGAGCCGGTCTCTGCGCTCGACGTGTCGATCCAGTCGCAGGTGCTGAACATTCTCAAGGATCTGCAAGGTGAGTTTGGCCTGACATATCTGTTCATCGCGCACAACCTGAGCGTGGTAGAGCACATCAGCGACCGCGTTGGCGTGATGTACCTCGGTAAGATGATGGAGTTGACGGATCGCGAGTCGCTCTTCCATGATCCGCTGCATCCCTACACCGAGGCGCTGCTGTCGGCCATCCCCATGCCTGACCCGACGCTGAAACGTGAGCGCATGATCCTGCAGGGCGATGTGCCATCGCCGGTGAATCCGCCAAGCGGCTGCCGCTTCCACACGCGCTGCCCGTTTGTCATCGACATCTGCAAGACGGTTGAGCCGCCGCTGGAGGCGTTGAAGCCGGGTCACCTCGTCGCGTGCCACGTGGCGAAGGCGCAGGTCGAGCAAGAGAAAGTGACTGGCGCGCGGGTTGCGTAAGGGTGATTCGGCGCTTTCGATTGGAAAGCTGCCACTTCGGCCGCGAAAGCTGCGATTACAGCGCATCAAAAACCCGACTTCCAGGAAGTCGGGTTTTTTGCTTATAGCGCGCTTAAAAATCGAATGCTTGCCTCAATGCCTTTCTCGAAGCATTCGATGGCATATCGTTCGTTGGGTGAGTGAATGGCATCATCGGGCAGGCCGAAGCCGAGCAGCAGCACCGGCTTTTGCAATTGCGTGATGAAATCATGCACCACCGGAATCGAACCGCCTTCCAGCTCAAAGTAGGGTGCATTGCCGTAGGTGGCGGTTGCCGCATCGATGGCGGCTTGCATCTGGGGCGCATCGCGGTCCACCAGTGACGCCGGCGACCCGCCACGCATATCCACCTCGACTGTCACGCCGGCCGGCGCATGCTTCAACAGGTGCGTCTTCACCGCAGCGCCCACCTTCATTGGATCCTGATGCGGCACCAGCCGGCAGGTGATCTTGGCGTGGGCGGTGGCGGGGATGATGGTCTTGCCGCCGGCGCCGGTATAGCCACTCCACATCCCATTGACCTCGAATGTCGGGCGCGCGCCGCGCCGCTCGTTGGGCGTGAAGTCAGGGTCGCCGAGCACGGTCAGTGCGCCCGTTTCGCGGCGAATCTCGGCCTCGCCCCATGGCACGCGTGCGATCTCCTCGCGCTCAGCTTCGCTCAGCGTCCGCACGTCATCGTAGAACCCGTCGATCAATACACGCCCCTGCGCGTCCTTCACTGTGGCCAGCAACTGCGCCAGCGCGATGGCCGGATTCTGCACGTTGCCGCCGTAATGTCCGCTATGCACGTCATGGTCGAGCGCGCGCACATGCACTTCGAGGCCGACCAGGCCGCGCAAGCCATAGGTCACTATCGGTTGGGTGAGACTGAATAGCGCGCCGTCGCTGATCATGGCGCAGTCGCAGGCCAGCAAATCCTTGTGCCCTGCAATGAACTCGCTGAGATTCGCGCTGCCGATCTCTTCCTCGCCCTCGATCAGGAACTTCACATTCACTGGCAGCGTGCCCTCGCATTTCAAGAGGGATTCGACCGCTTTGATGTGCGCGAGGTGCTGGCCTTTGTTGTCGTCGGCGCCGCGCGCATAGATGAAGCCATCGCGCACTTCCGGCTTGAAAGGGTCGCTGTTCCATAGCTCGAAAGGCTCCGCCGGCTGCACATCAAAATGACCGTAGATCAGCACGGTCGGCGCGTGCGGGTGCTGGCTCTTCCATTCGCCATACACGAGCGGATGTCCTTGCGTCTCCATCACCTCGGCGTTCACACCGATGTCGCGCAGATGTTCGGCCAGCCAGAGCGCGGCCATCTTCATGTCGCGGGCGTGTTCGGGTTGCGCGCTCACGCTGGGGATGGCGAGGTATTCGAGCAGGTCGTCCAGGAATTTGGCGCGGTGTTCGCGGGCATAGGCAAGCGCTTGATTGAGCATGATTACGATTTTATTCCAGTCACCAGATCGTAATCGATCAGCCAGGCGCGGCGCTCAATGTGCTGCACGCCGGCGTCGCGCAGCCAATCGCAAAATGCAGCTGTTGGCACTGCGCGTCCGGGCAGCTTCCAGGCATCCGGGCCGATGCGGTTGCTCAGCATGAGCAGCCCGCCGGGTTTCAGCACGCGCAGCATCTCGCGCGCCGCGCCGCGCCAATCGCGCATGAACTCCAGCGCTTCAACGCAGGTCACCACATCGAACGCAGCATCGGGGTAGGGCAGCGTGTGCGCGTCACGTTGGATGAATTCAATACGATCGCTGTGTTGTCCGAGCTTTTCGCGCGCCAGCGCCAGCATGCCGGCGCTGGCATCCAGCGCCACGATACGGCCGGTGAAGCGCGGTTGCAACAGCAGCGCTTCGGGTAGCCGGCCTGTTCCGGTGGCAACGTCCAAGACCATCACCCCTGACCCCTTCCCCGCAGGCGGAGGGGACGAAGCCTGCGCATGTCGCAACACTGGTTCTGCCAGCATCCGTGCATCACCGGCCTTGTCGTATTGCTTCACGCGGTCGTAGCGCGGCGCAAAACGGTCGTACAGCAGCGTTACGATGCGCGTGCCGAGATATGCGCCTTCAGCCACGACCAGTTGCCAATACAAAAACAGGCCGGCCAGCGCGATGAAGCCAAGGGTTGCAAGCACGATCAAAACATCTCGCATTGCCAGCGCGATTGTAATGGTCATCTTTCAGTCATTTGGCTGTCAACAAAAAGGGCGCGTATGTCCTACAATTACATTCGCTCGCCGGCGCCTGCGATTGGCGAGCAAGGAGATACAGGCAAGAATGGCAAGTGAACCAACCCCCAACAATCCTGAACCGGCATCGCAGCCCGAGCCGGCTCCATCCCCAGTTGACGCAACTCCAACCGCAGTCGAGAACGTCATCGATTCTGCGCCTGTTGCAACCGAGGGTGGCAATGACAGGCTGCTGGCCGCGCTGACGTATCCCATCCCCATCATCGGCATCGTCATCCTGGTGTCCGATTCGATGAAGAACAACTCCTTCCTGCGCCTTCATGCCGTGCAGAGCATCGCGCTGGGCGTGGTGTTGCTCATCGCCGGCTTCATCATCGGCCTGATCCCCATCATCGGGTGCATTGTGCCGCTGGTGTGGCTGGGCATCACGCTCTACTATGCCTATCAGGCATATCAGGGCAAACATTTCAGCATCCCCCTTGTGACCGACTTTTGCCGGAATCAAAAGTGGATCTAGGCTGATAAGATGGAGTCCACCTGAAAAGGTGGACTCAACTATTTTTCCATGAAGGCCGAATGGATCATTGCCCCGCCGGCGCCACCTGAATTTCTGGCCGCGCTCAACGACTTGCACCCACTCACCGCGCAGACGCTCTACGCGCGCGGCTACACTGACCCGGCTGATGCGCGCGCCTTTCTCACTGGCGAGTATCCAAAGCCCGATCCCATGGATCTGGCCGATATGGCAAAGGCAGTCGATCGCATCCTCGACGCAATTGCGCAGGGCGAGCAGATCGCCATCTATGGCGATTACGACTGCGATGGTGTGACCAGTTGCGCGCTGATGAAGCGCACGTTGGACGCGCTGAATACCCAGGCTCGCGTCTACATCCCTGACCGCTTTGAAGAGGGCTATGGCCTGAACAGCGCGGCGTTGGATATGTTGAAAGGGCAGGGCGTGTCGCTCATCATTACGGTCGATTGCGGCGCGCGCGCCTTCAAGGAAGCGGAGCATGCCCGCGCGATTAGCCTTGATTTGATCGTTACCGATCACCATGACCTCGAAGATGAGCGCATCCCTGATGCGCTGGCAGTGATCGACCCAAAACGGGCAGATTGCAGGTATGGGTTCAAGCATCTTGCCGGCGTCGGCGTGGCGTTGCGGCTGGCGCAGGCCCTGTTGAGCGAGGCTGGCCGGCGGGGCATGCCGCGCAATGGCTTAAGCGTAAGCGCATTACTCGACTACGTTGCCATTGGCACGGTGGCCGACGTGGTGCGACTGACCGGCGAGAACCGTCGGCTGGTGGGCGCCGGCCTGCAGAAAATCAACTACGCGCCGCGTGTGGGCATCGCCGCGCTCATGCAGGCGGCCGGCTTGCGCAAGGGCGCAGTCACTGCCGGCCAGATTGGCTTTGCCATCGGTCCGCGCTTGAACGCGGCGGGCCGGCTGGACAATGCGCGGGCAGCGTATGAGTTGCTCGTTACTGAAGACAAAGAGACTGCGAATGCGTTGGCATTGCAATTGAACCGGCAAAATGGCGAGCGCCAGGGCATCACTGCGGCAATGGCACGCGATGCAGAGAAACTGGCGCTGAGTGGCGCAGAGGATGAGAAAGTGCCGGCGCTGCTGTTTGCCGCGTCAGAGTCATTCAATGCCGGCGTGATCGGCCTGGCGGCAGCGCGACTAATGGAAAAGTATTACCGGCCGGCGGTCGTCGTCAGCATCGACCGTGAAACGGGCGAGGCGCGCGGCTCGTGCCGCAGTGTGAATGGCTTCCATATCACGCAAGCGTTGGATGAGTGCGAGACGCTGTTGTTGAAGCATGGCGGGCACGGAGCAGCCGCTGGCTTCACCACGACCGAGGACAGACTGGCTGAGTTGCGACATTGTCTGCTTGGCGTGGCCGAGCGCGAGCAGCCGGCGGATGGCTGGCAGCGCGCCATCCGTGCCGATGCCGAATTTGACCTGGCGCAGGTGACCACCGATCTGCTCAATCAACTCAAGCAGTTTGAGCCGCACGGTTTGGGCAACCCAAAACCGACGTTCATTGCGCGGCGCGCGTTGGTAAAAGGGGCGGTGCGCATGGGTCGCAACGAAAGCGGTCCACCGCCGCACCTGCGCATGATCGTAAAAGATGACATCGCGACGTGGGAAGCTGTGGGCTGGCGCATGGGCGAGCGCATCACTGAGTTGGCCGATGAGGTTTGCATCGATCTTGCCTTTCAATTCGATGAGAGCGAATGGAATGGTCAGCGCCGCATTCAATTGACTGTGCTGGATTTTCGTTGCGTGGGTTGATAGCGTAATCCCTTCGCAAGGGCTAATCCTTCATTTCCTGCACGTTTTGCCAGGCGCGCATCGCCGCTTCCTTCGCCTTCGCAGTGATCTCGGCTTCATCCAGTGTGAGCAGCGTGCGATCAGCCATCAGCAGATGACCATTGCAAATGGTGTGTGTGACCATGCCGCCACTCATGCCAAAGAGCATGTGCCAGGGCAGGTTGGCAGCACTCAACGGCGTGAATGGCCGATAGTCCATCAAGATCACATCCGCCGGCTGGCCGATCTCCAGCGTGCCATGCATCGCCGGCCAGAACAACCGCGCGATCTCTGCATTATTGGCATAGGCCATCTGCACAACCTTGTCTGCGCCCATTGTGCGCGGGTCGCCAGTGATGACCTTGTGCAGCATGTCGCACACCTTCATTTCGGCGAAGGCATCATTGCTGAAGCCGTCGTTGCCGAGGCCGACGCACAGGCCATGCGCCAGCATCGTAGGCACATGCGCCACGCCCACCGCGTTGTTCATGTTGCTGCGCGGCTGGTGAGTCACCTTTGCGCCGGCTTCGCCCAACAGGTCGATTTCGAGGTCATTGATGTGGATGCAGTGCGCGGCGATGGTGTGACTGCCTAGTGCGCCGTGTCGCGCCAGACGCTCCACAACCGACAGGCCATACTGGGTCACGCTGTCTGCCTCGCCAAAGCGGTCCTCGGCAACATGCATGTGAATCGGCAGGCCGGCGTCTTGTGCCGCGCCGACGGCTGCATCCAGCGTGTCGTCGTCCACAGTAAATCCGGCATGGATGCCCATGGCTGCCTTCACCGACGTGGTGCTTGCCTTTGCGAAGCGCAGATTCTCCGCGATGCCACGCCGCGCGCCGTCCTTGCCGTTGCGGTCAGTTACTTCGTAGCACAGCGCTGCGCGCAGCCCGCTCTGGTTGACTGCGCCGGCGATGGCGTCGAGCGAGCCTTCGATCGCATTTGGGCTGGCGTGATGGTCGATCAGCGTCGTCGTGCCGTGCTTGATCGCATCGATCAGGCAAACCAGCGCCGAATATTTTGCGCCATCCAGGTCGAGCGCGCGGTCGAGCTTCCACCACAGCTTTTGCAGGATTTCAATGAAGTTGCGCGCCGGCGCTCCGGGCACCGCTATGCCGCGCGCGAACGCGCCATAGAAGTGGGTGTGTGCGCAGATGTTGCCGGGCAGGATGAACTTGCCGCCGGCATCGATCGATTCTGGATCGTCGATTTTGGATTGTGAATTGCTTGACAAGGACGAGGAGTGTTTGCTGGTTAGTTCGTCGGTTGGGCCGATGTCGGCAATCAGACCGTCGCGAATCAACACCGCGCCGTTTTCGATGATGCCGGCGTCGGATAGGGTGACGAGTGTGCCGTTGGTGATCAACATGACTTTGGAATATGGATTTTAATTTGATTCGCACGGCACGATCATCGCACACCATGAACATGAATCTGAATCCATCCCAAAATTATCACGCGTCGTCTGGCTCTTCGTCATCCAGCAACGTCACGAAGCGGTTGCTGTGCGCGGTAAGCTCGCTGATCTCCAGCGCGTGCATGAAGCGGTCGCCAGTGGTTTGGATGAAGGCGATGCGCCGCCAGCGCAGTGAGGGGATGGGGCGGGGCAGGCGCTGGAGCGGCTCCAGCTGCATTCTGTAATACAGGTCGTTGGCACGCGGGTGCGCCGGCGATTCGGGGAAGAGATCGACGCGGCGCACCAACTCATGCCCGCGCACTCGAGCATATTCGTGGATGGCCCATTTTTCATCGCCGAAGCGCTGGGTGAGGTAGAACGCGAGATAGTCGGCGAGGTAATCCGCCGGCGCATGGCGCACCGGGATGCGATACCAGTGATCCCAGCGCGCAATCTCCAGATCGCGCGGATGGCTGATTAAGCAGATTAGCACGCGCGCGTCAGGCTCAATCATCTCTTGAATCTATGACTTCATGTCCTCAACATCCTTGCACTTCACGATCATGTCATTTTTAAGCTGGGCATGTCATCGACCAAAAATCGTAAATCGACAATCAGAAATCTCAAATCGGGCATCATTCCTTCGTATACGGCTGGCCATCCGCAGCCGGCGCCTGAGTGCGGCCGATCAAGCCGGCCAACGCGATCATCGTGGCGATGTAGGGCGCCATCAACAGAAACTGCGAAGGGATCGGCACGCTCAAGATCGCCAGCCGGCTTTGCAGCGAATCGGCAAAGCCAAAGATCAATGCTGCGCCAAACGCGCCAAACGGCGTCCAGTTGCCGAAGATCACCGCTGCCACCGCGATGAAACCGCGTCCGGCAGTCATGCCTTCGTCGAAGCGTCCCACTGAGCCAAGCGTGAAATACGCGCCGGCCAGGCCGGCCAGCGCGCCGCTCAACAACACCGCCATGTAGCGTGTTCTAAAGACGTTGATGCCCAGCGTGTCTGCGGCCTTCGGATGCTCGCCCACCGAGCGCGTGCGCAATCCCCAGCGCGTGTAGAACAGCGCCACGTGCACGATCACCAGCAGCAGGAACATGGCGAACAGGAAGAAGTTGCCATCGAAAAGAATCGGCCCAATGAACGGGATGGCTGACAGCCCGGGCAGCGGTGTAGCGGGAAAGATGCCCGGGTTGTTCAGGTTTTGAAAATCGCTTAGGAACTTGGCTGAGATGAAGCTGGTGATGCCGACCGAGAAGATGTTGATCACCGTGCCGCTGATGACTTGATCGACGCGATATTTGATTGACAGCACCGCGTGGAATGCCGCCAGCGCGATGCCGGTGAAGATGCCGGCGAGCAACCCGATCCACAAACTCTTCGTTGCGCTGCCCACCATCGACGAAGTCAACGCCGCTGAGAGCATCATGCCTTCGATCGCGATGTTCACCACGCCAGATCGCTCCGAAACCACCCCCGACAGTGCGCCCAGGGTGAGCGGCACCGCGCGCAACAACGTGCTTTTCAGCATCGCCGCGAGGTTGATCGACTTGTCGCCAGTGGCCCAGACCAGAAACGACGCGATGAAAAACAAGATCACCAGGCCGAGAATTGCGTTGGTCGATTTGCCAAAGCCGCGAATGATCTGATAGCCGCCGATGAATAGCGCAAGGCTGGACAGCACGATGATCGTCGTCTGTGTCGGCACGACCAGATCGCCGAGCCGGATCAGCGAAGTGCTGCCAGTGTTCAGGCCGAAGGTGCTAGTGTAAGCTGGGTCGACGCCATTGGCGAACAGCGCGAAGCCGGCGAAACCGAGCAGCACCATGATGATTCCGATGATGCGGTGGCGTTTGCGCTCAGCCAGCGCAGCCAATTCTGCCGGCGCGCGCCGCCGATTTGCGCTGGTGATGGGTGCAGTGGTTGTTGTCATGGGTTATCGGCTCCCCCAGCCGCGCGTGAACACCGTTTCCACGCTCTTGCTTTCCTTGATGCGATAGATGGCGCGAATGATGGCTGGCGCAGCCATGAACGCAATCACCAGCGCCTGCACCACCGAGATGATATCGACGGGAATTTGCGCGACGTTCTGCATGCGGGTGGCGCCGCTGCGCAGTGTGCCAAACAGCAGCGCAGCCGCCACGACGCCGGCAGGATGGCTGCGCCCCAACAGCGCCAGCGCAATGCTGTCGAAGCCGTAGCCCGATGAGAAGGCATTGGCCAGGTTGTAGTTCACGCCGATGACCTCATTCGTGCCGGCCAGGCCGGCCAGCGCGCCGCTCATGCACATGGCGAGGATGATGTTGAAGGCGATGTTCATGCCGGCGTAACGCGCAGCGCGTGGATTCGCGCCCACCGTGCGCAACTCGAAGCCCCATTTTGTCTTGAACAAGAACCACCACACGAAAATCGCTGCGCCGAGCGCGATGAAGAAGCCGGCATGAAAGCGAATCGGATCCATGAAGAAGCGCGGCAGTCGCGCTGACGCTTCGATGAACGGGCTCACTGGCACTGAACCAGGTCGCTTCATCGGGCCATTCAACAGCCACTCGCTCAGGCGGAAGGCGATGTAGTTCATCATGATCGTGTTGATGACTTCATGCGCCCCAACGCGCGCCTTCAGGAAGCCGGGGATGAAGCCCCAGGCCGCGCCGCCCAGCGCGCCGGCGGCCAGCGTGAGCGGGATGTGGATAATCGCCGGCAGCCCTTGCAGCGAATAGCCGACGAACACTGAGGTGATTGCGCCGATAAATAACTGTCCCTCGACGCCGATGTTGAACAGGCCGCTGCGAAAGCCGAGCGCCACTGCGAGGCCGGCAAAAATGTAGGGCGTCGATGTGACCAGCGCTTCCGAGATGGGGTAAAACGCCTGCGCGATGCGCTGCGGATCGCCGCTTTGCAGCGCGCTGACCACAGCCGCAGGCGAGCCGAGCGAGCCTTCGAGCAGCGCACTATAGGCATGCATCGCAGCTTGCCAGGCCATCACCAGCACATCACCGAAGCCGATGGCAAAGAGCAGCCCAATCACCGCGAGGATCGTGATGATCATGGCGATGATATTGAACCAGCGCGATTGCCGGCCAGTGGCGGCAAAACCGAGCCGCGACAAAATGACTTCGGGCCGCCGGCTGATGATGACGCCGGCGACCAGCACGACGATGGTCACGGCGATCAACAGATAGCCGATCGTGTTGAGGCGATTGATCGTGTCGACCAGCGCGGCCAACACCTTGAGGTCGGTCAGCGCGATGATGAAGCCGCCGACGATGAAGGCGCTGAACAGCGCGAGCGCCGGCAGCTGCACGGCTTCCCAGATGCGCCGCCATAGCGGCGTCTGCGCGGCATTGGGCTTCGGCTGGGGAACGAGATCTGCGGCGAGAGTTTCAGCCATTTACATGACCACCTCTGCGCGCTGGGTGGCGCGCTGGGGCAGGGGGATGGTGGCAGGATCGACGCCGGCCATCAACAAGCCCAGATATTCCTTGGTTGCATTCTCTGCATTGACCACCGCGACCACGCGGCCACGAAACATTACCGCGATGCGGTCGGATAGCGCAAGAATTTCATCGAGTTCGGGCGAGATGAGCAGCACGGCTGCGCCCTCGTCACGCTTTTGCACGATGCGTTTGTGAATGTATTCGATGGAGCCGACATCAAGGCCGCGCGTGGGCTGCGAGGCGATGAGCAGTTTGACGTCGCGCGAAAGCTCGCGCGCGATGATGACCTTTTGCTGGTTGCCGCCCGAAAGCGAGCCGGCGCTGGTGCCGATGCTGGGCGTGCGCACGTCGAACTGCTTCACTAGTTGCGTTGCGCTCTTGTCGATGGCATCTTCGTCCAACATCACGCCCCTGGCGAAGGGCGCTTTGTAGTACTCCTGCAGCGCCAGGTTGTCTGCGATGGGATAGCTCAGCACAAGGCCGTCGCGCTGGCGGTCTTCTGGCACGTGCGCCACGCCCATCTGGGTGATGCGGCGCGGGGTGGAGCGGATGATGTCGACGCCGGCAATGGTGATGTGTCCGCTGACAGCGCTGCGCAGGCCAGTGATGCATTCTGCCAGTTCGGTCTGCCCGTTGCCTTGCACGCCGGCCACGCCCATGATCTCGCCGGCGCGCACTTGCAGCGACACGTCGTCCACCGCAAGGCTCAGGCGTTCGTCCAGGGCTTCCAGGTTTTTGATGTCCAGCACCACATCACCGGGGATGGCCGGCTGCTTGTCCACCTCCAGCGTCACTTCGCGACCCACCATCATGGCAGCCAGCGATTGTTGGGTGGCTGCCGCCGGCAGCGCCGAACCAACCACCCTGCCCAGCCGCAACACCGTGATGCGGTCGGCGGACATCAGCACTTCGCGTAGTTTGTGTGTAATAAAAATGAGCGATTTGCCCTGCGATACCAGCGAGCGGATGACATTGAACAGATCATCCACTTCTTGCGGCGTCAGCACGGCGGTCGGCTCATCCAGAATCAGGATGTCGGCGTTGCGAAAGAGCAGCTTGATGATCTCGACACGCTGTTGCACGCCGACGGGCAGGTCTTTGATCAGGGCGTCGGGATCGACGTCGAGGCCGTATTGTTTTGAGATTTCACGGATGCGCTGGGCCGCCTTGCGCCGGTCGAGGAAGACGCCGCCTTGCAGCACCTCATCGCCGAGCATGACGTTTTCAGTGACACTCAGCACTGGCACAAGCATGAAGTGCTGATGCACCATGCCGATGCCGGCTTTGATTGCGTCGGTGGGGGAATGGATTTGCACCGGCTTGCCGCGCACGATGATCTCGCCCTCGTCCGGCTGATATAAGCCATAAAGGATGTTCATCAACGTGGATTTGCCGGCGCCATTTTCGCCCAACAGGGCGTGAATTTCATTTTCTTCGAGCGTGAGCGAGATGTGATCGTTCGCCAGCACGCCGGGGAAGCGCTTGGTGATATTGCGCAGTTCGAGGATCGGCGTCATGTCTCGATCGCCCTCCCATCCTGGAGAGAGTTTGTGTGGGGTGCTGAGTTGGGTGAGAGGATGCTGAAACACCCTCTCACCCCGGCCCTCTCCTGAAAGAGAGAGGGAGAAAGACTTACGGCTTGGTCTTGATGCTGCCGTCGGCGATGCCGGCTGCGATCGCCTTCAGGTCATCCTTGATCTGCTGCGGCACCTGGCTGTCAAAGTCGTGGAACGGCGCAATGCCGATCTCGCCATTTGCGACGGTGGCCAATTGCGTGCCACCCTTGAAGGTGCCTTCTGCGATGGCTTTCGCCGCGCTCTGCACGCTCAGGTCGAGCCGCTTCAGCACGCTGGTGAGGACGATCGACTTGTATTCTGGCGCGCTCACCGTCCAATCGGTGTCGACGCCGACGAGCATGGCATTGCCGCGCTCTTTGACGGCGGCGGCGGTGCCGAGGCCGACCGGGCCGGCGACCGGCATGATCACGTCTGCGCCCTCGTCCATCAACGTCTCGCCGAGGCGGCGGCCATCATCCGTGCTTTCGAAGTTGCCGGCAAACAGGCCATCCCGCTTGGCCGTATCCCAGCCCAACACCTGCACATTCTTGTTGTTCTTTTCGTTGTAGTACTTCACACCGAGCGCAAAGCCATCCATGAAGTCAACCACCGGCGGGATGTTGATGCCGCCGAACGTGCCGACCTTGCCGGTCTTCGACATGGCTGCGGCAACATAGCCGGCGAGGAATGCGCCCTGGTCGGTGGCATACACCTGGCCCCACACATTCGAGATCGGCGGATCGTAGGCGAAGTCGAGGATCTGGAATTTCTGATCGGGGTTCTTCTCGGCGGCAGCCTTGGTGGCGTCGCCCAGCAGGAAGCCGACGGTGACGATCAGGTCGCACTTCGAGCCGAGGAACTCATTGATGTTCTTCTCGTAATCGGTCTGCTGTTGCGACTCAAGATATACAGCTTCTTTGGCGGCGAGTTGTGCGCCGGCCCAGGCGGTCTGGTTGAAGCTCTTGTCGTCGATGCCGCCAACGTCGGTCACCTGGCACAGTTTGCCAATCTGGGCGGCTGCGGCTGCCGGCGCTGCCTCTGGCTTGGTCGGGATCTTGCCAGTGACGATGTCGACCTTGATCTGCTCCAATTGCGTCACAGTCTCCTTCGAGACCATGCTTTCAAGATCGTGGAAGGGAGCGATATCGACGCCATTGTTGGCCAGTGAGGCAAGCTGTGTGCCGCCCTGGAAATTGCCCCCTGCGGTCGCCTTGGCTGCCTCAATCACCGAGTTGTCCAGCTTCTTCAACACACTGGTGAGAATGATCGACTTGTATTCTGGGGCAGAGACAAACCAGTCGCTGTCGACACCGATGATGAAGGCATTGCCGCGCTCTTTGACGGCGGCGGCGGTGCCGAGGCCAACTGGGCCGGCGACCGGCATGATCACGTCTGCGCCCTCGTCCATCAGCGTCTCGCCGAGGCGGCGGCCATCATCCGTGCTTTCGAAGTTGCCGGCAAACAGGCCATCCCGCTTGGCCGTATCCCAGCCCAACACCTGCACATTCTTGTTGTTCTTTTCGTTGTAGTACTTCACACCGAGCGCAAAGCCATCCATGAAGTCAACCACCGGCGGGATGTTGATGCCGCCGAACGTGCCGACCTTGCCGGTCTTCGACATGGCTGCGGCAACATAGCCGGCGAGGAATGCGCCCTGGTCGGTGGCATACACCTGGCCCCACACATTCGAGATCGGCGGATCGTAGGCGAAGTCGAGGATCTGGAATTTCTGATCGGGGTTCTTCTCGGCGGCAGCCTTGGTGGCGTCGCCCAGCAGGAAGCCGACGGTGACGATCAGGTCGCACTTCGAGCCGAGGAACTCATTGATGTTCTTCTCGTAATCGGTCTGCTGTTGTGACTCAAGATATACGGCTTCCCAACCTAGATCCTTGGCGGCGGTTTGTGCGCCGGCCCAGGCGGTCTGGTTGAAGCTCTTGTCGTCGATGCCGCCAACG
>CAZPVX010000028.1:0-28563 GCA_964590135.1 uncultured Anaerolineae bacterium | reverse complement strand
TTGTGCGCCGGCCCAGGCGGTCTGGTTGAAGCTCTTGTCGTCGATGCCGCCAACGTCGGTCACCTGGCAGATTTTGCCCTTGCTGGCAGCCGGCGCCTCAGTGGCCTTTGGGGCCTCCGTAGCAGCCGGCGCTTCCGTGGCCGCCGGCGCTTCCGTCGCTGCAGGGGCTTCTGTGGCTGCCGGCGCGGCGGTGGGCGCTGGTGTGGCAGGGTTGGTGCCGCACGCCGCCAAAACCAGCGACGCCAGCAATGCAACAGTGATTAGGTTTTTTCGCATGAGGGTTCTCCTTCTTTTGAGATGAGTAAATTTCACTCTGCCGCTATTGTAAATTGTGGCCGGCATCCTACACAAGTGAACGAAAAAGACGGTTGACTGCTATGCAGGCCATGGCGTGCTGGTGCTCATGGCTTCGGCATATTCCGCGAGTCGATCGTCATCGTGGGTGCGCATCTGCGCGAGAAAGGGAAAGTCTTCGTGTGTCACAATCAGTTTGGCGAGCGGCGTCACAGCGGACAGGCTGACGGCTTGCGCGGTTTGCACGCGGAACTCCCCAAACTGGAAGGCCGGCTCCAGTGTAAATGTCGTCGGCGGTAACACATAGATCATGCCGGCGACGTAAGGTTTGCGCGGCGCGGCCTGCTGGCTGATGGAGAACACATACAAGGGGCCGGTTACGTGTCCGTCGGGGCGCGTCACCGAGATGCAGGCGTTGACCAATGTCGACACCCGCCTGCGATCGACGATGGCGAAGTACATTGGCCAGATGCCGTCGCCGGCGGCATACACCGCCTGTTGCGCCCCAAATTCTCGCAGGTCGGATGATTGACGTGGAATCAGTATCTGCAATGCGTGGTCATTTGAGCCATGCAGCCTGAACCTGCGCTGGTCGGTGAGGTGACACAGGAATTGCCATTTGGGGATGGGCAGCTTGTAATCGAAAGGCGCGGCTGGCCCTTGTGCCAGCATCTCTTCCAGCGCAGTGTCGCATTGCGCCTGCTCCGTTGGCGTCAGCGTTGGCGCAGGTCGCGGCAGCCAGTAGTCGGGCAGTTGCAGCTGAGTCATGCGTCAATCATACGCGACTCAGCCCCGGAATTCACGCGCGCTCCAGCACATATACGGCGTGGCGGAAGCGAAACGGGAAGAACCAGTCCAGCGATTCATCGAAATGTGTCACATGCAGATCGAGCCTGGCGAAGGCTGCCCGCCAGCCGGCGTCGTCGCGGTTGCTGTGCGGGTGGCCGCGCCATTCCCAATTCAGCCACGAATCACCAAATTGTGTGAAGACCTTTTCGCGATCACTCCTGAAAATATCTTCCATCACGATGATGCGCCTGGCCACACGTCGCGCTTCACGCAGGGTGTTGTCGGGGCCAGGGATGTGATGCAGCACGGTGAGCAGCAGCGCCACATCGAAGGTGTCGCTCTCGTAGGGCAGGGTGTTGCCGTCGTAGAGTTTTGGCTGCAAGTGCTCGACCAACGAAAGATTCGCCACATCGACGATAGCGGTGGGATGGCCGGCGTTCATGATCGCATCAGCCACCAGCGCGCGACCGGCGCCGATGTCCAACACCCGCTCGCCGGCGCGCAGGTGCGGCAACACGCGCGCGGCAATCTCGCCGGCTCGCGCGCGGTTTGGCCCGCCGATGAAGTGCAAGATGCGGCCCTTGAATGAAGCCGGCGGCCCGCTGAAACGTATGGAAGCCATGTTGTGAAAAAACGAATGTCTTGAGCAGGGTGAGGGACTTGCGCTGGCGCAGTCGAAAGACGTTGTGCGGACGCTTTTTTATCCGCGTAATGCCGCGATCTTGCGGTTGATTTCGGCGACTTTTGCTTGCTCGGCCAGCCACCATTCGGGGTCGAGTTGGGCATTCAACTCATTGACGGTTTTGCCTTGTTGCTCAACCCACGTGTAGTACTTCAGGTTGTGCCAGCGCCGGCGGTTTTCCGGGGTGCCGTCCTGCACCCAATCTGTTTTGGCGTGATGCAGGATCGCGTTGATCGCACCTTCAGCTTTTGCCGGCGTCATCGCGCCATATTTCTCTGTTAACCACTGCACCGTCGAGCCATAGCGCTCGCCGTTGTCAGTTGCGGGGATCACCAGCGCGTCGCGTTTGCCCATGCCGAAATGTTTGGCTGTCTTGATTGCGCCGATCAGATTGCACGCGCCGCTGATGCCGAAGATGCCGGCGATGGCACGGGCGGCTTCGGCCGGCACGCCAAATTTGCCTGTGAGAGCCTGGCTGCCGACAGGGTCCATGAACACGCGCATGATGCGCAAAGATTCAAGGTCGTCGATGCAGGCCAGCGCGTCCATGTTGGTGACATGATGAATCCACGTCACATGTTTGTCGCCAATGCCCTGAATTTCATGGCTGCCGTAGCCATTGTTGAACAGGGTGGGGCATTGCACCGGTTCGAGGCCGACGATTTTGCAGTCGGGGAAGGCCTGCTTGATGCGATCGCCGGCGGCGATGGTGCCGGCGCTGCCCATCGCGCTGCAGAATGCGCTGATGCCGCGCGTGCCAAGCTTCTCGCTCAGCTCACTTTCCAACTCCACAACGGTGTTGCCAGTGACGTGATAGTGGAAGCGGTAGTTGCCCATCTCGCTGAACTGATTCAAGATGCGGACGGTGTTGGGCTGCTCACGCGTCAGGCGATGGCATTCGTCGTAAATTTCCTTGACGTTGCTCTCACTGCCGTAGGTTTTGGTATAGGTCGCACCGTAGCTTTCGATCATTGCAAAGCGCTCTCGGCTCATGCCTTCGGGCAAAATGACCATGCTCTCGAAGCCGGCGCGCGGCCCAACCCACGCTCCACCGATGCCATAGTTGCCGGTGCTGGGAAAGACGAGCGTGTGCTTGCCCGGCGTGATCTCACCTTGCACATACTTTTCAGCCAGCACGGAATACGCCGGCCCAACCTTATGGCTGCCAGTTGGAAAATCTTTCGCCACCAGTACCACGATCTCTGCATCCACACCGGTGATCTCGTGCGGCATTACGAAGTAGTTCGTTCTGCTTTCCTCTCTGTCGGCGGAAGGGCCGGAGATGGGGGGAACGCGCCAGTTGATGTTGAACAGATTGATTGGATCGAGCGGCGCTTCTGTGCGCGCCTTCGACGCGCGCTCGCGAACAGCGGTTTCAATCGTGTGTGGGTGCAGCAATTCTTCAAGTGTGGGGAACAAGACAGGCATGCGGGCCTCCAAAATGGCGAGTGAATCGCTTGCGCTATGAACCGATCGTCACACTGAGGCCGGCGATGGGCAGGCACACCGGCCCGCCAAATGCCGTGCGCGCCTCTTCCAACAACGCATGCTCTCTGCCCTCGTACCTCGCATCGATGTGAACGAGCGCAAGTTTTCTGGCGCCGGCGGCGCGCGCGTTCTGGCCGGCGAACTTCGCGGTGCTATGCCCAAATGCGCCATCCCCAAATTCGGGATTCAACGTGTATGAAAACGCTGCCTCATGCACCAGCAGATCCGCGTCGCGCGCCAGTGGAATAATGTTGCCGTTGGGGCTGGTATCGCCGGTGAAGGCGACGACATGCTGGCCGAACTGGTTGCGCGTTTCGATGCGCAAGCCGATGACCGGCGCGAAGTCTGAGTGCGACATGGGCCAGGTGCGCAGCATGATCGCCGGATGAATCTGCGTGCTGCCTTGCGCATTTTGTGGCAGCACGATGCGCGGCGCGTCCTCAGCCACGCCGGTAAGGTGACCGTAGCATGCCTCCCACAGGGCATCCAGACTGCTGAAGGTTTGCTCGGTGGCGATGAAGATGGGCGTGCTGACGCCCTGATTCTGGTTTAGCTCATACCACAGCATCAACATCGGGTAGCCCAGCGCGTGATCGCCATGCCGATGCGTGAAGAATACATGCGTGATCTCCGCCGGCGAGATGCCGGTTGCATCCAACTGTTGCAGGATGGCCGGCCCGCAATCGATCAAGATGCGCTCGTTGCCAATGCGCACCAGATACGCTGCGTTGGCGGTGTTGCGCATGGGGATGGCAGCGCCGACGCCGAGGAAGATGACTTCGATCATGGCTTCAGCGCTTCGGGTTTGATGACGATGGGGATGGGTGCGCCGATGGTGATGGCGATCGGGCCGGCGCCGCGCTCATGCATGAAATGCGCTTCGGGACTGCCGGCGGTAGGTTGGTTCAGCGAGACGCGGCTGCCTTTCAGTCGATAGACGCGTGCATGCGGCTGTGCTTCTGGCTCGCCAAACAGGATGTCGTACTTCTGGGCGGCTGCATCGATATTCGGCACGTCCACGCGCACTTGCACGATGCTTCCAGCTGCGTTGCCATGCAGGGTCGCATTGCCAACGGGCACGCGCAATTGCCGGCGGGTGACATCTTGGATGATGAACGGCAATGCCACTTTGCGGTCAGTGGGGAAGGTGCTGCGCCAGCGAATGGCTTCGCCATCCGGCCGTGTGCGGCCTCCATCAACCACGTCGCCGTAGCGCAACCCTCTCGCGCGCAGGTCGTGCACGGTTGCATCGATGTCCTGTGTGGCAATCACGTAATCGACCGGCCCCCAGTGGCCAACGAAACGCGCCCAGCGATGCGTTGCCGGCGGCGTCTCCAAGAAGGCGAGCAATTCGATATAGCTGCCATCCGCAAAGCACACCAGCGCGTTGTGGGTGACGCCATCGGTGTGAACTCCGCCCGGAGTGACGGTGAATCCATCCTGTTGCCAACGATGAATGGCTTGTGCCAGATCAGGCACAAGCACAACTGCGTGATCGATATTCATGATTGTGCGGCAGAGTATATCGAATTTGGCCGAAGCTTCTGTCGGGCAGGTGACACAGCAAGCGCCGCGTGATGGATCACCAGCCACAATCACCGGCTTCAAGATAAAATTCCAGTCAGTAATGCTGCCGGCTCGAATTTCAATGGCGTTGCTCACGTGCGTGCCGGCGACCCGCGCTGCAAGGGGCAGGGCATGATGGAGAAACAGCGCTCTCACAATGATTCGTTGAATCGGTTGGCTGCCGGCGTGGCAATGGCCAGCGCGCTGATAGCCATGTCATTCTTTGTCCTGCGTGCCAACACGCCTTCCGATGGCGCGCGCATGGTCATCACCGAGCCGGTGTGGCAGCGCGAGAGTGTGGTGCTGACGCTGTGGGATGCGCCACCGAGCGACACATCAGGGCGCTTTGAAATTCTTGCGGTCAATGGCGTAAGCATGGCTGATCTCGTGCAATCAGCCTTCTTTCTGAAACCCAATCCCGACTTGCAGGCGATGTATCGCGTCGGCAACACGGTTATCTACACCGCCAAGCGCACGAACTTTGAACCTGATGTTGAGCGCGGAGACGCCAACCAGCTCATGTTTCTGCAGGCCAAATTGCAGCCTTTTCCATGGGACAAATGGTTTAGTCGTTATTGGCTGATCATTCTGGTCACAGCCGGCAGCGCCGCCATCTGCGTCGGCGTGTTCATCACGCGCCCCAATGAGACCACCTCGCGCGCCATGCTGTTGTGGGTGCCGAGCTTGTTTGCGTCGCAGGTCATGTATTCACTCGGCCTGCAGATCGGCGATTTTGCCGCGCAACCCATCAATTTGTGGTGGTTCATGCTGACGGCAAGCGCCGGCTATATCCTCACGCTGACAGCACTGTTGCGCTTCTCATTTGAATTCACGCGCCCGCCGGAAAGAATGCGGCTCATGTTGAGCAATCGCCGCTCGATCTTGTTTTCCTATGCCGTGCCCTATATTTTCTTCTTCGGCTTTTTGCTGGTGCAATGGGTGAACGACCCGGTGGCGCTGCACTGGTTTGCGAAGTGGCGTGCTGCCACAGCCATCATCGCCGGCGCCTGCATCAGCCTGTCGCTGGGAGTGGCAATCTGGAGCTACGTTAAAACACGCGACCATCGCACGCGGCAAAAGATTCGCTGGATCGTCTACACCGGCGGCCTGGTCGGTGTGCTAAGCCAGGTGTTGATTGCGCTGCCGGCGCTGCTCATCCGCCGGCCGATCGCCAATCTCACAGATGCCAGCGTGTTGTTCTTCGTCTTCACGCTCGGCATCGCCTATGCCATCGTGCGCCATCGTTACCTCGAAGTCGATGTCATCATCAATCGCACCCTGGTGGCCGGCGTGATCACCGTTGCCCTGGCGCTGTTCTACCTCGCCGCGCTGCTCGTCGTGCAACGCATGTTTGGTGCGGCGCTGGACCGCCAGCAAGGCTCCGATATCGTGCTGGTAGCCACCACGCTGCTTGGCGTGGCGCTGTTCACGCCCATTCGCAATACGGCGCAGAGGATCATCGACCGTGTTTTCTATCGCGAGAAATACCAGTCGCAGCGGCGCATCGCCCAATTCAACGCCGATCTTCGCAACGACGAATATGCGCGGATGGACAAGCTCTCGCACGATTTGATCGGCGTGGCTGCGGCAGTCGCACACACTCCACACGCCGGCTTGTGGCTGCGGGAAGTGCCGCGACTGCCGGCGGATGCAGAGCGATGAAAACGAAAATAGCCGCCATCGACGCCTATAACCTGGACGGCTGGATGCTGTTTCTGGCACGCTCGTCCGTTATTTTCTTCAGCGTGCTATCGCTCATCGTGTTCGTGTTGACAACGCCCTATCGCGAGCGCCAGTTGACAGCCATCGGGTTCTCAAACGCGTTTGTGTTGCAGCCGTTTGCTTTGCCGCCAGCGTTGATCCCCAACTTCATCCTGTTGGCCGATGCAGTGCTGTTTGGCATTCACTTTCTGGTTGCGGCGTTGATCTTCTTTCGTCGCTCGAAGGACCGCCTGGTGCTGCTTGCCTGCGTCATGCTGGTGTGCATGGCGCCAGTGATCGCCCGCCCAGGCGATGCTTTGCGCGATATCGATCAGATCTGGCTGCAGATAGCCTACATGACGATTTATATCGTCGGCTTGCTGGGTGTGTGCTTCTTTCTGCATTTGTTTCCCTATCCGGCGTATGTGCCATGGTGGAGCGGGCTGCTGGCAGTGGGGTTCAATGCAATCACGGTGGTGTGGTATTTCATCATCGCGTTTGGCTGGCCGCCTCGCCAAATGCCGACGCTGGCGGTTGCAGGCTGGATCATCAGCGGCATCAGCATGCAAATCTGGCGCTATATGCGCTTCTCAGACAGCCTGCGCCGGCAGCAGACAAAATGGGTGGTGTATGGGTTGGTGTGTGCCGCGACAGGCTTCCTCACCTTCAACTATCTTGTGCCGATGCTGCTGCCGGCAGTGATGCGACCCGGCAATGCGCGCGTGATTTACGTGTTGCTGGGCGTGGCAATTGAGTATGCCATGCTGAATGCGCTGCCCATCTCGCTGGGGTTGTCTGCGTTGCGGTTCCGCTTGTGGGATGTTGATCGCATCGCCTTTCGCGCCATCGTCTACAGCGGATTGACTGCCGGCCTTGTCGTGTTGTATTTCGGCACTGTGCTGCTGCTGCAACAGCTCTTCCGCGAGATCACGCACACGCAGAGCATGGCCGGCGTCGTAATCTCGACCATTGTCTTCGGCTTGCTCTTCAGCCCGATTCGCCAGCGCGCGCAGGCGTTGATCGAACTGCGCACTTATCGTCGCAAATACAATGCAGTGCAGACGTTGTCGCGTTTTGCGAATGTTGCGCAACATGAGGTGGACATCGACAAACTCTCGACGGCGCTGCTGGCGTCGGTGGATGAGGCCATGCAACCAGAGCACGTGAGCGTGTGGATGAAGAAAAGGTGATATGACAACATTACGGCAACGCTTATCCCGCCTGTTCTCACGTTCATCGAGCGTGGCGGAGACGGCTGCCGCGAGCCCGCCGGCGATGAACTTCACGCCCATGCCGGAGATTGACATTGCACCCGATGATCCACTCATTCGTTATCTGGAACGCCAGCCCGATGTCACCTTCGTTGAGACGATTGATCTTGACACACCCGCTGTGCGCGCCCTGCGCCGAGCCGGCGTCGCGTTGGTTGTGCCGCTGGTCAGCCAGGGCGAACTGGTCGGCATGATCAATCTCGGCGCGCGCAAGGGGGATCAACTGTATTCTGCCGACGACCGCGAGCTGCTGGCGAATTTGGCGACACAGGCCGCGCCGGCGGTGCGCGTGGCACAACTGGCGCGCAAGCAGGAGATTGAAGCGCAGGCGCGCGAGCGCATCGAACAGGAGTTGCGCGTGGCGCGCCTGATTCAGGAGACACTTTTGCCGCGCGAGGTGCCAGTCTTGCCGGGCTGGAATATTGCGGCGCTCTGGCGGCCAGCGCGAGAGGTGGGTGGCGACTTCTACGACTTCATCACGCTCTCGGATGGCCGGCTTGCCATTGTCATCGGTGATGTGACTGACAAAGGCGTGCCGTCAGCTATCGTCATGGCGACCACGCGCACGATGCTGCGCACTGCCGCCATTGAATCCGATTCACCAGGCGATGTGCTGCAAATTGTGAATGAGCGGCTGGCGCGAGAGATCCCGCCGAAGATGTTTGTCACATGCCTGTATGCCATCCTCGACCAGCGCAGCGGCCTGCTGACGTATGCCAACGCCGGCCATGATTTGCCCTTCCGTCATCGGCACGGAGAAGTGCAGGAGATGCGCGCCACCGGCATGCCGCTTGGCCTGTTGTCTGGCATGCGGTACGAAGAGCGACAGACGGTGATCGAGGCCGGCGAGAGCGTATTGTTCTATAGCGATGGGTTGGTGGAAGCGCACAACACGCGCCGTGAGATGCTTGGCTTCCCGCGCCTGGGCCAACTCATGCAGCGCCGGCCAGCGAATGAAAACCTGATCGACTATCTGATGAATGAGTTGACGCACTTTACCGGGCCGGGGTGGGAACAGGAAGATGATGTGACGCTGGTCACGTTGCAGCGCAGCGAAGACCATTCTCCGCCGCCGCCTTTGCCGCTTGCCGGCGATATGCCAGAAGCGTTGCGCGTCTCGGATGAATGGCGTTCACTGACACAATTCGAGTTGCCAAGCGTGCCGGGCAATGAGCGCGTGGCCATGCAACGAGTCGATGAGGCTGTCGTCGGCGCCGGCCTGCTCCACAGCCGGCGCGATCGATTGAAGACCGCCGTGGCTGAATCGGTGATGAATGCCATCGAGCACGGCAATCAGAACCGTGCCAATCTGATGGTGGAAGTCGAGGTGCTGGCCTCGCCGCGCACCTTGCTGGTGCGCATCGCCGATCAGGGTTTGAACAAACACATTCCGCCGGCGCAAATTCCCGATCTGGATGCAAAGCTCGCCGGCAAGCAATCTCCGCGCGGGTGGGGCCTGTTCCTGATCGAGAAAATGGTGGATCGGATGCGCGCCTACACGGATGCATCGCATCATGTGGTGGAGTTGGAGATGGATGTTGACCCGCCTTCGGCCTCTTCCTGAAAGAGAGAGGAGCCGGCGCTCCCATCCCAGAAGTGTGGCGTTGAAGGCGAGGCGGCAAAACAACTGCGATTCTGTCGGAATCCGGGCTTGGGCTCCGGACTTGAAATCATGAGGGAAACATGCAATCGATAAAAATTAATGTCAATGTCAGGAAGTTGAGCGCAAAGGCGAGTGTGATCGATATCGAAGGGGATGTGAACAACGCTGCTGAGCAGGCGCTGACCAACGCCTATGCCGAGGCGTCCAGTGGTGGCGCGCGCACGCTCATTTTGAATTTCACCAAGCTGGACTACATGAACAGCAGCGGCATTGGCTTGCTGGTGATGTTGCTGGTGCGCGCCAATCGCGCCGGCCAGAAACTGCTTGCGTTTGGGTTGAGCGACCATTACCAGCACATCTTTGAGCTGACGCGCTTGAATGAGGCCATCCGTATCTTCCCCTCAGAAGCTGAGGCGGTCGCGAATGTATAAAGGTTGATGGCGCATCGGAGTGCCGCTGTGAGGCCGGCGTCTCCTCCTTCTTTATCCCGATCTTTGGCCTAATACTTTCGGCTGTTACCACTCGACACTTTAGGCAAGACAATATACCTACTTACATTTTCCTGTAAAAGATGACCGCCATTGTATAGAGTGTGATGGGCATATACGGCTCCATGACTACGATGATTCACACCAGCGAGCAGCTACAGCCCGGCCGATTGCGCTTTGCGTTTCCGGTAGCGTTGTTTTTGGGTGTGGCGGTTATTCTGCTGCATGCGCTGATCGTCTATGTCCTGCCGTGGCCGCCGGCGACAGTGTCGATGGTGAGCGATTGCCTGGAGTTCATCTATGGCTTTATCGCAGCGGGCGTGCTGATTTATGCGGCGTTTGTCGCCAAGCGCGTGTCGCACCGCGTTGGGATTGCCTGGATGCTGATTGGCATCGCTTTTGCCATATACGCCATTGGCGATGTGATCTGGGGCTTCATTGAAGTCGTGATGAAGACCAGCATCTATCCTTCACTGGCTGATGCAGCCTATCTGGCATTCTATGTCTACTTCATCGTTGGCATCTTCATCTTGCCGGCGCGCATGCTCAAACCCAATGAACGTCTGCGCCTGATTTTGGACATGGGCATCGTGACAGTCTCGTCGTTGATGTTGTTTTGGACATTGATGTTCAATCCCATCTTCAATCGTAGCGAGCCGGATGGACTTTCGCTCTTCGTGTCCATTGCATATCCATCGATGGGCATGGCGCTCTTGCTTGGCGTCATTGCCATCATACTGAGTTCGGGCCGACTGCAATCATTTCACGTTTTGCTCGGGTTGAGCGCGCTAACCATGGTCGTCGCAGATGTCATCTTCAATATGCAGATGGTCAGGGGAACCTATGTCAGCGGCTCGCTGGCAGACGTCATGTATGTGATCCGCTATGTGCTGGCAGCGTGGGCCGGCATCAAGTTGATTGTCGTGGCGCACCTTTGGCCAAACGAGATCGTCAATCCATTTGATGACCGGCCCGCGACCAACCCCATTAGACAAACCGCCCGCAAGGTCGCATTTCTTGTCCCCTATGTGTGGATCGGATTGGCATTTTGTTTGCTGGTATACGAGCATTTTGTCAGCCTGGCCAATCCGCCTCAGTCCACCTTCAACATAGTTGCTCTAGGATTGGCGACCATCATCATCCTTGTCCTCGTGCGGCAATTTGTTCAACTCAAGGAAACGATTCGACTGTCGGCTGATTTGGCGCTTTTGCTGGAATCGTCGCGCATTCTGGCATCACCCTTCCAATTGCAAGATGCGCCTCGTATCGCGCTGAAGCAGCTATCCATTGTGTTGCCCTTCGACAAGGCGGCCATCGCGTTGCCCAAGCACGATGGCACCATCCAACTCACCACCGCCACTTATGCCGATGAAACGTTGATGGTGCAACCCTACCGCTCGCTTTCATCGGTGCACATGCTGTGGCGCGCGCTGGAAGTTCAAAAGGTGACCACCAGCGAATCTCCGCCGGCCAGTGTGGCCGATGCACAAGAGGTCGTAAATGTCATGCTCGGTGGATCGGCTGCCAACCCTTCAATGCTATCGTGGATGATCGCCCCGCTCATCGTCAACGATCTCACTGTCGGCTTGGTGGTTGTTGGCTGCCGCCGGCCGCTGCGCTACACCAGTGATCATGCCAGCTTGTTCGTTGCCTGGTCTCGTCAGGCTGCAGCGGCCATCGAAAATGCGCGCTTGCGCCGGCATGAAACCCAGGCTGCGGCGGCTTCGGAGCGCAGCCGGCTGGCGCGCGAATTACATGATTCCGTGTCGCAGGCGCTGTATGGCGTGACGCTGGGCATCCAGACTGCGCAGGTCATTCTGGATGGCGAATCGCCGGCGCGTGAGCCGCTGAACTACTCGCTCAACCTGGCCAACGGCGCGCTGGCCGAGATGAAGGCGCTGATCTTCGAATTGCGACCAGAGACGCTCGCCACTGAGGGTTTGGTGCAGGCGCTGCGCAAGCAGACGGATGCGCTTTGCAAGCGCCACAAGATCGATGCGCGCATCAGCGCGCCGGATGAAGAGCCGGTGATTTCGTTCGATGCCAAAGAGGCGATTTACCGCATCGCGCTCGAAGCCGTGCAAAACACGATCCGCCATGCTCAGGCCACACGCATCGACATTTCGGTGTCGCAGCGCAACGACAAGATTGTCCTCGAAGTGCGAGACAACGGGCGTGGCTTCGATCCCAAGGCGACCTACACTGGCCACTTGGGGTTGATTTCCATGCGCGAGCGCGCCGATCAACTGGGTGGCACGTTTGTGGTGGAGAGCGAACTCGGTCGAGGCACGTGCATCCACGTTACAGTGCCGATGATCGAATCCAACTCGAGCGACGAAATCGATACGATCAGTCTTTCTTCTCGTCGTTGATGAAGCTGGAGATGATGAGCAGAATCACGCCTGAGACGATGAAGATGTCGGCGAAGTTGGACACCGGCCAGTCGAATCCGATCTGCGGGATGCGCAAATGAATGAAGTCGGTAACGTAGCCCTGCCGCAGCCGGTCGATCAGGTTGCCCATCGCTCCGCCCAGTTGCAATCCCATGGCCACGCGTGACAGCCAGTCGCCGGCTGGCAGCCTCGGCGCGTAATACAAAATCACGCCGGTCACGATCACTGCGACGATGATGAAGAACAGACCGCCGTTCTGAAACAGGCTGAAGGCCGCGCCGAAATTTTGTGTGCGCGTCCAATTCAGATACGGGTCGATGAACGGCACGGTGGCGTAAAGGTCAATGTTCGCTTCGACGATGCGTTTGGTGACTTGATCGATGATGGTGCAGATCAACGCAACCGTGAGCAGCAGCCCATAGCGTTGTAAAAACGACGTGGGCTGCTGCGTATTTTTCGTGATGACGGTATCGTTGCTTGTCATTGCGCTTGTCGAGGCCTGTTGGCCAGTATGGAATACGCGAGCAGCAGCGCGCCGGCCAGCATGGCGACATGAGCAAGATTGAAGATCGGCAATGCGCCAATGTGGATGTAGTTCATCACCGTGCCAAAGGCGACGCGGTCGAACAGGTTGGCAGTCATGCCGCCAATGATGAGGCCAAACGCAGCCGAATGCGCCATGCTGCGGCTTTGCCCGCCATAGAACGCCACGATCAACAGACAGATCGCCAAACCAGTGAGTTCAGCGGCGATGGACAGGCCGTTGTTGACGAGGTTGAGCGGCGCCAGCCGCACCAGCCCGCTCAGCATCGCATCGCCTTGCACGAGCATTTTGCCGAGCCGGTCGAGGATGAACATGCCGGCAGCGACTGACAAGATCAACCAGATGCCGGCGGTGAATATCTGGGGGCGGACTGCCGCGCCGCGCGCATGGTTGGTGGCGCGCGCTTCGCCGGCGGTCGCAGGCAGCGCAGCCGCTGTTGCGCCGATGATGGTCATGTTGGGCAACGCTGTGGCGCTGTGCATCTCAACCGCCTCGCCGTCGCCTGATTGCACCAATCGCAACGCAGTTGCCACATCGCGTATCTCCACGCCGATGAAGCTGGGCGATGCTCTGAATAGTTCGAGCAGGCGCGCGTCTTCTTCCATGGTTGCAACCCATTCATCGCGGCCCTCGGCGACATGCGCGCTGCGGGCGCGTCGTTCCAGGTTGCCCAGCAGTGGCGCATCGAATCGCGCCGCGTCGAATAGCGCCGGCGAGATCACGCGCAGCGCGCACAATTTTGCGATCATCGGGCCGCTGATGCTGCTGCGATGACCGTCGGCGCTGCGTTTTGCCAGTCCACGCATGGCTGCGCGCCAGTATTCGCCGGCGCGCTCAATGCTGTAGCGATCATCGCTCAGCGCGCCGACCAGCACCTGCACGCTGGCGTGCGGGATGTCCGACGCAATTGGTTTTGGGGATTGCTTGACGCGCGGTTGATCGGTTTGCGCCGGCTGCTTGAAGGCAGATCCTTGCAAATCGATGCGCTCGGTCAGCCATTTGTAAAGCAGTTCGCGGCCTTCCTCACCCAGTTTGCTGTGCAGCACAGACTCATCTGCGGCGATGATCGTGGCGCAGTTCTGAGCATTCAAGAAATACTTGCTGGATTCGAGCAATTCCATCGCGTGACTGGCACTGCATTTGTCGAGGTTGTCGATGGCGATGACAAGAGTTGAGTTTGACAGCGCGATGGTGCTGTTGATGAGGCCGGCGAAGGCGGCGCGGAAGTGATGCGCAAAGGCAGCAGCGGCCAGTGTGGCGCTGTCGTCATTGTGCTGCTCGTGTTGCACCAGTTCGTTCAACTCGTCGCGAAGATCATCGATGATCGCAGTTGCGCCGGGTTGCTGAGCCAGCTTGTCGAGCGTGGCGAAAATGAGGCGCTGCCATGGCGCGATATCGCTGGGCAGATTGGCGGCGTTGACGACAGCGCAAACGACACGGCGGTGCGCCGGCGTCCTGGGTGACCGCAGGCCCTTGTCCAACTGCGCGATGAGCGTGCTTTTGCCGCTGCCGCGTGCGCCAAACAGGCCGATAGCCTTGCGGCTTGCTGGCATGTCAAGCGCGCCCAGCAGCCTCTGCAACGCCTGCGATTGCTCGCCGGCCAGTTGCACGTCAAGCGCGGTTTGTTTTTGTGCTGTCTGTGTTGTCATCTTGCGCCTCGCTATCACTTGAAATCTGGCAGGCCTTTGAGACCCGTCAGGTTTTCATTCTCCGACCTTTCCAATGGTTACGGTTAAATTCTCGCCGTCGAATGCATCGCTGGCAGTGTGCTGGCCGGCGTCCCCGGCGCGCAGATCCACGCTCAGCGTTTCACCCTTCACATATTCTGCGCATGCTGCGATGGCTGCTGCCAGCCGCGCCGACGCTCGATACTGCGTGCGGATGCGGTCAGAGATGCGCAAACCGGCGCTCTTGCGCAGGTCGTTGATGCGCCGCACGACTTCGCGCGCCAACCCTTCGTTGATGAGCGCGTCACTCAATGCGGTGTCCAACCCAACGACGATGCCGCCTTCGCCGGCAACCACCAGCCCCTCGCGCGGCATGGCCTGCACCAGCACTTCGTCAGCCTGCAGCGTCACGCCATTCACCGACACGGGCCGGCCTGCCTTCACTGTCGCGGCCACATCGCTCGGGTCGAGTGCGCCCAGGCCGGCTTTTACCTTTGGCAAATCTGCGCCGAGTTTCTTGCCCAGCTTCTTCAAGTCGGGCAGCACGCGATACGTCACCAACTCCCCTTCGCGCTGCACAAACTCGATCTCCTTCACGTTCAACTCGTCAGTGATGATGTCGCGTTGCGCAGCGATGGCATCGCGCGCCTCGGCATCAGCGACGATCATGGCGCGCGCCAGGGGCTGACGCACTTTCACCTTGCTTTGCGCGCGCGTGCTATGCCCCAAATTCACCACAGTTCTTGCCAACGCAGTTTGCCGCAAAAGCGCTTGCTCGGCATCAGTCAATGCGCGGGTTATGGGATAGGGCTGATGATGTACGGAGAATTTTGATCCTTGGAAGGTGAATTGCAAATCTTCGCCTTCAGGTTCAGCATTCAACGCCGCGGATTGATTGACCAGGTTTTGCCACATCACTTCGGTGAGGAAGGGCAGGAAGGGTGCGAGCAGCCGGCACAGCGTGGTCAGAACTTCGAACAGCGTGCTGTAGGCTGCCTGCTTATCGGGCGTCATCTCGCTGCCCCAGAAGCGGTCGCGGCTGCGGCGCACATACCAGTTGCTCAGGTCGTCGATGAATTGCTCGACGCTCAGCGCCGCCGGCCGCGCATCAAATGCATCCAGCGCCCCGATCACCGCATTTGTCGTCTCGGCCAGGCGGGCGAGGATCCATTTGTCGAGTGAATTATGAGCCGGCGTGGCGCCATCCTGTGCCTGCGGGTTCCACTTGTCGGCGATGGCGTATGTCACGAAGAACGAATACACGTTCCATAGCGGCAGGATCAAGTTGCGGCGCACTTCGCCCAGCGTGTGAAAGCCAAAGAGCAGGTTGTCGTCGTATTTCTGGCGCGCATAGAGCCAGCGCATCACATCGGCGCCGGCTTTGTCGGCTGCCTCGTTGAACTCGATGCTGTTGCCGGCGCTCTTGTGCATCGGCTTGCCTTGTTCATCCAACAGTGTGGCATAGCCCAGCACGGTCTTCGCCGGCATGTATTCTTCCAGCACCGTGCTCATCGCAATCAGCGAGTAGAACCAGTTGCGGAATTGGCCGGGGAAGCTCTCGGTGATGAAATCAGCCGGGAACCACTTTTCCCAGTAGGCGCGGTCGGTGCGATAGCCAAGCGTGGAATACGCGACGATGCCGGCGTCGAGCCACGGGTTGCCCACATCCGGCACACGCGTGCCGATCAAGCCCGTCTCGGGGTGTTTGATCTTCACGGCATCGATGAAGGGCCGATGCGGCGTGTGGCCGTCGAACACGTCCCAGCCTTCCACGGCGCGCGCCTTCAACTCTTCATGGCTGCCGATCACTTCGAAGGTGCCATCGGGATATTCCCAGATCGGCAGCGCCAGCCCCCAGTAGCGCTTCTTGCTGATCATCCAGTCGTGCATGTTGCGCAGCCAATCCAACTCACGCTCCTTGCCCAATGATGGGATCCAGTTGATCTGCTGCGATACGCTCATCATGTCATAGCGCAGGTCGTTCATGCTGATATACCACTCATTGACCTGGCGGTAGACGAGCGGCGTGCTGCAGCGCCAGCAATGCGCGTAGCGATGGGGGTATCTGTCACGGCGATAGAAGAAACCTTTCGCCTTCAACGCGGCTTCCACCAAATCCGGCACATCGTGGGCGAATTTGCCGCTGAGGTCGCCGAAGCCGGCGAGATACACGCCCTCCTCGTCCAGCGGTGCAACGCTCGGCATGCCGTGCGCTTTGCCCAGTTGATAGTCCTCAGGGCCGCAGCCGGGCGCATTGTGAACGATGCCAGTGCCTTCCGCCTCGCCAACCTCGTCCCACAAAATCACCGGATGCTGGAAGGCGCGATTGAGGCCGTGCTTGTCCTGCCACTGCTTTTGTGCGTCTTGCCACGCCGGCAGTTCGTCGAACAGCCCCTCGTATGTCCAACCCTGCATTGCCGCGCCGGCGAGCGTGCCAATCACTTCGTAGTCGCCGCGGATGATGCCGGCGATGGTCTTGTCGCTCAACACATAGATGGCTTCCTCGCCGTCTTTGTGGGTTTGCTTTACCAGCGCGTAGGTGAGTTTGGGGCCGGCGGCGGCCATCACGTTGGCAGCCAGTGTCCATGGCGTGGTCGTCCAGGCCAGCAGATATTTGTTCGGTGTGCCGGCGAATTTCTCCGCGCCATCATTTTGCCATTGCACGCTGTCAACGTTGAACGACTTCAGCTTCATACGCACAGTGATGGCCGGATCGACGCGTTCCTTGTAACCCTCAGTATCGATTTCGTGCTGGCTGATGCCAGTGGCGCAGCGTGGACACCATGGGATGACGTCGCCGCCGCGATAGACCCAGCCATTTTCGTAGCACTTTTTGAGAAACGACCAGATCTGATAGTTGTTCTCGGTGCTGAAGGTGAAATATGAGCCGGCGAGTTCGGGCAGACCGAGTTCGCCCACCAGTTGCTCGACTGTGCCATGCACCTGCCGGCCGTTGCGCTCCAACGTGATGTGCAATTGCGGGTCTGCGACGATCTTTTGCGCCAGATCGCGCAACTCATCCGTGTCGTTCCAGTCCATCCAGTAGCCCAGCCGGATCGATTGCTCAGTCTGTTGCGCGGCGCTGTTCAACACGCGTTGCTTGCACAGATTGATGAACTTCGTCATGCCAAACGCCTCGATGTCGCGCTTGCTCTTGAAGCCCATCTCCTTTTCGACGTTTACCTCGACCCACAACCCCTGACAATCGAAGCCATTCTGCCAGCGCTGATTGTGACCCTGCATGGCCTTGTAGCGCTGCCACAGGTCCTTGTAGGTGCGGCCCCAGGCATGATGCACGCCCATCGGGTTGTTCGCAGTGATGGGGCCGTCGATGAATGAAAAACGCTTGTCGCTGTTCGCGAGCAGTTCGCGCAGGCGATCAAATGCCTTCGTGCGCGCCCAGAAGTGCAGCACCTCGCGCTCTTGCGCGGGGAAATCTACTTGATTCGATACCGGCTGAAACATCAAATACCAACTGTAAAAGATAAGATCGAAAAAACGATGATACTACAATGACCCCTCACATGCAGAACTCAACAAGCAGAGGGCCGCGCCGCCGGCCCGTCGTCGGCGTGCTGGTCGGCATCATCCTGCTCACCATCCCGTGCTATCTGATCGGCTTTGCCGCGCTGTTCATCTTGCAGCAGAACAACCCGATCCTGATTGCGCCGGCGATTACGGCCACGCCTGCGCTCATCCCCACACAACCTCTGCCGGCCACGCCCACGCTCGGCGCATTGCTGCCCACGCAGCCGGCATTGCCCACCGTCACACAGCCGGCGCTTCCCACAGCCACCATTGCGCTGCCCACTGCAACACTCACTGCCGTGCCGATCATCGAGCCGACACCCTTGCCATCACCCACGCTGACTGCGGTGCCGACGCTGGCCGCAACAGCGCCACCTACGCCGATTCCCTAGAAGTCGGGGATGGTTGGGAATGATGAAGTGTGGATGTCGGGTTGATCGGGTTTGCACTCGCACCTCACAACGCAACATCCACGCTTCAAAATCCTCACGGCACCGGCGTCACGTTGACCTGATCCCCTGCCGGCTGCAGCACCACGTCGCCGGCGATGGTGGCTGTGTTCGGACAACTGTTGTAGTTGTCACCCAGCACCACGCGTGCCACGGCCTCGCTGCTGGGATCAGGCTGCGACAGCACATTGTCGCCATTCACGCGGAACACATCCTGCAAACGCGCCAGGGGTGAACCCTTGCGGGTGGTGCTGTAATTGATGATCTGCGTATTCGGGAAAAGATCGCCTTCCAACTTGTCGACCTTTATCACCTGGAAGCCTTCCCAGCCCAGGCGCTCTGCCGCCACCAATTCCATGTCGGGTTTCGATGAGGCGTTGATCACCTCGACCTTGGGTCGATTCTGGGTCTGGTTGCCTGCCGGCGGCGCAAGCGCTTCGGCGATGTAGGGGATCGTCTGCTCAGTCGGGATCAGCACCGATGCGCCATCGCTGCGCGTGAACGATTTGACGATCGGCCAGGTGATGACGCGGCTCTTGATCGCATCATTTTCCAGCCGGCGCGCGATGTCGACCAGAGGCAGGATGTCGGTCGGCCCCATGTTCGTCTCCATGCTGTCGCGGAATTGCGCATACATGGCCACGGCATTTGAAAGCAGGTTCCCTTCACGCGCCTTGCGGTAGATGGCGCGCAGAACTTTCTGTTGCCGGCGGGCGCGGTCAAAGTCGGTGGTGGAGTAGCGCGCACGCGAGTAGCCGAGCGCTTCCTTGCCGTTCAGCGTCATCAGGCCAGGGTAGAAATCGAGATCGAGCCGGCCATTCGGTGAATCCTTGTCGGGGAAGGTCTCATGCAACTCGCATTCCACCAGCACGTTCACGCCGCCCAGCGTGTCGATCACCTTGCGAAAGCCGGAGAAGTCGATGCGCGCAAAATGATCGATCTTGATGCCAAAATTCTTGCGCAACACGAGCGCCAGATAGGCCGGCCCGCCGCCCTCGTAATTGTTGATGTAGCCGTATTCGTAGACTGTGTTGATGCGATCTTGCCGGCCATCAGGAAACTTCACTTGCAGGTCGCGTGGGAATGACAACATGCTCACCGACGGCACATTCGGGTTGATGCTGACCACCATGATCGAGTCGGTGCGCGCAAGATGCTCATTGGCCGAAGCGTCGCTGCCCAGTAGAAGGATGTTGTGGGTGCCGGCGGCCTGCTGCAGCAGCGGCGCATCATTTGCGTCGAGTTGGTCTGCGCTCACGCTCATGTTCACCGGCAATGGCGTGGCGATGGCTTGCATGTCAGGCAGGGGTGTCGCCGGCGTGCCGGTGACCTCGGCTGCCGCGGTTTGCGCTGGCTGCAGCGGCGTGGCAGTGGCGAGTGCGACCACCACGTCCTGCCCAGGCGCCGGCGTGGCGGTCGGCTGGCCATTGTTCAGCAGGGCCTCGGCCGGCGATTGTGTGGCTTGTTGCAACGGCAGGGTGGCTGGTTGCGCGGGCTGTGTGGATGGGTTGCCAACCCAATTCACGCCAAAGCCGATCGACAGCAGAACCACCAAGACCAACAGAGTCTCGAATACTCGTGCGACGCTTCTTTCCATGCCTGCCGATTAAATCATAAAATGTGGAAAAGTTGTGGATAAAAATCAAGCAATTTACGGATAATCGCGCAGGGAGCCTGTGGGCAAGTCGGTGCCCGTGGCCGTTGATCTCGACGTTGCGATCCCGTCATTTTGATATTTGACCTTTCACCTCTTCCTGTTTTTATCCCTTCTCTGATACATTCATACCCCAACATGGCAACCCTCGGCGCACAAGTCGTTCCCTCGCGCATCATCGATCTTCGCCGGCTGCTGGCCGAACTCAGCGCCGATGACCTCGGCATGTTGGATGAATCGCTCGGCGAATGGATGAATCGGCCGCTGGGTCGTGAGGCGCTGGCGAGCGTGGTGTTGCCAACCGCCGGCTCGGCCTTCTTGTGCCTGATGAACACTGACGCCGCTGGCCTGATGGTGATCGAACGCGGCAAGGTTGGCGCAAGGGTGCGCGCGCTCGCCGTCACACCCGATATGCGCCGGCGCGGATTGGCGCGCACCATGCTCGAAGCGGCGGATGTGTTCATCGTCGAAGCCGAGCTGCATTGGCTGTGGATGCAGGTGCCGGCGGACAATACGCCGGCGACTGCCTGTGCGCTGTCGTCCGGCTATCGCCGTTATCGTCCGCAGTTCATACGCCGCGAACGCATCGGGCTGCTGTCGCTCCCGCTTGGCCGCGCGCATGTCGAAGCGCTGGAAGCGGATGAGGCAGGGCAACTGGTGGCGCAATGGATCACGACTGCTGTGCAACAGGGTGATGCCTGGTGCAGCGAACTTGCGTCACAAGACCTGCTTCCGCTCAGTTTCCCGCATGATGAAGGCACGTCGTACTTGCTGGTGAGCGGCGCAGATGAGGTGGGTGTGGCGCACTTCGCCGGCGATGCTGCGCAGCGCCGGCTATGGTTGTGGCTCGACCAATCCATCTGGAATACGTCGCGTGAGAAAAACGTGCTGAAGGCGGTGCTGGACACATTGGGTGATGTGCCGCCGGCGCTGGAGATCGAGTTTGGCAGCCACGGGCATCTGCGCGCTTCGCTTGAACTGTACAAGTCGCTCGGCTTCAGGCCGGCGGTGCGCGATGTGGTGGTGATGGTGAAGCGGGTGGGGTGAATCCAGAGTCGAGCGAGACTTTGGAACTTGTTTGTTCGTGGCCTCGCTCAGATTTTGATACCGCGCTTCTTTGCCATTTTCTCAATCTGCTCGCGCTCGTCGTCACTCAGGTCGTGCGGCACGCTGATCATGACGCGCAGATACAGGTCGCCAAACTCGTCGCGATTCAGCTTGGGCATGCCACGCCCGCGCAGGCGGATGCGCCGGCCGCTCGATGTGCCGGCAGGGATCTTCACAGCAATCGTGCCGGCCAGCGTCTGCACCGATGTTTCACCGCCCAGCATTGCCGTGAACGCGTCCACTGTCACATCGCGATACAAGTCATCTTCCTTGCGCTCATAGTCTGCGTTGGGCATCACCTCGACCACGAGATACAAGTCGCCGGCCTGTCCGCGCGCGTTCTTGCCGCCCTGTCCGCGCACGCGCACCTTGCTGCCGGTCTTCACGCCGCGCGGGATTTTCACTTCCAGGTCGGGTTGGCCGCTCTTTTGCAACACACGCGTCGTGCCGTGATAGGCCTCTTCCAATGAGATCTCGACGCCCTGCTCGAAGTCGCGCGGCGCGCGCACGTTCTGGCCGCTTGCGCCAGAGAACACCTGTTGGATGAAATCGCTGAAGTTGAGGTCTTCCTCGAATGCGCTGCGCCGGCTGCGTCCTGAGCCATCTGTGTTGCCGGCCTGGCTGCCGCGCATCCATTGCGACCAGTCGTAGTCGCCGGCCTGCCCGCCGGCGCGCTGATACTCGCGGAAGTTGCTGCCGAGCTGGTCGTAAGTCTTTCGTTTCTCATGATCGCTCAGCACCTCGTAGGCTTCGTTGATCTCCTTGAATTTCTCCTCGGATTTCTTGTCGCCCTTGTTTGCATCGGGGTGATACTGGCGCGCAAGCTTGCGAAATGCCTTCTTGATCTCGTCTTGATTTGCGCTTTTGCCGACGCCAAGAACCTTGTAGTAATCCTTGTATTCCATGCCTTTCCTGCTGTCCCCAGGTTGGATTTATACATCATTCGCGCTAGCGAGATATAAGTGCGCATGCTTGGTCGTGTCCGCCATGCTGCCCGCCGGCGCGGCGACGAGCGACCACGCTATACGGCATTCTGTGCTTAAATGCAAGCGTCATGTATAAAAATCTCAATCTGGGCGCCATTGGCCACTCGTTGCCTTTCGATCAGGCCTGCGCGCTTGCAACCAAATACAACTTCGCCGGCATCGACCTCGATCTCGCCTACCTGGGCAAAATCGTCGCTGAGCAGTCACTGCAAGTGGCCAAGAACTGGTTTGCGACCACCGGCCTGAAGCCCGGCGCGATTGGCGTCAGCGCGAAGTGGCGCGAGACCGACAATGAAGATGCCTTCCAAAACAGCCTGGACACCTTTGCCGAAGAGGTGAGTCTGGCGGCGGAGTTGGGCAGCACGCGCTGCTCCACGTGGGTGATGCCGCGCTCAGCCACGCATGACTTCTACGCGCATTGGGATGTGACCGTGCCACGTTTGCAGAAGATCGCGCGCATTCTGGCCGATCATGGCATGTGGCTTGGGCTGGAGTTCGTGGGGCCGGCCACCTTGCGCACTGGCAAGTATGACTTCATTCACACGATGGACGGGATGCGCGCTTATGCCGCGGCTGCCGGCACGCGCGGCAACAACAACACCGGCCTGCTGCTCGACTGCTTCCATTGGTACACCGCGCACGCCTCGCTGGCCGATTTGGCCTATCTTGACCCGAAGGAGATCGTGTATGTGCATGTGAACGATGCAGTCAAAGGGCGCGGCCCCGACGAACAGATAGACAATGAGCGCGAGATGGTCGCTGCCACCGGCGTGATCGACATCCAGAGCTTCATTGCGGCGCTGAAGAAGATCGGCTACACCGGCCCGGTCACGGTGGAGCCTTTCAACAAGGCAGTGCGCGAGATGAGCACAGAAGATGCCGTGAGATACACCAGCGAATCGCTGGACAAGGTGCTCTGACGCAACTTGCAGGCGCATGTGAATTGCAAGGCAGATGAGACTGACACACAAGGAGAATGACGCGATGAGCAAACAACGTATTCTTCATCTGGCTGGCATCGGGTTGATGCTGGCATCGACGCTGGGCAGTGTGCCGGCTTTCGCCGCCGGCGAGCCGGTGACGACACTCGACGCAGTTGAAAATGCAACGCTCTACATCGAAGCCAAAGGTCTCTATTGGGACTTTGAAAATAGCGAGCAAAAAGTTGGCGATTGGACTGGCTCGGGCTTCATCATTGACCCAACCGGCATCGCTGTGACGAACAACCACGTCGTCGCCGGCGCGTCCACGCTCAACGTCTACATCGGCGGCAAGGGCGACCCGATCAGCGCAAAAGTGCTGGGGCGCTCCGAATGCTCGGACCTCGCCGTGATTCAGCTGGATGCAGACGGCCTGAGCTACATGGATTGGTATTCTCAGACGCCGAAAGTCGGCTTGAAGGTCTATGCCGCCGGCTTCCCCTTGAGCGACCCGCAATTCGATTTGCAGGATGGCATCATCAGCAAAGTCAAGGCCGGCGGCAACACCTCATGGGCTTCCATCAAGCAGGTCCTGCAACATAGCGCCTCGCTCAATCCAGGCAACAGCGGCGGCCCGCTGGTCACCGAAAACGGCGCGGTGGTGGGCGTGAACTATCGTTCGCGCGACGTCGTCAAACAGTACTTCGCCATCGCCCGCGATGAAGCGCTGCCGATGATCAAGGTGATGCGCACGGGCAAGGATGTCGATACGCTCGGCGTAGCGCCGGAGGCTGATGTCCTGACGCTGGCCGGCGATAAATTCCCCGGCATCTGGGTCACCGCCATTCAATCTGGCTCGCCGGCAGACAAGGCCGAGTTGAAGCCCGGCGATTTCATCTACGAGATGGAGGGCATCCCGCTCTCAGAAGATGGCACGATGAAGGCGTTTTGCAATGTGGTGCGCAGCCACAAAGCCGGCGACCCCATCACCATGAAAGTGTTGCGCGTGCCGACCAGTGAATTGCTCGAAGGTCAGTTCAACGGCCGCGTGCTAAAGGTAACAGGCTCGGTTGATGTGCCGCAATCCGATACAAACGCGACGCCGGAAGCGCCGCAGGGCGAAGCATCACTTGAGTTGATCAATGAGTCGAAGCAGACCATCGCTGGCTTTAACTATGTTGCGCCGGACGCCAAGGACTGGGGCGACAACCTTCTTGGCGATGTGACCATCGCGCCGGGCGAAAGCTATGTGGTGAAGGGGCTGAAAGCCGGCAGCTTTGACATGCGTGCGTTGAACGAAGATGGCAAGTCGATGGGCTCGCTCTACAACGTCAACATGGATGGCGACCTGAAGTGGACTGTGCGCGGCCTCGCCGATCTGCCAAAAGGCGCGAAGATCAAGCTGCAAGACGACTTCAGCAATCCCGACAACTGGTCAACTTCTTCGAGTGAATTCTCTGAGATCAGCGTGCAGGACGAGACTTACGTCATCACATTGAAGCAGGCAAACCGCCTGGCGTGGGGCAGCTACAACAGCTTCAAGACGAACGGCGGCTTTCTGGCGGAGGTCAGTTGCAAGGTGGACGTGGAAGGCGGCCTGTGCGGCATCGGCTTCTCATCCGATGACAGCAACCTGCTCTGGTTCCAGATCGATCCGTCAAAGCAGGAATATTCGCTGCAACACCTGAAGAAGGGTGAATGGCAGGACAACCTGATCGATTACACCACGTCGGCTTACATCTCTCCAGTTGGCTCGAACGCGCTGGCGATTGGCCGGCAGGGCAAGACGATCAGCATCTACGTGAATGGCACCTTGATTGATTCGGTCAATGCCAACCCAATTCCAAATGGCTACGTGATATTTGGCGGAGGCACCACTGAAAACGTCGAGACAGCCACTGCCACACTTGATTCTTTGACGATCTGGCAGGTGAAGTGAACAAGGGAAGGTCGGAGCGATTCAATCGCTCCGACCTTTTTATTTTCCCGCCGGCGCCGGCTTGGCTGCCTTGCGTGTCCGCCATTGTCCGCGCACGCTTGCAATCCGTTTGCGCACCGCCGGCAGCCGCAGCGCCAGCAGCCCCAACACCAGCGCGCCCCACAGCAGCGGCTCAGGCCGGCCTGTCACTGATTTCACGAGCAGCCCGAAGTGCAACACCCCGACTGGCACGGCGATGTAGACCCACCTGTGCAGTGATTTCCAGCGTTGTCCCAGACGTTTCATCCAGCCACGCGTGCTGGTGATGGCCAGCGGCGCGAGCATCAAAAAGGCAATGAAGCCGGCGATGACGTAGTACTTCTCCACGATGGCCTGCGCGATCAGTTGCAGGTTCACGCCATAGTCCAGCACCACGAAGGTGAAAAGATGCAGCCCGAGATAGAGAAAGCCATATAGCCCCAGCGCGCGCCGCACCTTTTGCACTTCGCGCAGGCCAAACACCGTGTTGAGCGGTGTGCAGGCCAGCGACAGCACCAGCAGCACCAGGCCGGCCTTGCCTGTGCGCAGCGTGATCTCCTGGATGGGATTGGCAGTGAGGTTGTAGCGATAGTTGTCGATGACGAGCATCGCCAGCGGCAACAGCGCGCCCACATGCGCAATCACGCGCAGCCAGTTCGAGCGGAGCCAGGTCATGATCAAACGTTCCGAGTGCTGAGTTCCGGATTCTAGGTTTGCAGGGCCATTCAGCACTCCGAACTAATAGTTCGCCTGCAAATCCAGTCCTTTATAAAGATCGGCGACTTTGTCGGTGTAGCCGTTGAACATGAGCGTGCCGCGCCGGCCATATTCGCCGATGCGTCGCTCGCTGGCCTGACTCCAGCGCGGGTGCGGCCTGGTCGGATTCACATTGGAATAAAAACCATATTCCTGCGGCGCGAGCGTATTCCACAGCGTCGCCGGCTGCTCCGCCACCAGATCGATCTTCACGATCGACTTGATGCTTTTGAAGCCGTACTTCCATGGCGCTGCCAACCGCAGTGGCGCACCGTTCGCCGGCGGCAGATCGTGACCATACAGGCCGGTCACCATCAACGCCAAATCGTTCATCGCCTCATCTATGCGCAGCCCCTCGGTGTAGGGCCACGGATACGGTGCGCTCAGCCCGGGCATTTGCGTTGCATCGGCTATTGACTCGAAGCGCACATACCTTGCCTCGCGCTTCGGGTCGACCGCCTTGAGCAACTTGTGCAGCGAAAAACCTGTCCACGGGATGACCATGCTCCAGCCTTCCACGCAGCGCAAACGGTAGATGCGCTCTTCGGAGCCGAACAGGCTTTTCAAGTCGTCGATGTCGTAGGTCTTAGGGTTGTTCACCAACCCGCCGACTTGCACCTGCCAGGGCGAGGTCTTGAAATTTTTCGACAGCGCCGCTACTCCCTCTTTGTCGGAGGTGAATTCGTAGAAATTGTTGTAGCTGGAAATATCCGCAAATGAATTTGCGGCATCGCCAAATTCATCGCGTTTCACGACAGTGTTCGGTTGCGGCGTGCCGGCATCGCTTTGGCTGGATGTCGGCTCTGGCGCTGCATCTTGCGCAAGTTGCTGCCCCAATTGCCCGCCGCACGCGGTCAATGCCGCCGAACCGAGCACCAGCGTGCCCAGCCGCAACGCGCGCCGGCGTGAAAGATACACGGCCTCTGGGGTGATCTCGGATGAGCGGATCTTTTCCATGCCGGCGATGCTAAACACGAAAGATTACACGGCGCTTAATCATTTCGACGAATTTCCAACCGCGCCCTGCAGCCGGCGACCCTGCGAGATCGTTCTACAATCAGCGTCGATGGCGCAGGCACATTCCGTCGATGAGTTGCGCAGTCTGCTCAGGCAGCATTTCAAGCTGGACGATTTTCGCGTCGGCCAGCGTGCCGCCATCGAGCATGTCATCGCTGGCCGGCACACCCTCGTCGTCATGCCCACCGGCAGCGGCAAATCGCTCATCTTTCAGGTCTGCGCGCTTGCCATGCCCGGCACCGCGCTCGTCATCTCGCCGCTCATCGCACTGATGAAGGATCAAGTCGACCGCCTGCAACAACTCGGCGTTGCGGCCACCTTCATCAATAGCTCGCTCAGTTCGCAGGAGCAAGCGCGCCGGCTCGACAAAATGGCGCGTGGCGATTGGAAGCTGGTCTACATTGCGCCAGAGCGGCTGCGCAGCCCGGCCTTCGTCAACGCGCTCCGGCCGGTGCAAATTTCGTTGCTCGCCATCGATGAGGCGCATTGCATCTCGCAATGGGGACACGATTTTCGCCCCGATTACCTGCACCTCGGCGAGACGCGCGAGGCGCTCAACCATCCCATCACGGTAGCGCTGACTGCGACCGCCACGCCGGAGGTGCAGGATGACATCGTGAAGCAGCTGGATCTGCCATCTGCCGAGCGCATCGTCACCGGCTTTCAGCGCCCCAATCTCGTCTTTCACGTGCGTTTCGCGCCTGATCTGCGCGCCAAGCAGGGCGCCATTCGCAAGGTGCTGGGCGCGGTGAAGGGCGCCGGCATCATTTACGTTGGCACACGCCGCGAGGCTGAAGAGCTTGCGACCACGCTCGAAGCCGAATATCGCGTGCCGACCTATGTGTATCACGGCGGCATGGAGCGCAGCGCGCGCGCGACTGTGCAGGATGCCTACATCAGCGACCCAAACGCGATCATGATTGCGACGAATGCGTTTGGCATGGGTGTGGATCGGCCGGATGTGCGATTTGTGGTGCATTACAACCTGCCCGGCACGCTGGAGGCGTATTACCAGGAGGCCGGCCGCGCCGGACGCGATGGCCGGCCGGCGCAATGCATGTTGCTCTATGCGCCGCAGGATCGCAATCTGCAGGAGTGGTTCATCGAGAACGATGCGCCCTCGCAGAATGAACTGATGTTGCTGCACAAGTCGATTGCGGCGCGCGTGCGCGATGGCGTGGCAAAGGTTTCGATCGACGATCTGTTCAAGGCGACGCGCCTGTTCGATGTGAAGTTGCGGGTGGGGCTGGCGCAGTTGGAGCGCGCCGGCGCCATCGACCGGCTGAAGGAAGACGCCTATGCCATGCACTTTGCTGCTGGCGAGTTGACCGAGCCGGCGCTGAAGGAAATCTACCTTGATGTGCAGCGTTGGCGGTCGCACAAGCGCGTGCAGTTGGAGAAGATGATCGCCTACGCTGAAACGACCACGCGCTGCCGGCAGAAAATGTTGATCGAGCATTTCGGCGACACCAGCGAGATCACGTCGCGTCCGTGCTGCGATTTTCATGTGCGTGAGGCGCGCGGTGAACCACACCCGGTGTTCAAATTGCCAGATCCGCCGAAGGGAGCAGGTGAGAGCAGCAAGCTGGCGACAGTGGAGGTGACGGCTGCGCTGTTCGAGGAAGGATTGACGGCCAAAGAGGTTGCGGTGAAGCGCGGCATCGTCATCAGCACCGTCTATGTGCACGCTGCGCAGCTCATCA
>CAZPVX010000027.1:50780-65055 GCA_964590135.1 uncultured Anaerolineae bacterium | reverse complement strand
GTGAAGCGCGGCATCGTCATCAGCACCGTCTATGTGCACGCTGCGCAGCTCATCACGCTGGGCCGGCTTGATCTGCGCCGCATCGTCAGTGAGACAGTGGAAATTGAAATTCGCCACGCCATCATGCAGGTTGGTGCCACTGAGCGCCTCGCGCCGATCAAGGCGCTGCTGCCTGACCACATCGACTATGGCGAGATTCGCTGCGTGCTGGCGCAGTGCGCGCGTGAAACCAGGCAGTGAACGCGGAACTTTAGGCGCATGCCAGACGTCATCCAAACTGACAAACAACCTGATAGAACGAGGACGACGAACGGAGGAACGAAAACATGAAGAAGACGTTGGGCATGCTTTCACTGATGGGAATGCTGGCGCTGGCGAGTTGCGCGCTGCCGCCGGCCCCGCCACCGAGGGGCGCCGCGCCCCAGCCGCAGCAACCCGCTGGCACATCGCCGATGCAAACGACCTTGACTGGCACATTCTGGCGGCTTGCTGCCTTCCGCACGCAGGCCGGCTTCATCGAACTCAATGCAGCCAACGAAGGCATGCTTCAGTTTGGAGAAGACGGCGCGCTGGCCGGCCACAGCGGCTGCAACAGCTTTGCTGGCAGCTATGAAGCCGATGGCGACGTCATCAAGATCGCGCCCGGCCCCATGACCATGCGCGCGTGCGAGGACGCGTTGATGGTGCAGGAAGTGGCGGTGATGCAAGCCCTGCCCAACGCGCGCACGTTCAAGATCGACGGTCAGACGCTGCAATTCTTTGATGGCTCGAATTCCGAATTGCTGCGCTACAAAGCCGAGCAACCGCTTGCGCTCGCCGGCACGAAGTGGGCGGCGACGATGATCAACAATGGCGCAGGGGCAGTGGCTTCGCTGGCGGCCGACTCTGAGGTGAACGCGCTGTTCGATGCAGATGGCAGGGTGTCGGGCAGAGGCGGTTGCAATAACTACAACGGCCCCTTCACGCTTGATGGCAACAACATCAAGATCGGGCCGGTGGCTTCCACCATGATGGCGTGCGATGAAGCGACGATGAAGCAGGAGATGGCGTACTTCAAGGCGCTGGAGAACACCACGACCTACAGTATTCGTGGCAACACATTGGAGTTGCGCGCCGCTGACGGCGCTCTGCAGGTGTCCTTCACCGCAGCGAAGTAAGCAACGCAGGCAACGTCAGGACACGTGAGCAACGCGCGGCGTACTTCCCCAGTGCGCCGCGCTCTTTTCAACGATACGCTGCGTCCAGCAATTCCAGCGTGTGCACCACTGGCAGGCGCGCGCCGGCTTGCGCCAGATGCGCGCGCAGTTGAATCTGGCAGCCGATGTTGCCAGTCGCCACAATCTGCGCTTCGGTTTTCAATATATTGCGCGCCTTGCGCTGACCGAGCTGGTTTGCGATGGCCGGCTGCTCGATGTTGTAGGTGCCGGCGCTGCCGCAACACAGATCACCCTCAGGAATCTCGACCAGCGTCAGGTTCGGGATCGCCCTAAGCAGCCGGCGTGGCGCGGCGACGATGCCCTGGGCATGCGCAAGGTGGCACGCATCGTGATAGGCCACCGTCACCGGCTCTGGCAACGCCTTCGGCGCGACCAGCCCCAGCATGTCCAGAAATTCGCTGATGTCCTTGACTTTTGCTGCAAAGGCGCGCGCCTTCTCCTCGAAACGTGTGCCGCGAAACAGCAATTCATATTCCTTCATCGCGCTGCCACAGCCAGCGGCATTCGTGATGATCGCATCGACATCCAGCGAGAAGATTTTCAGATTGACTTCGGCCAGGTCACGCGCGCCGACAGCATCGCCAGTGTGCATGCCCAGCGCGCCGCAGCACCCTTGTCCCTTTGGAATGACAACCTCAACCCCATTCGCGGCCAGCACACGCAGGGTGGCCCAGTGGGTTTGCGGTGTCAGCACGCTTTGCACACAACCTGTCAGCAACGCTACGCGTGCGCGACGCGCGCCGATCGCTTCCAACCTGTCCGGCAATGGCTCCAGCTTCGGCACATCCTTTGGCAGCAATGACAACATTGCCGATAGTGGACGCGGCATTGCACCCTTAAGTGGCGCAGCGATCTTGCCGGCGGCAGCCGCTGCGCGGAAGCGCGCAGGATGAGGCAGCGTCTCCTTCACCAACTTGCGCGCCAGGGTGTCGATGGCCGGCCGCTCGCGCTGCTCCTCGGTGAAGGCGCGATACGATGTCAGCAGTTCGCCGTACTGCACGCCGGACGGGCAGGCAGTGACGCAGCCCAGACAACCGAGACAACGGTCGATGTATGGCGCGGCATCTTGCACGTTCAGCCCACCCTCCAGGACGCTCTTCATCAAGACGATGCGCCCGCGCGGCGAATCCATCTCTTCGCCCAACACCTTGTAGGTGGGGCAGGCCGCGAGGCAGAAACCGCAATGCACGCAGGCCGACACGGCGTTCGCCATCGTCACGCCGTTTGGCCCAATCTTGTCAACGGGAATTACGTGTTGCATCTTTCAAAACTTGTTCAGGGGATCGAGCGCGCGCTTGATGCGCTCGGCGAAAGGGTTGGTTTGCCAGATGCCGAGGCGGGGGTCGCCGGCGCGCGCATTCAGCATCGTCAGCCCCTGCAATTTAAGGTTCTTTAAGGTTGCATTGATGGCCGGCGTGTCGCTGGCGGCGATCCAGGCGGCATTGCCGCCGGCGCTGTAGCGGCGCTGCACCTTCGTCAGCCCCGCATCCAGTTCAGCTATGCGGCTGGGCGTGATGGGAACGCGCACAACCGGCAAATTGCCGGCCCACACCAACTCGCGCGCTGCATCCCATAGCGCCATTTCATCGCCGCCGCTAATGATCTCACCGCTGCCGCACAGCGCGCGCACGCGCTCCATACGCGCCGGCAGGCCGCCGGCCAACCCACCCACGCGCACCTGCACCTCGAAACCAGTTGCCAGCGACACGATCTCCAGCGCGTTCAGGTCATAGGGGCAATTGGTCAGCTTCGGAAGCAGCAGCAGGGCGTCTTGTAGTGTCGCGCATTGCACAATCAGCGTGGCATACATTTCGGGCTTGGGGAAGACCTTGAACGTCGCATCGACCAGCATGCCCATGCGCCCCATGCTGCCGACCATCAACTTGGGATAGTCGAAGCCGGCAGCGTTCTTTACCACCTTGCCGCCGCCTTGCAGCAGTTCACCATTGCCATCGATGAAGCGAGTGCCGATGAAAAAATCGCGCACGCCGCCGTAGCGATAGCGCTCTGGTCCGCATGCATTTGCAGCGATCGTGCCGCCGAGCGTCGCGCCACGCTGCACCAGCAGCGGATCGAAGGGCAGGTATTGGCCGCGCTGGTCCAGCATCTGGATGACTTCGCGCACGGGGGTGCCAGCCCACGCGGTGATGACGAATTCTGTCGGCTGATATTCGATCACGCCGCTCAAGCCGGCCATTTGCAAAGTTGCTGCGCTGGTGCGCTGAGGCGCAGATTTGGTGCCAGCACCGCGCGCGATTACCTGCGCGCTCGTTCGCACCACTTCCTGCAGATGCTGGATGTCGGGGGAGTTCATGGTCATCGGATCACTCACGCGAGATCACGCCGGCTTTCTCCAGCGGATGCATCCCGCTCAGGCGCAGCGCCGGCGCTTCAGTGTCAAGAAAGACTTTGCCGCGATTGGCGATCTGCTTCGGGTCGACTGTGACACGCAGATGCCACATCGCATCCATGCCGGCGGCATTGAACATGCGCGGCAGATATTGCCGTTTCTCCATGCCCACGCCATGCTCGCCGGTAATTGACCCGCCCAGCTTGATGCACAAGTCGATGATCTCGCTGGCGAGCGCCTCGGCGCGCTCATATGCGCCTTCCTCGCGCCCGTTGTACATGATGAGCGGGTGCAGATTGCCATCGCCGGCGTGAAAAACGTTCGCCACGCGGATGTTGTACTTCGCGCTCAATCGTTCAATCTCGCGCAGCGCCTCGCCCAGTTTGCTGCGCGGCACCACGCCATCCTGCACGATGTAGTCGGGGCTGAGCCGGCCTACTGCGCTGAATGCACTCTTGCGCCCCTTCCAGATCTTCAGCCGCTCGTCCTCGTTTTGCGCCACCTTCACCTGATAGGGCTGCGAAGCGTCGATGATGCCTTTCAAGCGCAGCCACTCGGCTTCGACCTGGCTCTGCTCGCCTTCAAGTTCGACGATGAGCAGTGCTGCGGCGTCGAGCGGGTAGCCTGGCTTCACCGCAGCCTCGGCGGCCTGAATCGAAAGGTTGTCCATGATCTCCAGCGCGCCGGGCAACAGGCCGGATGCGATCACGCTGGACACAGCATCGCCGGCGGCCTCCAGGCTGCGATACGCGGCCAGCACGGTGCGATACATCTCCGGCTTTGGCAGCAGCCGCACTGTGATCTCCAGCGCGATGCCGAACAGGCCCTCGCTGCCGACGAACATCGCAGTCATGTCGGCGTCAACGTTGTCGAGGCTCTCGTCGCCGAGTTGCGCCACTTCGCCATCGGGCAGCACAACCTTCAGCCCCAGCACATGGTTGCTGGTCATGCCATATTTCAGGCAGTGCGCGCCGCCGCTGTTAAAGGCGACATTGCCGCCGATGGTGCAGATGGTCTGGCTGGATGGGTCAGGCGCGAACAACAGCCCGTGCGGCGCGGCGGCTCTGGTGATGTCGATGTTGATCACGCCGGCTTCGACAACCGCGATGCGCTGCTGTGGGTCGAGCTTGAGGATGTGGTTGAGCCGATTCAGCGCGTTGCGTTTGCCGTCTTGGTGGGCCAGCGAGCCGCCGCTGGGGTTGGGGGCGTGGCCGCGCGCCACGATGGGCACGTTGATTTTGTGGCATGCCTGACCGCCGCAATCACCTCATCCTGTGTTTCAGGGATGACCACGGCGATGGGGCGTGATTGATAGGCAGTCAGCGCATCGCTCTCGTAGGGTGCGAGCGCTGCCGGCGTCAGCAACAATCGATCTTGCGGAAAAGTTGCGCGCAATGCGGCAATAAAGGGTTCCTGACTCATGTGTGTAATTGGCAATCGGCAGTGGATTGCAGTAGGTTATTGAAGATTAGCCACGAATCGAGAATCTGCAATCACCAATCACCGACCACCGATCACCAACTACGAATGCTAACCGTGCAGGATTTTCCACATCGCGGCGTTGAATGCCGGGCCATTTTCAAGCGGTGCGAGGTGGCCGGCGTCTGGGATGATTGCCAGCGTGGCTTTGTCGATGTTGTCACGCATGAACTCAGCGTCCTTCAGCGTCGCAATCTCATCCTTCTCGCCGAGGGCGATGAGTGTCGGGCCTTGCACGCGACGCAGCCAATCGCTCATGTCGCGGCGGTTGGCCAGCGCCGGCAGCGTTGCGGCGATCGCCTCTGGCCGCGTGATTTCGATCATGTAGCGCACTTCCGCCTCGTATTGCTTGAGGTTGTCGGGCGCGAGCAGTTTGGGCAGCATCTCATTGGCGATGGCGCGTGAGCCTTGCGCCTTCACCAACTCAACCTGGCGCGCGCGGTTTGCCTTGCTCTCCGCCGTGTCGCCGGTTGCTTTCGTGTCTGCCAGAATGAGTTGCTGCACTCGCTGGCGATGTTTTCGCCACACCGCAAACGCGATATAGCCACCCATCGACAGGCCGCAGATATGCGCTTTGTCGATGCCGAGTTTGTCCATCAGCGCAATGATGTCGTCGGCAAACGTGTCCATGCTCCAGGCTTCTTTCGGCGCGCCATCACTCAGGATCGATCCGCCAAAACCGCGCAGGTCTGGGGCGATGCAGCGATAGGTGCTGCCGAAGTAGTCGAGCTGGTGCCGCCACATGCTGTGGTTGAGCGGGAAGCCGTGGATGAAGACGATTGTGCCGGTGGGATCGCTCTTGCTGCGATCCATGTAGAACATGCGGATGCCGTTGATTTCTACGTACATGATAGTGATTCCCATTCGCCGCGCGACCGCCGGCGATTCATACAAATCATACGACTGTTCAAGCGCCTCAGCCCGAAGGCCGGCTGCGCGAGATGACGCGCTTCAATTCAATGCGCGCGACCCAACAGGCTTTGCGCCAGATCACGCAACAGTTGCATGTGCGCGGCATCGCCGCCGGCGGTGTCAAGCGCTTCCAGCGCGTTGCCAAATGCGTGTTCTGCAGCTTGCTCGGCGTGCATGCGGCCGCCGGCGCGCTCGATCATCTCGCGAATGGCGATGATCTCTTCGCCGTTCAACCCATTGCTGCCGAAGTAGCGCGCGCGGATGCGCCCATCGCGCTCGGCTGCAAACAAAATGGGCAGCGTCTTCTTGTGGTGCGCGAGGTCGCTGTCGCGCTTGCCGGTTTTGTTGGGATCGCCCCAAATGCCCAACACGTCATCCTGCAGTTGAAACGACATGCCGAGCCATTTGCCAAAATTGCGCAGGCTGACGATTTGTGCGGCGCTTGTGCCGGCGATGATCGCGCCGATCTCGCACGAGGCTGCCGTGAGCGCGGCCGTCTTGCCCTCGATCATCTGCATGTATTCCGCAGCGCTCACGTCATTGCGCCGCTCGAAGCTCAAATCAAGGTGCTGGCCGATGGTGAGCTGCACGCACATCTCATCGAAGGCGCGCACGGCGCGCATCACCCGTTCCGCCGGCACGCCGCGCTCGCCACAGCGCAGCAACGCCAGATGCGCCATCGCAAACATCGCATCACCGCTGTTGATCGCCTGCGCCTCACCCCATTGCCGCCACAGCGTGGGCCGGCCGCGCCGCAACTCATCGCGATCCTCGATGTCGTCATGAATGAGCGAGAAATTGTGCAGTAGTTCGACCGCTGCCGCTGCCGGCAGCGCCTGCTCCCAGTCGCCGCCGCATGCCTCGCAACTGAGCAGCACCAGCGCCGGACGGATGCGTTTGCCGGCATTTGCCTGCACCGGCTTGCCATCGGCATTCACAAAGCCGAGGTGATAGTTCAGCATCGCGTTGAATGCGGAAGGTTGCGCGCCGGTGTCAATCACCGCGCGCATCTCAGCTTCGATGTGGGGCAGATAATGTTGGATGCGGGCGTTGAGTGAAACGAGCGTGGTCATGTCGCTGCTAATGTATCACGATTTGCACGCTGCGCGCAGGGCGATGACGAGCCATGCGCCGGCGAGGAGATAGCCGGCGATCACATCTGTCGGCCAATGCACGCCGAGATACACGCGGCCAAAGCCGGTGCCGGTGATGACGAGCGCGCAGACGAAGAAGACCGGCCAGCGCAAGTGCCTGTGTGGCCAGGCCAGCGCAGCCAATGAAACGAAGGCAACCACTGCCGCGCCGGCGTGACCGCTGGGATAGGAGAAACGTTGAAAATCGGCCTGCAACTCCGGCAGTCCATGCGGGATGTAGTCGACGCCGGGCCTCGCGCGGCCAACTGCAATGCGCAGCGCGATGTTGCTGACGAGTGTGCCGGCGTATGCGATCAGCGGCCATGCAGCCAGAGGAACAAGACCCGCTCTCTGCTTCCAGATGTTGAAGGGATGGAAAGCCGCGCGATGCCGGATGAAGTATGCGCTGCTGACTGCCGCGCAGATCAGGAGCGCCGGCGCAGCAGAGGTGATGAATGTGAGCAGCTGCACCGCTCGTGTGAGCGCATCATTGCGCAAGCCAAGCACCCATTCCACCAGCGCCCAATCGCCGGGAACAGGAATGCGCAGCATGATTGGAATCGTGAGCGCGACGAGCAGCGTGATGAACCATGCGGCGAGCCGCAGCAGCAGGGTGCGCATGTTGCCCATGCTACCTGCAAGATAACGCCAAATGGGTGTCTGCGTTCGTGGCAGAATCGGAAACACGATGGTTACCACCTTTGAACTGGTTGATGGTGTTGATGGCAAGGCGCAGCGCATGGCTGAGCATGCTGGCATGAGCGCGGCGTCGGCAGTGTTGCCCGAAGGCGCATACACGACCTTTCGCACCTACCATCACGATCGCGTGCTGCGGCTGGGGCAGCACTTTCGCCGGCTGGAGGAATCGGCATCGTTGATGGGTCAACAGGGCGTGATCGCCGATGAGGCAGCGCGCCGCGCCATCGCCGGCGTCATCGCGCAAATGAGTTACGATGAGTCGCGCTTCCGGCTCACCTTTGCGCCGCCGCGCCTGTTCATCTCGGTTGAGCCATTCACGCCGTATGCGCCGGCGTTATATGAAGCTGGCGCGCGCTGTGTCAGCGTCACCTTGCACCGCAACATGCCGCACGCCAAAAGCACGACCTTCATCGCCTCGGCGGCAGATGCCTATCGCGCGTTGCCGGCGGATGCGCATGAGGGGCTGATGATTGCCGATGACGGTAGTGTGCTGGAGGGGCTGAGCAGCAATTTTTTTGCCATCGACTCGGCGCGCGTCTTGCGCACCGAGGAAGCTCGCGTGTTGATTGGCGTGACCCGCGCGCTGGTGTTGGAAGTGGGGCAGGGCGTGTTGCCGGTTTCCCTGGAAGCGGTGAAATACGACGACCTGCCATCCGTGCGCGAGTGCTTCATCACCAGCGTGTCACGAGAGATCATGCCGGTGGTGATGATCGATCATCTCACGATCGGCGATGGCACGCCGGGCCCGATCACGCGCGAATTGATGCGCCGCTTCCGCGATCTGGTGACGCGAGAGGCGGTGGCATTGGCATGAGCGCAGCGACCTCTCTTGTTGACAGGCCGATCAGGCTTGCGCCGGCGCTCACCTCGCTCGTGGTGCTGCGCTTCGCGATGGATGCCTCGTATCGCGCGCCGCTGCCGTTCATTACCTTCATTGCGCTCGCGTTTGGCGCAGACCCGGCCAGCGCCGGCTGGCTGGCGGTGGCGCTCAGCGCAGCTGGCTTGTTCGGGCCGCTCATTGGCGTGGCCGAAGGGCGCCTAGGCCGGCGAACCATGGCCGTGCTCTCCAGCGGCGCGTTCATTGTGGCGTGCCTGCTGCTGCCGATCGCGCCGGCGTTTGGCATCGTGCTGGCGCTGTTCTTCGCGCTGGGGGTGTGCAAGGCGCTGTTCACGCCGCAAGTGCAGGCATTTATCGGCGACGTGGTGCCGTATGAAAAGCGCGGCACTGCCATCGGCATTGTCGAACTGTCGTGGGCGCTGTCATTCATCATCGGCGCGCCAGTGTTTGGGTTCATGGTGGCGCGCGTCGCTTGGTGGGCGCCGTTTGTGCTGATGGGCATCGTCGCCTTGATCGGCTTGCTGATGACGCTGCGCTACGCCATCACCCGGAACACCACGCTGACCGCCGGCGCGCTGGACTGGAGCGGCGTGCGCATGGTGTTGGGCTTCAAGCCGGCGCGTCTGTTGCTTTGCTTCGGCGCGCTCATCTCGTTTGCGCACCAATTGATGATTCTGACCTACGCGCCCTACATGGTGCAAACCTTTGGCCTGACGCCGGAGCAGCTGGGGTTGGCGTCAGTTGTGCTGGGCATCGCCGACGTGATTGCTGAATTGATGACGATCGCACTGGTGGATCGCATTGGCAAGCGTCGCGCGGTGTTGGCATCAACGGCGCTGTATATCCTTTCCCTTGGGCTGGTGATCGCGTGGGCAGGCGCGCTTGCGACGTTGCTGGCCGGCCTGTTCCTTGTGTCGCTTACCTTTGAATTTGCCCTGGTGGCATCGCTGCCGGTGGCGAGCGAGTTGGTGCCGCCGGCGCGCGCCACGATGATGGGCTTCGCCGGCTTTGTATTTTCATTTGGCCGCATCATCGCCTCGCTCATCGCCCTGCCGTTGTTTGCGTTGGGGCAGATCACTCTGGTGATGTGGGTTGCGTTAATTGCGGTCGTGCTGGCGCTTGTGGCGTTTGCGTGGATGAAAGTCAGGGAGAAGCCGGCGTGACAGCGATATTCGCCGAATTTTCAACAGCGGCGTCAGCCTCGCTGGAAAAGAGCGTGTCGCGCAAGAGCGCAATCTGCTCGCGGTTGGGGATGACGACTTCATAGCCTTCCGGCGTGGTGGCAAAGGATGTGTAGCGCTGATCCAGCACATCGCTCTTGATCTTGTCGCGCTCGATCCTCGTTGCCAGCAGCGCGAGTTGCTGGATCTGGTCGAGCGTCATGTCGGTTTTGACTGAGCTGCGAAGTTCTTCGAGCAACGCCGGCGCCTGCGAGATGAGCGAGGCCATCGTGCGCGGGTCTTGCAGTTTTTCCTTCACCGCGAGGATGACTTGCTGCTGCCGGCGGGCGCGGTCAAAGTCGCCATTGCCGCTGTGGCGCGTGCGCGCATACTTCAGCGCTGTCGCGCCGTCCATGTGCTGCATGCCTTTTTCGATACTGAACACCTCTGTGCCGTAATCGTTGGTGGGGTAGGTGGCGTCGTAGATGTCTTCAGGCACGTCGATGTCGATGCCGCCGATTCGATCGACGAAGTTCTCGAAGGCCGTGAAGTTGATGCGCGCGGCGTAGTGGATATTCACGCCGAGGAAATTTTCCACTGTCTTTTGAGCCAGCGCCATGCCGCCGCCCGGGTAATCCTGCGTGTCGCCGAGGCAGTTGGCGGTATTGATGCGGTTGTTGTCGAAACCAGGGATCGGCACCCAGATGTCGCGCGGGATCGACAACATGCCGGCCTGCATCGTCACCGGGTCGAGCGTGAATACGATCATCGTGTCGGTGCGGTAACAGGTGTCTTTCTCGCCCATGCGCTGATCAATGCCGAGCAGCAGGATATTCACGCGCTCCTTGCCATTCCACGGCTCTGGCAACTGGATCAGGTCGTTTGGGTGCGATGTGGCGTGCGAAGTGGGCTGAATCTGCGGCTGTGCTACGATCTCGTAGAGGATGGGCAGGTCGTTGGCGAAAGTGTCATAGGCGCTGCGGTAGGCGAAAATGCTGGCGGCGACAGCTGCGACCACTAATGCGATCATCAACCCGATCAAGAAAATGGCTTTGCGCGACATGAAATTCCTTCGCGCGAATATACCATTCACACTACGATGGCAAACCACCGGCGCGCTTGCGGCCATCGCGTGAATCCACTACGATGCACGTGATGACCTTGAAACAACCCGCGGTGGTGTGCTATGGCGATCTGGTGACCGACCTCGTGATGACTGTCGAGCGATTGCCGATCGAGCCAGAGCGCGTGCAGAACATCCATGCGATCACGATCGAGCCAGGCGGCGCCGGCAACTTTCTCATCACGGCGGCGCGGCTTGGCGCGCATGCAGTTGCCTTTGGCGCGGTGGGTGAAGACGCCTACGGCCAGAGCGTGTTCGAGATGTTGCGCGATGAGCACATCGATGTGCAATTTGCGCAGCGCGGCGCCGGCAGCGTGAATGTGCTGGTGCTGGTGATCGTGGATGACGCCGGCCAGCATGTCTTCCTCGTGCGCGATGGCAGCGGCGACCCCTTCGTCATCGACCAGCGCTCAGAGCAGGCCATCCAGCAGGCTGACGCCTTCTTCATGCCTGGCTATGCGCTGCATGAGCGGCGTGTCGCCGGCAGCGCAGTGCAAGCCACTCAAATCGCCTTTGCCGCCGGCGTGCCGATCATGAACGACCTCGGTCCCATTGTGAACGAAGCGAGCGTGCGCCCGCAAACGCTCGATATTTTGCGCATGAGCGAAGTGAGCTTGCTCACCGCCGATGAGGCCATGCAATACACGCGTGCATCGACGTTCGCAGATGCTGCGCGCTGGATGCTGGCGCAAGGCTCGCGGCATGTCATCATCAAGCGCGGCGGGGAAGGGTGCGTTGTGTTTCCTCAGCAGGGTGATGCAGTCGAGATCGCTGGCATTCCCGTGAATGTGCGCGACACGACAGCCGCCGGTGATTCCTTTGCCGCCGGCTTCGCGGTGGAATGGCTGAAGCGCCGAGATGTGACGGCGGCCGCGCGCTTTGCAAACTGCGTCGGCGCGGCCAAGGTGCAGAAGATCGGCAGCGGGCGGCAATGTCCGACGCGAGAAGAGATTGAGGTTGTGTGCCGGCAGATTGAGATTGGGGGATAGCGAATGGAGATTGTGAAAAGGTCGGCTGCTGGCCAGCGTGGAAGTGGCGCATGCGCAATGCGCCAGTCAAGACCCACTTAGGTACAATGCCGATGTCCTACGCGTCAATGAAGGTTGACGCGTTTTTGTTCCACTTGCGTTTGACGATGCCAACCCATGGTAAGACGCGACTGATTGCATGACAACGCTATGACACAACCTGCACAAAAGAAACGCGTGCTCATCCTCTGTACTGCAAATTCGGCACGCTCGCAAATGGCAGAAGGTGTGTTGCGCTCCCTCGCCGGCGACCGCTATGACGTCTTCAGCGCCGGCAGCCGCGCGACGTATGTCAATCCTTTCGCCATCAAGGTAATGGATGAGATCAGCATCGACCTGCGCGGCCACACATCGAAGACCTACGATCAATTTCTCGGCCAGCCCTTCGACGCAGTCATCACCGTGTGCGACAACGCGGCTGAGGCGTGCCCATTCCTGCCCGGCCAGTACCCGCGCATTCATTGGAGCTTCCCCGATCCGGCAGCAGTGGAAGGCGACGAGGCGAAGTTGCAAGCCTTTCGCAATGTGCGCGACGGCTTGATCGAGAAGTTCAAGGTATTTGTCCAGATTGGCGGATGAAAGCACGCTTGCGCTGAATATAACCCTGGCAAGGCCTCGCGCCCGCGATGACCTGCGGATTTTGCATTATCTTGACGCATTGACATTTGTCTATATAATCAAACGCATAGATAGATATCTATATGAGCAAGGCCGCAAAAGAAACCGTCGATGTCGTCGCATTTGCCAAGGCGATTGCTGACGAGACGCGCCAGCAGATCATGTTGCTGTGCTGTTGCCGGCGCCTGAATGTGGGCGACATCGCGCGGCAAATCGGCGTGGCGCAACCCACTGCGTCACATCATCTCGCCATTCTGCGTGACGCTGGCCTCGTCATCATCGAGCGCGAAGGGCGTGCAACCTACTACTCGCTCAACCAGGCGCGCATCACCGTTTGTTGTGGCAAGCTCATGCTGACCTTTGCGCCGGAGGAGGACCTGTCGCACAAAGTCAAGCGTGAATTGAAGGGCACATGAATTTTTCAAGGAGTTATTCACATGAGCAATGTCATTCCTATTTCGGAAGTGCGCGAATCGGTGCGCGAGTTCTACGCAGAGCGAGCGCGCAACAACGACAGTTGCTGTGGGCCGACCACCGGCAAGAGCAGCGCCGGCAGTTGCTGTTCGCCCAATCCCTTCCATGACGAACAGTTGCTCGACGGCATCCCCGACGATGTAGCGAGCTTTACGCTTGGGTGTGGCGATGCAGTTTCGCTGGCGCATGTGCAACCTGATGAAACGGTGATCGACTTGGGCAGCGGCGGCGGGCTGGAGTGCTTCATCGCCGCGAAGCAGGCTGGTGCGCGTGGTCATGTCATCGGCATCGACATGACGCCAGACATGCTGTCGAAGGCGTGGGCAAACGCCGCGCGCATGAAGACGACCAACATCGATTTTCGTTTTGGCTATCTCGAAGCTCTGCCGGTGCTGGACAACACTGCCGACGTCATCATGTCGAATTGCGTGATCAACCTCTCGCCCGACAAGCCGCAAGTTTTCCGCGAGATGTTCCGCGTGTTAAAACCGGGCGGCCGCATCGCGGTGAGCGACATCGTGGCGAATGGGGATCTGGGCGAAGAGGTGCGGCGCGACATGGCGCTGTGGGGCGGGTGCTACGCCGGCGCACTCGATATGAATGTGTATGCGACGCAACTGCACGACGCGGGTTTTGTCGATGTGAAGATCGAGCTGAAGGGTGGGGCGGCGGATGACTTGCCGGCGCTGAAGGATAAAGTCTGTTCGGCGGTGATCATTGCAACCAAGCCGTGAGGTTGAGATGAAGTCAGTCGGGCTCCGTAGAGGAGTCCGACTGCGAGATGCTACGCCGGCTCGCTCAGCAGATACGAGGCGATCTCTTCATTCATCGGGATGCGGCCGGCGCACACCACACGCTCATTGACGACGAGCGCCGGCATTTGCGCCACCTGCCATTTCGCCATCTCGCCGGCGTCGCTGACGTGCGTCACCGTCACGTCGAGCGCCATCGAATCGGCCACGTCGAGGACCATCTCCTCAAGTCGCCGGCTGGCACTGGAATCTGCGCCGATGATTTTTACATTTAGCATGTTGTCTGCTCCTTGCGCAGATTTTGAATGCAAGGGCGGGAAGTTGCAAAGCACCTTAAGCGATCAACCAAAGCGTCCAGTCACGTAATCCTCGGTGCGCCTATCCCTTGGCTTGGTGAAGATTCTATCGGTTGCGTCAAACTCGATCATCTCGCCGGCGCGATCAGGGCGCATCATCATCATCGCCGTGAAGTCGCTCACGCGCGCGGCCTGC
>CAZPVX010000027.1:22976-50770 GCA_964590135.1 uncultured Anaerolineae bacterium | reverse complement strand
CGAGATGGAACATGGCCGTGCGCTGGGAAACGCGCGCCGCCTGCTGCATGGAGTGGGTGACGATGACGATGGTGTAGTTCTCGCGCAGTTCGTCGATCAGTTCCTCGACGCGAGCCGTGGCGATGGGATCGAGCGCCGAGCAGGGCTCGTCCATCAGGATCACCTCTGGCTCCACGGCGATGGCGCGCGCGATGCACAGGCGCTGTTGCTGACCGCCGGAAAGCGCGGGGCCGGGTTGCCTGAGTTTGTCCTTGACCTCATCCCAGATGGCCGCGCGGCGCAGGCTCTTCTCTACGATGGCGTCCAGGTCGCCTTTTGAAAATTGACCCTGCAACTTCACGCCAAAGGCGATGTTGTCGTAGATGGATTTTGGAAAGGGATTCGGGCGCTGAAAGACCATGCCGACGCGCCGGCGCACGTCCACCACATCCATGTCGCTTGCATACAAGTTGTCGCCATCCAGCAGCACCTGGCCCTCGATGCGCGACTTTGGCACCAGGTCGTTCATGCGGTTGAGCGAGCGGAGCAGGGTGCTTTTGCCGCAGCCAGAGGGGCCAATGATGGCTGTAATGGTGCGCTCATACACCGGCATGCTGACTTCGGCGATGGCGCGAAAGGCGCCGTAGAACACCGACAAGTTTACGGTCGACATCTTCACCGGATTCGCAGAGAGCGCATGTTTTGGCGCGGCGGTTGCTATTGAAGTCATATGGTTGGATGTAGACAGACAGTTTACCAAGTCCTGCTCTCGTATACTACGGCCCGCGCAACGATGCTCGTATACTTGCGCCTGTTTGTTTTGCAGTCAGAAGAACACAAGCCGCTCCGCTCTCCATCTCGACTCCCCTGTGCGCAGGGGGCGCATCGTAGCGGAGAAAAGGAGCAGCCTGGAGTCCCGGTGCTTTGTGTCTTTTGGGGTGAAGCTTTTAGGATTGTTTAAGGAGACACAAACATGAATTTCGACGTCAAGGACATCAACCAGGCCACATCCGGCCGCTACAAGATCGAATGGTCGGAGAACGAGATGCCGGTGCTGAAGGCCATTCGTGAGCGCTTCGCGAAGGAGCAGCCGTTGAAGGGTCTCAAGGTCAGCGCGTGCCTGCATGTGACGAGTGAGACGGCGGCGCTGATGCGCACGCTGCAGGCCGGCGGCGCTGACATCGTGCTGGTTGCCAGCAACCCGCTCAGCACGCAGGACGAAGTGGCCGCCTCGCTTGTGGCGAATGACGAGATCCCGGTCTACGCCATCAAGGGTGAGGACAACGCGACCTACTATCGTCACCTCAACGCCGCGCTCGACCATCACCCGCAGATCACCATGGATGACGGCTGCGACCTGGTGAGCGTGCTGCACAAGGAGCGCGCCAACCAGGTGCCGGAGGTGATGTGCGGCACCGAAGAGACGACCACCGGCGTCATCCGCCTGCGCGCGATGGCGAAGGATAAGGCGCTGCGCTTCCCGGTGTTGGCGGTGAACGACAGCATGACCAAGCACTACTTTGACAACCGCTATGGCACCGGCCAAAGCACGATGGACGGCGTGATTCGCGCGACAAACATCCTGCTTGCCGGCCGCACTGTGGTTGTCAGCGGCTATGGCTGGTGCGGCCGCGGTGTGGCCAGCCGCGCGCGCGGCCTGGGCGCGCATGTCGTCGTCACCGAGGTCGACCCGTTGCCGGCGCTGGAAGCGCTCATGGACGGCTTCCAGGTGATGCCGCTGAAGGAGGCTGCTGCGAAGGGTGATGTGTTTATCACGGTCACTGGCGACAAGAACGTGCTGGACAAGGATCACTTCGAGGTGATGAAGGACGGCGCAATCCTGAGCAACAGCGGTCACTTCAACGCGGAGATCAACATCCCTGCGCTGGTTGACCTGAGCAATGGCGAAGCGCCGCGTCAGGTGCGCCCGTTCGTCGAGCAATTCACGATGAAGGACGGCCGCAAGCTGAACCTGCTCGGCGATGGCCGGTTGATCAACCTCGCCGCCGCGGAGGGCCACCCGGCAGCGGTGATGGATATGAGCTTTGCCAACCAGGCGCTCGGCGTGGAATACATGCTGCGCAACTACAAGAGCCTGCAGCCAAACGTCTATACCATCCCTGATGATGTAGACCGCGAGATCGCCAAGCTAAAGCTGGCGAGCCTTGGCGTGCGGATCGACACGCTGACCGAAGAGCAGGCGCGCTACCTGGCAAGCTGGGAAGAAGGCACCTGATTCGCAAAGTGAGTTGCGGTTGGTGATGGCTGAATGACGGGCCTTGTGCCGTTTCTTCCAAAACCATCCACAGGTTTTACTGCGCAATAACGGCGCAATATCGGCAGGCAAAAAAGCCGCGCGAAGCACTTGTGCTTCGCGCGGCTTTTTTGTGGGCAGCGATGCCCCACTTCTGCTATTTGCAATTTACTGCGGCGTGTAGTCGCGGTTGAGGAGCGGGAGGTTGATCGTGTTTGGCGAGCCGAATTGCACGGTGAAGCCGCCAACAGATTCGCCGTCGAACAGCACATTCACCTGCACGCTGCTCTCATCACCCATGCGCGGGTCAGCAGCCGCATTTGCGGCATCCATGCCCTGCGCTTGCATGTTGGCCGGCAGCAACAACCCGATCAAGATGCCCAGCGTCTGGCCAGGGCCGATCTCCTGCGGCAAGACGCTGCCATCGCCCATCTTGATCTCCAAGCCCCATGCCGGGTCGATGCCGATCAAGGTTGGCTCCAGCTTCAGCGTGTGCGAGATGCCATCCGGGTTCACGATCTTCGCCGGCACCTTCAGCTTGTCGATCAGGCTGCGCAGTGGGCGCACCACGTTGATGTTGCGCTGGCTATGGTCGTCGATGTAACCCGCCTGCTTCAGCGTGACGAGAATACAGCGATGCAGCGTGCCGCCAGCAGCCGGCGTCCAGTTCACACAGTAGTTGTTGAAGCTGTTCGGCGGCAGCGTCACTGTCTGCATCCCCACCGGCGTGAAGGGGATGCCGGCGCCAAAGTCCGCGACCGCGTATTCCAGCGTCACTGTGCGCGGGAAGGGCATCGGATTTTGCAGTTGCACGCAGATCTGCGCCGGCTGTCCTGTCACCGGCGGATCAGGGTTCACCGTAATCTCTTTCTCTTCCCACGGAATTTCGGGGTGCGGCAGATGCACTGGCGGCACATCCAGTTTGCGAATGCCGCCCAGCAATACAGGCAGATTCGTGGTGGGATCGACATACCAGCCCTGCACGTCGATGTGGCAACCACTGCCAAAGACGATCGGATTCGGCGGTGTGGTGTGCAGTTGCACAATCTGCGTCGCGCCGGGCGCGAGCGTGACCGATGCCGGCAACACGACTGCATTCCAACCCGGGCAGGTGTTGATGACGTGCAGATTGATCGTGAGCGGGTTGAACGATGTTGGGTTGCCGACGGTGAACGTGAGGATGTCGGTCTGGCCCGGCTTCAAGTCTTCCATCACGTCGAGGTTGCGCTGTGTGTAGAGCGGTGGCCCGCCCGGCACATCCACTTTGATCTGGATGCAGTAGTGGCCGGTGGCTGCAAATGTCGCGATCGTCTTCACCTTCACCGTGCTGTTCGGTGGAATCGTCACGGACTTCGTTGCGAAGTCGCTGAACGACATGCCGATGCCAAACTTGTCGGCGCTGCCCTGGAAATGCACAACCACGGTGACCGGCGCAGCAGTATTGTTGGTCACCTTCACGCTCACCTCGGTGGGATGACCAGCGATGATCGGATATGGGTAGATCTCGATCTCCGTCTCTGCATACGGCGGTTGGTCATTCGGGAAGCTGATCGGCCCGCATTGCACCTTGTGCGTGACGAGGTTGCTGAGCACGGTCAGATATCCGGGCAGATATAGCGCGGCACGGTTCTCGATGAAGCCGAGCGGCGCGCCGGCAGCAGTCTGCCGGCAGGCAGTATCCAGCACAGTCACGCGGAATTCCTTCGTGCCGCTGCCAGTCACCACCCATGCCAGGGTGCCATCCGCCGCCGGCGAGATGCCGTCGCTGGCGCTTCCTGGCACAAACATGGTGTTGTCTGGCACCTTGTCGGTGATGCGCGCTTCGTTCGGGCAGTTTGGTCCGCCAGAGGGGTTGATGGCATATGCGATCTTGTAGAGGATCACCGCGCCTGGTGCGACGGTTGTTCCGTCCGCCGGCACCGCGCTCTTCAGAAGGCGATAGCAATCCTGCGGGGGTGGTGTTGGATTGCGCGCGCACTGGAATGTGCGCGCATACTGCACATAGTTCTCAAACAAACCTTGCCCGTCGCCGGTCATCTTCGTCGGGTCATCAGAGAAGCCCCACAGAAAATGGCAGCCCTGAAAAGCCAGGCTGGCGTGATTGGGTGTTGTCGGCTCCAACCCGACGGCAATCACATCCGCCGGCGCTGGCGGCAGATAGATGCCAACCTCGTTGCTGGGGTTGCTATAGACCTTGATCGTGCCGACCGGCATGACATTTGGCACGGAGAAAATGGCTGGCGGCGCGCCAGGTGCGCGATCCAGGAGCGCGTTTGGTCCGTGCCAGCCATTCGGCCAGCCGACGTAATCCGGCACCTGGCCGAAGAATGCGTAGCCTCCTTCACCGATGCCGAGGATGGGCTTGCGCGCGCTGGTGATTTGCGTCACCTGTGCGGCGGTGCTGGGCGGAATGCCCCAGTTGCTGAGGTTGCCGGTGTCGTCAGCGATGACGGTGAGGTCGAATTGTGTGAAATCGGTGCCAAGCACTGCGCCAAGCGGCACTTTGGTCACGCTGTAGCCCTTGGCGGCAAGAAAATTGGCATATTCGAGGATGTCGGGCGTGTCGCGGCGAAAGACGTAAGCGACCTTGCCGCTGCCCTCGGGCTCGGCCAGCGGTGCGGCTGCCGCCGGCGTCAGACTGCCGGCCAGCGTTGCGGCCAGCGTGATTGCGCCGAAGAGGCGCGTGAGCGACCTGCATGCATTCATGGCTGTCTCCTTGTCGCACGGCATGAGGGCATGCCGGCGGCGTGTTTGTGACCCGTGAAACAGTCTAATGAGTCTGGCTGGGCGCGATCTATCATCTTTTTGCGCTTTTCTCTCTCGCGCGGAATCCTTTACACTTGCCGGCGCTACGTATGATGAACTCATTCACAGCGGCGCTCGTCGCTCAAATCGCATGGAATCGCTATGGCATCCGTGCCGTTGCAACAAGGTTGGATGGCGAGTTTGACGCCAATTTCAGGCTGGATGCGGCTGATGGCCGGCGCTATCTGTTGCGCGTCTCGCCTCCCGATGAACTGCGCAGCAACATTGACCTCCAGCGCGCCCTGCTGGCGCGCTTGGCGCAATCGCCGGCAGCCCCTTTTGTGCAGCGGATGATTCCAACGGTGGACGCTGATGTGTTTTGCACAATCGACAGCGCAGAGGGTCAGCGCTTCGCGCGGCTGCTTTCCTGGTTGGATGGACGCTTGATGGCGCAGGTGAGGCCGCAGTTGCCCGATCTTCTTGCCAGCCTTGGCAGCATGCTCGGCACAGTGGACGCGGCGCTGGTCGGATTTGACCACGCTGGCGCGCATCGTGATCTGAAGTGGGATCTGAGCAAGGCTGAATGGATTGGCGCGGATGCGGATTTGATTGACGATGCAGACAGGCGCGCCATCGTGCAGCGGCATCTGGCGCACTACAGCAGCGCTGTGCAGCCCGCGCTGGCCGGCCTGCGGCGAGCCGTCATTCACAACGATGCCAACGACTACAACGTGCTGGTGAGCGGGACGGGGTATGACGCGCTTGCCGCCGGTCTGATCGACTTTGGTGATGCGCTGTTCGCGCCAGTTGTCTGCAACCTCGCCATCGCGATGGCCTACGTCATGCTCGACAAGCCTGACCCGCTGGCAAGTGCGGCGCATCTCGCGCGTGGCTATCAAGCCGCATTCCCTTTGACCACAGCCGAGATCGAAGTGTTGTATCCGCTGGCGGTGATGCGGCTGTGTGTGAGTGTGGTGAACAGCGCGCGGCGCAAGCGCGAGTGCCCTGACGATGCCTATGTGTTGGTGAGTGAAGTGCCGGCGTGGCGCACGCTTGCGCGTCTGCAGCAGGAACACCCGCGTCTGGCGCACTATAAATTGCGTCAGGCTTGCGGGCTGGAGCCGGCGCCGCATGCGCCGAAAGTGCGCCAATGGCTGCAAGCGCGCGCTGGCGAAGCGGCGAGCGTCGTTGCGCCGGATGTGCGCACCGCGCCAGCGCTCGTGTTCGATCTGAGCGCCGGCAGCCTGGATCTGGGCCTGCCGGACACGCATGACACGCCGGAGAAGCTTTCGCGGTTGCTGTTTGAGCGCATGGACGCTGAGGGCGTCGTTGCCGGCATTGGCCGGCACGATGAGGCGCGCCTGATCTATAAGAGCGAAGACTTTGGGACGCAGGGCGAAAACGGCATCGAATATCGCACGGTGCATCTGGGTCTCGATCTTTTTCAGCCCGCCGGCTCTCCCGTGTTTGCGGCGTTCGATGGCGTCGTGCATAGCTTTGCCGACAATCCTGCGCAACTTGACTACGGCCCATGCATCATCCTTCAACATGAGGCCGGCGAGGGCGTCGCGTTCTACACGCTGTATGGTCACCTCAGCCGCGAGTCGCTGGATGGGCTGCGCGCCGGCGTGAAAATTCAGCGCGGCCAGCGCCTTGCAACCATTGGCGATTTCTCCGTCAATGGCAATTGGCCGCCGCATTTGCATTTTCAGATCATCACTGACTTGCTCGATTTCAACGGCACCTTCCCCGGCGTGGCGCGCGCGAGCGACCGCGCTGTGTGGCGCAGCCTTTGCCCTGATCCGAACATTGTGGTGGGTGTGCCGGCGGCGCGCTTTCCACCGCCACAAACCACGACAGCGGAGATTGTGGATGAGCGCCGGCGGCGCATTGGCCACAATCTGTCCATCTCGTATCGCCACCCATTGCACCTCGTGCGCGGGGAAGGCCAAAGCCTCTTCGATGCGGATGGCCGGCGCTATATCGACTTCTACAACAACGTGCCGCATGTCGGACACAACCACCCGCACGTGGTGCGGGCTGCGCAGCGCCAGTTGGCGGTGCTGAATACCAACACGCGCTACTTGCATGCCGAACTGACGCGCTATGCCCGCCGGCTGACCGAGCGCATGCCGGGTGACCTGAAGGTGTGCTTCTTCGTTGCGTCGGGCAGCGAGGCGACAGAGTTGTCGTTGCGCCTTGCGCGCGCCTGCACCCGTCAGCGCGATTTGATCGTGAGCGAGGGCGCCTATCACGGTCACACATCCACGCTGATTGACATCAGCCCCTACAAGGCCGAAGGGCCGGGCGGCGCCGGCTTGCCCGACTGGGTGCACAAAGCGGACGCGCCGGACGTGTATCGCGGCAAATATCGACGCGAGGATGCCGTTGCCGGCTTGCACTACGCGCAGGATGTGCAGCGCATCATCGACGCCATCCACGCGCAGGGGCGCGGCCTGTGTGGCTTCATCATCGAAAGCGTGCCAAGCGTGTGCGGGCAGATCGTACTGCCGGACGGCTACCTGCCGGCGGTGTATGCAAGCGTGCGCGCTGCCGGCGGAGTGTGCATCGCCGACGAGGTGCAGACTGGCTTCGGCCGGCTTGGCACACACTTCTGGGCATTCGAGCGCTACGGCGTCACGCCAGACATCGTCGCGCTTGGCAAGCCGATCGGCAATGGCTTCCCGATGGGCGCGGTGATTACCACGCCGGCGATAGCTGCCGCCTTCGACAACGGCATGGAGTTCTTCAGCACGTTTGGCGGCAGCACGGCTGCCTGCGCGGTGGGCAATGCGGTGCTGGACGTGATCGAGCGTGAAGGGTTGCAGGCGAACGCGCTGCGCGTGGGTGATGCCCTTGCGGTGCAACTGCGCGCCTTGATGGCGCGACACCCCATCATCGGTGATGTGCGCGGTGGTGGACTGATGCTGGGCGTGGAATTGGTGGATGATCGGGATTCGCTGGCGCCGGCGGCCAGGCAAGCCGCCTACATCGCCGACCGCCTACAGCAGCGCGGCCTGCTCATCGGCACCGATGGCATCCACCACAACATCCTGAAGATTCGCGGGCCGTTGTGCCTGACGCTCGGTGACGTTGAGGTGTTTGTGCGCGTCCTGGATGCGGTATTGGAAGAGGACGGCGCGCAACCTGCTGGCTAGTGCAGCCGGCTTCCGCCTCTGGTCTGCTTCTTCAGTTGCTCCATGCGCCGCTCGCTCTTGCTCTTCTTTGGATCGGGTTTGGGCGGGGCAGGGGCTTTTGGCTCGGCTTTCGGCTCAGGGAAGATCTTCAACCACTCATCGAGGTCGGCCTGGGTGATGCCCGGTTTCCCGCTTGGCGCCGGCGGCTTCAACTGCTCACGCAATTCCTCGGCAAACGATTCAGATGAGCGCACGTTCTTCACGCCGCATTGTCGCGCGAAATTCGCCACTGCTGCGTCTGACGTGACGACGATCAAGCCCTGCTTGTCCTTGACGCGCGGGATGCGCTCGCGGATCACGTCGTCGGCTTTGCGCCCCATCGTTGCAAAGATGATCTCCAGGTTGGGTTGTTCGTAGCGGTCATCTGACCATGCAAACCACTCGCTCTGTTGCGGTGGATCGAACACCACCGTCACGCGCTTCTTCGTCTTCGCCGTGTATTTCTTCAACCGCGCGATCAACTTGTCCTCGTCGTTGGGGTCGCTCAGCTTCAAATCGGACATTTTGCCAATGAGGTTGTGGCCGTCGATCAGCAGGGGCATGGCGGGATTATACGAGTTGATCATGCGCGATTGGCGCAGCCGTTGTAACATCGCCCTACGCAGTGGAGGAAAAACCCCCATGAAGATAACGACTACGCAGGCGCAAGGCGCAACCGCACCGGTGACCGTGTTTCATGTCAATGGCGAGATCAACACGCACACGCACGAGCAACTCCATCAGGCGATGAAGGCGGCCTATGACGCCGGCGCGCGCAACATGGTGTTGGATTTGACCGATGTGCCTTACATGAGCAGCGCCGGCCTGCGCCTGCTCAGCATGATGATGAAGCAGTTGCGCAGCGATGCGCCATCTGAAAGCCAGGAAGCCATGAACCAGGGCATTCGCGCCGGCACTTTCACCTCGCCGCACCTCAAGCTCGTCAACCCCAAGCCGCTCGTCATCGAGGTGTTGCACACCTCCGGCATGGACATGGTGTTGCAAATCTTCCGCGATGTTGACGAAGCCGTCGCAACCTTCTGACACTAGAACACATGTCCTATAATCGCATCGATGTCCAAGGATGATGCACCGAACCGGATGGTGAGCGGAGAAGGCCGGCCGGAGGACGACGGCGCGCTTGACCGCGCCCTGCGTCCGCAGTCGCTGAATGAGTTGATTGGGCAGGACAAGGTGCGCGACAACCTGCGCGTGATGGTCGAGGCGGCCAGGGCGCGTGGCGAAGCGCTGGATCACATCTTGATCTACGGACCGCCTGGCCTCGGGAAAACCACGCTGTCGCACATCGTGGGCAACGAGATGGGTTCATCCGTGCGCGTGACCAGCGGGCCGGCCATCGAGCGCGCCGGCGATCTCGCTGCCATTCTCACCAACCTGCGCGCCAACGACATCCTGTTCATCGACGAAATTCACCGCCTCAACCGCGCTGTCGAGGAGGTGCTGTATCCAGCGATGGAAGACTATGCACTCGACATTGTGATTGGCAAGGGACCGAGTGCGCGCAGCGTGCGTCTCAAGCTGCCGGCGATCACCATCATCGGCGCAACCACGCGCCTGGCGCTGATGACTGCACCGTTGCGCGCGCGCTTCGGCGCGCAATTGCGCGTCGATTTCTACCCGGTTGACGCCATCGAGAAGATCGTGTCGCGCGCGGCGAAACTGCTCAACACGCCGATGGATGCCGAGGCGCTGACCGAAGTGGCGCAGCGCTCGCGCGGCACGCCGCGGGTGGCGTTGCGGCTGCTCAAACGCGTGCGCGATTACGCGCAGGTGAAGGGCGATGGCCGCGTCACGCCAGCGCTCTCGCGCGAGGCGCTCAACCTGCTCGAAGTCGACCCGCTCGGCCTCGACGATCTTGACCGGCGCGTGCTGAAGGCCATCATCGAGAAGTTCAATGGCGGGCCGGTCGGCCTGGAGACCATCGCTGCAAGCATTAGTGAGGAGAGCGACACGATCATGGATGTGGTCGAGCCGTATCTGCTGCAACTTGGTTTTCTAGACCGCACACCGCGCGGGCGCGTGGCGACGCAGCGCGCCTATGAGCATCTTGGCTACAACTACACGCCGCCGGCGCAACCCAATCTGCTGTGACGCAGCGCTTGAGGCGAGTCACAGCACCTCGCTCAGGGTGTAGACATGCGCCGGCCATTGTCCGGTCTCTTGCAGCGCGCGGATGGCATCGAGCGCAGCGCGGTGCAGTGCTTTGCCGCAATCGCAGGGGAATCGCTCGCACAGGCGTCTGGTCTCGCCCAGACAGGCGATGTAGAGTTGGAGCGGGTCGACCCGCGTGAGGCGTGCTTCATATTCCAGCGGCTTGTTGAGCCAGGCTGCGTGCCGGCGCGCAAGTAGCGACAGGCACTCCTCAGCCAGCAGCCTGGACGAGAATGCCTCTTCTGTCAGCCAGAGGATCGGCGCGGATGATTTGAGCTTGCAGCGCGTGCAGAGGCTGTTTTCGGATACAGTCAAATCGCCGCCGAAGGAAAACATCACGACCGGCTTGTCGACGAAGTCGAGCAGCGTGATGGCGCCGGCGCATACGCGATAGTGTGAGTGGTGCCATGGATGGCGAATTTCGAGCCGGCTCACGCCGCCGAAGTAGGCGATGGTAAAAGTGGCCTGGCGCGCATCATAGTGTTGGTGCTCTGGCACGGCAACGATGTTGATTTCGAGTTCGGGATGTCCGGGATCATCCGGATGATCTGAAGGGTGAAGATAGTAGCCAAGCTCTGCGAACCGCATGATCGATTGCATTATTGCATCGATGCGCAGCGCGAAGAAACAGATGGGCGACCCGTGAGGATTGAGTGAGGATAATGCGTTGATGAAGCGAATGATGTTTGCCGGCCTGGTGTTGGCCATGGCGGTGCTGGGCGCGCCGGCGCAGGCCGCATTGCTGCAGCCGGCGTCGAGCGTCGAGATCACCTCGCCAGCGATTGGCAATGGCGCCTTCAACCACGCGCGCGCCGGCTTCCCGCTGCGCTTTGCGGTGAATGCAGTCAATCCCGCCGGCGTTGCGCAGATCGAATTGTTTGTAAGCGACCAGCCTGTCGCTGCGCAGAAGCTGACCGGCGCGGTCAACGTGAATGCCGTCCTGGCGTGGACGCCGGCGACAAATGGCGACATCCCCATCAAGGCATGCGCCATCGACAAAGGCGGCCGCCAGCAATGCACGACGCCGGCACTGTTGCCGGTGCGCGGCGCGGATGGAGCGCTCGGCTCGATGATCGAAGTGCCAGCCGGCGTCTTTCGCATGGGCAGCAACGCCGGCGCGCCGGATGAGCAGCCGGAACATGATGTGAATATGCCGGCTTTTCAGATTGACCGCTACGAAGTGACGGTTGGCGAGTTCCGCGAGTTTGTGCGCGCCACCAACCACAGGTCCAGCGCGGAGAATGACAACAAGCCGTGGAATGAGACCTGGCGCATCGACAATGTGGGCGATCGCTTCGACCGGCCCGTGCGCTATGTGTCGTGGTGGGACGCCGACAAGTATTGTCGCTGGCTGGGCAAGCGCCTGCCGACAGAGGCTGAGTGGGAGCGTGCTGCGCGCGGCACAGATGGCCGCAAATATGCGTGGGGTAACGAGTTTGACCCAGCGCGCGTTGCGCCCAGCGCCGATACGATGCCGGTGGGTTTCTTCCTCAACAACGGCAGCCCGGTTGGCGCATACGACATGACCGGCAATGTGTGGGAATGGGTGAATGACTGGTATCGGCCAGACTATTACGGGCAGGGACAGAATGACAACCCGCAGGGGCCGCAGCAGGCCGATCAGCGCGTCATTCGCGGCGGGAGCTTCACCAACGGGCCAGACGACTTGCGCGTGACGCGGCGAATCAAGGATGACACTGGTCGCAGCAACCGCGATGTTGGTTTCCGCTGCGCAAAGTGAACGTCCGCTTGCAAATGCGTTGAAGGGCAACAGCGATGAGTGAGTTGGACAAGCCGGCGGTGGCGACGGTGGCGCTCTTGAGCAGCGGCATCGGCAAACCGCTGACGTATCTCATCCCCGATGAATTTGAGGGCAAGGTGGCTGCCGGCGTGGCGGTGGCCGTGCCGTTGCAGCGGCGGCTGGTCAGCGGCGTCGTGCTGCGCGTGGCGGCATTGCACTCTGCAGCCGGCGATTTCAAACCGATCAGGGCGTTGCTCGACCCGCAACCGGTGATGACCGCAGCGCAATTGCAACTGGCAAGCTGGATCGCCGGCGAATACTACGCGCCGCTGGGTCGCGCCTGCGCGCTGATGGTGCCGCCCGGCTTTACTGCAACATCGGCCTATGTGTATTCCCTGCCCGAAGGGAGCCGGTCTCAGCGGCGAAGCCCCGCGCCGGACACGATCGCCGGCAAACTCGTCGCACTGCTGGAAGCGCGCGGACCGCTGATCGAATCGAAGATTGCAAGCGCGATGAAGGTCGCGCCAGGCTGGCGCAATACCCTGCGCCGGCTGGTGAAGGAAGGCGCAGTCATGCGTGAATCCACCTTGCGCATGCCGGCGTCGCAACCCAGGCGCAACACGCTGGTGCAACTGGCCATGGGTGAGCTGACGTTGCAGGTTGTTCTCGACAACATTGAGGGCAATCGCAAGCTGCAACCGCAGGTGCGCGCGCGCCGCGCCGGCGTGCTGCGTCGCCTTGCTGAACGCAACGGCATGATGTGGGCCGACTGGCTGATGGCTGAGACCGCTGCCACCCGCGCCGATCTGTCCTGGCTGGCCGAGCAGGACTATGTGCTACTCGGAGATGCCATGCGCTGGCGCGATCCACTGGCCGATGTCGACTATGTGATGAAGCAGGCGCCGGCCTTGACCGACGACCAGCAACGGGCGTGGGATGCCATCAAAGCCAGCCTTGCGCATGACTCATCGAGGCGCGGCGAAGAGGATCACGGGTTCAATTTGCGGAAGGCGCAATTTCTGCTGCGCGGCGTCACCGGCAGCGGCAAAACTGAGATCTACATGCGCGCGGTCGATGCTGTATTGCAGCAGGGCAGGAGCGCCATCGTGCTGGTGCCAGAGATCAGCCTGACGCCGCAAACGGCGCGGCGCTTCATCGAGCGCTTCCCCGGCAAGGTCGCGCTTATTCATAGCAAGCTGAAAGCCGGCGAGCGCGTCGACACGTGGCGGCGCATCCGCAGCGGCGAGTTGCAGGTGATCGTCGGCGCGCGGTCGGCGCTGTTTGCGCCGGCGCAACGAGTCGGCCTGATCGTGCTGGACGAGGAGCATGACCCTTCCTACAAGCAAGGCTCGCAGCCGTATTACGACGCTCGCAAGGCGGCACTGCAGTATGGGCAGCTCACCGGCGCGGCGGTGATCTTTGGCAGCGCGACGCCATCGCTGGAAGCGTGGCAGGCAGTTGGCGGCGATGCGCAACTCACGCTGCTCGAACTGCCCAACCGCGTGCGCGGGCATGTGCAGCGCATCGAGCAGCAGAGCGTGCGGCTGGGCGTGCATCCTGCAGCGAAGCCCGAAACGAAGTCGGTCGCATATCAGCCTTTGCCAGATGTGCAGGTGATCGACATGCGCGCCGAATTGCGCGCCGGCAACAGCAGCATGCTGAGCGGCGCATTGCACAATGCGCTTGAAGAGACGCTGCGGCGCGGCGAGCAAGCCATCTTGTTCTTGAACCGGCGCGGCGCGGCCAGCAGCGTGATCTGCCGCGATTGCGGTTGCGTGCTGCGTTGCCCGCACGATGACACGCCGCTCACGTTGCACCTGAGCGAGAGCGATCGGATGACAGCGCCGCTGTTGCAGCCGGCGACCTTGCTGGTGTGCCATCAGTGCGACCACACGGAGATGGAGCCGGCGCGCTGCCCAGCTTGCGGCAGCGGCCGCATCCGCCATATCGGCCTCGGCACGCAGCGCATCGAACAGTTCATCCAGGCGCAGTTTCCCAAGGCGCGCATCGTGCGCTGGGATCGCGATTCGGCCAGCAAGATCAGCGCCGATGTGATGCTCGGGCGTTTCGTCAACCGGCAGGCCGACGTGCTGATCGGCACGCAGATGATCGCGAAGGGTCTTGACCTGCCGCTCGTGACATTGGTCGGCGTGGTGCTGGCCGATGTCGGCCTATTCCTGCCGGACTTTCGCAGCAGCGAGCGCGTTTTTAATTTGCTGGAGCAGGTGGCAGGACGCGCGGGGCGCGGGCTGCTGCCTGGGCGCGTGATCGTCCAGACCTACAACCCGACGCTGCCGGCGATTGCGTTTGCCAGCAGACACGATGTGCAGGGTTTTGTGCAGTATGAACTGGCGCAACGCAAATTATTACGCCTGCCGCCGTACACGCGCCTGGTGCGATTTGAATGCAGCGATGCGGATGAGGCGATGGCGCGCAAACGCTGTGAAGCGGTGGCGGCGCAACTGCGGCGCGCGCTGCGCAGCGAGGATGCGGTGATCGGGCCGGCGCCGGCGTATTACAGCAGGCGCAACAAGCAACATCGCTGGCAGTCGCTGGCACGCACAGCCTCGCCGGCGGATTTGCTTGCTGCGCTCGATCTGCCGCGCGGGGTGGTCGTGGATGTCGATCCGATCAGCGTGCTGTAAGGACTCAGGCGCAGTGTCTGCTGCGCCACGGCGAGAGCGCTATGGCAACCCTTCTGCCAGCGCCGCAAAGCTTGCGATGTTGGATGAACTCGTGGTGAGCGAGACATCGAAGGGCAGCGGCGTGTTCGGCGCGAGCGGCTGGTCGCCGATGGGGATGAAGCGATAGCCGACCACGCGCCGCTCATTGTCATACACGGTGAGCAGCAAGCGCACGCGGTTCACTGGGTTCGCCGTCGGGTTGACGATCTCACCCGTCACGCGGAATTGCACGCCGTCGGGTTTGCCATCCAGCTTGTTCACCTGCAACACCGCCGGCACGCTGGCTGCGTCCACCGCCTCGCCGCGCAAGGGTTGCACCTGGAATTGGGCGTAGGCTTGCGGCGGATCGGTGAACAGCACGCGGAAGGGCGAGGTTTGATTTGCCGGCACCACATCCAGGGCGGTCACTGCAATCGCATTTTGCAGCGGGTTGCCGGCGCCGTCCTGCAGCGTCACCAACACCTTTACGTTGCCGATATTTGCCGGCCCCGGGTTGAATACTTCGCCAAGGATGTCGAGGCTGCCAGCCGGCGTGCGCACATAGTTCAACCCGCGAACTTCAAACGGGTTTGGCGTGGGTGATGGCAAAATCAACCCGTCGGGTGAGGCAAGGTCGAGCTGTGGCTGCGGGATGATCAGTTTCTGGCCGATCTGCAAGGTCGTCGCATCGAGGTTGCCATTCGCCGCAATCAGATCGGCGAGACTGACGCCGAATTTATTGGCGATGGGGATGAGCGTGTCACCAGGCTGCACCTCGTACACGATGGGCGTGGGTGTGACGATGGGTTGACTGGGCGGTGGCACGGTGGCCGGCGCGAGGGTGGGGGTGGCGCGCGGGGTGATGGTGGGTCGCGCTGTGGGCAAGGCCGGCGTGGGCGTGATGGTGGGTGTGGCTGCCGGCGCATTGCTGCATGCCGCAAGCGCGATGGATGTCACCAGGATGCATGCGCTGGCGCGCAGGTGTGCGCAATTCACATGAAAATTATACTGACCGGCGCTTGGCTTCTTATAATCGTCGCGCAATGACGATTCACCTGTATCGCACCGACGCCTATCTGAAGGAATTTCACGCCCGCGTGATCGCTTCGCTCGCGCATGACGGCAAGCCGGCGCTCATCCTCGACCAGACTGCGTTCTATCCCACTGCTGGCGGCCAACCCAACGACCTCGGCGAGATCAACGGCGCGCCGGTGATCGACGTGATCGAACGGGATGACGGTGAGATCGTGCATGTGTTGGGCCATCCTCTCGCGCAGGCAGCTGTGAGCCAGGCTGAAGCTGTTGGGAAGATCGACTGGCCGCGCCGCTTCGAACACATGCAGCAGCACAGCGGACAGCACGTGTTGTCGCAAGCCTTTGTGCGCGCGGCAAACCTCGACACGGTTGCTGTTCACATCGGCGCAGATGAAAACACGCTGGACCTGCCGGCCCCCAAAATCGCCGGCGAGCTGATCGAGCGCGTTGAGCAGGCTGCCAATGACATCCTGATGCAGGACCTGTCGATTACGGCCTACGAAGTGACCGATGCGGACTTGCCACGCATCCCACTGCGCAAGGCGCCAAAGGTCGCCGGCCGCATCCGCATCGTCGAGGTGCAGGGATACGATTGGTCGGCCTGCGGCGGCACGCATGTGCGCGGCACCGCGCAGATCGGGCTGATCAAAATCACGCGGGTTGAGAAGCGCGGGGCTGAAACGCGCATCACCTTTCGCTGCGGCGCGCGGGCGCTGCGCGACTATGCGCGGCTGAACAGCGCGACGATTGGGCTGCAGGAAAGCCTGAGCGCGAGCCGCTATGAAGTGCTGCCGGCGGTGCAAAAGTTGATGACCGAGGCGAAGGCTGAGAGCAAAATCTTGCAGGAGGCGCAGGCCAGGCTGATCGGCTATGAAGCGCAGGAACTTCTGACGGCTGCGACGTCTGCGGAGGACGGCGCGCGTTGGATCGCGCGGGCGTTCGAGAATCGCGATGCGAATGCATTGCGCCTGCTCGCGCGGCAGTTGACAGCAACGCCGGGGACGATCGCCCTGCTCGGCGCGAGCGGTGAGAAGTGTGCGCTGGTGTTTGCGCGCTCGAAGGATGCGGCCGGCGACATGAACGCCCTGCTCAAGCGCGCCTTTGCCGCGCTGTCGCCGGATGGCAAGGCGAAGGGCGGCGGCTCAGCGGATTTTGCGCAGGGCGGGGGCGTGCCGGCGACGCTGGCGCAGGTGCAGGCAGCGTTGGCAGCGCTGTAAAGCCCGCTTGCGGCGGGCTTGCAGGCTTCTACATTCCCCGCGCTGCGAACATCATGAGGAGGATGACGGCAATGATGATCACCATGCCCACCCGCGGGATGATGTTGAGGGTGGAAATCATCTTCGCCATGTCGGCGTCTGGTATCTCGTCTGCAGTGGCGGCGGTCGGCTCAAGCCGCTCTTCGACAAAGAAGTGAAACAGGGTGAGCAGGAGCCCCATCGCGCCGCCAATCAGAATGCTGATGCCCCACCGGCTGTTGAAGAACACCCCGAAATCTTTCCAGCCCGTCATGAGGTAATTCAAAATTGCCCCTGAAATGACGGCTGTCGCCGAAAGCACGGACGCCAGCCTGAACACCCTCGGAAAAACCTCGCGGAGAAAGGCGCCGCGAGATTCTTTTTTCAGACGAGTCAATGCTGGAACGAGGACAAAGTTGATGGTGATCACTTCTCCCAACCAGGCCACCCCGGAAATGATGTGTATCCATCGAACCAAATTCACCAGATTCATCGAACAACTCCGTGCGAAGCGTTGTAGTGCGGTCTGTCAGGCTTGAGCAACAATGTCTGTGCCGGCGTGGGCAGCAGGAGGCGCAGGGAAACCCAGGCCCGCGCGCGTGGTGATGCGCGCAGGGCCACTTGGCGTCCAAAACCCTGTTTGAAGCAGGCGCTAGTCGTTCAACTTTCGCAGCGCCGAGCCTTTGTGCATCGCGATGTGATCGGTCTTGTCGCTCTGGATCTCGTATTGCGGGTCATCCACACTGGCGTGATGCGTATAGCCCTTGTATTTGACGTCTTTTGTATGCACCTTGATGATCGTGCCGCTGACCCAGCCGGCCTCGGAGTTCCAGGTCACGTGGTCGCCGATTTTGAACGATTTAGACATGCTGCTTCACCTCCGGCGATGTTTCTGACGCCTTGACAGGGATATCCCTTTGCAGGATTCAGGCGACGCTGCGAAGCGCCGGCTGGGCAACGCACCTGAACCCCGGCATGAGCCGCCCTGCCTTACAGATTCTCTGGCACGCCGTGCAGAATGGCCAGGAAAATCAGCTCTTCGCCGTCGGTTCGAATGGCATGCACTTCCTTGGCGCTCATGATCATCAAAGTGCCCGGGCCATGCCGTTCTTCCTTGCCATCGCCGCCTGAAAACAACCCGGTTCCCTTCAGCACCATGATATACACCGGTGAATTGGGGGACATATGCTCCCGCACTGCCTGGCCGGGGTGCAGCGCAAATCGCAGGATGCGGCTGTCCTTGTCAACGAATAGAGGCTCTGCATATGGGTTGTTGTCGTGAAAGATCACCTTGTCGTGTAGCGAGATGGTTTGCATGAAAGACTCCTTTTGTCGCCGGCAGATTGCCCGCCGGCTTGGCGAGGCATCCCGATGTGTGCTGCGCATAGCGGCGCATGCCGAACCCTTCGAGATGCTTTCTGAGATGGGAAGCGGATGCAGTCATCCCTGACTGCATCCGATAGACTTTCCTTGCGCGCGTTCGCGCTCGGTTGAGCAGTTGTTCAGGCCGACGCAACGCGTCCGATTTGCACGCGCCAGAGTTCAGGGCCTTTCTCCAGATATTCCCAGCTGAACAGGCCTTCGCGCTCGTGTGCGAATTGATAGTAGAGCGGGCGTGGATCGTGATCGTTGATCAGGATGAAGCTTTGCCCGGGCGCCAGGCTGTCGAAGGTCTGGAAGATGGTGGGGTGCTTCTGCGGTGGAGGGATTTGTCGTACATCCAGGTTTTTGGTATTTTCACTCATTTTGAGTCTCCTTTCGTTTGACATGCGTTCTGGTTGGGATGCAGGTCTGTCGATCTCGGCAACCTGCTACAGGCAGAGATTTGCCATGATCCCAATTTGCCTTGTCTTCGTTCCGAGGATGCGAAACGGGCGGTAGCAGGAACCGGGATCAGGAGAGCGTTGCACCCTTTCAGGTGCTGAGGCGCGCACTTGCACTGGGATCAGCGGAAATGGCGCCCGAAGGACAGCGCTTCCTTGTCCAGAACGATACGTCAACAAAAGGCAATGATACTCCGAATTACAGGCTTTGCCTTTGTGGAAACCACAAATAACAAGGGCTGGGTTGATTGAGCCGGCCAGCGCTCCTTTTGAGGATCAGCGCCGGCCATGCCGCCTTACTTTCGATGTGATTTTTCCAGAAAGCGCTTGAGCGCGAGCGCATTGTTGTGCTCTGTATCGTGCGCGCTGTAGAGCAGGGTGACGTCACCCGCCTCGGTCGCCTGCAGGATGGGCGCCCACGCATCTGGATTGCCTTTCAATTCAGCCCAGTAGCGCGTCTGAAACGCCTCCCACTTGAGCGGATCGTGCCCAAACCAGCGCCGCAGATCGTTGCTGGGGGCAACGTCCTTGAGCCAGGCCTCCATCTGCAACGCTTCCTTCTTCATCCCGCGCGGCCACAGTCGCTCAACCAGAAAGCGCGTCCCATCGCTGGGTTCGGCCTCCTCATAGACCCGTTTAATTTTCAACATGTTGTTTCCTTTTCTGACCCTGTCAGGCAACCAGCACGGATTTCTCCGCCAGACTTTTCAGCAGCAGGTGAAAGTAGACCAGGCCGCCGTAGCCCTTCCAGGGCCTCAGAACCTGCTGGACGGCCTCGTAGTTCAACTTCTCGGGCAACTCCAGCCAGCGCTGCAAATGGTTGCGCGCGCCGACGTCGTCGGCCGGGAAGATGTGTGTGCGTCCGAGGCCACGCAGCAGGCAATATTCCGCCGTCCAGCGCCCAACACCCTTCAGACTGCACAGGCGAGCGATCGCGCGCTGATCGTCCAGCGCATCCAACCCGTCAAGGTCGAACTCCCCTTGCACGATGGATTGAGCGAGGCCAGTGATGTAGCGCGCCTTTTGGTGACTGAACTTCATCCGGCGCAGGTCTTCGATATCCGCATGCGCCAGATCTTGCGGGCGCGGGAAAGCGTATGAGATGCCGGCATCACTCTGGAACGCCGGCCCGTATGTCTCCACGAGGCTGTTGAGCAAGCGAATGCCCATCGTCAACGTGAATTGCTGACAGGTGATCGCATTGACCAGCGTCTCGAAGGTCGAATGCAGGCGCGGCGGCTTGAAGCCGCGAAATCGTTCCACCACCGGCCTCAGCGTATCGTCGTGGGCGGCCAGGCAATAAAAATCGTCCAGCCGCGCGTCGATGCCCAGCAGGCGCCCCAAGGCCGAGGCGACCTGGCGCTTGATGGCCGCGCGCTCTGCCCGACAGTGGACGGCAACCTGCAAAAGAGGCGCGTCTGCGGCGCCGGCCTGCGTCACCGCGATCTCGAACGGTTCGCCATCTGCGGCGACAAGCGCGCGGCGGTAGGTCGCGCCGTCCCAGCGGTCAACCAGGTTGTCGGGGCGCCGGCGCAATGCCCAGACGGTGAAATCGAGCCGGAAGGGCGGGGCAGGTTCAAGCTCCAGCGTGAAGCGTTTCACGGTCGCATCAACGCTCCTGGCTGCCCTGCTCGGCCGTGTGCGTTAGCGCGCGCTCGAACAACTCGCGGGCGGCTTCGTAGCAGCCCTGGCCGTAGCACGGCAGTTTGCCGACCGACACGATTTTGCCATCCTGAATGTTGGGGTAGGCCATCTGGAGACGGAGCCTGGTTCCATCCGCCAGCATGAGTGTTGGCGTGCTGCGCACGTTGTAGCGCTCCTTGCCAAGCCGGCCCTCCTCCAGCACGGCAGCGCGCGCTGCGCCGCTGTTGAAATCGCGGGTGAAGCGATCCAGGTCGAGATTGGCTTCGCGGGCGAGTTCCAGCATGACCTCGCGCCGACCGATGTTGCGACCCTCGGCGAAGAAGGTGCGGCGGATGCGCAGGTCGAATTCGCGCCCAATCACCTCGCCCTGCTGATTGGCGCACCAGGCCGCCTCGAACGCCGGCAGGGTTGTCGCCGGCCAGTCATCGCCAAACGGCTTGAAGCTGGCTTTTGGCTCCTGCAAGGCGGCCAGCCAGATCTCCAATTCAAGCTCCTTTCGATCCGGCGGACCTCCGCCATACACCTCCAGAGGGAAGGCGCGCACCATCAGTCGAACCCGCCCCTCATACTCAGACGCAATTTCATGCAGGCGCACGGCCGCAAGATAGGACCATGGACAGTAGAACTCGGTCCACTTCCACAATTCAGGCATCCCTTTGCTCATTTGTCACTTTCCTTTGTCGGTTTCTCCCTCACTCACTTCTTGCGCTCAAAAAAGGCGTTTGCCTCGCCATAGGACAGGATGCCCTGCGCGAAGCCATAAGTGCCGGCCCGCTTGAGCTCCTCTGCGATCTTGCCCACCAGCGACATCGTGGCGCGCATGGGGATCGACCCGAAGGTGACGCGCGCCACGCCAAGTGATTCCAATTCTGGGATCGTCGGGCTGTTGTAGTGGGCCAGCACGTTGATCGGCGCGGCAATCTCGCGGGCGAGTGTGGCGATGATTTCACTGTCCTCCACGCCGAACACGAAGATGCAGTCTGCGCCGGCTTCGTGATAGGCGTTGCCGCGCTGGATGGCTTGCGCCAGGCGCGTCTTGTCGTTTTGATCGAGCTTTACAAAGACATCTGTGCGCGCATTGATGACCAGCGGCACGCCGCCCCGCTCCGCAGCCTGCCGGACTGCCTTGATCTTTTCGATCTGAAGGGAGACATCTGTCAATGGGTGCGATCTGTCCTTCGTCCCGTCCTCCAGATTCAGCCCGACCGCGCCGGCTTCCAGCACAAGCTGCGCTGTCATGGCAAGCGCATCGGGCGTGTCGCCAAAGCCGGTTTCCATATCCGCGCTGACCGGCAGCGACACGGCGCGCGCGATGCGGCCAACCGCCTCCAGCATCTCTGCGCGGCTCATGCGCTCGCCATCCGGGTAGCCGTATGCGGTGGCGATGCCGGCGCTGGTCGTTGCAATCGCGTCGAAGCCGGCCTGCTCGAACATCTTCGCCGAGGCGGCGTCCCAGGCATTCGGCAACACCAGAATATGCGCGCCGTGATGAAGGCTGCGCAGGCGCTCGGCTTTCCGGCGCTGCTCTGCCTGGCTCAAGTCAGGATGCATGTTCATGTCCAGTTACTCCGCCTTGATTTTCCCGATCAGGTCTTTCGCTTCGAATGGCCCTGCCTCTGCCATCAGGGCGGTCGCTGCGTCGACCTTTTGCCACACGTTCCACAGCAGCACGCCGCGCACGCGTCCGCCGGCGAGATAGTAGACGACGCCCTTCTGGAAAGGCTCCTGCCAATCCTCGACCACCTCCAGTTTGCTGCTCAACTCGCCAACGGCTTCGTAGCCGAATTCGAAGAGATCGGAATAGAAGTAGGGCGTGTGCGCATACGGCGCATTCGCCCCCGCCATGTTGCGCCCGGCCTGCAACCCCATCTGCAAGGCATTGTCTTCATGCTCCACGCGCGCCAGCTTGCCCAGGGTTGGATGCGGGAACATCGCCACATCACCCGCTGCGAACACGTCGGGCGCAGTCGTGCGCAGATGATCGTCAACGACGATGCCGTTCTCTGTTTTCAGGCCGGCGGACTTCGCCAGCGCAATGTTTGGGTGAATGCCGAGCCCGGCCACCACGCCATCCACCTCGAGGGCGCGCCCGCCGCGAGTCGCAGCCTTGAGATGATCGCCGGCCTGTTCGAGGCTGGCCACCGTGTCGTTCGAGATGAGCTGCACCCCTTTCTTCTGGTAGACCTCGTTCAGGAACTGGGCGAGCGCGGGCGGGAAGACATGCTCGCCGATGGCGCGCCCCAGAAAAATCATGCTTACCTGCTTGCCCTGCATGCTCAGCGCCGCCGCAACCTCAGCGCCGATGAAGCCGGCGCCGATGACGAGGAAGCGTTGCCCTTTTTCAGCCAGGGCGCGCAGGCGCTGATAGTCCTGCAGCGTGCGGTAATAGATGATCTGCTCGCCGCCGAGCGGCAGCCGGTTGGGTGTTCCACCGGTGGCGAGCAACAGTTTGTCGTAGGTGTATTCATCGCCGCGATCATCGCGGACGCGCTTTGCCGCGGTGTCGAGTTCGGTTGCCTTGCGGCCAAGGTGAAAATCGACGTTGAGTTTGTCTGTCCCGCGCCAGACCCATTCGAAGGGCTGCCCCTTCCACAATCCCTTGGAGAGCGGTGGCCGGCTGTAGGGCTTGTCGGTTTCCGCGCCAATCATGCCAATCGAGCCGCGCGGATCCAGCTCGCGCACTCCGCGCACGGCAGCATCAGCGGTCATGCCGCTGCCGATGATCAGGTATTTATAGGTCGTCATGTTCTGCTCCGGTTCGGATGCTACGTCTTGAGCATTAGACCTGTGATTGTGGCGCGGTTCAGGGAGTGCGTTTGGGCCGGCGTGGAGGTGCAAGCGCTACTCAGCGCCGGCGGCCTGTCTCTCGCGCGGCATCTCGGCGATGCGCCGGCACTGCCCCATGCCCTGGGTGGTCTGGTAACCGACGCCGGCGAAGAAGGCGAAATCGGCCAGGGTGTTCATCAGCGCCAGCCAGTAACGGTCGTGGTTGAGCGCGGCAAACGCCACCGCGCCAACGAAGCCGATCTGGGCGCGGTTTTGCTTGGCCGACCACGCCCGCGAGCGCAGGCGGAAGCGGCTGATCGCCATGCATTCCTCGGCGAAGCGCCGCGCGTCGTCGGGCAGGGCGATCGGCGCAAAGGCGTTCCATCGTTCGAGCAGGCTGCCGAACACGCTGCGCGGCAGCGGCAGGGGCAGATTTTGATCTTTGGCGCGGAAGGCGGCCGGCGAGAAGAACCGCAGCGTGATGCGCGCCGCCGGCCGCTCGCGGGCCAGCAGATATGGCGCGCCGAGCGCCTCGTAGGTTGTTGCGACGGCGTAGGGGTGGGCCGCTGCGTCCAGCGTGGCGAGCGTGACCGGCACCACGCTGTCATCCAGGTCGATCTGCGCCGGCGGTCGGGCGGCGATGGCGGCCAGCGCATCGCACACCGCGGCGTTCAGGCCGGTGAAGCGCAGCCAGCCGGATTCGCCGGCGGCGAACAGCACGCGCCCGGCGCGCCGGCTGCCGCCGTGCAGGTTGCTGCAGGTGAAGGGTTTGGTCTGGCTGGAAGCGTGCAACTGCGCGGCCAGGGCCGGGCTGTGCTGCGCGATGGCGTGCAGGAAGATGGCGTGTGAGGCGCGACCCAGATCGCGCGGCAGGTCAAGCGAGGCTGAGGCGGTGAAGCCCAGCACGAAGCTGGCGAGCGTTGTCATGGGGCAATTATCGCCAGGAGTGGGGATATGGGGTGAGGGGATGGGGCCGCTGGCGCGGGCATCACCTGCCGTTTCAAGAGGTAGGATTTGAACCTACACGCGCCAATTTAGAAGATTGGTGACCTATCCATTAGTCTACTGGGGCATTGCATTACTTGCCTTTTGGCTTGTTCTTCTTCTCTTTCTCTTTCTCTTCCAGCCAGTTAGTCAGCCAGAAGAAGAAGGCGATTAAAAAATCAAACATTGCTTTCTCCTAATCAACGAATCCCTGCACCAGCCAGCGATATTCCTGAGAGTATTTCTCCCGAAATTGCGCTGCTGTTTCAGGGTCCAATGTCTCGTAACGCCACTCTTTGCTGTTTTCGATGTTGTGTCTTAATGCCCCTGCGGGCATCACCTGCGTTTCAAGACAAGAAGGCCGCTTGTTGGCGCTATGGCCTGGTAGAAGATGTGTCTTAATGCCCCTGCGGGCATCACCTGCGTTTCAAGGAAGGTGACTTCACCTTCGCGGGCGTGCGGTTAGTGTTAAAGTCTTAATGCCCCTGCGGGCATCACCTGCGTTTCAAGCTCGCCCACGACGGGCGAGAAGATCATGCAGCACACGCTGTCTTAATGCCCCTGCGGGCATCACCTGCGTTTCAAGAGAATACAATTCGCAGTCTGGCACACATGTCGCTCGATGTCTTAATGCCCCTGCGGGCATCACCTGCGTTTCAAGTGCAATGCCCTCCGGCAGGAGAAGCCGCTGGAGTGGCAGCGTCTTAATGCCCCTGCGGGCATCACCTGCGTTTCAAGGCAGGAAGCGCCGGCTGGCGCAAGAGGCCGACGAGGAGGAGTCTTAATGCCCCTGCGGGCATCACCTGCGTTTCAAGCTCCCGCTTGATTTGCCGATGCACTCGCCCATCTTTGAGGTCTTAATGCCCCTGCGGGCATCACCTGCGTTTCAAGTCAATGTCGAGCCACTTGAACCGGAGAAGGGCAGTGAGGTCTTAATGCCCCTGCGGGCATCACCTGCGTTTCAAGATCTTTGCGACGCTGTATCTAGTTGATGGAAACAATGTCTTAATGCCCCTGCGGGCATCACCTGCGTTTCAAGGCAAGCGGGTGCTGGAATCCCGCCAGTAAGGAGCAAACGCGACCTGTCTTAATGCCCCTGCGGGCATCACCTGCGTTTCAAGCTGTCGTGGCCGGAGTTTCTGATCGCCATCGAGTTGCAGTCTTAATGCCCCTGCGGGCATCACCTGCGTTTCAAGGGTTAGTGTTAAAGCCGCACGTGTTCCTGAAGTCCGTCACGGGTCTTAATGCCCCTGCGGGCATCACCTGCGTTTCAAGAGAACGGGTGGTTTGATACTGCCGAGGCCGCCGTGATGGCGGTCTTAATGCCCCTGCGGGCATCACCTGCGTTTCAAGCAACTTCAATGGCGACGTTCGAGGTGCCGGTTTCAGATCGTCTTAATGCCCCTGCGGGCATCACCTGCGTTTCAAGGGCGACTAAAATTGGTCGCCAAACCGGATGTTACTGAGGTAAGTCTTAATGCCCCTGCGGGCATCACCTGCGTTTCAAGGCGTCGTTTTGAAGAACTCCAGCATCTGGCCGGCCATCGCGTCTTAATGCCCCTGCGGGCATCACCTGCGTTTCAAGCCTCTGTATTCTACAGGCCGCGTCTCCCATCTGTCAATTGAAAAAGTGCCAGATTCACAACTTTTTGCTCCACTGATCTGCCCTCCCGTCGGCCCAGGTGGCACGACGCAATCCACTCTCAGATTCGCCGCGAGACCCCCCGCTGGCAAGCCCCCGCGAGCGACCCAAAACAGGGTGGGTCTCGCGAAACCGCTTTCAAGGCGCGGCTACACGATGTAGACCGCCGGCACCGTCGTCACGCGGCCCAGCCCCTGCACCTCCACGTCGGCGCTGGTCACTGCGCCGAGGTTATAGAAGCGCACGCTGTCGGCTTTGGGGTCGATCAACCTGTCCAGCCGGCGGCGCAATGCGTGCATCTGGGCGGCATCCAGCAGGCATTCGAACACGCTGTCTTGCACGCGCTCGCCGTAGCCCAGCAGGGTGCGGGCGATCTTGTTGCGGCGCTTGTCGTCGCTGACATCATAGCTGATGACGAAGTATTTTTGCGCCGGCGGGCGGGCGGTGGCCGGCGGAATCTCATCCGGCAGGGCATGGGGTTGGGGCAGGGTCATCAGCGCACCATGAAGGGGTCGTATTGGCCGACGCCGCGCACGGCGTTGGCGAGGTCGCGCGCCTGCAGTTCGAAGCAGCGGCGGTAGGTGACGCGCTCGGTCGAGGCGGGGTGGGCAAATTCCACCTCCAGCCGCGCCTCGAACTCGGCGATGAAGATTTTGGCGGCCTCGGGCGCCAGCACGATCGGGCGCGCCGGCTCGTCGCTGGGGCTGAAATGCTCGGGCTTGATCAGGCTGGCGTTCAGGCAGCGCAGCACGGTGCTGTCGACGATGATGGGGCGAAATTCCTCCATCAGATCGAGCGCGAGGGCGGGCCGGCCGGCGACGGGCTGGTGCAAAAAGCCGATGGCGACGTCGAGGCCGGCGGTGAGTGCGGCGCTCTGCATGGCTCTGGCGAGCAGGGTGTAGCCGAAGGAGAGCAGCACGTTGATGGGGTCGGCTGGGGGCCGGCGGTTGCGGCCGTCGAAGCCCCAATCGTGCTTGCCCCCAGTTGCTGGGGACTTGAACAGCCGCGCCAGCACGCCGAAGTAGGCGGCGCTGGCGGCGCCCTCGATGCCCATGACAGTGGCGAGATCGGCGGCTGCGGGCAGGCCATCATCGGCGGCGTCGATGGTCTGGGCGGCGCTGGCGATGGCGTCGTCGCGCAGGTCACGGTTGTAGCGCATGAGCAGGGCGCGCATGTTGCGCAGTTTGCCGGCGACGCAGGCGCGCGCCACGTTGAGGGTGAAGACCGGATCGAGCGAGGCGGCGTATTGGCGCCGGCGCAGGTCGGCGCTGCCGGTGTGTGGGCCGCTCAGGCGGCCGCAAAACTCGCCGCCCGCGGTGAGATACACCACCTCGATGCCGTGATAGAGCAGCAGCTTGATGGTGGGGGTGGTGATGTTGACGTTGGCGCAGACGATGACCTCCTCGACCTGGGCGAGCGGCAATTCAGCCAGCGGCTGGTCGTCTTTTTCGACGATCAACTGCTGATGGGCGTGGCGCAGGCTGGAGCCGTGTTCGACGAGGTAGAGGGTTGGCATGATGAAGGTGAGATGAAGGTGAACTGTCAGCGCTGGGCGCGCGCGGCGTCGCGCAGGGCTTGCAGGTTGATGATCTCGGCCGGCTCGAAGCGCGGCGGCAGGGCATCCTTGACGGGCCGCATGCGCAGCGCGGCCGGGAAGTAACCCATGCGGCCATGCAGGGCAGCCAGCAGCGCGACGGCGATGGCGCTGAGGCTGGGCGGTTGTATCAAGATGGATTCGCTCTGCCATTCGGATGGGGAGAGCGGGACGCGGGCGAGCAAGGCATCGAGCTGCGGGGCGAAGGGCTGCTGGTGGTCGAACTGCGCCGGCGCGTCGATGACGCGGGTGATGGGGGCGGCGGCGAGGGCTTCGACGCCGGCGCGCTGCTCGTCGCTGAGCGGGTGCGAGAAGTTGAGGAGGATCATGGAGCCGTTGCC
>CAZPVX010000027.1:0-22966 GCA_964590135.1 uncultured Anaerolineae bacterium | reverse complement strand
AAGAGTGCACTGATTGAATTGGCAACAGCTTTGGCACTTTTCGTGTTCTTCAGATCCATACCGCAGTGTGCCAGATCGTTCCGTAGAACCGTAACGTCAATCCACAGATCAATCAGTTTTGATTGATAAGGCATGGTGCGAAGATCGCTATCGCGATTTGGGTTTAGCGGATTTCTAGGTCTTGGTTTTCGTTGTTCTGCGAGGTTGTTCAATGAATGTTCAACCGCATCACGTTGCGCTCGGTCAAACAAGTCAGTGCAAGCAATCCCAAACATTCCGATTGAAACCAGCCATTCCCTCATGAGCGTCGCTGCTTGAACAAACTGGTCTTTGTCTATATACCATTTGATCATGTCATTTTGGATGGTGAGATTGGTTCGCGCATTCGCAAGACCTTTCGCGTCACCCAATGCAAATGGCGCATAGGCCTGCCTTACTTGCCCAGCCAGCACGTCGAAGGGTTTGACCAGAGTCGATGTGGCTGCCTGCGCCTGATTTAAGGCACGTTCCATATTGGCCGCCTGAGCCATCGTTTCCAGCGGGTGGGTAATGGCAAGTGAAGCCGATGTATCTTCGATCACACCGGCAAGATATTTCAAGCTCTTGCCCAATTCCCTTTGTTGCAAGTCTGTTCGCATCATCGGGCCGGGGGGAACACGGTCGCGAAGCAAATCGGCGAGTGCTTCCCCGCTGCCGGTTTGCACAAAGCGCTCAGTAGCGGTAATCCAGTCGATCATGGACACGAATTCAGATAAATCTTGCACAGGCGCAGGATTGCCCAATTCATACGCGCCATAGTAAACGGCATCAATGGTCACCCGCTTGGCCGTCTTCAAGTATGCGGCGAAGAGAAACACGAGAAATGGGAGCGATCGAAACGCATGTGTGATGTCGAAAACCACATGCTCATTTTCTTTAACCGCTTCAGTAATGATCTCGAACACACGCCACATATCGTGTGGTGTACCGGCAGTTGGTATGTCAATGGGGCAGATACGTGGATCGTCCAACACTTCAATGTAGTGCCAACTTTCATCGCGCGCTTTGTCGGTCAGGCATACCAGCATTCGCGTATAAGGGCAAAACTGATGCAGCGCTTTTGCGAATTGTTCACCCGAATATGTTTGACCTTCAAAAACGTAGGTCGCTGGTCTCGGGTTTGTTCCCAGAAACGTAATGATGGTGCGGTCGTGCGGGATGGATGTGTTGTTCGACATGAGATTGATAACAGACTACTTAATTGTGCCTATTGGTGTTGAGATGCCTTGATAATCCTATGAGAATTGCTTTCGGGCTTCTCTTATGGGTGGTGGCTTATTCATCATTCCTATTTGGGAAAGTAGCAGGTTTCATTGGGGTTGTTGTATCGCGAAGTGAAATCTTCTTTTGGGTCGCCCCAAAAACCCTCACGCGCCTTGCACTCGTCATATGTCAAACCTTTCACGCCCTGCCAACACGAAGAATCAGATGTATAGACCCGAGCGCTGTAACGAGACTTATCGACATAGAGGCCACCACTGGCCGTGCATTCAGCGCGATCTCGGCATTGAGTGATGGAAATGCCCGCGAGGGCAGTGATGACAAGAATGATCTGTATCGCCCTCCAATTGAATCCACCACGATTTCTCATCTCGTGTTCTCCCCTTTGAACAACTTGACAACTCAATATGGATGCTGATTAAGCAAACCGGTTTGTCTACGACAGAAAATGCACCTTCACCCAGCCCATGGGCAGCGCCGGCGCTTCATTGACGAGCGATACATGACGTGCTTTTGGAAACGGGTCGCCTGTCTGGCGTGGCTCCGCACCTTTGCGCTTGCCGCCGGCGTCCAAATGGAAGTCTTGTATGACTTGCTCAAGCAGTGGGTCGCCGTCTTTCAGGCCGCCGATCAACGTCTTGGCGCGCCAGCCGGTGGCAAAGCCGACCTGCAAAAAGAAGGCCTTCTTGTGAAACTCGGGGTCTTTGAGTTCGGCTTTCAAGCTGGCGTAGAACAACGAGGCCGGGCTTTTGTCATTTCGCTCAAAATGCCACGCGAGTTCCTGGTCGATGCGCGTTCTGACAGTGAAATTCGCGGCCTTTGCAAAAGATGTGATGACTTGCGTCCGGTCTTTTTCGAAGTGCAGGCTGTCGCGCTCCATGATCATCAGGTGTCGATCTACCCGAATGGTTGCGTGAAGCCGTGTGCGCACAGGGATGACTTCCACATCGTTGTTGAGTCCTTGCACCATGCGTACGGATTGAAGTCTAAGAGCATCAGTCGTCTGCGTGTCGCTGATGGAGATGCCACGAAAGAGATCATGGTTGGCATCCGGGCCGGCGTAGCGCGCTTCCAGTCGGGCTGCGGCAGACTTGGCCGCACCCGCATCGCGGCCATCACGCATGGCATAGCCAATGTCGCCGCGCGTGATCGGCGCTTGCTTGACCTGTTCGATGATCGTCCGCATCAGCAGCGTGCGCAGCGCGCCCTTCAGCGACGAACCCGGAATGTAAGCGTGTCCATGCACATCCTTGATGTGTTCAAAGATTTGGTTCATGCCCGGGTCGCCGCGATAGTGATACAGCGCATATTTCGGCTGTTTTGACAGGTCTATATCGCGAATCAACTCGCTCGGCGGCTGGCTGAGCATCAGTTGCTGTTGGCGCGGGTCTTCCGGCCAGAAGTCGTCGAGGATGGCTTGCGTGTTCAGGCGATAGGTGATGCCGCGCTGCGTCACGAAGTCATAGTTGCGTTGCAGCTTCACGCCTTTGCCGATGTGCAGCGGCGTCAGCACTTCAATCTCGACCGCGTAGTTTCTGCTGATCTCCGTCATGCGTTCACCGCTTTGGGTTGCGCCGGCACGCCAAAGGCGATGCCATTGCGAAAGACGGCGCGGTTCATCACACCGTCTGGATGCACATCCACCAGCCGGCCCACGCCTGCCGTGCCAATCAACGATCCTTCGGCAGCCAGCCGCACGTGCTTGCGTCGCCAGGCTTTGCCATCGTCATCGTTGCACCAGCCGCCCACTGTCTCCAGTTTGAACGCGCTGGCCGGCGCATATAACGCTGCGCGCATTTCGCTGCTGTCTGCCGGCGCATAGCGCGAGAGCAACACGGTGTAATCGCCGGCGGATTGCCAGTCTGCAACATCAGAATGCTGGAATGAAAACGCGCCGTGTCCCACCGACCTCATGCCGCCCAACCCGCTGTCTTGCAAGTGTGGCAATGCCTGCGTCACCCAGTCCACCTTGCCGGTGGCCGCAAACCAAAGCCCGCAGCCGGTCGCAAAGCGCACTTGCGCCGTCTCAAAAAAGTTGGATGCACTGGTCACGCGATCAACCGTGACACGCGGGTTCGTTTCGTTGTGCCAGAATCGCAACGCTTCCTTCGGCTCCTGCATCTGTTTACGCAGGGCGTCCATCTCTGTGTGCAGCAGCCATACCTCGCCGGCTTGCGCAAAATTGCTCTTGTCAAGCTCTTTGCTCAGGTCACCATAGCTGATCATGCGCAGGAACACACCTTCCGACACCCAATGGATGCGTTTGCGATCCTTGCCGGTGAGCGTGGTTTGCCCCAAATTTAAGCGCAGGCCAAGCGGCATGGGGAACAGGCGCACATCGCCGGCTCGCGGGAAAGCCGAGGTGACGCGCAATGTCGCCGGCGTTGTCAGACATTGCGCGAGGCGTTCCTCCAGCCTGCTCTGCCACTTCCACGCCAGCACCAGCGCGGCGAACAGCGTGTCGGAAGGGATGGATTCGCGCGTCGATTCCTTGTCGGTGGCGATCAGGTCGCCGACGTAGAGCGGCGCTTTTGGCAAAAGCGAAAAGATGCGCATGGGTGTTTACGCCTTGATCTGCGCCGCCAGCCACGTGGCGAAGCTGTCGTTCAATGCAGCAAGGTCAGGATAGAGTGGCGACTCGTCAACCTTGTATGCATCTCCATGTTTGTAAGCGAGCTTGAGGTTTCTAAATGCCACTTTGCCACTGCCGCGCGAGCCATGCCCGCCCAGATAGTCATCTTCCACCAGTTGCAGGCAGGTGATGAGGTGCGGGAAGAGCTTTGTGTGATCGTCGGGCAGATACAGGCTGAATACCAACTCCATCGGCGAGAAGACGGCGCCGGCCGGCACGCGCTCAATCTGGCGCGGCGCTGCGGCGCTGGTCACGCGGTCGATGGCCGCCTCCCACTTGATCTCGGTGTAGGGTTGGTCTGTTTTTGCGTCAAGTAATCTCTGTGCGCTTGTGTCACTCAATTTCACGTCCCGGACGATCAAGCGGTTTGGCGCGGGAATGGTGTAATTCCCGTCTGCAGGCGCAACACCGAAAATGGGATTGACCCAAAATGTGTTGTAATCGTCAAGTGTTTTTGCCACGTGGATCGAAACATCCTTGCCAATTGATTTGTTGGATTCTGCGTGGCTGTATTTCTCACCGAGTGAGCGCATTTTGCCCTTGAGCGATGAACCCGGGATGTATGGCTTTCCCGATAGTTGATCTCTGATTACAGGCAAATCCACTGTGCCGATGCTCAGTCCGCCCATCGCGCCACCCACACGCAAACCCGTTAATGCCTCAATCTCACCTTGCACAATCAAGCGACCGATCAGTGCTGAAGTTCCCATGAAATGTCTCCGTTTTACTTTTTGATGGCAATCGGTTTGTGATACGCCACGATTGCCTCAAAGAAATCGACAAAATTTGAAAAGCGCTGCCGGCGTTCTGCCTCATTGCCATCTACAAGTCTGATGGACTGATTGATCGCGTCTTTCAAAGACCCCAGCGCATTGCGATCCGCCGCATACGCGATGCGCGGTTGCAACAGCTTGGCCTGACGATAGGCTTGTTTAGGGTCGGTGGACCAATTGAGTTGTATCTGGCGAACAGACGCAAATAGTCCGCGGATCTGGCTGCTGCTTACGGATTTGTTGTCTTCTGCCAGGTTCTTTGCCGCCACAACCATCTTGTCCACATCGCCCTGCTCGATGATGGACTTGTAGTCGACGGTTGGTGCGGGTCGATCCTGCCCTCTATCCTCGTTTCGGTATCGTTTGCCCATATCGTTTGCTCCTTTCAGGAATCTACCTCTGTGTTGTCTTGTGTCTTGCTTTCGCGCAACATGAATTGCGCCCAGCGCGCGGCCAATGCCAGCGCCTGTGTATCTGCGTTGGGTTGTTGCAGCGCATCGCGAATCTTCTCGATTTCAGCGGTGATGGATGATTCTTTCACGCGCCTGCTTTCCATTTGCCGGCTGATCTGATACATGCTCATCCAGGTGGCGCGGGTGAATTGCGGCTTCTTGCCGGCCTTCGCAGCCGCCAACAGTGCGCGCGCGCTTTCCAGATGCAGCGTCTGAAGTGTTTGGAGGAAGGCGTGATTCAACACACCCTGATCGCCACACCAACCGGCGAATTGCGTTGCGCGCTGTTGCACCTGCTCGAACTGCTTCCACTTCATCGGAAGGTCGAGAAAGGTGATGGCATTCTTGCCATCGACACGTTTGGCCATTGCTTCGGCCTCGCCGGCGTCCTGCGCAGCGCGGAAGAGTGGGTATTTGCCAGTAATCATTGCCACGCCGGCGCTGGCATGAACGCCAGCATGACTCGTGTAGCGTGCAAGATCGTCATGCACCTGCGTGGTCAACTTCACAATCGCATCCCAGGCGCCGACGAAGAACAGGTCGTCTCCACCGCAATACACCGCATATAAGCGCTCGCCACGCTCGGGTTGCTGCTCGCGATCCTGCCGGTTGATCGATGCCGCGAGATGTGCTGCCCAGCCTTCGAAGAAGAGGTTGATGACAAAACTGAGATGCGCGATGCGCGCCAGCGTTGCGCGTTTGCCCAAGCCTTCACTGAAGAGCCTGCCGGCGTTATCCACGTCCATTCGCAGAACCCCCAACCGTTTGATGCCCTGCGCCTGTGCCGCCATGCCATCGAAGGTCTTGATGCGTCCCAGCGGATCTTTGGCGAGTTCGACGCCGGCGTTGCGCAGAAACGTTTCGTCTGCCTCGAAGATGCGTGGGACGACATTCGTGATGAAACGCCGGCCAATTGACTGTTGTTGGCTGCGTTGGAGTGTTTCAAACCCATCGTCAGCCAATGCGAATACGATGTCAGGGGCATCTTTGGCTGCGTCGCGCACGTTATCGGCAAGCGTTGCCAGCAGACCAAACTCGCGCAAGGCTTCCTTGTAATCGCCTTTCTGGGTGGATGTCGATGCTGCGTCCTGGCGGAGCGCCAGAAATTTTGCGGTGCGCAAAAGATCGCCCAGTTTTTCATACGACTTGCATTGCGGACACTTGCTGACCGTCTCATCGGGTTCGATGAAAGTTTGGGGATGTTCTCTGCCGCACACCTGACACTGTTTGTCGGCCAGCCCGCCTTTGCCCGTCACGTCAAAAAGACCCCAGGCGTCATTTCCCAGCTCTGCAAACTGGCGCTGCTTGGCGGTCTGATGCAACTCGCTCAGCCGGCCCCACGCCGCGCTCATCTGCCCTTCCAGAAAATCAGGCACATGGAGCGGCACAGATTGCAGCGAGAAATACAGATCGCCGGTGTGATGGCGCAACAGCACCTCCGAGATGTGGCGCTGAATCGCTTCGATCTGTTTTGCATCGCCGGCGCGCGCCAGCAGATAGAACTTGCCGCCGCCGGTATACACCACATTCGTCATCGGCAGTTGCAACTCGCGCAGCGTGTGGCGCATCACCGCGTCGGTCAATAGTTGCAGGTAGAACGAGCGCCCGCGCAGCGCGCCGGCGGCCCCGCGCGAGGTGATGGTGTAGATGAAGTCCTGGATGCCGCTCAGGTCGCCGCCGACGAGCAGCGCGACGGGCTGCGCGCTTTTTTCAAGCGTTGCCGCGTCGCGGCCGGCCAGCACCGCCGCCAGCGCGCCGGTCATACGGGCATGGTCGTAAAGGCTGGTGTCGCCGGCGTCTGCGGCCGGCACGCCGACCAGAAAACGCTGCATCAGCATCAACAGGCTTTCGAGCAAAGGGTCCTTGTCCGACGCCTGCGCCAGCGCAGCGAGGAGCGGTCTGGCCGCCTTGTCAAAATCGCTGGACAGATTTGCCAGCCGGTTTGCAGGAAGGTCGCCGATGGGCCGCGGAAATAGCGCTTCCTCGCGCATTTCCAGCGGCAGCGCCGGCCAGTAGCGGTTGGCGTCCCCCCTCATGCCGTCTGCCTGCAAGTTGGCGAAGATCGACCGAAGCGGCCGGTCTGGCTCGGCGGGCGGGGCAGCGCTTCCGGCAGAGAGCCGGCGCGCGAATGCCACGATTTGGCGCAGCGCGTCGTCGCCGGCGGCGAGTTGCGCCATTTCAGGCAAGTGGGAGAAAGATTGCGAGACCGCGCACAGGCCGGCGAGGGCGTGACGTGAAGTAGATACATCCATGCTTGTTTGCGCAACGATCAATAATATTCTCTCGATAGTCGGCCAAGATCATAAATCCCACACGCTACGAAATTTCGTAGCATCGCTGCGCACTTTCGCCACTTTTTGCCGCTGTATCACCGCCATTGCAATTTCATCCGCTCGCTTGCAAAATGGCGCGGATGCCTGAGATCACCCTGCTGCTGAGCGACACGCAGCGCGCCATGCATGAGGCCATCCGCGCGATGGCGCGACAGCACAGCGTCGAGGCGTTTCTGGTCGGCGGCGCGGTGCGCGACTGGCTGATCGGCCTCGATCGCATCGACGACCTGGACTACGCAGTCGAGGGGGACGCGATCGCATTTGCGGCCGAGTTGGAGGCGCAGCACGGCGGCGCGGTGGAGGAGCATCCGCAGTTTCGCACCGCCACATGGACATGGCAGGGCGCGGCGGTCGATCTGGCGATGGCGCGCTGCGAACACTATGCGCGGCCGGCGGCGCTGCCCGAAGTCTCGCCATGCCCCATCGAGCAAGACCTGCGCCGGCGCGATTTCACAACCAACGCCATCGCCATGCGCCTGCGCGATGATGCGCTGATCGACCCTCACGCCGGTCAGCAGGATGTGCGCGCCGGCGTGCTGCGCGCCTTTCACGACAACAGCTTCATCGACGACCCCACGCGCCTGCTGCGCGGCGCGCGCTACGCCGGCCGGTTTGATTTTCGGGTTGCGGAGGAGACGCTGGGATGGATGCGCGCCGGCTTGCCGCACCTGCGCGCGCTCAGCGGCGAGCGCGTGCGCTACGATCTGGCGTTGATCTTCGAGGACCCGCAGCCGGAGCGGGCGTTGGGGCTGTTGCAGGATTGGGGCGCATTCAGGGCGATGAACATCCCCGTGCCGCCGAATGAGGTCATCGCGCAGCGCTATGCAGCTGCGCGCGAAGCGCTGCGCCAGCAGGAATGGGACATCACCTCGCTGCAACTGACGCCGGCGGCGCTGCTGCATGCGGTTGGGTGGGGCGCGCTGACCTACAACATCGGCCAGCTCGGGGTGGCACGCTGGGTTGAGTGGATTCCCTTCGAGGCGCGCGTGCGCGACGCGCTGGTGTCGCTTGGCGCGCTCGGCACCGCCTCAGCGCTGCTGTTTCGCGGCCGGCGCAGCGCGCAATCGGAACTGCTCGGCGCGTTCAGCGGGCTGGCGCTCTTTCTGGGCTACCTGTTTGAGAAGGACGCTCATAAGCGGCAGGCCATGTTGCACGAGTGGCGGGATTGGCGCTGGGTGAGGCCGGCGACAAATGGCGACGATCTGCGCGCGTTGGGCATCCCGCCCGGGCCGGCGTATGCGCGTCTGCTGCAGCGCCTGCGCAAGGCGCGCCTGGATGAAGCGGTGAAGAGCGATGAAGAGGAGCGCGCGCTGCTGAAAACGTTGATCGAAAGCGATGGCGTGTGGTAATATGCGCATCCGCGGCCCCTTCGTCTAGCGGTCTAGGACGAAGCCCTCTCAAGGCTTAAACATGGGTTCGAGTCCCATAGGGGTCAAGCAAAGGTCGGAGCGAATCAAGCGCTCCGACTCTTTTATTTTTCACCGGCAAGCCGGCGTCGCGCGCCGGGGCGCACACTGCGAAATGCGTGAAAATGCGCAGGCTCGCCGGCGCGAGACGACAATCAGAAAGACCACAGGAGGCTCAAGGAAAACCCATGAGCAACGCAGATCGATTTGACATCGTGGTGGTTGGCGCCGGCATCGTCGGCCTGTCCACCGCATACGCCATCGCCAAAACCCAGCCCCAGTTGCGACTGGTCGTGCTGGAGAAAGAGGGCGAGGTGGCGACGCACCAGACCGGCCACAACAGCGGCGTGATTCACAGCGGCATCTACTACAAGCCCAACTCGCTGAAGGCGCAATTGTGCGTCGCCAGCGTGCGCAAGCTGGAGGCCTTTTGCGATGAACACGCCATCCCGTATCAGCACATCGGCAAGGTGATCGTGGCGACGCGCGAGGATGAATTGCCGCGCCTGGAGACGCTGTTCGAGCGCGGCATGGCAAACGGCGTGCGCGGCGTGCGCAAGATCGACGCGGGCGAACTGCGCGAGATTGAGCCGCACGTCGCTGGCATCGCTGCAATCCATTCGCCCAAAACCGGCATCGTGGATTACAAGCAGGTGTCGCGCGCGCTGCGCGATGATCTGCTGGCGCGCGGCGTGGAAATCTGCACCGGCAGCAAGGTGACGGCGATTCAGCCGCCGGCGAAAAGCGGTGGCGACCTGCGCATTGCGCTGGCGGGTGGCCGCGCCGTGCTGGCGAAGCGCTTGATCAACTGCGCCGGCCTGCAGTGCGACGAGGTGGCGCGCATGATGGGCTTGCAGCCGGACGTGCGCATCGTGCCGTTTCGCGGCGAGTATTACTTCGTCAAAGAGGCGCGGCACGACCTGGTGCGCGGCCTGATCTACCCGGTGCCAGATCCGGCCTTCCCGTTTCTGGGCGTGCATTTCACGCGCACGATTCATGGCGAGGTGGAGGCCGGCCCGAACGCGGTGTTTGCCTTTGCCAAAGAGGGCTACTCGATGGGCAGGATCAGCCCATCGCACCTCGCGCACACGCTGGGCTACGCCGGCTTTCAGCGCGTGGCGAAGAAGTGGTGGCGCACCGGCGCATTTGAGATCTACCGCTCGCTAAGCAAGGGCGCGTTCGTGAAATCGCTGCGGGCGCTGGTGCCGGAGATTGCCGGCGACGACCTTGTGCGGGGCGGGGCGGGGGTGCGCGCGCAGGCCATCTCAGCAGACGGGCAGTTGGTGGATGATTTTCGCTTCATGGAGACGCCGCACTCGCTGCATGTGCTGAACGCGCCGTCGCCGGCAGCCACCGCCGGCCTTGCGATTGGCGAATACATCGCCGAGCGGGCGCGGGGGATGCAACTTGCAATTCCGTGAAGAATACTATCGGGACATGCGCGTATAGAACGGCAGCAGCGCGTTGAGCAGCTGCGTTGAAAGGCTGCCGTAGTGTTTCTGGTGAAAATACCGCAGGCTCTGTTGATAGGCTTCTTGCGCTGCTGGGTTGTGCCGGGCGCTGCTGCCACCCAGATGGGTGATTTCGCTTGTGCCATCGTAGACAACCAGCCAGCCTGCGTTGCGCGCGCGAAGACATAGATCATTGTCTTCAAAGTACATGAATATGTGGTCGTCAAAACCACCGATCGCTTGCAACGCTTCACGGCGAATCATGAGACAAGCGCCTGAGACCCAGTCAACAACGATCTCGCTTTTGACGTTCCAATCGTGCAGATGCCTCTTGAAGAGGATGACACTAGCGCCTCGGCGGAGAAGATAGCCAATTGTGGGATCGTCACCGAAGGCATGAGGCTGCGGCCGGCCATCTTTGGTGCGCAGGAGCGGACTCACGATCCCAACCTGATGATGGGCGTCCATGTAGTGCATCAGGTGTCGCAGCGTAGCCGGCGAAGCGAGCGTGTCGCTGTTCATAAAAACGATATAGCGCGCATCCGCTTTGGCGATGCCGATATTGTTCGCCCGACCAAAGCCGAGGTTTGCCTCATTGGCGATGGCAGTTACAAGCGGAAACTCGGTTTGGAGCATCGCAAGGCTGTCATCTGTCGATGCGTTGTCGATCACGATTACATGCAGCCATGCCGCATTGCGCGGCGTATCAAGGCGCGTGAGGCAATCCCGCAGCAGGCCGGCTGTGTTCCAATTGACGATGACAACAGCAACGTCTTTCATACAGAGGTTAGCGCAGAAAAAAGCGCGACAGTCTTTTGATGAGCGGAGAGCGCGTGAAGAGTGAATTGCCTGTCATGCGTTTGATCGCCGTGCCGGCAAAGTTCACGCTGAGATACGCGACCAGGCCTTTTGCAACCGAACCGCTCTTGACGACGTTGTGAATGATCGTATTTGCCCGCTCCCGCTTGTTATTGCGCGTGCACCACAGCGCTTCGGTCAGCATGCAGGCAACGCGATGATTCTGGAGAAAGTCGCGCATTTCGGGATAGCGCGCTTCCATGATGGCATATGCGAGCAACTCGTATTCATATGACACATTGCGCAGCGAAGCGCTGCTGGTCAGGTTGTGCGCGTGCCGGCGATACCGCCCTAGAATCTCGTTGATGGCGACGATGTTGCCGTTCCTGAAAACCTCCATGAAGAACACACTCTCGCTGAAGTGTTTCAACCGCTCATCATAGCCATGCGCCGGCAATGCCCAGGCGCGAGCCATCGTGGCTGATGGAATGCCAAAATAGCGCGGTTGCAGCACATGCTCGAGTGCGCCTTCACGCAACTTCGTCAGCCCGTTGTATAGAAAATTGAAACTGCCGAGGCTGTTGCCGGTTTCAGAATCGAAGACATCACAATCGTGGTAACAGCCAATCGCACTGGGGTGTTGTTGCATCACCCTGACCTGCCGTTCGATTTTATTCGGCAGCATCAGGTCGTCGCCATCCAGCCACGCCACCAATTCACCTGTAATTTGCTTCAAGCCGCGATTGATATTGGCAGGGATGCCGGTGTTGTGAGCGCTGAAAACCGGTTTGAATTTATCCGGATATTGAGCCTGGTACTCACGAATGATCGCAGGAGTAGCATCCAGGGAGCCATCATCGGAGACGATGATTTCCACATGAGGGTAGGTCTGCTGCACGATGCTTTCCAGCGTTTCGCGCACGAACGCTTCCTGGTTGTATGTGCAGACCACTATGCTTACCAAGGGATGCGACCCTTGTGCGGTTGAAGTGCCGATCATGACTGTTGCCTGTGCGCAAGCCGCCAGCCATCCAGCGCTCCCAATGTCGCAAGTTTGAGTTTGAGAAAGGGTTGGGGTTCAAGGATGGCAATCCTCGCAAGCCATAGACAGAAGTTGCGCAGAGAGGCTTTCTGAGGGTAATCGATGTTGAGCAGCATGGAATTACGCGCCATATGGTAATAGCGATAGGGCTGGTGATTCAACGTCCAGAAATCCTTGCCGAAGATGCGGCGCTTGATGGCGCGCCCTGCGCCGTGGACCAATCCAGGCTTGAGCGCCTGAAGGACTGCGTAGCCGGCCTTTTGCGCGCGCCAGCAATATTCAATGTCGACCAGATCCATGAAGAAATCTTCGCGGAAGCCACCGAGTTGAAGAAATGTTTGCACGGGCAGCAATGCGCCGGAGACGATGACGACATCAGCTGCAATGTAGTCGTCTTCGCGATCAGAAGATGCTCGCGCCGAGTATCGACCGCTGCTGCCGTGCTTGATGTTGGACCCAATGATGGCGACACGCTGGCCGGCGGATTTTCGGGCAACAGCATGGAGTGTTTGGATGGCGTCGCCGTAAGGCCTGGAATCCTGGTCGAAGGTCGCCAGATATTCATAGCCTCGTGCTTCGCCCCAGCGAGCCGCCTGATTGATGGCAATGGCAACCCCATTGTTTTGTTCATTTTGAATCAGTGCATAGCCATGCAATTCACAGAAATTTCGCACACTCTGATTAGCTTGTGGTTCGGCTGAGTTGTCAACGATCAATCGATCTATGGGTTCCGTGTGCGTCGTTGCAATTTGCTCCAGTTGAGCGGCGGTAGGATGGAAGGTCGTAATTGTAGACAGAATTTGCGAGCGACGGGGTAAAGTCACCTGCCGGCCTCCTTCGCACTTTTCTGCGTAAGGCCAAGTGCGTTGCGATAGTAGGCCTTGCTTGTGGTCAGATTCACCTGCATCAATTTGTGTTGTGGCCTGAGAAGCTTGAAGGCTGTCAGCACGCCAAAATTGAGCAGCGGCGCAGGGATGCTGATGATCATTTGCGCCATCAACTGGTCAAATCTTCTGTTTAGCAAAGGCCGCCATTTGTTTTTATAGATGGCACGGTCGAGTCCATCCTGTGCGCGCGTCATGATCATCACAGCCTTGCTGCGATAGGGCTCTTTGCGGGTGATGGCGCGTTTGGCTGCATCTGAATATTGAGGGAAGCTCCAGATCAACCTTGGCCATTGCAGCATCCAAATGTCAAAGGAGCGAGCTGTCCAGGAAGCGTTGCCAAAACGAATGATGATAAGCGGCTCCGCCACATAGGCGGTGTTGGTGGGCAGGGGGGACTGAAAGATAACGCCGATGTGGATGAACGCGGTGCCGTAATACTTTTCGCGGTTGCGCGCCATCCATATTTCGCGCTTGATGATGACGCAGCCAATAAAGGAGAGATACACCCCAAGTTCGGCGAGGATCGCCTCCATCTGCGCCGGCGCGTAGACCTTATCCTGCGCAACCGCACAAACGCTGCCTTGTTGCAATTCGCGCAAATCTGCGGATCGCGCTTCGGCATTGACGATGATCATGCTCAATGGCATTTGATCGATCAGGTGAAGGACGCGTTCAACGCCGCCCGGTTTGATGATGTCGTCGTCTGAAAAAAGCCAGCAGTATTCGCCGCGCGCATATTGCACGGAGAGATCGTAGTCCTTGTCGATGCCGCCTTTTTCCGGCAAACGCAAGTAGCGCAATGCGGACCACCTGGCTTCGTAGCCGGCCACAACCTCGCGGGTGTTGTCTGTAGATGCGCCATCCACTACAACCAGTTCGCACGCATCCGTAAGCTGCGGCAAGATCGCATCCAGCGTCTGGCCGATAAATGCCGCGCGATTGTAGGTTGCAATGCAGATTGACAGACGAATGGTCATTTGCTGATATCCTTTACGAATGTCATGCCTGCCACACCTTCCCCTGGCAGGTCGGCGATGGCGCTAAACTGTCTGAATTCTCGCCTCATCAATTCGGGTTCCTGCCAGAAGCGCACGTAGTGGCCGGACCATCGCCGCTGCAGCTCGCTTCGCAAAAAACCTGCGCGCACTTCGCCGTAAATTTTCATCGTTTTTGGCGGCCCGGTGATGCTGAAGATGAAGTCCTTCAGCATGGATTCGTCATAGAGGTATTCGAGAAAGACGCGACCGCGATTGTCTGCGTCGAGCAGGCCGTAATGATCTGAATTTGTGTAAAGGGCATATCCACGAGCAGAGCAAGGCACAGTGATGATCAGGGCGCCTCCCGGTTTGATGAGCTGCCATATTTTTTCGATGGCCGGCTTGTTGTCGGGTATGTGTTCAATAACTGAGATGCTTGTGATCAAATCGAAGGCTGCGTTGGGTGGGTCAAAATCAGTAATCAAAGCCGGCGAGGTTGCGCAGCGCGACTCGAACGCCGCCGCCTTGATGAGTTGGCGGGTCAATTGAAGATCGTTCGGGTCGGGATTGAGCAGTGTCGCCCTGGCCTCTGGATGCTCATGTATGACCCGCAAAGGGAAGATTGAAGGTGAGGAAATGTCGAGGTATTGCCCGATCTGCGCCGGCAGGTTCTGCCAGGCGTAATCAAACTCTTGGTAGCGCGTCAAGATAATCGGGTTGCCAATCAGCTTGAAAAGCCAGCGCCGCGCATGAGGCGCGCGATTGGCCACCAACCATTTCATCGCAAGACATGAAGCGCGCTTGTGAAACTCGATTCCGTACGCGCCGTGGCGTTCGGCCATGCGCACATAGGCCGGCGCAAGCGCCATGCCGATCCCGCGCCACAGCATACGCGCTGGTTTTGGCGCAAACCTGGCCGCGGCAGGCGTTTCTACGTATGCCTCGTCAATGGTGTGAGTGGTTTCCATCTGATTGACCAATTGGCGATCTGCTTAAATCAGTGTGAAGTATGGAAATGGCACAATGAAACGGCCGCCTGCATGGAGATAGTCGTGTTCGCGCGCCATGAATTCTTCCAGAAAGTGCCATGGCAGCACCAGAAAATAGTCGGGTTTTGCAGCGCGCGCATCCGCTTCGGAAATGATGGGAATGTTCGTGCCGACGGTGACGCGCCCCCATTTGTCGGGGTTGCGCTCTGCTGCGGCTGTGATCAACGTATGATCGAGCCCAAAGTACTGCAGAACCGTGTTGCCTTTGGTTGAGGCGCCATAGACATACACGTTTTTGCCTTGCGCAACTGCGTTTGATATGAAGCCCACAGTATCTTGTTTGATGCGCTCGACGCGCATCGCAAACCATTCATAAATGGGTCTGTCGGTCAATCCGAGTCGAATCTCATTCTCACGCATGGTTTTCACACGCTCAGATGCAAGTGAGCGATAAGTCTCGTCGCCAAAAACAACTGGATCAGCGCCTTTGTTACGGATGTAGGCTCGCAGACTGCCGCCGTTGATGTCGTTCAATTCGACATCGACGATTTCAAAGCCGTGCAGGTTGAGCAGATATTCCAGTGATTGCAACGAATAGTATTCCAAATGCTCGTGGCAGATATTGCCGAACTCGTTTGTCTTTAGCATCAACGGCAGATAACTCATCTGTATGATCCAAAGGCCATCGAATTCGAGCACATGTTTGATGTCAGATACAAATCGGTTTGGATCTTCAAGGTCGTAAAACATTGCGATGCTTGTCACGACTTTGGCGCGCTTGCTGCCCATCACTTCTGCATAGATGTCAGCACTGAAAAAGTCGATCACGACCTTGTCGGCCACTTTACGAGCATCCTGTGCAACATTGCTTGGATCGATGCCAACCTTGATGATGCCGCCTGTGCGGTATGAGGCTAACAGCGTGCCATCATTGCATCCGATATCCAGCACAGTATCTGCTTCTTGAAGATGAATGAGCGTCTCTGCCTTGTTGGCAACATCGGCAAGAGCATTTCGCATGGTCTGGTTGGTTCCACTGCGATACCAATAGTTGCGATACATGTCATTGGGGTCCACTGTGTGGCGGAGCTGGAGCAGGTGACAGCGCCGGCACAGGCAGAGTTCAAGAGGCGCTTTGCTGCCACGCACATCACCAGGTTTTGGGAAATCAGAGACGTAATGCTCGCCAAGATCCAATATCGGCTCCAGAGCGCTGTTGCAAACACGGCAGGTTGTTCTTGTTTTCATTTTGAATAATGGGTCAATGGAGTGTATTCTGGCGGGCTTCTGGGCCCATGGCAGTCGCTGTGCATTCTGCATCCAGCGTATCAATAGGAGGTGATGTGAAAGGCGCGAAGTTTGTCCAGCAACCACGCGCGTGTGAGACTCATGCTCAATGCAGTAGCGATGACTGCCATGAGAGCAGCCAGGATGATCAAGACAAGGCTGGACACGCCGGCAGATGAAGTGCCGAGCAAGTGGATGATGGCAAACACGATTCCGCTGGCAAAACCCGGCAGCACAACGCTTTGTGCAACCCATTTTAGCGCTCCGATGGGCATGATCTTCAGATCGGTCAAAAGGATGTAAAGCAGCAGTGAGATCGCATTGATCAGGATAAACACCTCGGCGGCGCCGGCTACAGCATGGCGTTGAATAGCCCACACGAGCAGAGGCACCTGGAGAATCCCCAGAAATGTGCTGAGGATCAGGCTGATTTTGACATTCCCATGCGCCAATTGCAGAGCATATGGGATGTGCTGCAGCCCGACTAACATGTTGCCGGCGACGAACATGGCGGCAACAGGTGCGATCGATGAAGCCCTTTCAGCGTCACGCTGCCACATCCATAAAAATTCATTTGAGTAAATCGCCAGTGTGAAGCCGATTGGGATGATTGCGAGCGCCATGAACTGCCCGCTAAATCGAAAGAAGTTCAATGCAATGTCGGCATTCCTCTCTTCGACAAGAGCAGTAAGTCTGGGATAGATGGCAGTGAAGATGGGCATATACAGCATGATGATGACGCCGGCGTAGACTGAGGCGATTGTGTAATGGCCATATTCACTGAGGGATACCGAACGGCTCAATAGGATGGGAGCGGCCTGGGTGAGCGGCACGCCGGCAAGGGATGTTAACGCTGCGCCAATAGCAAAGTGGCGCACAGGCTTGATCGCCAACAAACTAAAATGTGTTTTGCCGTTGCCCGGAGGAATATTTTTCCATAGCAGTCTCGCAGCCAGCACCGAATGGATCATCGTTGCAATGATGAGCCAGGCCAGCAGCGTCAAAATTGATGGCGCGACGAGGAGAACGACAACTCCGCCACCGTGCTTTAGCGCTGATGTTGTCACTTGAAGGGTGACAAGTCGCGTTTGCTTTTGCAGTCCATTCACGCCGCCCTGATAAAAGGTAAGCGGCCATTGGACTGCTGCAAGCGCGGCCATCAACAGAAGCGCTGTCTGCATCGTGGTGCTGTTGAGCACATTTGTCTTCAGCCAGTTCTGTGCCAGAAATGGCGCGGTAAGGGCGATGGCGATCCCTAGCGCCGCGCCCACCAGGATGTAAACCACCTCCATCGTGCGTGTGAGCGTGCGCGCTTCATCAATTTTGTCGGGCAACACGGAATAGCGCGCTAATTCTCGATTGATGGTTGGTGTGAAACCCAGATCAAACACTTGCGCAAAACCTATGATCGTCAAGTAGAACGCATACAGCCCATACGCCTCTTCACCGAGGAGATGAATGTAGATTGGGATGACGAGCAACTGGATCAGCGCGGCCCAACCGTTGCCAAAGACGTTTGCAAAGAGGTTGCGCTTGGTCTGGCTGATCTGTAAAACTCTTGCCCAAATGCGGCGGATAATAGTCACCACTGCACGGTTGCTCTTTCTGCCATCTGTCCAATCATCTTCGCCACGATGTCGTAGCGCCCGAATGCCGGGATGAAATACACGCCCTGCACCGCGGCGCGCAACTGCTCGAGGATCTCCATCGTGATCAGCGCGCCCTCAGTGCGCGTCTTGTTGCCGGCGCGCTCCAGGCGCGTCACGATCTCCGCCGGCATCACCATCCCCGGCACCTCGTTGCGCAGGAACTGCGCGTGCCGCACGCTTGCCAGTGGCAATACGCCGGCCAGCAGCGGAATCGCCAGTTTGCCGAACAACGCTTCGTAGTGCGCCAGAAATGCCAGCGCCACCTGCGGGTCGAACACCGGCTGCGTCAGTGCAAAGTCTGCGCCACAGTCGATCTTCTTCTTGAGCAGCTTCGCCTCCTTGTCGAAGTCCACCGGCGTCAAATTTGCCGCAACACCCACCAGAAAATCGCATGGCTTGCCGATCGACGCGCCTGATGCATCCACGCCCCGGTTCAGCTGCTCCTTGATCATTTGCACCAATCCCGTCGGCACGACGTCGTGATGATCGCTGGCCTGCGGAAAATCGCCGATGCTGGTTGGATCGCCCATCGTCACAAACAGATTGCGCACGTCCAGCGCGTGCGCTGCCAGCAAATCGCCCTGCACGCGCAGCAGGTTGCGCCCGCGCACTGGAAAATGCAACACGGTCTCGATCTGCGCGGCCTGCTGCACGCGGTGCGCCGCCGCCAGCCCGGTCATGCGCATGCGCGCCATGGGAATATCTGAGATGTCCACGACGGTCGCGCCGGCTTCGCGCAGCATCGCAGCCGTCTCCACCATCGCGGCAGTATCCGCGCTCTTCGGTGGTTCCACCTCCACCGTAATGACGAATCTGTTCTGCGCAAAAGCCTGAGCCAACGCAGATGACGCGCTGCCATTGCCGTGCAGGGGAAGCGGCGCCGGCGCGACGTCCTTCACGACATAGCTGACGCGGGCTGGCGCGCTGTCCTCCTTCAACAAACCATTCACCGCTGCGCGCATCGCCTTGATATGCGCCGGCGTGGTGCCACAACAGCCGCCCACCAGCCGCGCCCCAATGCCGATGAAGCGCTGCGCATAGTCCGCAAAATATTCCGGCGTGGCGGGGTAGAACACGCGCTCGCCGCGCGCCTCGGGGAAGCCGGCGTTCGGCATGGCGCTCAGGCGCGGCGCATCGCCGTCCATCGCCTCCGTCGCTGCGGCCATCTTCTGCGCCACCTCAAACACGCCGCGCGGGCCGGTGGAACAGTTCGCGCCGATCAGCGCCGGCTTCCACGCTGCCAGCCGTTGCGCGGCATCTTGCGGCGTCAGGCCAAGCAGGGTGCGCTGGTCGCGGCTGAAAGTCATATGCGCCACCACCGGCAAGTCACATGCGTCTTTTGCCGCGCGCAACGCCGCTTCGATCTCGCTCACATCTGAAAATGTCTCGAGGATGATGAGGTCTGCGCCGGCGTCAGCCAGCGCGCTGATCTGCTCCTTGAAGGCGGCGTAGGCCTGATCGGCGCTCACGCTGCCCAACGGAGCCAGCCGCGCGCCCAGCGGTCCCACCGCGCCGGCGATCAGGATGCCAGGCCGCACATCGCGGGCAGCCTCTTTTGCCAGCTCAACACCACGCGCGCAGATTTCGGCCACGGCATCCGCAAGGCTCCAGGCATCAAGGCGAATGGCATTTGCGCCAAAGGTGTTGGTCTCAAGCACATCCGCGCCGGCGGCCGCATATTCGCGGTGGATGTCGCGAATGGCGTTTGGACGCAGCAGATTCAAGCCATCGTAGCATTCGTCAAAGCCGATGCCGTGCGTGTAGATCATCGTGCCCATTGCGCCATCAGCAAGCAGGGGGCGCGATTCGATCAATTCCAGGAAGCGTGAGGTCATTTACGATTTGTGGTTTCCCGTTGCAGCTTTCTCAGGCGCAATTCAATACATGCAGGCGGCCGATATTTGCGGAATATGCGGCTGGGAAATGAGAATCAGGCAACAAGAAACGTGAGTTGGTCAGATTTTCAAGGCTCTTTGCGAGAGCATCTGCGGCTCGACATTTTCAACATCGGGCAGCATTTCAAGTTGGTTGATGTGTTTGAGCGCGCCGGCGACATCGCCTTCACAGTCGCGCACCCAGGCGGCATTTGGCGCGTAGCTCAGTTGCATCTCGATGCGATAGCCGGCCATCTCGATTCTCTGTGCGCGTGCGCCGGCATCCACGCCCTCTGCAAAGCGCACCAGCACGCGCCCGGTCGGCACGGCCAGCGCCGCATCGTTGCGGTAGACCGCTGTCATATCCTTGGTGAGGGATTTCGGCTGACCGGCGATCACGGTAATGCCCATTTCGCCAGGCGCCAGCTCGATCCCGCGCGCGTTTGCCGGCTGCCCATGTACCGCATAATGATTATCGTCGCGCACATACACGACATCTGGGTTCTGCGTGCTGGCGCGCAACCGCTTTGGGTATTCGCTCAAGCCGGCCATGATCTCGCCCCCTTTGCAGGATGCAATCGATTATATCGACTACCTGGACGATGGAACGCAACATTCAGCGCGTGAAACGGGTAATCACACGATTGGCGTATTGACTTTGTGATCGTGTAGATTACGCTAAGCCCGTTCGCCTGTTCGTCCGTTCATAAAAACTCCAACAATGTTCACCTTCACCTACGGTGGCAAGCAAGGCGCCACCTATACCCTCGAAGAGAGCACTGCCTTCATGGCGGTGCGCACTCACAGCCGTGAGTCGGTCATGGTAAAGGACCCGGCGGCATCGGCGCCCCTCTCGCATGAAGCGCGCCAGATCCTCGATGACTTTGAGATGTGGGATCGCTTCCCGACCGCCGGCGTCGATGTGCTGTGGACGCCGAAGGGCAGCCAGGGGGTGGTGACCGAGGCGCGCGCCATTCTGAAGAAGGAGCCAGATGTGCGCTTCGCCGGCCGCGTGCTGATCGATCCTGAATCGAATGCGCCGGTGCTGTATACCGAAAATGTCTTCGTCAAATTCCAGGATGACGTGAAGCCGAGCGCCGGCCGCGCGCTGCTCAAGCAATTTGGCCTGAAGGTGAAATACAAGGTCGACTACACCCGCAACGCTTATTTTGTGGCGGCAAGGGAGGGCGTTGGCTTTGAGGTGTTCGATATCGCACAGCGGCTGTTGCACGAGCCAGCGGTCGAGCTGTGCCATCCCGAGCTGCTGCGCCGCCGGCGCTCGCGCGTGGCCTTTGTGCAGCAATGGCACTTGAAGCGCACTGCAATCAACAATCGCACCATCGACCAGAGCGCGAACGTGGAGGCGGCGTGGGCGCTCTCTCAGGGCGAGGGCGTGACCGTCGCCATCATCGATGATGGCGTGGACATCGACCATGAGGAATTTCGCAGCGCCGGCAAGGTCGTCGCCCCGCGCGATGTGACGCGCAAGGGCAATGACCCACGCCCAACCAACCTCGACAATCACGGCACGGCGTGCGCCGGCGTCGCAGTGGGCAATGGCAATTTTGGCGCGTCAGGCGTCGCGCCCAAGGCCAGGCTGATGCCCATCCGCTTCGCTTCGGCGCTTGGCTCGCAAGACGAGGCCGATGCGTTTGTGTGGGCGGCGCAGAACGGCGCGGATGTGATCTCGTGCAGCTGGGGGCCGGCGGATGGCAGGTGGTGGGACGCGAGCGACCCGCTGCACAAGCAGGTGGTGCCATTGCCCGATTCAACCCGCCTGGCGATGGACTTTGCCGCGCGCACCGGCCGCAACGGCAAAGGCTGCGTGATCGTGTTCGCCGCCGGCAACGGCAATGAGAGCGTCGACAATGACGGCTATGCCAGCTACGAGAAAGTGATGGCGGTCGCCGCGAGCAATGACACCGGCACGCGCGCCGCCTACAGTGATTTCGGCAAGGCCATCTGGTGCGCCTTCCCCAGCAACAACGGCAATCCCTCGCTCACGCCCGGCATCTGGACGACCGACCGCATGGGCAGCGTCGGTTACAACCCGGGTCAACTCGACCGCGGCGACCGACAAGGCAACTACACCAACAGCTTCGGCGGCACATCGAGCGCGGCGCCGGGCGTTGCCGGCCTTGCCGCGCTCATCCTCGCTCGCAACCCTGCGCTGCGCTGGGATGAAGTGCGCGATGTCATCCGCCGCAGTTGCGACAAGATCGATCTGGCGAATGCGCAATACGACGCCGATGGCCGCAGCGCGTGGTATGGCTTTGGGCGCGTGAACGCGAAGAAGGCCGTGGAATTGGCGTTGCCGGCGCAGCCTGCGCCGGCGGTCATCGTCGCTGCGCGGCAGGATGTCAAAATCCCCGACCTCAAGTCGGCGCAGTTGAGCGTGGCAGTCGCCGAAGCGCGGCCGCTCAAGGCGCTGAAGGTGACCGTTGACATCGACCACACCTATCGCGGCGACCTGGTGGTGACGCTCAAGCCGCCGGCGGCGATGGGCGCGCCAAATGTGGTGCTGCACAGCCGCGCCGGCGGTGCTGCCGACAACATCAAGATGACCTACGCGGCAAGCAATTTGCCGGCGCTCGGCGCGCTGAACGGCAAGTCGCCTCAAGGCACATGGACGCTGCTGGTTGAGGACAAAGCCCGCTATGACGCCGGCACACTGCGCGGCTTCACGCTGGAGATGCAGTTGTAGCTAAGCGTGCGATGTGGATTTCACTCGCCCATCAAGCGCTTCGCCATTTTCATCAATGCGTCGACCTCGTCACGCCGGCGGCCCTTGCTGAGCAAATACGCATCCAGCAACTGCTCTGGCGTCAGCATCTCCGGGCTTTCCAGACCGATGCGCGAGCGTGAGTCGCGCTGAATGTCGCGTGAGATGCCGGCGATCAGGTGCGCCGTGCTGAGCTTATTCTCCACTTCTCGCAGGCGGAGCATTGGCTCCTGTGACTGCAGCAGCTTCACCCGCACGCGCACGATGGCATCCTTCACGTCGTGTCGTTCGATCGCGCGAATGACCGCGTCCGTCGGCGTCTCGCCATCGTTCGTCGCATCTGCGAAGATCGATACGAATCGCCGCACATCCATCTTCACAAATTCCCATGTCGTCGCGCCGCGCGCCACTTGCACCCAGCAAAAGCCCTTCGC
>CAZPVX010000026.1:0-65675 GCA_964590135.1 uncultured Anaerolineae bacterium | reverse complement strand
AAAAAATGGACTTTTTATTCCGGCCCGTTGTGGACTTTTCTCGCCGGCCTTGACATTGCCTCAGGTGCAATCCTTGAGCGAGCGTGAACTGGATGTATTACGACTGCTCGCCGCTGGCATGACCAATTCCGAAATCGCTCACGGTCTATGTATTAGCGCAAAAACAACCGACAAACACGTGCAACACATTTTGCAGAAGCTATGCGTTCACAATAGAAATGATGCCGTACAGCGTGCTTATCATCGCGGGTTGTTGTGAAGATGGGATGTCACCCATAACAAAATGGGGTGATTACGAATTGCATTGGCATTAGCAAGTTTCTAAACTGGAAGATGTAGTTGGAGAGTAGAAATCCCAAAACAACTTGGAGGCTGCAAAAATGAGATTCAAAGCAACACGTGGCAATATGACACGTAGAACTTTCGTGAAAGCAGTTGTGACCGGACTTGTTACTTTTGTTCCTGTCATTAACACTTTGCTTTCATTATCAAAAGCTTATGCAAACAACTGCGCTGTATCCGTTTGCTACAACGTAGCAGCTCGCTGGGAGTGTTGGGAACACACATTAACGTATTGCACACAAAAGCGATGTGTAGCTATTGATGGCAGTGGCGTTGTGTGCGCTTTGTTCTGGGAGTGCAGTCCGCAGGGATGCTGCTAATCCCACCGTCAATTGTGATCATTCAGGGAGATAGCGATGAAAAAGATAACGCTTTTTAGAAAGGAGATCATTAGTGATGGGCAACCCGGGTTGCTTACATACACGGTTGAATTCTTGCCGAAATCAGAATTCGTCCGAAGAAATGGTCATGTCATCAATCCTATGACTAGCCTACCCGCATCTCCAATGTCAGTGGCAGAGTGGATGGAGAAGTCAAAGAATCACGTTATGAAGGTTCCGGAGATGTTTACAAACACATCTATCGAAATCGATTTCCCCAAACTCGCTGATGAACTTGACATTCATGATTGGTCGGATTTGTATCTATCAACAGGCATGCTCTTTCAACCAGGTGCAACTCTGGATTCGCCTGAGCCGCAATTGTTGATGGATTACGATCAGCAGAAGTAGGTTATAGAAGCAGTTGATTCATAAACTAGCACACACCTGCTTGATGTCTCCCTCATTAACTATGCGGTGTAACGTATAGTTAACGCTGATCAAAGGCATTGAGGGAGACATTTTGTAACCGCAACGGAGACCACATGTCTTCTAACGCAACTGTGTATGAACTCGCCAAGTTGGCAGCAACCTTAACAGCACTTTACTTTTCGATAGTGCTTTTCTCTTCGGGCTTGATAAAAGTCTATCATCGGGACGGATTTCAAAATACTCTGTTCGCGCAAAAAATCCTTCCAAGACGTCTAGTTCCTGCAATATCATTCCTTGTCCCGCTGTATGAATTAGTTTTGTCGTTCGCTGTAGTTCTACAACCCCAAGTGTTCATGTCAATTATTGTCGCAACATTCTTAACTTTTGCCATCTTCAAAGTTATAGTTCTAAAAAATCCGGAGCAGTAGGGTGTGGTTGTCATGGTCCCTATGTCCCAGAACAACGATTGCCTGGATTGACTGCCACAATTATTCAGATATTTTTGGGTGGCATTGTGGCGATGAACTTGCCTCGAGCATTCACAATAGGTCATTGGGTAATCCTAGTGTATTTTGCTTTGTTGGCTACCCTGACTTTGCTTGTAATTGTCCGACAAAAAGTGGCAGGACAATCATCGTCAAATAGATTTGCTATGCTTGTTTCAAGCGCGTTAATCATCGTTACGGTTTTGGTAATAACGAGCGACTTGCAACTCGCGAGCGCAGCGCCGGCAGATGCCCAAGTCACGCGCAAGAACGTCGCCGTCAGCTTTGCCGGCATGCGTGAAGACAGCGATGGCCTATGGGTGGATTCGTGCATCAAGTTGCCCAGCAACAAGGATTGGCTGCCAGAGGTTTCACTGCTTTTGGACAGCAAGCTTATCCAGTCAAGCGGTTGGGACATGAAGAACGCCAAAGACACGATCAACAAAGGCGCGACGGATCGCTGCTACAGCTTCCTGTTTCAAGGGGTGACTGCGCAAACTGTTCAGTCTTCGAATAATGCCAGGATATCGATTCAGCGATTATCGGTGGGCATGCCCGAAGGTGTGACTGCAGCGGATTTCAAGGCTGAGCAAGTGGAAGGGCCTTGGGACGCCAGCATCAAGTGACATCGCAGACAATAAGTCAACAATCAAAGGGTCGGAGCGCTTCGAGCGCTCCGACCCTTTTTGATTACATCGCCGGCTCGCGCTTCAACCAGTCGCTCACGGCCTTGCCCAGGTTCGCCAGCGGCGCGCGCATCACCGTCGGCCCGGGCAGCGAGTTCAAGAACGCCGCGCCGTAGCCCTTGCTGATCAGCCGGCGGTCGAACACGACGACGACGCCGCGGTCGGCCTTGCTGCGAATCAGCCGCCCAAAGCCCTGCCGGAAACGCAACACCGTCTCCGGCACGCTGTAATCGTTGAACGCATTCTCAAACGTCTCGCTGCGCGCCGCAAAGATCGGGTCGGTCGGCACGTCGAAGGGCAGCTTGCAGATCGCCAGCGCGCTGAGCTTCTCACCCTGAATGTCCACGCCTTCCCAGAAGCTGCGCGTGCCGAGCATCACGCCGCGCTCGGCATTGCGGAAGTTCTCGATCATCACGCGCCGGCTGGTGCCATCGCCCTGCTCGAACACGGTGATCTCGTCGCGCTGCAACGCCGGCGCGATCACGCGCGAGGTGGCGCGCAATTGCGTGTAACTGGTGAACAGCGCCAGCCCGCGCCCGTGCGATGCACGAAAGAGTTCGATCAAACCCTTCTCGACGCCTTGCTGATAGCCCTGCTGATTCGGCTCGGGAATGTCGGTCACGAGATACAGCAGCGTGGATGACTTGTAGTCAAACGGCGAGCCGACGGCCATCTCGTTTGCGTCGGTTGCGCTCAGCCGGCCCTTGATGTAGTTGAACGCCGACTTGGCCGCGCCATTCGCGTTGCCGGTGGTCATGGTGGCCGACGTCAGCACCACGGCCTTTTTCGCCTCCCACAGATTCTTCTGCATCAGCGGGCCGATGTTCAATGGCGCGACGTTCAACGTGATGCGCGGCGCACCGCTCTTGCGCAGCTTGTTCTGGTCGATGTCGGCCCAGTAAATCTTGTCGTCGCCAGGCTTCAACACCATGCCGTTGGTCTGCTCGCTCACTTCCACGAAGAAGCGAATCGAGCCGTTCAAGCGCGACGTCAGCATGTCGAAGTCGGCGATCAACTCGGCCATCTCGCTCAGGCCCTTGAAGATGACGTTGAGCTGCTTCACCAGCGCGTTCAACTCGCTTTGCAATTTTTCGTAGACCATCTCCACGCGCGTCCAGCCGCTGCGGTTGCGCATGGCGCGCGTGATGCGCACGCGCTGGGTGTAGTCGTTTTTGTCGCCGCCTTCATCTGCAAGGAATTCAGTCAGTTCGTCGAAGAAGGCCGTGTTGCCATTCCACGCGCCGGCGGCGGCCACCATCGCCGCCTCGCAGGCGTTGTCGATCAGCGCGCCCTGATCTGGCTTGAGCATCTGGCGCGACTTTGCTGCGATCTCGCCGAGCAATGCGCCGGCGCCGCGCCGCGTTTGCGTGGCACGCCCCAGGTCGCTGATCTGGCGCTGCATCTCATCGCGGTCGATCTGAAACGTCAGCGAATCGGTCGCTGCCGCTTCCAGGTGATGCGCCTCGTCGATGATGAGATAGCCGTATTCCGGCAAGGCGCGATTCTCCACCGCAATGTCGGCCAGCAGCAGGGCGTGATTGACGATGACCACATGCGCGCTTTCTGCCAGCCGGCGCGCCTGATGGAAGAAGCAATCGCTCGCGCTGCATGTGTTCGCGTTGCAGATCGGGTTCTGCGCCGAGAGATGCTGAAAGACCTGACGCTCGCCGGGCGAGGGCAGGAACAACTCGTCGGCGTCGCCGGTCAGCGTGTTGGGCAGCCAGATCAAAATCTTGCTCAGCACCTTCGCTTCGTCCTGCGTCTTCGGTCCGTTGCGGCGCAACTCGGCGAAGCGGTTCTGACACAGATAGCGCCCCTTGCCCTTCATCACGGCGGCGCGGCCCTCTTGCTCAAGGATCTCGATCACCGCCGGCACATCCTTGTCTGCAAGCTGCTCCTGCAGATTGATCGTGTTCGTGCTGATGACGACGCGCTCGTTGTTCGCAATCGCCCACTGCATCGCGGGGATGAGATAGGCAAGCGATTTGCCGGTGCCAGTGCCGGCTTCGATGAACGCCACGCCGCCCTCGTTGAAAGTCTGCGCGACCTTCTTCAGCATCTCCACCTGCTGCGGGCGCGCTTCGTAGCCCAGAAACTTTTTCGAAAACGGCCCGTCGGTCGCCAGCAGCGCGGCGGTCTTGTTCAGATCCAGTTCGGTGATCTTTTCGTTCGGCTTGAGTGGCCTGGCCTGCAATTGCGCCTTGCGCCGCAACACCGCCGGCAACTCCTTCTGCTTGCGGCCATCGCCGGTTAGCTTGCGCAATTGCGCGCCGATGCTGCTGGAGAACACGCCGCGCGCCTGCTGCTCGCGCACATCGCGCCAGAAATCCGCGAGATACCAGCCGCTCAAATCAGCGTGGTTGGTGATCTCGTCGACCACCTCGCGCGGTAGATTCACCGCGCGCTCAAACAGCTTGACGTAGAGTTGATGCGTGGCGCGGGCATCGTTCAGCGCCCGATGGGCGTCGGTCAACTCCACGCCCAGATCCTTGGCCAGCGCGCCGAGGGAATAGCGGCCGGCGTGCGGCACAAGGATGCTCGCCAGCTCGAACGTATCCATCGAGGCATTATTTGAAAAAGGCGGCGGATATTTCAGCTTCTTGAAAAAGCTCAGATCGAACGCGATGTTGTGGCCGATGATGGTGTCGCGGCCGGCCACGCGGTCAGCAGCGCGCACGCCTTCGCCCAGGCTGACTGCTTCGCGCTTGATCATGGCCTCGTCGATGCCGGTGATCTCGGTGATTTTCTGGGGGATGGGCCGGCCCGGGTCGATCAGACCCTGCCACTCTTCCAGCACCTCTTCGCCGCGAAAACGCACGATGCCAATCTCAAGGATCGCGTCGCGTTCGGGGTCGAGGCCGGTGGTTTCGATGTCGAGTGAAACAAGTGTTCGCATGGGCGCGTTGATTGTAATCGCAACAATCAATACGGCACATGATTGACGCTGTTCACCATGACGTGGCGCTTGCCGGTTTTGTCGTCGAACATCACCATCACGGCGCTGACCGACGCCGGCGCCACACCCAGCTTTTGGAACGAGTCGAAGGGCATATCGAGATAATGCGCCAGCGCCGCCTTGATCACGTCGGCATGCGCGACGACGGCGACGATCTGCGGACGCTTCTTGATCTCGGATTCGGGGTTGTCGATTGCGGATTGCGCATCCGCTTTCCTGTCTTCTTTCGCGCTTTCTTCTGCCGGCGCTTCCACATCTGGATGTGCGGCGATGATGGCTTCAAGCGCAGCGACCACGCGCTGCTGCATGTTCAGCATCGCCTCGCCATTCGGAAAGGCAGCCTGCGATGGCGTCTCGACGACGACTTTCCACAAGGCCTTTGTCGCTTCGCCCTCGCTCAGCTCCTTGATGATTTTGCCGGTGAAGTCACCGTTGTCGATGTCTGCGAGCGCAGGGCGAATGAAGAGCGGCAACTGCCTGGGGCCGGCGATGCGCCATGCGGTTTCGCTGGCGCGCTCCAGTTGGCTGCTGTACACCGCGTCGATGGGGCGCTTGTCGAGCCATGCGCTAAGCGCTTCGGCCTGTTTGCGCCCCTCTTCATTCAGGTGGATGTTGGGCGATTGGCCGGGCAGCCGGCCGGTCTTCACGTAGTCGTTTGTCGCGTGGCGGATGAGCAGGAGGATCGGCATGAGAGGATTATCGCGCAGATGGCAACCGCAACTGTGCGGCTGCCGCCTACACGCCTGCCTTTATCTTGAACGCATCGAAGTCGCGCGCAATCACGCTGTTGGGGAAGATTGCGCGCGCTTCATCTTCGAGATCGCGCTCGCGATAGCGACCGCTGATGTGCGTGAGGATGAGTTGCTCGACGTTGGCCTCGCGCGCCAGCCGCGCTGCCTGGCCGGCGGTGATGTGGCCGTTCTGCCGCGCCAGGTCGCCGTCCACGTCACTGTAGGTCGCCTCGGTCACCAGCGCGGTGGCATGCTTCACCATCTGCGCCAGGCCGTCCGTGTCACCCACATCACCGGTCATTGCCAGCTTTGCGCCCGGCCTCGGCTCGCCCAGCACATCCTCGGGCTGCACCACGCGGCCATCAGCCAGCGTGATGGGGATGCCCTTCACCAACTGCTTGCGCTCCGGCCCCAGCGGCACGCCCCACGCAGTGGCCTTGTCATTCAAAAAGGGCCGGCGCGAATGCTCCTGAAAGATATAGCCATAGCAATCCGGCCCGCGATGCTGCACAGGAAATGCAGCCACATCGAAATCCTCGCCTTTCAAGATCACGCCGGGTTTGATCTCAACCAGATCGATCTGGATGGGCGGTCGCGCGCCGGGGAAGACGACACGGTAGATCAGCGTCTCGACGCGATCGAGGGTGCGCTTGCCGCCATAGATCGACATGCGATCGAGCGTTTCCCATTGCCCCACCGTGGACAGAATGCCGGCGAGACCGAGGATGTGATCGAGGTGGCCATGCGTGAGCAGCACGTGCTCCAGCCGGCGAAAGCCCAGCCCGCTGGCCAGCAGTTGCCGCTGCGTGCCTTCGCCGCAATCCACCATGAAGCGGTATTCGTCATGCGTGACGATAGCCGACGACAGCCCGCGCTTGGGGAGCGGCGCAGATGCAGCAGTGCCGAGAAAGGTGAGTTCGAACATTAGGCCGCCGTCGCCAGTCGCTGCTCGTACTGTTTGCGATAGAACTCCTTGAATTCGCCACTCTTGATCTTGCGCCACCACCATTCGTTGTTCACATACCACTCGATCGTTTCGCGCAGCGCATTTTCAAAATCATCCCGCGGCGCCCAGCCCAATTCGCGCAGCTTTGATGTGTCGAGCGCATAGCGCCGGTCGTGGCCGGGGCGGTCAGTCACACGCTTGATCAACGACTCCGGCTTGCCCAGCAGTTTCAACATCATGCGGATGACATCGATGTTGTGCTGCTCGTTCTCGCCGCCGACGTTGTAGGCCTCGCCAATCACGCCTTTTGTCAGCGCCACATCCACACCCTTCGCATGATCCATGACGTGCAGCCAATCGCGCACCTGCAAGCCGTCGCCATACAACGGCAACGGCAAATCATCGATGGCATTCGTGATGAATAGCGGCAGCAACTTTTCGGGATATTGGAATGGGCCGAAGGTGTTTGAGCCGCGCGTGATCGTCACTGGCAGGTTGTAGGTCACGCGATACGAACGGATGAGCAACTCGGCCGACGCCTTGCTGGCAGAATACGGCGAGTTCGGCTCAAGCGGATCTGTTTCTTTGGAATAGCCTTCTGGGATGTCGCCGTAGACTTCATCAGTCGAAACCTGATGGAAGCGCTCGAGCTGAAATTCACGCGCGGCCTCCAGCAGCACGTAGGTGCCGTACACATCGGTCATGATGAAGGCATCGGGGTCGAGGATGGAGCGGTCGACGTGCGACTCGGCGGCGAAATTGACGATGGTGTCGATCTTGTGTTCGCGGATAAGATCGAACATGGCCTCACGGTCGGCGATGTCGGCCTTGACGAAGGTGAAGCGTTTGCCGAAAGCGTCGACGAGGTCCTTGAGGTTGTCGAGATTGCCGGCGTAGGTCATCTTGTCCAGCGCCATCACGTTCCATTCGGGATGGGACACGAGGGCATAGCGGACGTAATTCGAGCCGATAAAGCCGGCGCCGCCGGTGATCATGATGTTTTTCATTGCGCGTGTGGATTTTACATGGCCGGCGGGCAAAAACAGAGAGTGGTAGCATCGGGCATCCTGTAATTGCGCACGACGCGATGATCTGTTGCAGCCAAAAACAAGTGTAAGTGAAAGATATGACGACATCCACCCATGACCGCCCGCCGCGGCCGCGCTTCACCGGCGTGGACACCTTCATCGACCCCAAAGGCCGATACCAGTTTCGTTTTGCAGACGACTGGATCTACTATGAACTGGACGGCCACCCAGAAGGCGTGATGTACTCACCCTATCCCAATCAGGTCACGCCAAAAACGTTTGTGTCGGCCTATGCCACCCCGCTTGAATTTGAAGTGGTGGCCGAAGATATGGCAGACCTGTCGGCCGCGGTGCAGGAGGGCTTGCAGCAATTTCCAGGCCTGAGCATCGAACAGTCAGCCGATGACGCCTATGGCAACCTGCTGAAGTTTGATCGCACTTTCACCTTTCAGGATGGCGATGCAGTGCGCAAGCGCCACACCTGGATTCTGTATGTGAGCACCTGGCAGATCGTGTTTGCCTATCAGGGTGAATCCGTCGAGGACTACGAATACTGGCTGCCCATGGGCAACACGATGTTCTTTCACGTCAAAATCCCGGATGCGCTGTGGTTTGCGACCGATCGTGACTTGAACGGCTTCAACAAGCTGTATTCAAAAGGCAGCGAGAAGCTCGAATCGTAGCGGCAGCTTTTCATCCCGCATCATCCCATGCGCGCGCAAACAAGCCGCCGGCCCGACGACACAGAGCGCCGGCTGCGCCGCTGGGTGAACCTCTTCGTGCTTGTCGGCTTGCTCGAACTGCCAGTGTTGATGTGGCCCTGGCTTGGGCCACTCACACAACCTCGGCGCTATACCAATCACCACGATCAGATCATGGCCGCGCTGCACAGCCACGGTGTCTACGCGGCGCAGCTCTACCTTGAGCAGGGTTGGCCGGATCAGATCAACCATCAGACCTACGGCGCAAACCTCACCATCATCATTGCCGCCGGCAATGGCGAGCGCAAAGTGAGCGGCCGGATCGAATGCCGTGAGCAAAAGCGCAGGTGCTGGTATCAAGTGGCCGCGCTGGGCATCGGGCGCGAGAATCTGAGCGATCTGGTGCCGCCGGCGCCGCCCCAACCCACCAATCTGGAACGCATGCGGGAAACGCTTTCACGGCTGATTGGCTGATGCATCGCGCGTGAAATTTTCTGGATTGACAATTTACTGGCACACTTCTACACTCCGACACAACCAACCAGCCGATGCGCTCACCCGGACGTGATTGCCGTACAGGGCGCTTCACGTTTGGGATGCGAGTTCGGCAGTGAAGTTATCCGGTTTAACCAAGCAAGCAGAGACAATACAAGGAGATGAAGAGATGAGTCAGAAACGTCAGTTGAACCGTCGCGATTTCCTCCGCCTGTCGGCGATTACCGCCGCCGGCGCGGCTCTAGCAGCCTGCGGTGGCGGCTCCCCGGCAGCCCCGACCGAGGCGCCAGCCGCAACCCAAGCGCCGGCTGCAACCGAGGCGCCGGCCGCAACCGAGGCGCCGGCCGCAACTGAAGTGCCAGCCGCCGCAACGACCGCCCCCGAAGCTACTGCAGCAGTGGCCACCGGCATGACCTACAAGCAGTCGCCCAAGCTGGACGAGCTGGTTTCATCCGGCAAGTTGCCGCCAGTTGAAGAGCGCCTGCCCAAGAACCCCTACACCCCGCCACATATCTGGCTCACTGTGGGCAAGTATGGCGGCGTCCTCAAGAAGGCCTACAACAACAACTGGGGCATCACCGGCTTCATCCACGAGATGCAATACGGCAGCTCGCCGCTGCGCTGGTTGAAGGACGGCCTGGCCATCGGCCCCGGCTTCGTCGAGAGCTGGGAGAGCAACGCCGACGCCTCGAAGTGGTCCTTCAAGATGCGCGAGGGCATCAAGTGGTCGGACGGCCAGCCCTTCACCACCAAGGACATCATGTACTGGTGGGAATACACCGTCGGCGGCAACGGCAAGGAGAAGGAATTCGGCGACCTCAAGCCAATCAACACTCCGCCCGACGAGGCGCGCTCCGGCACCGGCTCGCTGATGACGCTGAACGCCCCCGATGACTACACCTTCGAGATGGTGTTCGATGCGCCAGCGCCGCTCACCGCCGACCGCCTGGCCATGTGGGTGAACATGTTCATCGGCCCAGCCTGGGTGATCCCGCGCCACTACATGGAGCAGTTCAACCCGATCCTGAACAAGGACAACAAGGACTGGGAGACGCACCAGACCAAGTTCAACCACAACAACCCCGACATCCCGCGCCTCACCGGCTGGAAGCTGACCACGTTCGAGGATGGCGTGCGCGCAGTGTGGGATCGCAACCCGTACTACTGGGTGGTGGACAAGGAAGGCAACCAGTTGCCCTACCTCGACACCATCACTGTTCAGGGACTGAAGGACAAGGAAATCGAGAAGCTGTCCTACACCACTGGCCAGGTCGATCACGCCCACTTCCATGGTCAGGGTCTGGCCGACATCCAGAGCCTGAAGGAAGCCGAGCCGACCAGCGGCCTCGAAGTGCGCTTCTGGGACTCCGGCTCCGGCACGGCATCGATCTACTTCTTCAGCATGGACTACCAGGATGCCAAGTTGCGCGAAGTGTTCCGCGACAAGGTCTTCCGCCAGGCGCTCAGCCATGCCTATAACCGCGCCGACGTGCAAAAGGCGGTCTACTTCGGCCTTGGCGAACTGACCAACGGCACGATGAGCCCGAAGGCGATCGAATACAACATCAACGATCAGGGCAAGGCGGCGTATGCCGAATGGCGCGACAGCTTCGTCAAGTATGACGCGGCCCTGGCCGAGAAGATGCTGGACGATGCCGGCTACAAGAAGGGCGCCGACGGCAAGCGCACCATGAAGGACGGCAGCCCGTTGGAGATTCAGGTGACGATTCCCTCTGATTCTGCGCAGCCCGGCAGTGAGCACCTGAGCAAGAACGAGCGCCTGGTGCGCGACTGGCAGGCCATCGGCCTGGATGCCAAGATGACCGTTCTGCCCTCCGAGGGCTGGGGCGAGAAGTGGCGCACCGGCCAAATCCCGATGACGACGGCGTGGGAAGTGGGCGACGGCCCGAACCACCTGGTCTTCCCATCGTGGGTGGTGGCCGATGAGTCCGAGCGCTGGGCCCCGCTGCAAGGCCAGGGCTACACCATGCGCGGCACCGCCAGCGAGAAGGAGCAACTCGACAAGAGCCCGTGGGAGCGCACCCCGCCGAGAATCAACGACGGCGAGGCGGATGCGATGCCTGTCGTCGCTGATATCCACAAGCTCTACGACCAGTCCAAGGTCGAGCCGGATGCGATGAAGCGCCACCAGTTGGTGTGGGACATGATCAAGATTCACGTGGCCGAGGGCCCGTTCTTCAGTGGCGTGGTTGCCAACCCCCCGCGCATCATCCTGGTGCGCAAGGGTCTGTTGAACTGCCCGACGCGCGAGGATTTGCTCAAGGAAGGCTTGGGCGGTTTCGTGAACCCATGGATCATCCCCAGCCCGGCGACCTACGATCCGGAGACGTGGTACTGGGACGACCCTGCGGCACATGGTGGCTAATCCGCCAGTTGCGTCATTGTGAGACAAATGCAAGAAGGGCGGAAACGCCCTTCTTGCGCATCAAGCCCAATCACGCTTCGCTGGGATTGAAAACAGTTTCTGAGAGCAGTTTCCAATCGCATCCCTCAAAAGCCGATGCGCCAAACGCGCTTCCCAACCTGAAGACATCGGCGTTTGGCGGAATGGTGTGTTCCCATGATCAACTATATTGTGCGCCGGCTGGTGAACATGGTGGTCCTCCTGCTGCTGGTCTCGTTCATCGGCTTCTGGATCATTCAACTTCCGCCCGGCTCCATCCTTGACGTCAAGATCGCCCAATTGCGCCAGCAGGGTGGCAACTTGCAGCAGTCCCAAATTGAGGCGTTGCGCGCCCGCTATGGCGTGGACGACCCCTTCTACCTGCAGTATCTCAAGTGGATCTCACGCACCCTGCAAGGCGACTTTGGCACCTCGTTCGACACCGATCAAAAGGTCGCCGACCGCATCTGGAACCGGCTGGGCATCTCGCTCGCTCTTTCGCTGGTTGCGCTCTTCATCACCTATACCATTTCCATCCCGATCGGGGTGTATTCAGCCACCCACCGCTACACTGTTCCAGATTACATCATCACATTTTTACAGTTCCTCGGCCTGTCCATCCCGGGCTTCCTGCTCGCACTCCTGTTACTGATCGGCGCCACACAGTTGTGGAATCAGCCCATTGGCGGCCTCTTCTCACCCGAATATATGGACGCGCCGTGGAGCATGGCCAAACTGATCGATTTCTTCAAGCACACCTGGATCATCGTGGTCGTCTTGACCGTCGTCTCGACGGCAGGCCTGACACGCGTGATGCGCGGCAACCTGCTGGACGTGCTGAACCAGCAATACGTGCAGACGGCGCGCTCCAAGGGGCTGAAGGAAAATACCGTGATCTGGAAGCACGCGGTGCGCAACTCCATCCACCCGCTGGTGATGGGCATTGGTGCCATCCTGCCGTTCCTGATCAGCGGTGACGCGCTGATCTCAACCATCCTCAGTTTGCCAACCATCGGCCCGATGTATGTGGACGCGCTGCGCTCGCAGGACATCTATCTGGCCGGCACGCTGCTGGTCATGTTCTCGGCGCTCCTGCTCATCGGCAACCTGATCGCCGACCTGGTGCTGGCCTGGGTGGACCCGCGCGTCCGCCTGGAGTGAGGCGCCGGCCAGCGCCCATCTGCTCGTCGTTTTGACCCTTATCCGATGGATTCATCCGAGCTACTCAAGAGGAAGTCCCTATGGCTACAGTTGCCCGTCCGCTCGACATAGGAAAGAAAGCCAAGAAGCTGGAAGACGTCGGCCAGCTCCCACAGTGGAAACTGATGGTGCGGCGTTTTCGCAAGAGCAAACTGTCGGTCGCCGCGCTGTTCGTCCTGTTGATCGTCTATGTGATCACGGCGCTCAGCGATTTTCTGGCGCCCTACCCGCACGATGTCATTGACAGCGATAATGTCTTTGCCGCGCCCAGCAAGATCGTCAGCGGGCCGAACGGCCTGGGCATCTATGGCATCAAGCAGGTGCTGAACCAGGAATTGTTCAAATGGGAATATCAGACGGACACCAGCGTGATCCATCCGCTCAAGTTTTTCGTCCAGGGTTATGAATACCGCTTTCTGGGCCTCATCCCGATGAACGTTCACCTGTTTGGCATAGAGCGCGCGCCAGGCAGCGACCCAACCGCCCCCGAGCCACGCATCTTTTTGTGGGGCGCCGACCGCGAAGGGCGCGACGTGTTCTCGCGCGTGATGAAAGGCAGCCAGATCTCCATGTCGCTGGGTTTCATCGGCGTGTTGATCAGCGTGGTGATTGGCACACTGGTCGGCACGTCGTCAGGTTACTTCGGCGGCCGGCTGGACAATATCATCCAGCGCCTGGTGGAGTTGGTGCAGTCATTCCCTGATCTGCCGCTGTTTCTGGCGCTGGCGGCGGCGCTGCCGCCAAACGTGCCGATCATCCAGCGCTTTTTGCTGATCACCGTCATCATCGGCCTGATCGGCTGGACTGGCCTTTCGCGTCAGGTGCGCGGCAAGGTGCTGGCGTTCCGCAGCGCCGACTACACCAGCGCCGCCAAGGCTGCCGGCGCATCGAACTGGCACATCATCACCAAGCACATGGTGCCGAACGTGATGAGCCATGTGATCGTGGTCGCCATGCTCGCCATTCCAGCCGCCATTGGCACCGAGACCGCGCTGAGCTTCCTCGGCCTCGGCATTCTGCCGCCGGCGGTATCGTGGGGTTTGATGCTGCGCGATGCCAGCTCGGTCCAAGCCGCGATTACCTATCCCTGGCTGCTCATCCCGGTGGGCGTCCTGTTGATCGTCGTGCTGGCGTTCAACCTGCTCGGCGACGGTGTGCGCGATGCGGTTGACCCATATGCTTGATGCATGATTCTCTGCCTGCACAAACATCACCCATGGCAACTCCAACCACCCATTCCATGTCATCTGCAGCGCCGGCTGATGGCGCACCTGCAAACGACATATTCACCACAGACGACGATGTCATTCGCGTTCGCGATCTACATCTGAATTTCTACACCACCATCGGCACGGTGCGCGCGCTCAACGGCGTCACCTTCAACATCCCGCGCGGCAAGGTGTTGGGCGTCGTTGGCGAATCTGGCTGCGGCAAGAGCCAGACCGGCCTGGCCATCATGCAGCTGACGCCATCCGTCGGGAAGTATGAGGGCGGCACGATTGAATTTCGCGAATCGCCCAATACGCAAACCCCCGTCAACATCCTCTCGCTGGGTAAAAACAGCGACCAGATGCGCGCCATTCGCGGCAACAACATCTCCATGATCTTCCAGGAGCCGATGACTTCGCTGAACCCTGTGTTCACCGTCGGCTCACAGATCGAAGAGGCGATCCTGTTGCACCAGACCAAGGACAAAGATGAAGCGCGCCGGCGCGCCGTCAACATCCTGGAGAAGGTCGGCATGCCAAATCCCGAGCGCATCGCCGATTCCTACCCGCACCAGCTTTCAGGCGGCATGCGACAGCGCGCCATGATCGCCATGGCGCTGTCCTGCACGCCGGTGTTGCTGATCGCCGACGAGCCGACCACCGCGCTGGACGTGACGACCGAGGCGCAGATTCTGGATCTGATGCGCGGCCTGCAGGCCGAGTACGGCACCTCGATCATGTTCATCACCCACAACATGGGCGTGGTGGCGCAGATGTGCGACGAAGTCGCCGTCATGTATCTCGGCAGGGTGATCGAACGCGCCAGCATCGACGACATTTTCTACAACCCCAAGCACCCCTACACCATCATGCTGCTGCGCTCGATCCCGCGGCTGGGTGCTGCGCGCGCCGAAAAGCTGGAGTCGATTCACGGCTCCGTGCCGGATCCCTACTCGCGCGTGACGGGGTGTCCATTCCATCTGCGCTGCCCGGCCGCCATGGCCGGCATATGCGATGTGACCATGCCGGCGGAGACCATGATCAGCGAGCGCCACTCCGTCCGCTGCCACTTGTATCTGTAGCATCGAGGAATTCAACTCATGGAAAAGAAAACAGGCGATCTCCTGCTGCAGGTCAGCGGGCTGAAGAAGCACTTTCCCATCCAGGCCGGCTTCCTGCGGCGCACCGTCGGCTACGTCAAGGCCGTGGATGGCATTGACTTCTACGTCAACCAGGGCGAAACACTGGGGCTGGTGGGTGAATCGGGCTGCGGCAAAAGCACCACCGGACGCACTGTCATCCGGCTGTATGACCCCACCGCCGGCGAAGTCGTCTTTAACGATCCCGTGCAGGGCAGGGTGAACGTTGAGAAGCTGAACCAGCAAGAACTCAAGGCGATTCGCCCCAACATGCAGATCATCTTCCAGGACCCATTCAGTTCGCTCAACCCGCGCCTGACGGTCTCCGAAATCGTGGGCGAGCCTCTGGCGGTGCAAAAATCAGCCTCGGGGCAGGCGCTGAAGGATCGCGTCGCAGAGTTGCTGGAGGAAGTCGGCATTCGCTCAGAGAACATGAGCCGCTACCCGCACGCCTTCTCTGGCGGCCAGCGCCAACGCATCGGCATCGCGCGCGCGCTGGCGCTCAACCCCAAGCTCATCATCTGCGATGAGCCGGTCTCTGCGCTCGACGTGTCGATTCAGGCGCAGGTGCTGAACCTGCTGGAGGAGTTGCAGCGCAAGCACGGTCTGAGCTATCTGTTCATCGCGCACGACCTGAGCGTGGTCGAACACATCGCCAACCGCGTGGCGGTGATGTATGTGGGCTACATCGTCGAGATGGCAAAGACGTCATCGCTGTACTTCATGCCCAAGCATCCCTACACCGAAGCCTTGCTCGCCTCCATCCCCAAGGCCGACCCGCGCGACCGGCATCGCCCGATCAAGCTGCCTGGCGACGTGCCATCGCCGGCCAACCCGCCGCCCGGGTGCTACTTCCATCCGCGCTGCGCCTATGCCCAGGAGATCTGCCGCACCGAGCGCCCGCCGCTGCGCAACATCGGCGATGAGCATTGGGTGGCCTGTCACTTTGCGGAGGATCTGACACTGAAGGGGATCAAGCACAGCACCTCCGACATCCGCCTGCAAGTTCCCCAGCCATTGCCGGGGCGCGAGCCATTGGTGAACAGCGCGACCACCAGCATGGCGGCCTAGCGCGCCTGTCATCCCGCAAGGTCACGCAAGCAGTCTCCCTTCAACACAGGGAGGCTGTTTTTTGTGTGGAAATTGTGATAGCTCTTTTTCAAGTTTCAACCACCCATGTAAACTAGGCGCACGAGGTGAAGGTTTGTTTGCGTTTCGTTCCATCCATATCCTGCGCGCAATATTCATTTTGTCTTTGAGCCTGACGTCATGCGCGATTGATCTCAATCAGGCTGCCCCCACGCCGACGGCGCTTTCGAAGGCGCCCACAGCCATCCCACCCACCTATACGGTGGAATTGGGGCCGGTGGTCAAGCGCCTGCAATTTACAGCGCGCGTGCAGCCAAAGGAAACCGCCGATCTCTATTTCGAAACCGATGGGCGCATCCTGAATGCGCCTTTCAAGGACGGCGACACCGTCAAAAAGGGCGATCTGCTGGCCGAATTGGACGTGACAGATTTGCGCAACGAGCTTGAGCAGCGCAAGCTCGAATATGAAACCGCGCAGACGGTGCTGTCGAACACCATGAAAGGCTTCACCGAGACAGTGGCGATGGCGCAGTTGGACGTAAACCAGGCCAGACTGCGCCTGGAGATTGCCACGCAGCAAGCCGGCGACGCCGAGGTGAAACTGGCGCAGAATGACCTGGATCGCAACCAGCGCCAGATCGATGACATCAACGCCTCCATCAAGGCCGCCCGCGCAGCCTTTGACCAGGCCGGCGCCGACAATGCCGCCAAGTTGCTCGAAGCAGCCCAACTGGAGCGTGCGCGCCTGCAGGCAGTCTACGAGCGCGCTGTCGCCAACCAGGGCGTGGCGCGCCTGCAGGTGGAGTTGCTGCAGGGCGAGCTCACCCGCGCACAGATGGCATACCGCAACCTGCTCTCCGATGTCGATCCGAATCTGGTGAGCAACGTCGAGCGCGCCCGCATCGCCTACGAGGGTGTGCAGAAACGCTTGTCGCGAGCCACACTGGTGGCGCCCTTCGACGGCGTCATTTCGCAGCAGTTCGCACGCGTAGGGTCGAACGTGCGCGCGCTCGATCCGCTGATCAAGATGGCAAAACCCGGCGAGTTGATCCTCGTCGGCACACTGAACCCAGTCCAGTCTACACAGGTGGACATTGGGGCAAAGGTGACTTGCTATTTCGATAATGCGCCCAACACCCCTGTCACCGGCATGATCACCTCGTTCCCAAAGATGCCGCCTGATGCGGCCAATCAAACGGTGATCATCAGCCTGGACGAGGACGTCAAGTTAGAGATCGCACGCCTGGCGCGTTGCAATACCGTGCTGGGTGAAGCTCAGAACGTGTTGTGGCTGCCCCCGCTGGCCGTGCGCACCTTCCAGGGCCGGCGCTTCGTGGTCATGCAAGGCGAGGACGGTTCGCGCAAACGCATCGATGTCGAGGTCGGCCTTGAATCCGATGACCGCGTGGAGATCAAGCGCGGCGTGCAGCAGGGCGATGTCGTGGTTGGACAATGAGATCAGCGGCTGACATTGCCGGCGCTGCCGCCGGCTTGCAGCCTGCCGCAGGAACGAAATATGCGCCGCATCCCCGGATTCATTGAGCTTGCACTGAACCGCCTGCGCAACCAGGTCGCGCTGGTAGCGTGCGTGCTGCTGGGTGTCACAATGGCAGTTGCCTTCGCCTCGGCCCTGCCGGCATTCGTCAACAACGCGCAGTTGCGCGTGTTGCGCCAGTTGCTGCTGGCCAGCACGGGTCGTGACTCCACCTCGGCATCGGCGGCAGATCGCTCGCGCGGCGACCCGCTTTTCCTGCGCTTCGCCTACATCAGCGGGCTGGGCGGGCCGCTCACCATCCCGCAACTGCATGACCTGGATGCGTTCATGCGAACGAGTATTCAGTCCCGCACCATTCTGCCGGTGGCACAGGCCGGCATGCGTTTGAGGACTGACCGCTGGGGTATGTGGCCGGCCGCCGGCACGCGCACCGGCGCGCTATACACTTCGCAGCAGCGACCGATGGAGTATGTCTCCATGGACGTGCTGGATGGCATCGAGGAACACATCAGGCTCGAAGAGGGCGTGATGCCGGCGGCCATGCCGAAGGACGACACCATCCCGGTGCTGGTTCATCGCTATTTCAGCGACAAGCACGGCGTGCGCCCAGGCGACGTGTTCAGCCTGACCACGAATGTGAGCGTCCCGAATCCCGGCGCAAGCGGCAACGTGGTGCGCCAGGTGCAAACGATGGCGACGGTGGCCGGCGTGTGGACGCCCATCGACCCTGATGACGACTTCTGGTTCATCTCGCCCTTTGGCATGTCTGATGGTTTGCTGATTACCCGCGAGATCTTTGAAACCCGCGTGGCCGAGTTGCTGCCAAAGCCAGTGGACTATGTCGTCTACAACTACAACCTGGATGACGTTCCGCTGCAAACAGAATTGGTCGAGCCGCTGCTGGCGCGCGTCGACACCCTGCGCAACGATGCTTTTCAAAAGCAGCAGGGCATCTCCATGTCGACCAACCTTTCAACAGTCTTGATCAAATACGTCACGGCATCGCGGGAGATGACGCTGCTCATGGTGGCGTTTGCCGCGCCGCTGTTGGTTATCGTGCTGTATTTCATCGTGTTGGTGTCGGGCATGGTGATTCGCCGGCAGGAGATGGAGTTGATCACGCTGCGCAGCCGCGGCGCATCTTCCGGCGACACGCTGGGCCTGTATGCCATTCAGAGCGTGATTATCGGCATCGTCGCGCTCATCATCGGCATGCCGCTGGGCTACATCATCGGCTCGTTCATGACCGGCGCGCGCACCTTTCTGGATTTCAGCGGCCCCATCCGGCTTTCCACGACCGATTTTCTCAACGCATTTCAGCCGCAATATCTGCCATTTCGGTTTGCCGTTGGCGCGGTCATCATCGCTACGCTGGCCACGCAGTTGCCGGCGCTCGGCGCGTCGCGCTCCACCATCGTGCTGCTGACCGCCGACCGCGGGCGCAACACGCGCAGCCCGCTCTGGCAACGCATGTTTCTGGATGTGCTGCTGCTCGTGCCGGTGGCCTATGGTTACATGCAACTGAGCCAGCAGGGCAACATCGGCTTTTTTGGCCGCACCATTTCCAACGAGAACCCTCTGCGTGATCCTGTCCGCTATCTGCTGCCGATGCTGTTGATGACCAGCCTCGCGCTGATCGTGGCGCGGCTCTTTCCGCTGCTCATGCGGCTGATCGCAAGGCTTCTACAACGCCTTGGCAGCAGGCTGCCGCTGGCCACTCCAACCCTGCTGGCCGCGCGTGAACTGGGGCGCGCGCCCAAAGACTATCTCGGTTCGCTGCTGCTCTTGATCATTGCGACCGGCATCGCCACCTTTGGCGCATCCACAGCCAAAACGCTGGATGGCCATCTGGTCGACTCGGCGTACTTCGTCTCCGGCGCTGATTTGCGGCTGGTTGAGGAGGGGCAATCCAACAAACCCAAGCCAGTAAGCTCTCCAGGGGGGCCGCCGGCGCCACCACCGCCCGACGACGGCAAGCCGGAAATCTGGTCGTTCCTGCCCGTTGAGGACCATCTCACCATCCCCGGGGTGGAGGCTTTCACGCGCATGGCCACGTTCAAGGTGCAGCCGCAGATCGCGCGACGAATCGGCACCTTCACGCTCAAGGCGCTGGACTGGCACGAGGCCAGCAGCGTGATGGCGCAGGCATTCCGGGCCGACTATGCCTCAAAGTCGCTGGGTGGGTTGATGAACAGCCTTGGCGCACAACCAGATGGCGTGCTGGTGCCGCCCATCTTTCTCACCCTGAACAAGAAGGCCGTCGGCGACCCGTTGCAGCTGGACATCAAGACTACCGAGGGCAGCGTGCCGGTGACCTACACGATCGCCGGCACCTATCTGCATTTCCCAACCATCCAGCCGGTAGAAGATGAGACGGTTTTCATCGCCGACATCGACCACACCTTCGAGGCAATTGGCAAGGCGGTGCCATATGACGTGTTGCTCACGCTTGCGCCAGGCACGAGCGGCACTGCTGTGTCGAACCGCGCCAACGAGATGGGCTACACGGTGAAAGACACCTTCGACGCGCGCCTCGAAATTCAAACGCAGCAGCAGACGCCAGAGCGGCAGGGGTTGTTTGGCATCCTGACCGCCGGCTTCTTCGCTGCCATCGCGCTCACCATCATCAGCTTCGTGCTGTATTCCATCTTGTCGTTCCGCCGGCGCTCCATCGAGTTGGGCGTGTTGCGCACGCTGGGCTTGTCCTCTTGGCAAATGGCCGTCTACCTGATCTTGTCGCAACTAGGCATTGTGTTGACCGGCACAGTGGCCGGCGCAGCGGTGGGCGTGCTGGCCAGCCGGCTGTTCATCCCCTTCTTCCAGGTGAGCGGCAAACTGGTGTCTGAAGTGCCGGCGTTCTATGTTCGCATCGCCTGGACCGAGGTGGCGCAGGTGAGCACGGCAATCGGCATCGCCTTTGCCGTGGCCATCGCAGCCACGCTGCTGCTGTTGCGCCGCATGAAAGCCTTCGAGGCCATCAAGCTGGGCGGCGTCTCGTAGCGTAAAAGCAGCAGTCCGGCTCTTCAGTGGAGCCGGACTGCCTTGGCAAAGACATTTGCGTTTGAACGCTAACCCTTCACGCTGCCGGCGGTCAGCCCTTCCACCAGGAAGCGCTGCGCAAAGACATACATGATCACCACCGGAATCGACATGATGAGCGAAGCTGCCATCAGCAGACCATACGGATAGATATCTGCAAAGACCAGCTTCTGCAAGCCCACCGGCAATGTGATCAACTTTTCGCTGGTTAGGAAGATGAACGCATACAGGAACTCATTCCACGAGTTGGTGAAGGCGATCAGCGTGATGGCCAGCAACGCCGGCATCGCCAGCGGCAGCGTGATGCGGAAGAACGCTGTCAGCCGGTTTGCCCCGTCGATCATGGCCGCCTCTTCCAGATCCTCTGGAATACCGCGGTAGTAGCCCAGCATCACCCATGTTGCAAACGGCATGAGGAAAGTTGGGTACGTCAAGATCAGAGACATGTGCGTGTTGATCGCCCCCAGCCCGGTGAGGATGCGATACATTGGAATGAACAACAGCGATGCCGGCAATAGATACGTCACGAGCAGGATGGTCGTCATCGCCGCTGCGCCGCGAAATTTCAGACGCGCCAGCGCATAACCGCCCAGCGCGGCGAACAGCACTGACAGCACGGTGGTGACCAGCGCGACTGTGACGGTGTTGCGGAACCACAAGGTGTAATCCGTCCGCGTCAGCAGGTAGTTGAACTGGTCGAGCGTCCACGGTTGCGGCCAGAATAGCGAGATGCGCTGCTGGATCTGGGTGTCGCTCTTGAAGGCTGTAGTAATGACGAAGTAGAACGGGAAGAGCACGAAAAGAATGAATGGCAAGAGCAGGAGCATCCGGCCAATCATGCCGGTGCGCTCGCGCGTGTGTGCCTTGAGCCGGCGCGTCGCATAGATGGCGAGGGTGTACAGCACCCCGCCGGCAAGGGTCAACCCGGCCAGGATCAGCGCCATCTGTGCAATGGATCCCGCCACGCTTTCGGGCGGCGACATGGTGGCGATCAGGACAAACGGCGTCAAGCTGGCGAGGATCAGCCACGGCGTCGCGCGCGTGCTCAGCACCGCTGCAAAGCGCGCCAGCGCCAGCAATACCAGGCAAATCAACGTTGTGACGGCTAAGCTGATCAGCAAAACCACAGCGCCGGCGCCGGCTAGCGTGGTGAACACGGCCAGCACCAAAAACAGCACGGCCAGCACCCACGGCACGATCTTGTTTGCATTCTCAGCGATGCGGCTGCTCAGTGTGACCCGCGTCGTGCGGTCCACGCCCTGGCGCATGAAGCGCGAGAGCAGGATGATGAAGATGGCAAGAAACGGCGCAGTGGCCAGCGACACAGCCGCGCCAGGACCATAGCGATTTTGCAACAGCGCGCGCTCATAAGCCAGGATCGAATACACGCGCGTCTCACCGCCTGGGCCGCCACCGGTCATCAGATAAACGATACCGAATGTGTTGAATGTGGAGATGGTCGAGAGCAGCACTGCGACGGCCATGACATACTTCAACCCCGGCAACGTGATGTTGAAAAAGCGCTGCACCGGGTTGGCGCCATCCACTTCGGCTGCCTCATACAGCTCCTTGTCGATAGACTTCATGCCGGCCAGCAACAGCAGCGTGAAGAACGGAATGCCCTTCCAGATGTTGACTGCAATCACGCTCCACAGCGCCAGACCCGATTCAGACAGCCAGCCGATGTCGCGTGTGATCAAGCCTAGACTGCGCAGCAGCGGATTGAGCGTCCCGAAGATGGGGTCGTAGATGCCGCGCCACGTCAGCGCGGTGACGACTTCTGGCACGATCCACGGCAACAACATGATGCCGGACAGCACGTTGCGGAAGGGTAGCTTGCTGTTGAGCAGCAAGGCGATGACCATGCCCACGACCAGCTTCATCGCCACCGACACGACGGTGAAGCGGATGGTATTGCCGATGGAACCGGTGAACTGCGTGTCATTCAGCAACCGCACATAGTTGCCCAGGCCAACGAAAACATCCTGTCGGGCAATATTGCGCGTGGTGAAGCTCAACATTACGGCATTGATAAAAGGCCACAGGATCAGTCCAGCCATCAGGATGACCATCGGCGCCATGAAGAACACAGCGATCTTCCAGTCCTTGCCAAACAGCCGCTCCAGGCGTTTGGTCAGACTGGTTGTTTGGGATTGCGCCAGGTTCGATGGCGCGGTCATCTGTTGAGCCATGTTCACTCTCCAAGTTCCACCCGAGCCCTCCTGGCCTGAGCCCCCTGACAAGAGAGGCTCGGGTGGAACATGACAACTAGCTCTGCGGCAGGCCCTTCTCTTCGAAGATGACCACGCCCTTGTCAGTCGCGTCCTTGACGGCCTGTTCGGCCGTCATCTTGCCGGTGATGATGTTGGACATCATCTCGCTCAGGAAGCCAGTGGCGAACCAGGCATCGATGGCCGCATTGGGTTTGGCGGGGAAGGCGAATCCGGTGTAGTCGCTCGGGTTGAACATGATCGTCTTCAACATCTCGAAGTTCGAGTCGGCGGCCAGCAACTCCGGCGTCCAGCCATTCTTGTAGGCTGGCATGACCAAGCCACCACCCAGGATCGACAGCGGCGTGAAGACAACAGGGTCCATGAAGTGCATCACGATCTGCTTGGCAGCATCCTGCTGCTTGGCGCCGCGCATGATGGTGTACCACAGGTTGCCGCCGGCGCCGAGGGTCAGCTTGCCATCGTTTGTCGAAGGGAAGTTCTGCCACGAGATGTTCTTGTACAGATCAGGCTGATCCTTCTTGGCTGCGGCGTACACGCTGGGTGCATTGACGGTGATGCCAGTCTTGCCGGCCAGGAAGGCTTCGTTGTTGCTCGGATCCGTCCAACTCTCCACGCCAGGCGGCAGGATGTCCTTGAACTCCGGCTTCATGTAGATGTCGGCCAACCACTGCACGCCGGCGATCGTCTCCGGCGAGTTGAAGGTGATCTTCTGGCCGGTTTCGTCCACTGCGCGGCCGCCGAAAGCCTGGAAGGCCACCAGGATCAGGCCGTGACCGTCGCCAGATTTGTTGACCGTCATGCCCCAGCCGAAGCGCTCCTTGGACGGGTCGGAGATCTTCTGCGCCACATCCAGACGCTCCTGCAAGGTGTTGAACTTGGTCAGGTCCGCACCGGCCTCATCGACCCAGTCCTTGCGCACATACCAGCCACCGATGTTGGAGCTGTGCGGCACAGCCCACCACTTGTCGTCAAACTTGGCGCTGCGCTCGGCCGTGGTCGGCACGACGTCGCCGTACTTCGACACAAGTTCTTGCAACAGCGCGGTGTGATCCTCGGTCAGTTCCTGGTCATACATCTGCGAGATGCTGGTGCCGTGATAAGTCAGGTCGGGCGGGTTGCCGGCGGACACGGCCGCCTGCATCTTGGCCATGAAATCGCCGAACACTTCAGGGTTGACCGTCGAAACGTCGGGGGTGAAGCCGATGCTCTTGATGAATTCCTCAGTCTGCTTCTTGAATTCATCCTCCAGCGCCTTGAAGTATTCCTGGCGATGCAGCACCTGAACGGTTCCGCCGGCGCCAGTGGCCGGCGCTTCGGTCGGCTTGGGGGCCTCAGTAGCCGCCGGCGCCTCAGTGGCGGCCGGGGCCTCGGTGGCAGATGGCGCTTCAGTAGCAGCAGGAGCAGACGTGGCAGCGGGGGCAGTGGTTGCGGCGGGGGCGGCGCAGGCAGCGAGCAGTGCGCCGGTGCCGGCGAGCGCAGAGATGCGCAACAGTTGCCGGCGGGAAAGCTTGGTCTCTTTCTTCATGCGTTCCTATTCCTCCTGGACAAATGACATGAGATGGGCTGAGAAACCGTCTGTTATTGATGCGCAGATTCGGGTATCCTGCGCACACCTTGATTCGTTCGTTTTCGCTCGAATAGACTTCCTCCTGGTCCAGCCAGAAATCAAAACCACGAAGGCGGCGCTGCAAATCTCAGCGCTGAAACCCGTCTTCGTGGCGATGCTGTGCTAGTTTAGTGCAACTTGCGGCCAATGACCAACAGGCCGCCGCCGGTGTTTGTTGCGACTGCGTCGTAAAAAGGGCGTAATTTTGGCAGCAACCGGCCATGCACCATTTTCGCCATCGCCGGTTGGTAACCCAGGGGCTTCAGGCGTGGCGAGGCCAGCATATTGAACACGGAACGCCCCCCGATGCCGTATTCGCGATTCATGCGATCCCACTGCGCCTCGGTTTCAGGCGTGATGTAATAGCGCGCTTCGACCAACTCCACATCCACGCCGGCCAGCAGCGCGCGCCACTCCTCCGGTGAATGGTAATGATGGTGCGCCAGCAACTTGTCCACGCCTTTCGCATAGTTCTCGCCGGCCTCTTTGCTCGGCGCAGTCACCACGCCGTCCAGCAGGCTGCGAAACTGATCACTCGGCACGGTCAACACCAGCCGGCCATCCTTGCGCAGCACGCGCGCCAGTTCTGGCAACACATTCTGCGGGTCGGGGATGTGCTCGATCACCGAATTACTGTAGACCGAGCCAAATGTGCCATTGCGATACGGGAGCGCATGGCCATCGGCAAATTGCACGCCGCGAAAATACACGCCGCTGGCTCTGGCTGCCGGCATCTCGGCTTTGGCGATGTCGCAGCCATAGATGCCGGCCTGCTTGCCAAACACCGCCTCGGTGAACAGGCCGTCGCCGCAGCCGAAATCCAGCATCGGCGCAGGGAAGTCAGTCGTGCTGAGCGCCTTCGCTTCAATCGACCGCCACAGCGCCACCGGCGGCGCAAACCAGTATCGCTCCAGAAAATCCGACAGATAATCCTTGTCTCGATGAACGCTCAGTGTCTCAGGCATTCGGCGATTATAGTGAGTGCCACATGATCTTTCTCAAACTCGGCGGTTCGCTCATCACCGACAAGACGCAGGACAACACCCCGCGCATGGATGTGATTCGCCGGCTTGCGGCTGAAATCCGCTCAGCCCTCAACGCTCGAAACTCGGCGCTCCTGCTCGGTCACGGCAGCGGCTCGTTCGGCCACGCGGCGGCAAAGAGGCACGGCACGCGCATCGGCGTGCATACGCCGGCGCAGTGGCGCGGCTTCGCCGAGGTGTCGGTCATCGCGGCGCGGCTCAACCGCATTCTGGCCGACGCGCTGAACGACGCCGGCGTGCCAATGATGAGTTTTCCCCCCTCATCGTGGCTGCGCTGCGCCGATGGCCGCATCGTCGAGAGCGACGCGACCAACATCCAGCTCGCCCTCGCGCGGGGCATCGTGCCGTTGGTGATGGGCGATGTGGCTTTCGACAGCGTGCGCGGCGGCACAATCGTCTCGACAGAAGAAGTGTTCGCGCACCTGACCGCAGCGTTTTCAGTGGAATCGGTGTTGCTTGCCGGCGAGACAGCGGGCGTGTATGAGCGATGGGGAAAACCCGAGAATACAGCGGCGGGAGATGCGGCTTCGGCGATCATCCACAAGATCACGCCGCTCAACTGGGCGCAAATCCAAGCAGGCGTGGGCGGCAGCCGTGGCGACGATGTCACTGGCGGCATGGCCGGCAAGGTGAGCGACATGCTCGACCTGGTGCAACGCCATCCCACGCTCACTGTGCGCATCTTCAGCGGTCTTGTCGAAGGCAATGTGTTGCGCGCCCTGGGAGGCGAAGCGCTCGGCACCGAAGTGGCCGCCACCGACGATGCGCGATTGATCGATCTTGGCGGACGGATGAACGCATAATGAAACAGCAAGGTGATGAAAACTGAGGGCTGCCTCTCACGCCCTTGTTTCCCCAGCGTGATCGTCTGTCATCTGAAAACGAAAGCGCGCGCGGCCGGCGCGAATGACATCGCCGTCCTTCAACTGTGCGCGGTTGATGCGCTGCTCATTCAAAAAGGTGCCGTTGCGGCTGAGGTTGTCTTCCAGCCACCACGACTGGTCGCCGGCGTTCCACAGCACTTGGGCGTGGCGCGCCGACGTGAATTCATCCTCCGCGCGGGCAAGGCAGTTCGGGTCGCGGCCAATCCACGCAAAGCCCTGCACCTCGTAGCGCCGGCCCTCGCTGCCCGCCTCATCCAGCGAGACCAACTGCGCAGCCGGCGCTGCCGCCGGCTCAACGCGCCGCTCGCGCAACAGCGCCCACAGCAGCACTGCGAAAAACGCATACAGCGCCACCACTGCCAGCACCCGCAAACCAAACAACGCCATCTCCATGATGTTTCAATCTGCATGTATTGTCGTCGATGGCATTTGGAATGGCCGTGTGCCGCGCCGGCGCAGCAACTGGCTTAACCACAAAAAAGAGGCGAGACGCACATCTCACCTCTTGCCACTTCGCGCTCGGAACTTAGGATTACTGCTGGCTCCACGCCGCCATCATGCCCTCGGCGATGATGCGTGGCCGGCCGCCATGCCGCAGCATCGGCACCACGCACACCACGGGCCGGTCTTCACCCTCTTCGTTGCGCTTCACCATCGGCAACACCACGCACGTGCCGTCTGGCGACCAGATGCGGTGGCTCAGCGCGTATTGGTCGAAGAAGGGCAGAAACTGATTCACAAACAAATCCGCCGGCTCGAACGTCGTGATCAAATGCTGCTCGCCACTCTCCACGTTCACACACCACAGGTTCAACCGCAGCACGTGATCTTCCTCAAATTCCTCCATGTCATCCTCTGACCCGTCCGTTTCATAGGCGAGGAAGCCGCCGTTCAGCGCAGCCGCCTCCGGGTTGGGCAGCACCATGTCGAAAATATGCTCGGCAACATTGGCGATGGTGAAATAGGCAATATTCCGGCCATCCGGCGACCAGAAGAACGCCAGCACGATGTCTTCGGTCAGCGTGCGCACGTCGTGCGTGCCGGCATCCAGCAACCGCAGCGGCCCATAGTAGGTGCGCACTGGCTCAGTTGGGCTGATGAAGGCAAGCTGATCGCGCATCGGGCTCCAACTCATCGCCGCGATGCCCTGATGCTCGACCACCAGACGCTGGCTGAGATGCCGGCCATCCACCACCAGCTGCGGCTCGCCCTTGAGGTTCACCTGTGCAAAGGCGAAGTAGCGTCCGCTGCGCGCGATGCCGGGCGCTTGAAAAAGGCCCGGTTTTGCAATTGGCGCGCGGTTGCTGGCCGGGTTGAACGGGTCGATAAACGTCAAAGAGGAGCCGTCGTCATTGGACGTGCCAGTGTGCAGCAAAATGCGCTTGCCATCGAGGCTCCAGTCCCAGAAACAGGGCTGACCAGTGGCAACGGGCTGGCTGATGAGCGAGGCAACCGCGTCTCCACGCGTGGATGCCACATGAAGCTCCATCGATTGCTCGCCGGCGCGCACAGTGACGAAGCTGAGGTGTTCATTGTCCGGCGACCAGTAGCAGTAGATCGGCGTATCCTGATCGCTTTCGAAGACCGAGTGCGGTTCGCCCTGCCGGCGGTATGCCGTCTCTTCGTCTGCGAAGACAAAAACGCCGGCCATCTCGCGCGTGCCGCCCACCGCCGCGATGTGCGAGCCATCCGGCGACCAGGCAGGAAATTGAAAATATCGCTCGCCACTGGTGAGGGTGCGGCGGTCTTCCCCGTTTGGCGAAAGGGTCTCCAGTTCGCCGTTCAGGTTAATCAAGGCAATGCGATTAAGGCGGTTGTGCATTTTGTGTGTCAATGCGCTATCTTGCACAGCCAAGATGATCCGGCCATGCGAAAATTTGTTCTACCAGCATAACCGATTTTATCTGGCGTTGTCTTCGGTCAACGCCGGCCTTTGCTTCACCTTCACTTCAGTCGGATAGTCGCCGGCGCGCAGTAGTGCTGCACCCCCGTTGCGTATCACCGCACAAACAGCACGCGGCTTGGCACCCAAATTTGCCCATTGCTGGTGGGGATGGCATCCCCGACAACCACGCCATTCACCAGCAACTGGCCATTGCGCACCTGCACGAGCACCTTGCGCTTGCCGAGCGTCGGAAATGTCTTTGCGCGCGGGCCGAGGCTGGCGAGATCGACATTGCCAAGGATGATGTGACAGCGCAACAACTCTTCAAGCGCCTGCGGATTGCTCGCCAGCCGGCGCTGTGTAGCCGGCGAAAGCGCAGCAAAGGCAACATCAGTCGGCGCGATGATCGTGTATGCGCCAGTTCCGTTCACCACGCCGGCCAGTCCGGTGCTGTCCAGGCCGGCCAGCAATTTGCTGAACGTGCCATTCGCAGCCAACGTGTCGGTGGGCGATTGAAACTCTGGCTTGGGTGCAATGACATTCCCTGGCGGCGCGTACTGACCGCAATTCTGGCCGCTCGAGTTGGCTGCACGCGCAAAGCCGATATCGTTGTTCAGCGCCGCCACGCCCAGCCGTTTCACCAGTGCCGTGCGCGGCGGCGTCGTGGCAACCCAGCCGGGCTGCGCGATGGGAATAACGTTATAGGTGCCGGGCGTCACGGTGGGGCCAAAAGTGCTGTCGCCACCAACGACGCCGCAGATGTACCAGTCGCCGCCGGCGGTCAGCTTCCACGAGGCCGTGCCGATGTTTGGTTCGCCGGCATCGCGCGCACCGTTGCGGTTGAGATCCTCGAAGGCTGAGCCGCGCACCGAGCCAAGCGGCGGACAATCGCCGTCGACGGTGAAGCGCGCGTAGGCATCGTTGCGCTGACCGCGTGCGATCACCTGGCCACTCACGCCGGCGTTCAAGGCTACGCTGTTCCAATACACAAATTGCGCGCCCTGGCCGTGTGGCACGTCGCTGCCAGTGAGTTTGCCGACGAGGCCGGCGCTGAGACCCTTGCCGTCAGCGGTCGACCATTCGACTTGCGGCGCCGGCTGTGACGAGTCTTCCTGCAGCACCAGGATGGAGATGCCGGTGGGGCAGGCAAAGACATCGATGCCGACAACGTTGGCTGCAGCCGGCGCCGGCTGCGCCAGTGGCAAAGCAGCGCCGGCGGCCAGCACGGCGCTCAACACCCACTTCATCATGCGAATGGCAGAACTCATGCGCTTCACCTTTCTCTTTAGGAAATGCACCGCACATCTTCAGCGGCGATTTACTTCTGTGCGTCGTCGCCCGTTGCTTCCTTCTGCTCCTGGGCTTCGGCCTTGGGGCGCTGCTCAAGGTAGATCACGTGATAGGCCTCCGCCGGCGCCAATCCCTTGCCGGCTTCCATGGCCCAGTCGCGCACCATCTTCGCCACATCTTCGCCCACCTGGCTCTTGTGCTGCAACAACGCCTTCTCTTTCAGATCAACCGTCGTGCTGATGTCCACCCACGTATCCGGCTCATCCGTCCACTGAATCCACACTTCGCGCACACTATGCGCCTCGCCCAGATCAGGATACATCAGTGGCATCGACGCAACGGGCGCGATGGCATCCATCGTGGCAACAGCCACCGCGCGATGATCGGGGTGGTTGATGTAGCCATTGCCACTGTACATGCGCATCGGATCCATGGCGATCACCACTTCCGGCTTGTGCTTGCGGATCATGCGCACGAGATCCTTGCGCAATTCGAGCGTCGGCATCACCTCGCCATCGTTGTAACGCAGAAATTCAACCACAGCGATGCCGCAGATATCGGCGGCGGCCTGTTGCTCCTGCTCGCGCAAGGCAGCAATCGTTTCGCGGGTATAGGCGGAGTCGTGTGTGCCGCCATTGCCGCTGGTGACCAACACATACACCACACGCGCGCCGGCCTTCGCCCATTTTGCGCAGGTGCCGGCGCAACCAAATTCGATATCGTCGGGGTGAGCGACGATGACCATGGCAGATTTAGGAATGAATTCTTTGCTCATCACACCGATGATTCTATAACTCTCCCAGTGCCGGCCCAAATTGGCGCTTGGCCTGCCGGATGGCGCTGCGCGGGATGAACCCCTCCAATGCCACCAAGGCGCGATTGTGGATGCCAGGGACCGCGACAGCCTCGCCAGAGCCGAGTGAATTCAGTGATGCTGTCGCCACCTGGCCGGCGGTCTGCCACAGAAACGGCGGCAATGCGTCGCGCCGAAAGCCGGCGGCGCGAAATGGCGCTGTGTCATGAAACTCTGAGTAGGTAAAGCCCGGGCAGAGCGCCTGCACGTACACGCCGCTATCCACCAGTTCGCTTTGCAGCGCCTCGCTGAAGGTGATGATGTAGCGCTTGGTCGCGCCGTAGTTCACATTGCCGGGCAGCGGATACCAGCCGGCGACTGAAGCCACATTCACGATGCCACCACGTCGATGCTGCATCATGCCGGGCAGCGCCGCGCGAGTCAGCCGCATGGTGGCTGCGATGTGCACATTGAGCATGGCCTCCAGTTCTCCAATCTGCTGGTCGGCGAATTTGCCAGTGGTGCCGAAGCCGGCGTTGTTGATCAACAGGTCGACCTTGCCGGCCTCGCTCATCTCCTTCACCACGCCGGCCACGCGTTCGATGTCGGCTTCCCGCGACAGGTCGGCCACCTGCGACTGCGCAAACACAGCGTGGCGCCGCTTCAGGTCTTCGGCCAGCGCGTCCAGCTTCTCCCGCCGGCGCGCCACCAACAGCAGGTTGTAGCCCTCACGCGCCAATTGGCGTGCAAACGCCTCACCGATGCCTGAGGATGCCCCCGTGATAACCGCCATTGCGCCAGAACGCGCGCTGGCTAGAAACGCTGACGGCCTGCGCTGTGACAGTTCGGGCGCAAGCAATTTCCACACCGCCACGCCGCCCACTACACCACCGATCAAGGTCAACAATTTGCTCATCTCACACTCCAATCAGGTCGTCAAGTCGTCAAGGTCTGGTTGGGACGAAGCGAAGGTTTGCAGCGCCAGCGCTGCTGCGCCAAGCAAGCCGCAATCGTCGCCCAGCAGCGCCGGCACGATTGGCCGGCCGCGATAGGGCGGCATGGCGTGCTGCTCGATCGTCGCGCGCACCGGATCGAACAGCACGTCGCCCATCAGCGACACGCTGCCGCCGACGATGATGATGGCGGGATCGAACAGGTGCAACACATTTACAAAACCCAGCCCAATGATGCGGCCAACCTCGCGCACCACCTCGAGCGCAAGCGCATCGCCGTCCCGTGCAGCCTCGCCTACTTCCTTTGCCGTGATGCGTTCGATGTCGCCGGCCAGCGCGATCATCTTCGTGTCACCATGCGCGCGCGCCTTTGTCTGCGCCAGTCGCGCAATGCCGGGGCCAGCGGCGTAAAGCTCGAAGCAGCCCGGCACGCCGCTATCACCGGGCGGCGCGTTGTAATCCATCACCATGTGACCCACCTCGGTCGCCAGTCCGCGATGCCCCAGCACCAACTGGTCATTCAAGATCACGCCGCAACCGATGCCGGTGCTGAGCGTGATGTAGACCAGGTCGCGCACCCCCTTGCCGGCGCCATATTTCTGCTCGCCCAGCGCCGCAAGGTTCGCATCATTGCCGACAGTCACCGGCGCCAGCAAAGCCTCATGCAGCGCATCGCGCAGCGGCACATTGTGCCAAAACAAATTCGAGGCATACAGCACATTGCCACTGAAGGGGTCGATGGGGCCAGGCGAAGCAACGCCAACGCCGGCGACCTTGCCATCGCCATCTGCCGGCCACACTGCCCGCGCCGCGTCGGCAATGCGGGCAATGACCGCTGGCGCGCCCAATTCGGGAAGTGTAAGTTGCTTGAATCGTTTGTGGATATGGCCTGTTTCATCGCACAAGGCCGCGCGAATGTTGGTGCCACCGAGGTCGATGGCGATGACGAAGTGACCCATGTTTCCAGCATCCTAGCACGAGCCGCCTTGCAGGCCGGCGCTTCACCCGCGACTAACATAGTGTCAGGGCGCAGTCTTGCATCACAGCATACCAAAGCTTCACGACAGCACAATGATCGGCGGCCTATGCACACGCTGAGGGTGCGCTTTGATGAGGAGTTCGTTTCCTCTTTTCCTCCGAGTCACGCCATTCGACCAGGGATGGCGTGACGTTTTTTTCATGCGGCTAACAGCCTGTCTGTATCTTCAACCATCACTGCCGCGCTGTATCATGGCCGGCGTGCCGAACCCGCAACTGCATACATCTCACCCCACCCGCCTCGTTGTTGACTTGAACGCCATTCGCCACAACGTGCGCGTCTTGCGCGAGTGCGCCGGCGTTTCACTCATGGCCGTGGTGAAGGCCAACGGCTATGGGCATGGCATCGTGCCAGTTGCGCGCGCAGCACTACAGGCTGGCGCAGCGTGGTGCGGCGTGGCGTGCCTGCCAGAAGCCGTCACCTTGCGCGAAGCCGGCATTACTGCGCCAATCCTGGTGATGGGCTACACACCAGCATCACTGGCGCACGAGGCCATCGCATTCGACCTGCGCGTCAACCTGTTCGATGCAGATGTTGCCCGCGCATTCTCCAATGCGGCCGTCGAGATGCAGATGCCCTGTCGCGCCCACATCAAGATCGACACCGGCATGGGCCGGCTGGGCCCGCGCCCGTGCGATGCCGGCAACGTGATCGATGCAATTGCTGCGCTGCCCGGCATCGAGGTCGAAGGCTTGTTCACGCACCTGCGCAGCGCGGAGAGCGATCCGGATTTCTCGCGCGAGCAACTGCGGCTGTTCCGCGATGTAGCACAGGGTCGCGCCGTGAAGTGGCTGCATGCCTGCAACTCCGCCGGCACGATGATGTATCCCGAAGGTCACTTCAATCTGGTGCGGCCGGGATTGGCGTTGTACGGCATGTCACCCTTCGCGCCTGATCCACCTTTGCCCGAGGCGCGTGAAATGGTGATGCAACTGAAGCCGGCGCTGCGCTGGGTTACGCGCATCGCGTCGATCAAGTGGTTGCCGAACGATCATGGCATCGGCTACAACGCGCGCTACCGCTGTGAAGGTGAGCGCCGCATCGCCGTGATTCCGGTGGGCTATGGCGATGGTTATCGCCGCACGCCGCGCAATGCCGGCGAGGTGCTGGTGCGTGGCCGGCGCGCGCCCATTCGCGGCAACGTGTGCATGGATCAGTGCATGGTCGACGTGACCGACATCCCTGAAGCACAATTCGATGACGAAGTGGTGCTGCTCGGCGCGCAGGGCGCTGATTGCATCAGCGCCGACGAGATTGCGCAGCGCCTCGGCACGGTGAACTACGAAGTGACCACCGCGCTGCCGGCCCGCCCTGCGCGTATATACCTCGGTGAATAGCGATGCAAGATTATTTCATCCGGCCTTTCAGGCGCGTGGAAGAGCACTACGAGTGCGAGGCGCTGCAGGAAGCGGTGTGGGGCGGCGGCGCGCTGGCAGCGCACATGACAATCACGCTGTGCCGGCACGGCGGCGTCGCCATCGGCGCGTTCGATGCAGCGACCGGCCAGATGATCGGCTGCGTGGCCGGTCTGCTCTCGCCAGCACATCACCCCGGCACAACCAATGGGCTTAGCCATCACTCGCATATCGCAGCAGTGTTGCCGGCATATCAGGGGCGCGGCATCGGTGCAGCGCTGAAACGCGCGCAGGCTGATTGGTGTCGCGCAAACGGCCTGAATCTGATGACATGGACAGTCGACCCGCTGGAAGCGCGCAATGCGCGGCTGAACATCGGCAAGCTCGGCTGCATCTGCCGCACTTATCTGGTGAACTGTTACGGCCAAATGAATGACGCGCTGAACGCCGGCATCGCATCGGATCGCTTCGAGGTGGAGTGGTGGTTGGATCGCCAGGCGCAGCGCGACGGCGCGCCCGGCAGCGCAGGCTGGCAGCCTGACGCTTTGCGCATCGACATCCCGTCGGATTTTCAAACGATGAAGCACATCGATCGCGCCGGCGCGATTCAGGCACGCAAGCAAACGCGCGAAGAGTTCCTGCAGGCATTTGCCGATGGCTTTGTCGTCGTTGGGTTTGAAGGTGACGGCAACCACGCGCGATTCGTATTGAAGAAACCGCAGGCGTATTGAGCCATTGAGTCACCACGCGCACTCCTCATCGCATCATCTCCTCACCCACAAGCAACTCTCATCCTTCTCCAACGTTCCGCCATTACACTTTCCGCGATGGATTTTCTGAATTCCCTGTTGATCGGCATTCCCGTCTTCATCATCCTGCTTGGGCCGCTCATGTTCATCCATGAGTTGGGTCACTTCCTGGCAGCAAAGAGAGCCGGCATCCGCGTGGAAGAGTTCGGCATGGGTTTCCCGCCGCGCGCAGTGCGGCTGTTCAAACGCGGTGAGACCGAATACACGCTGAACTGGCTGCCCATCGGCGCATTTGTGCGCATGACCGGAGAGGAAGATCCCAGCGATCCACGCAGCTTTGCTGCCGCGTCGAAGAAGTGGCGCTTGATCACGCTGGCCGCTGGCCCCAGCATGAACTTCATCGGCGGCTTTGTCATTCTCGCGCTGGCCTATTCACTCTTCGCCACCACACCGACCGAATTTCAATTTCGCATCCAATCGGTGAATGCAGACAGCGCCGCGCAGACGCTCGGCCTGCAAGCCGGCGACATCATCCTTTCAGTCAACGGCGTGTCGATGACGCAACGCATAGCTGCGAATTCACAGGCGCAGCCACAGGCAAATGCGCTGCGCGAGCAGACGCAGCGATCCATCGGCAAACCGATTGAGTTTGTGGTGCTGCGCCAACCCGACGGCGCCGGCAAGCCGCACCAGGTGACGCTGACCGGCCAGATCCCTGCCAACGCAAACCCCAACACGCCCCTCGGCGTCAGCCTGACTTTCAACGTGACCAAGTCCGAGCGCATGGCGATTCCATTCTTGCAGGCCTTGCAACTGGCGGGGCAGGATGTGGCAAACGTGATCTCCGGCTTCGTGCGCGTGCCGATCGATTTGATCGAGCAGCGCATCCCGGCGGAGCAGGCGCGGCCAGTTGGTCCAATCGGCATCACCAACATCGGCGTCACACTGATCGAAGAGCGTGCGACGCAGGGGCTATTCCCATTCATCCGCTTCGCCGGCTTCCTCAGCATCATTCTCGGCATCACCAACCTGCTGCCTATTCCGGCGCTGGATGGCGGTCGCATGTTGTTCATCCTGATTGAGATTTTGCGCGGCAAGCGCGTCGATCCGCAGCGCGAGCAGTGGGTGCATGCCATCGGCATGATGATCATCCTCGGCCTGTCCGCTGTCATCGTCGTGCTGGACATCATCAATCCGGTGTCGATTCGATGAAGAAATCATCCAAGCCCCTTGCCCTCAAAGACGCCCTCGCTGCAATGAGCGCCGGCGATGCGCCGCTGGACGAGAATGTCTTGCGCGCCTTCTCTGACCTGAGCGGCGAGAAGTTGAAGGCGTGGGCGCAGGTCTGGCAACATCTCGCCGGCGAGCGCCGCATCGCCATCATGGAGCAACTGCGCGACTTTGCTGAAGAGGATTTTGAGCAGGACTTCAACGCGCTGTATCGCGCCGGCCTGCTCGATGCTGAAGAGCGCGTGCGGCTGGCAGCCATCGAAGGGTTGTTCGAAGAAGAGCATCACAGCCTGATCAACCCGCTTATCGCCGTGCTGCAAAACGACCCGGCGGAGTTCGTGCGCGCAGCCGCCGCGCAGTCGCTCGGCCGCTTCGTGCTGCTGGGTGAGAAGGACGGCATGACCGCGCCGCGCAAGGAGCAGGTCTACGCCGCGCTCATGCGCGCGCTGTTGACCGAGCCAGCCAGCTCTGCGGTGCATCGCCGCGCGCTCGAATCGCTGGCCTACGTGACCAACGAGGAGATTGACCTGCAAATCCGCGATGCATTCAACGCGCAGGATGACCTGCTGCGGCTGAGCGCGATCGTAGCGATGGGACGCAGCAGCAACCGCGCCTACGCCGACCTGGTGCGCAGCGAGTTGCATAGCTTGTCGCCGGCGGTGCGCCGTGAAGCTGCGCGGGCCAGCGGCAACCTCGAAGACGAAGATGCGGTGCCGGCGCTGGCGCAACTGCTCGATGACCCCGACCCGAACGTGCGATTCGTCGCGCTCGATGCATTGGCTGAGATTGGCGGCAAGGATGCGAAGCGTCTGATCGAAGCCGCAGCAGAATCGGATGATGAGGAATTTGCCATGCACGCTGAAGAGGCGCTCGAAGAGCTGGAGTTCTGGCACGGCGAGTTGGATTTCTCACTGGCGCTGTTCGACGAGGACGAGCAGAAACCGACGCGCGTCATCAAGCCAAAGCCGGCGCAGGCCGACGCGAAGGGAGACTGATATATCACGCGCCTGACGAGATTCGAATCTCATCAGGCTTTTTGTTTCTTGCGTCGCGTAGAATCGAAGCCGCCCGTGAAAGCATCATCTGCGCGCATCATCGCACTCATCTCGCTGCTCATCGCCTCACTCTGCATCGCCTCACTCATCGGTTTGCGCTCTGCTGAGGCGACCGAGATGCGCGGCCGGCCTGCCGGCTTTCCTCAACCCGTCTTTGGTGCAGAATCGCTGCGCTTCGGCGTCAACGTCGCGCTGGAGCAATACGACGATGCGACGCGCGATGCGCTGCTTGAGGATCTTGCAGCACAGGGCGTGCAATATGTGCGGCAGAAATTTCGCTGGAGCGACATCGAGCCATCACGCGGGCAATTCGACTGGTCGGTCAGCGATCACATCCTCAGCGCAACACAGAAACACCGCCTGAAGGTGCTGCCGGTGCTGTGGACATCGCCGGCGTGGGCAAGATCGCCCACCGCCTCAAGCGACTTTCCTGCTATCGACACTGCGCCGCCGGCGAACATCACGGACTTCGCCGATTTTGCTGCCGCCTTCGCCAAACGCTACGACCACACAACATCCATCATTGCCTATCAGATCTGGGACGAGCCAAACCTCAGCGCCGCATGGGGCAACGCGCTAATCAATCCGACTTACTATCTGCAGATGTTGCGCGCCGCGCGCGAGGCCATTCACACCGTCAACCCGGCTGCGCCCATCGTGCTGGCAGCACTCGCGCCGACGGTTGAGCAGAGCAACGTCAATCTCGCGCCGCAGGAGTATCTGCGCAAGCTGTATCAGTTGGGCGGACATCAAGCCTTCGACATTGCGGCAGCCAAGCCGTATGGCTTCGACCAACCACCGGCGGATCGCCGCGTCGACGCCGGCACGCTCAACTTCTCGCACGTGATCCTGATGCGCGAGGTGATGGTGGCGCACGGTGATGGACACAAGGCGATCTGGGCTGGCGACTTCGGCTGGAACGCCTTGCCGCCAGATTGGGCCGGCGATCCCTCTGAGTGGGGCAACGTGACCGAGCAGCAGCAGGCTGCATACAGCGTGCAGGCCATTCAACGTGCAGCCCATGAATGGTCGTGGATGGGCGCGATGTTCCTCGATGTATTGCAGCCGCGCCCGCGTGCAAAAGACCCCATGGGCGATGCGCGTTGGGGCTTTGCGCTGCTCAACCAGGCCGGCCAACCGCGCCCGATCTACAAAGCTTTGCCACAGTTGCAAGCAGCCGCCGCAACTGCGCCGCGCCCGCAACTGTTCGCCGCATGCCAGTCACCGCAGAGTGTGCAGCGCACACTGCAATTGGACAATGTGATGACAGCGATGCCGGAAGTGCTGGCATCGAAGCCGGATTGCTCTGCGCCAAATCCACGCGCCACATTTACCGAGGGCTGGCGCTTCGATCAACTTGGCACGGATATTCCCGACCAGCCTGATGCGAAGGTGACGATCCGCTTCTTCGGCGACGATCTCGCCCTGATCGTGCGGCGCGGAAACTATCGCGCCTACACATTCGTCACGGTGGATGGCAAGACGGCGAACCTGCTGCCACAGGAACCGCGCGGCGCATATCTCATCATGACCTCGCCCGGGTTGTATCCCGTCATCGAGACAATCCCTGTGGCGAGCGGGCTTGGCCCAGGCGAACACACCGCCGAGATCACAGTTGACCGCGGCTGGAACCAATGGGCGTTAATCGGCTGGAGTTCAGCAAGCGCCACGCCGGCGTGGGGCGCGCTGCGTGCTGGCTTGCTGGCGTTGCTCGTGTTGTCGGTGGCCGGGCTGGCTATCAGCCTGCCGAGGGCGCATCTGAAGGAAGGCGCGGCGAGCGTGGCATCGCACTTGCGCGGCAAACGCCTCGACCCGGCAGCGATCAATCTGCGCGCCCTTGCAGTCGCGCTGGTGTTCTGGCTCAGCGCCATGCTGACGTGGGCGACAGATGCCGCGACGGCCTATCGCAATCTTGGCTTTGCGCCAAACATGGCATTCACCAGCATTGCATCGGGTGTGCTGTTCTGGTCGCCGCTGATGGTGATCAGCTTGATCGCACTGGCGGCGCTGTTCGCCCTGGTGCTGTTGCGGTTGGAAGCCGGCTTGATGCTGCTCGCGTTTTTCATCCCGTTCTATCTGCAACCGCAACGCATCTTTCAAAGCTCGTTCTCGATGGTCGAGATTCTGACACTGATGTGCGCGGTGTCGTGGGGATTGCGGATCGCGCGGTTGGCAATTGCGAATCGGAGTCGCCAGATAACCGGCGAACTGCAATCCGCGCTCCGCGCGCTCTCGCTGTTTGATTGGGGCGCGCTTGCGCTGGTGATGATCGCGACGCTCTCAGCTCTGCAGGCAGATTTTCGCACCGAGGCGCTGCGTGAGTTGCGGCTGGTGATTCTGGAGCCGGCGCTGCTCTATCTGATGCTGCGCACGACGCGTCACAGTCAGTTCCGCGAGCGTGTGAGCGCAATGACCGTGTTATATGGCTTCATCGCCGGCGCGGTTCTCATCGCGCTGATCGGCCTGTTCAACTACGCAAGCGGCAATGTGTTCGACGCCGAGTTTGGCCTGCCGCGCATCAAGAGCGTATTCGGCTCGGCTAACAACGACGCGCTTTATCTGGAGCGCGCTTTTGCGATCATGCTGGCGCTGGCTGCTGTTGCGGTTCGAGATTGGAGATTGAGAAGCGTGAAACGCAGCGCGCAGAATGCAGTGCGTTTGCCATCGCTGCTCATTTTGCTCGGTCTCATTCCGGTCGTAATCGCACTGGCGCTGACGCAATCACGCGGGGCGTTGCTGCTGGGCGTGCCGGCGGCACTGATCGTGATATGCATCCTCGCCGGCGGCAGGTGGCGCTGGGTTGGCTTTGGGTTGCTGGCGTTGATTGCGCTTGCCTTCATTGTGCTGCTCAGCGGCGCGGCTCAATCATTGCTCAACGGTACGCGCTTCGCGAATGCGCTCGACCTGCAGCGCGGCACCGGCTTCTTCCGTCTCAATCTGTGGCAAAGCGCGTGGGCGATGTGGCGCGATCACCCGCTGCTGGGCATGGGACCGGACAATTTCCTCTATGCCTATCGCAGTTTCTATATTTTGCCGGCGGCCTGGCAAGAGCCGAATCTCAGCCACCCACACAATATCTTCTTCGACTTTTTGGCGCGGTTGGGGATGCTGGGAGTGATCGCCGGCGCGCTGCTCATCGTCGGCTATGCGCAGTTGATTCACCGCGCGCTGAAGCTGAATCGCGCGCTGGCGATTGGGTGTGCCGGCTTCCTGGCGGCCATGCTGGCACACGGCCTGGTCGATCACTCATTCTTCCTGATCGAGTTGGCGTATCCGTTCATGCTCACCGCCGGCGCGCTGGCGGACGCGTCGAACTCAACGTAGCGTCGCACATCCCTCACGCATACACTCGCCCAAATGGCGCGCCCATCTCCGCCTGCCACTCGCCGGCAGCCCAGCGCATCCCGCGCGCCATCATCGTCAGCACCGGTGGCATCGCCACGATGTCGGCGTGGTGACCAAGCGAGCAGTAGAACACGCGTCCCTTGCCATACATCTTTGTCCAGGTCACCGGCATAATGGCGTCGCCATAGTCCTCAAAGCTTGTCGTCGCCATCACGCGGATGGCTGGATCAACGTGCATGTAGTACTTCTCGCTCCACACCTCAAAGTCCGTGATGCCTTCGGTGATGGGATTCTGGTCAATGATGCTGACCCAATAATGCCGGCCATCGTTGCCCGGGTGCGACACCCATTGCCCGCCGGTCATGAACTGATACTCGGTTTCGTTGCGGAAGGCGTCGCACATGCCGCCGTGGCAACCGGCGATGCCTACACCACTCTTCACCGCCTGCAGCAACGGGTTGAGTTGCTCAGGCTTGATTGATCCCATCGTCCAGACTGGCACGATCAGGTCTAGCTGCTTGAGCTTTTCGCCATCGAGCAGCGCATCGAGCGTATCGGAGACCTCGGTGGAGAAGCCGGCGCGGCGCAATTCACCGTCCAGCAATTGCGACACTTCTTTCGGCTGGTGACCGTCCCAGCCGCCGTAGACAATCAATGCAGTCTTCATAGCATGGTCATTCTAGAATGCGGTGACGGAAAGACAAACCCCTCATGGTGCGCCTTGTTGTTCAGTCATCAGTCTGTGAAACAACTCAAGTGTCTTGCGCGATGGCTTTGCCCCAAGCTGGCTATGCAGATGGGATCGACAGGCGTCCATGTCGCGTCGGATCGCCGCCAGATCGTGCAGGCCGTGATGCGCGAGCATCAATTCCCGATAAGCAGTCTCTGGCAGTTCACCATGCATGATCCAATGCAAGCTGACGCGGACTGCATCTTCATAGCGGTATTCTTCGCGTAGCCGGCGCAACAAGCGAGTCATGAGCGTATCAAAAGCTGAAAGCACCCGCATGCGATGCGGGTTGATCCAATCGTCATAGATGCCGGGCAATAACTCACCCTGATACAAGAATGCAGACGCTAGTTCATCCTCAACCGTTGCAGCCGATTGCGCACTCGCAAGCATCAACTGGCGCGCATCTAGCCAGTATGGCGCATTCGCATTGAATGCGATGCTGATCTTGTCGACAAGCAGGAATGGCAGTCCGGCCGCCTCAAAGGGGCGCAGGGCGCGATTCAATCGCCATAGCTCATGACGAAGGTAATCGCGGGCATTTTCATCGCGTGCGTTTGGCCATAAGATGCCGGCCAGTTTTTCACGACGATGCGCCTCGCCGGCGGTCAGCATGAGCAATGCAAGCAAGGATTGCGCCGGCCGCGATTGCAGCACAATCGACAAACCGCCTTGCTGTATGCTGATTTGGCCCAGCATCCGCACAGTTAACATCAAAAGCCCTCCCTGCTTGATCTCTCGGCATCCGCTGGCGACTCCTCACAAGCGAATGAGCGTTAAGAGTGTATTGTCAATGTCGGTAATTGCAATTTGTTTGCAAAATCTCTGGCTGACGCACACAGTTGCCAAGACTTTATCCACAGAATTCCCGTTGAACGCAAAGAAATTTACGAATATTACTGCAAACACATGCTCAATCCACGTAACCTAACCATCATCAATGGCGGTAATGGCGGTTGCTTTGCCATCTTGTGTCTGCATATTCGGGTCGGGGGGTCGAATGTGCGGGTCACGAACTTTTGCGTCCTCGTACCAAACAAGCAACCACCATCTGTATCCCCGCTTGAAGAGGTGTCTCGTGACAGTGACCACTTCGAAGGCGGAACTCGTCTTGCCGAAGAGCGCGCCGGCAACAGGAAATCACGCACCTGCTCTGGATGCGCAACTGATTCAGGCGTCTTGGCGCGCCGGTTGGCAGGCTCTGGCTGAAGGGTCTGTGGACGAAGCGGCTACGCAGTTCGCTCGCACCATCCTAATTGCACACGCCAGCCGAGACCTGATCGAAGAGACCGCACGGGCGGCAGAGATGCTGACATTGCAACTGCGAGATGCCGCCATCCAGCGCGAACATCATCGTCAGGCGTTTGAAAATGCAGAAGCTTCGGTGCAAGACATTCGCGGGCAATTGGAATCGCTGTATGCCGGCCCTGACGCACCGCGACCCGCCGGTCTGCTCGGACGCATCCTCTCTGCCGCCGGTTTGCGTCCGCATCTGCCAGAACCAGTGGTCAAGCTTGAGGCAACCGCACCGTCGCCGGCGGTGCCAGCGGACGAAATCCCCAGTGAAGCCGGAGCGACCTCTGTGTCGGCAGCGCCACCACAACGGCGCGTTGCGATGCACATGCTGGGCGATTTTCACGTCACCATCAATGACATGCCGATGCAGAAAATGGGCAGCCGGCGCAGCCGCAACCTGCTCGCCTATCTTGTCATGCACCGCGCTCAGCCTGTTTTGCGCGATGTGTTGATGGAGACATTCTGGCCCGACGTCAGCGAGAAGGCTGCGCGCAACAGCTTGAATGTGGCGTTGTTCAACCTGCGCCGCGCCTTCAAGGCCGGGCTCGATCTCGACATCGTACAGTTCGAGAATGGCGCATACCAGATCAATCCGGCGGTCGAGCTTTGGGTGGATGCTGATGCATTTCTGCACACCATCGAGGCCGGCCAGAGCACGGTGGCGCAGGCGGGTGAATCAGTCGCAGCGTTTGAAGTTGCCATCGCCCTGTATCGAGGTGATTTTCTGGCTGACGCCCCCTACGAAGATTGGGCCGCACATACGCGCGAATGGTTGCGAATGATGTATCTGGATGCGCTCGACCAGCTCAGCCGCACCTATCTTGAGCGCGGGCAGCATGCCGCCTGCATCAGCTTATGCCAGTTAATCCTCGCAAAGGACAACTGTCGCGAGGATGCGCACTGTCTGCTTATGCGCTGCTATGCACGGCAGGAGCAGCATCATCTGGCATTGCGCCAGTACGAGGCATGTGCGACTGCATTGCAACGCGAGTTGAGTGTGCAGCCGACGCCGGCGACGCAGGCGCTAGCCGCATGCATTCGCCGGCATGAGCCGGTGTAATGCAATTATTTTGCGAACACACGCAGATTAACTGGCGTGAAATCGACAGTTAATCGCACGGGTCTATAAGTGTGTTTGTGGCCAACGCTGAATGGGGCCCATCAGCAGAGGCCGGGGGATACAGCGGCTTCATCGCCGCGTTTGTCAGGAGGGAAAAGAAATGGCTACGTTCGAAATTCTGCCAGGAGTTGCACCGGGTGGCTTTGTTGTGAGCAACTTTACGGCCACCGTCGTGGATGCGGGTCAGAGTCCGACCAACATCATTCGCGCAACGGATCAGTTTGCAGTGGAAGTGAAGTGGACGACATCAGGACCACTGTCTGCGCACCTGCCGGGCAATTGGCATGTCTTCGCATTCTTGGAATCGATCGGAACCGGGCCGGATCTCGACTTCAATGCCGATGTCAGCCCCATTCCGCTGACTCCTGGTGCGGGGGATATCAACTACACAGCAAAGGTTACCGTGCCGGCGAACTCGGTAAAGATTCCTCCAGGTCATCCCCGTGAGGCGATGCCAATGAAGCTGGTGGTCACGGTGACCTATGACTGGAGCGCCAACAATCCGGGGCCGATGGCTGGCTTCATCGAGATGCCTGTAGTGTTGTTCTTCAATCCCTAGCGCATATTGCAGGGAAAGGCAAGACATCCTGAACGAAGGGCAACGTGACGTTGCTGCGCTTGCGCAGATCGACATGCTGCACACAGTAGAGGGATGCCTTCGGGTCATTTGCGCAATGCTTTAGTCCCGGCGCCATTGAATGAACATTGGAATGTGGCTTGCCCATAGCCGGCTCAAAAATCAGCTATGGGCGAGCCCCATGGAGGGCGGCATGGTTCACAAAAAGGTGCGCCCGACCAAGCGTCGCACAAGGGCGAAAAACAATCCATCTGACGCAGAACGCCTCTCAGGCGGATTACTGGTAAATCAGAAGGTAGTCACAGCAACCCAAACAGAGCAACGTGAAGGCATCAAACCTGCTGCAAGCACGGCGTCAGATTTGCGCGCGGGAGATTCAGCTATGACTTCCACTATCGCCACACATGAGGGCGCGCCCTCGCCGGTGTTTCTGAATTACACATTGTTCACGCTGCAAGGTGACGAAATCGTGTCAGGAGCGATGGTGAAGGCGAATCAGGCTTGGCAAATGCGGCTGACACTGGCATCTGACGATCCCGATGCAAATCTGTCAGACCGGATGTGTCATGTGATTGTTCTAGCCAAAAAGCTTGGCACTGGCCAGCACCTAGTCATTGCCGACCGTGATCTACAACCGGCGCATGACAACACACTCGATGTGGCATTGCCGGGCTTGCCATCAGGGTTTTACAGAATCGAGATCAGCGTGTTGGTGCAAGGCGGAGCACGCGTGTTGATTGAGGGGTTGTTGATCCGGACCTACTGATGCGTCGTCAGTTGATCGTCGTCGCCAAAATCGAGTTTATTCAGGTGATCGAGCCAGATGTCCAAATCTTCGTCGCTCACATCACCGGCATCAGGCACTGCAGCAGGGGGATCTGCAGGGTCTGCCAGGGTGGCGCGCATCTGCAAACCGCCCTTGGACGCCGAATGCATGGCCATCTCATCGCCGGCCTCAAGGATGATGCGCTTGTAATGAGGTGGCCATTGCATCACAAAGCGCCGGCCGCATTCGGGGCAATGCCATTCCTCCGCACCACTTTCATAGGTGCAAATCAAGTTCATTGAATGTGTGTGTGAATGTTCCATCGGTATAACCCTCGTGCATTAGTGTGTCTGCATTGCGCCATGCCGGATGTCAGCCGGCATCCATCAGATCAATCAGCGCTCGTGCATAGTGCCAGTAGGATTGTACTGACGCATTGGTCAAACACACTCAGCCAAAAGATGAAAGTCGGCAACCGCGTTAATGCGCCGCCATGTCGCTGTTTTCTTCCACAGGCTGCGCCGGCGCACCTTTGTCGCGTATATCCTGCGCCTCACGCTGGCGCGCCTCGCGCTCCATATCCATCACGATGCGCGCCACCTCATCAAAAGCCGCGCGCTGCTTGCGATACAAGTCGCTCTCACTCATCACCAACCGGCGCGCCACATCGCGCACCTTCTGCCCTTGAATGATCTTCAACTCCAGAATGTTGTAGAGCATCCACTCAGCAGCGGTGAAGCTGCGCGTGCCATCCGGCTTCAAGCGCTCAACGGCGTCGCCCAGCACATGCCGCAGCGCCTTGGTCGCGTTGCCATTCTCTTCCTTCATCGCGTCAGTCACCACGCGCAGGTTCACCAAAGGCGATTCAGTTAGTTTGGGCCCACCCCAATACTGACTGAGCGCATCGCGCACAAGCAGGGTGAAATCATCATGGTTGTCCACCGCTACGCGCTCGAAGTCGGCCACTGTAGGCGCAGCAGGGTTGACGGTGCCGGCCATGCGTCGTTGCATGTCCACCGCCTCCGGCACCAGGCGCTCAAGCGCTTCAAAGGCGCGGCGCTGCTTGGCTGCATCCTCCAGCGCGCGCGCAGCCTGCTCCACCAGCACAGCCACACCCTCGCGCTCTTCATCAGTCAACTCTGGCTCGCTCGTGCGAGCGGCCAGCCCCATCACGCCCAGCACCTCGTTGTTATCCTTCGCGCGCAGGGGGATGAGCCAGTAGCCATCCCACACGATGAAATCATGCTCGATCTCGAACAAACGGTGCGAGGCGCCATTATCGTTGCCGTTCACCGCCGGCAATGCAGATGCACTGCGCACCGCATCCGCCGGCACCGGCAACTCGCCGGCGGCGCGCTCCTGCCCAAAATGGCCGATCACCAGATGCACCGGCGCCTGGCGCGGATCGTCCTGCGGGGTCAGATTCGTCGTCACAAAGGCAGTACGCGCGCGCAGCAAATCGCACAGCGCGGCGAGAACGTTTTCCAGATACTGCGTCAGGTCGCTGGTGGTCATCAGCCGCTCACTGAATTGCTGCAGGCGCTTCACTTCGGCGGCGTCATCATTGGCGATCAGGCGATCCATCGCCGGCTGCAAAGTGGCGATAAACAGTTCAGCCAGCAGAATGATCGTCGCAGCAGCGATCAGACCGATGAAGATGCCCGGCAACGCCAGCCATTGCTCAATGCGAGTGCTGAGCACCAGCGCAGCGATGACAAGCGCAGCCAGCAGCGGCCCGCGAATGAGGTATTTCACCATGCGGCGCTTGATCACGCGGTCAGGCGCGCTCGCACCAAAATAGGCCACTGTATAGCCCATGAAGGTGATGGCCGAGCCAACACCCATGTTCACGAGCAACACGATGATCCAGGGCAAAAGCAAGGGGAAATAGGCCGGCCAGCCCACCGGCAACAGATAGGGGAACATGCCAAATGCCGGCGCAGCGAAAGCCAGCGCAAAGTAGGTCATGCGCCGGCGACTGGTGGCAGTGAGCGAGCGCCGGCGCGCCTCGATCACGTTGTAGGTCGCCCATGCGATGCTGGCAAAGTAGAAGAATGCAAACGGGAAGAACAGCGGGCCGGCGGTCAGATGCGGCAAACCCTGCGATGACAAGCCCGGCCTCGCCACCGCATCGGTGAACACGATCAGCAAAAAGACAAGCAGGCCAATGGCATAGCCGATCTTCGGCGCAAGCCGGCGCAGCGGCGAGGCATCGCCTGTGGCGCGCAACAGCGAATCCGACAGCGCCAGCGAAGCAGCCGGAATGAACGCAATGCCAACCCACTGTAGCCGCAGCCAGATGTCCGTGTCGGTCTCCGAAATCTGGGTGAGCAGATCGCCGAGGAAGGTGCCGATCACGCACCCCAGCACGATGGCGTACGCGCGCGCAATATGGCTGCGCCGGTTATACAAGCCGATGTAGATCACCAACGCAAACGCGGTCACCAGGATGCCAGTGACGGTGATGCGATTTAGCAACTGAACGGCGTTGAGAACGCCCTCAACGAATGCAGTCATGGAAAGGATCGATTTCAGATTCTCAATTTCATGTTCCTCGATCGGCCGAGAGACACGCTGCGCGCACTGCAAGTGTGAACTTCAGAGACATGAAATCAGAGAGATGAAATGGTCAATCACCTGATTCTATATGCGAAGAAGAGGGCAATATCATGGCTGTTGTAATAGTTGTCGGCATAGCCGCCGTAGCGAAAGCCGCGCGCCTGCAACAGCCTGGTGGCAGGATGATTTTTCGTTTGCACATCAAGGGTGACGCTGTGCAAGCCGGCGGACTTGGCTTGCGCGATGGCTGCGCGCAACAGTTGGGTGCCAATGCCTTTGCGACGCTCGCCGACTAGCACCGCAAATGCCGGAATCCAGCCGGTATTCTGCCAGGGCACAATACTCATGCCAATGTAGCCAAGCAGGTCGCGCGGAGCAGCGCTCTGCATCACCCACAAGTAATCACAGCGGTGCAGCACGCGCCGCAGCGCCGACGCCTCGTGTGGGTAGTTCACCTGAATCATGCGCGGCAACTTGACCAGCGCAAAGTCGGTGTGGAATTCACGCAGGCCGGCGTTGCCACTCATCTGCCAGACGTGATCGGTCTCATAAGCATGATCCAGCGCCAGAATGGCATCGATGTCGGCAAGGTCAGCGGGTCGAATGTGCATGACGTTATTCGGCGATCTTGAAGGTGACAGCGCAGTAAACGCTGGTGTCCTGGCCGGCGCCATCCACAATGCTCAGACGCAGCGTGTAGACGCCAGGCGGGAACAGTCGCGGGTTGAAGCTCGGCATCAGCAAGCCATCGCGCACTGGATTGTAGTTTTCCCACAGGAACGCCCAGCCAGGGATGTTGGGGCGCAAAATCTCGATGCGGTATTTGCCGCCGGCAGGGATGCCGGCCGTGCCACGGATGGGAAACCCATTCGTCACCGTCTCGCCGGCAGCCGGGTTGTATAGCACGGCATCGGGGCTGTTGCAATCAGCCACCATCGGCACATCCGCCGGCGGTGCGGTCGCTGCGGTGATGGGCTCGTTGGTGGGCTGCGGTGTGGGTGATGGCAGCGCCGTCGGTGGCGCAGTCGGTTGCGGCGGCAGAGTCGGCAACACGACGGCGGTCGCCACAGGCGCAGTAGTCGGCTGCTGGCCGATTGGCGTGCCAGTTGGGGGTGGCAAGGGTGTCAGCGTGGGCGCCTCTGTGATGCGCGGCAAAGGTGTCTCGGTAACCGAAAGGATGACCGTGGATGTCACGCCATTAGTATCGGTCACCACCGGCGCCAGCGTGACGACCGCCTGCACCGCCACCACCTCCGCCACAGTTGGCACCTCGGTCATCGTCAGCGCCGCATCGGAAAGGTCGGCCGTGGGCAGGGGCGTCGGCGCAAACTCAACCACCATCGAGGGCGTCGGCGTAAGCAGCAGCGGGTTGTCGCTTGCGGCAGTAATGGACGCCGGCTTGATGTTGTTGGTGATGTAGACGATGGCGACGCCGATCAGCGCAAACAGACCGGCCTTCAGCCACGCGCCCACCACGCGGGTGGCCATCGAACTGCGCTCCATCCGAAACACCGCGCGCCGCATGTCGCGCATGGAAGCGAAGCCGGCGAAGATGAATACCGCGCAGCAAATGGCGCAGATGGCAACCAGCACCATCTGCAAATCCTTGAGCAACCGCAATACGACTTCCATGAACTACGAACCTCTCAACACAATGCAATCCCCGTGATGCATCACGCTTGCTCACAACATATGCTTCGCCATGACGCCGCGAATGATGTTGAACATTTTCGGCGCGATGGCGACGCCGGCCTCCATTACCTCGTCGTGCGTCGGCGGCGCGCCCTCGTCGGCGCTCAATCGCGCCACGTTGGTGATGCCGCTCAGTCCCAGCACGCGGATGCCGGCGTGCCGCGCCACCACCACCTCATTCACCGTCGACATGCCCACCGCATCCGCGCCAATCGCGCGCAAAAAGCGCAATTCTGCCGGCGTCTCGAAGCATGGGCCGGCGAGGCCGGCATACACACCCTGCTTCAAATCGACGCCGCTCTCACTTGCCACAGCCAGCGCCGCCGCGCGCAGCGTTGCATCATACGCGGTCGTCATCTCTGGAAAGCGCGGCCCCTGCTCATCAAGGTTCGGACCGATCAGCGGGTTGTTGCCGGCCATGCCGATGAAGTTGATGTGATCGTTGATCAGCATCACATCGGCGATGTTGAAATCGCGGTTGATGCCGCCGGCGGCGTTGGTGATGATCATCGCCTTCACGCCCATCGCCTTCGCCACCCGCACTGGCAGAGTAATCTGCCACAGGGGGTGCCCTTCGTAAAAGTGCATTCGTCCCTGCATCACCGCCACTGGAATGTCGTGCATGGTGCCAAGCACATAGCGCCCCTTGTGGCCCTGCACTGTCGAGCGCGCAAAGCCCGGCACATCGCTGTATGGCACGTGGATGGCGTCCTGCACTTCATCGGCCAGCGCGCCCAAACCGCTGCCCAGCACCAGCAACACCCGCCACGGACGCGGATCAACCTGACGCAAAAAAGCTGCGGCATGTTTGATCATTTCATGGAGTGGCGGATGGGCAGAATGAGTTGGATCTTGGGTCATGGTTGGTATTCTTCGGCCACCGGCGCCGGCTCGGCATTCACCACCACGAGACTGGTCTCCTTGTTCGCGCTTGAAGCTGGGCGATACATTTGTGTGGTGGCGAGGTTGGCATGGCCAAGCCACTCCTGCACGCGTTTGATGTCTTCACCGCTGTTCAGCATATGCGCGGCGCGCGAATGGCGCAGAGTGTGCGGCGTGAGTTCGCCGGCGATGCCGGCCTGCGCCGCCAATGACCGCGTGAGTTGCCATACCGCTTGCCGCGTCAGCTTGGTGCCGAGCGGATTCAGAAATACAAAGTCGGTCGTGGCGCTGCCCATCATGTCGGCGCGCGCATGATCGAGGTATTCGCGCAGGATGCTGACTGCGTTCTCGGTGAGCGGTGCGACACGCTGGCGGGTGCCGCGGCCCACGCAGCGCACCGCCATCGCTTCAAAGTCGATGTCGTCCAGCGTCAGGCTGATCGCCTCTGACACGCGCATGCCGGTGGAGTAAATCACTTCCAACAGCGCGCGGTCGCGCAGTGAGCGCGGGGGCGGCATGCGCGAGGTAGCCTCGAACAGCCGGTTGATCTCCTCCTCAGTCAACACACGCGGCGCGCGCTTCTGCACCTTCGGCGAGCGAAGATGCAGCGTGGGGTCATCGGTGATGTAGCGTGGGCTGTCACCATGATCCTGCCCCAACCAGTGAAACAAGGTCTTCATCGCTGCAATTTTGCGCGCAGCAGTGGATGGGGTATAGCCGCCTGAGGTCAATCGCGCCACGTAAGCATCGATATGCTCAGGTTTCACGTCATGCCAGCGCGCATCGCTGGGCATGGTCGCGATGAAATAATCGGTCAGCTGCGATAAATCGTTGCGATACGCCATGATGGTGTTCGCCGACGATTGCTTGACGCGCTGACGATAATCTAGAAATTCGTTAACAGTGCTGCGCCATTCCATAAAAATCACCTGATTCGATTATACAGAAGCTGCGAGATTGTTGGATTGAGCGAAACCAAACAGACTGTTGCATTACTGCCCAGCCAGCGTAAATCGCCCGCCGGCGCTGATGAAGTGGATGCGCTCGACATCGCGCAGGCTGACTGTGCGGACATTGGCGCTCTCTGCCGGCGCGTTAGTGGCATCGCTCCACACGACCCAGCGCGACTTCAGCGCCTGTAACGCGGTGGCATCGCGCGCATCGGTGAATACAAGATCGCAGCCCTGCATCGCCGGCGTTGCAAACGCAGAGCCGAGCAGCGCCACGCATGCCCGCCCATGCGACGCAATTGCCACAATCCCGCCGGCGTTCACCAGCCGCACTTCGACATCTGGCTCAACCTGCACGACACGCTCCTTGCCGGTTATTTGCAGCAGCGTTGAGGCCGGCGTGTGGGCCGCGATGGCCGCGCGCGTCTCAGTCAGCACACCGCTTTGCACCAGCGCAATCGACTTCACAGCAAAGCGCTGCAGGATGGGCAGAACATCGCTGGCGGCGCGGTCGCTGTCCGCCGGCACGATCAGCAGGTCGATGGATGCATCCCACGCTGGCATGGCCTGCTCGATCATCGGCACGAGGTTGCCGCCGCCGGCAAACACGATGCGCCGGCCCTGCGGTGTTTGCAGCACCGCGCTGTTGCCGGCGAAGGTGGCGTGCAGTTTGCCATCAGGCTGTTGCAAGGCATAGACGATGCCGCCGGCGAGCGCGATTGCGCCAAGCACGACCATCGCAATGGTCTTGCGCTGCGCCCGCACAACGCGGCGCACGGCGATCTGCGTTGTTGGCGCGGCCGAAATGAAGGCCGTGATGGCGATCAGCGCGATGTAATACAGCGCAACCGCTGCGTTGCCGAAGCCATACACCGGCATGGCCGCTGCATCGAACTGGCTGAACCATTCGACCGGGCGGATGGTGCCGGCGAGAAAAAGATACGCCGGCCACGCGACGATTCCGCCAATGGGAATACTGACCACACCGACTGCTGCTGCCAGCGCACCCAGCACCATCACCGCCGGCTGCAGCGGCAGCACGATCGCATTGACCAGCAACGCGACATTGCTGATCTGGTTGAAGGTGACCAGAATGAGCGGCAGCGTCGTCACCTGTGCGGCAGTCGTCACCAGCACGCCCTCGGTCACCAGCATGGCCGGCTTGCGCAAGCGCGGCGAAACGACATGTGCGTTGACCCAGCGCTCTGCCGGCGCGGTGAAGCGATTGGCATACAGCACCAGCCCCAGCGTCGCCATGAAGCTGAGTTGGAAACCGACGTCGTAGAGCAGATTGGGGTCGACAACGAGCATGATGACAGCGGCGGCACACAGTGTGTTCAGCGTGAAGCCCCTACGCCAAAACATCAGTCCAACCAGCGCGAGGCTGGACATCAGCGCGGCGCGCACGACCGACGCCGACATGCCGACAAAGATGACGTAGAGCGCAATCGCCGGCAGCGCCACCTGTGACGCGCGGCGCGCGCCGATCAGCCGGCCCAGCAGCGGCACAACCAGCGCGATGACGATGCTGACGTTGAAACCGCTGATGGCGACGATATGTGAGGTGCCGGTGCGACGAAAGGCGTTCTTCAGTTCGTCGGTGATGTCATTGTCGTCACCGATCAGAATGCCATTCAGCAGCGCCGATTCTGGCTGGGGCAGGATTTGCTTCACAGTCTGGCGCACACGATCTTTGAATAGCAGCAGTTGCGCATGCAGCGGCGCGCCGGCGTTTTCGCCGATGCGTTCGATGTCGTCAGGTCTGGACATCATCGCGAACACTCCCTTGCGGGCAAGGTATTCGCGATAGTCGAAGGTGCTCATGCGCGGCGGTGCTTCGAGCCGACCTTCCACGCGCACCACATCGCCATAACGCCACACGACAAGCCCCTCTGCTTGGGAGTGGGCAGGGGCAGAGTCACTCCTCACTCGCACCAACACCAAATCATTGATGTCCTCATCGACCTTGCCATTGCTTAACACGCGCAGCGGCTGCACACGCAGCTGCGTCTGGTCTGGGCGCACATCCGGTTCTTCGGTTACCACGCCTTCCATCAAGATGGCTTTGCCGTTGTAGCGGGCGATGGAGTTGGGCGCAGGGTTGGGAAGCGCAGCAGTAGCGCGCAACACACCAAAAAGGAGCACGGCGAGGATGCCGATCAGCCATAGCACGTCAGATGCAGCACGGACGCTGCGAGCGGCGAAGAGGGCGAGGCCGGCCAGCGCGAGCGCCATCAGGCCGAGCCACATTGGAACGGCGAACTGCGTGGCCAGCCAGACGCCAGCGGCTAACCCCAGCGCGATCAGCGCAAATGGCGACGTGCGCGCCAGCCTCATCGCGCCAGTGTAGGGCGGATGCAGCTACGGTGAATCGTGCTTCATGCAGAGATTACATGGCACGAAAAACGCGATGATGCGGAAATGATGAAGTTTGTGGGGATGCCGGCGCAATTCGTGTCAGCAACACATGCTATTTTTGAAACATGTCTCGAGAAAAATAGAGCAAGCCTGTCAGGCTTGACTGCGCTAGAAAAACCGCTTCGCCACGCCCAGTACGCCCTGCTTCCACGGCACACGGTGCGAAACGCCAGATGTGTGCTGAATCTTCTCGACATTGGCGATGTACCAGTCGTAGTTGCGGATCAGCGCATCCTTGTTGCTGTATTTCGGCGCGTAACCCAGCACGCGCTCGGCCTTCTCAATCGACACGAAGGATTCCTTCGACATCGTTTCGTAGACCCATTTATAGAGTGGCGAGAGCTTGAAGGCCTCCAGTCCGCGCAGCACCCAGATCATTGGCTCGGCGGGGAAAGGGGTGATCTTCTTGCCGAAGCCGGCGTGATCCAGCACAGCCTGAAAATCTTCGCCCATCGTGCCGAACACCTTCGCGCCGATGTTGAAGGTGTCGTTGGTCTTCTCGCACGGCAGTGTGGCGCACAGCCAGATCGCCTCGCACAGATCCTCGACATCGAGATACTGATACGGATTTTTGCCGTCACCCAGCACCGGGAAGCCGTGGCCGGTGCTGGCCCAGTCATACAGCAGCGCAAACACGCCCAGACGCTCCGGCCCGATGAACGATTTGGGGCGGATGATCGGGATGCACATGCCCTTGGCGCGATATTCGAGACAGATATTCTCCGCTTCGATCTTCGCCTCGCCATACGGGCCGACGCCTTGCAACCTGTCAGTTTCGACCAGCGGGTGATGATCGGGGATGCCATAGACCGCCGTCGATGACACGTGAATCACACGCTGGCAGTGCGCAGCATAGGCCGCTTCGATCACATTGCGCGTGCCAACGATGTCGGTCGAATAGATGTCTTCTTTGGAATAGAGCGGCAGCGCGGCGGCGGTGTGAATGACTTGGTCGACGCCGGCCATCGCCTCGTCCAGCGCGGCGCGATCGCGAATATCGCCGCTGATGGCGGTGACGCGGTCTCGCTCAGGATAATCGAATGGCGCGAGGTCGTATGAGACGACCTCGCATTGCCGATCCAGAAGATATCGAACGAGATTGATGCCCAGAAAGCCGGCCCCGCCGGTGATGAGAAACTTCATTGCAGACCGAACTATAGCGCGGCCCAGCTAGCGCCGGCGCTGGCGACGCAGGCGTAGATATTGGGTTGTTTGCCGGTGCGGCGCGGATATTCTTCCTGCATGCGCTCGGCCAGCGCGCCGGCGTGCTCGTCGTTCACCAATGCAATGGCACAACCGCCAAAGCCGGCGCCCGTCATGCGCGCGCCATGCACCCCGCGCATCTCGCGCGCGATGTCCACCACCGCATCCAGCTCTTTGCTGCTCACCTCGTATAGATCGCGCAGGCTGTCGTGGCTCTGATTCATCAGCTGGCCAAAGCGCACCACATCGCCGGCACGCAAGACCTCCACCGCATCCAGCACGCGCTGATTTTCGTAGATCACATGCGAGACGCGCCTGGCGATCAGATCGGGCAATTCACCCTGCCGGCGTTCGAACGTCTCCACGCTCACGTCGCGCAGCGCCCGCACGCCAAAGATGCGCGACGCCTCTTCGCACTGCGCGCGGCGCTCGTTGTAGGCGCTGGCCGCCAGACTGCGTGAAGCGTTGGTGTTCACCACCAGCACCGTTACACCCGTCACCATCGGCACGAGCTGATATTCCAGTGAGCGGCAGTCGATGAACAGCGCATGACCCTGCTTGCCGAGGGATGAGATGAACTGATCCATGATGCCGCAGTTCACGCCGACAAACTGGTTCTCTGCGCGTTGCGAGAGGCGCGCCATCGTCACGCCGTCGAGCTTCAGCGCCGGCGTCGCCGCGCTGAACGCCATCATCGTCGCCATCTCGGTCGCCGCCGATGACGACAGGCCGCTACCAATTGGCACGTTGCCAAACACCACGCCGTCAAAGCCGCTGAGCGCGTGGCCTTCCTTTTGCAACACATCGGCCACGCCGCGGTTGTAATTGCTCCAGGTGTCCTTGTCGAGCCGCGTGATATGGTCGAGCAAGAACTCGGCGCGCGTGTCGAAGTTGGCAGAGAGCAGACGCACGACACGGTCATCGCGCCGCCGGCCCACGATGGTCACGTCGCGATCAATCGCCATCGGCAGCACAAAGCCATCGTTGTAATCGGTGTGCTCGCCGATCAGGTTGACGCGGCCAGGCGCGCGCGCCACAAAGGCCGGCGCCTGACCATATTCCTGCCTGAAGCGGGCTATCAACTCTTCAGTGTTCATTGCTGCTTAGTGTACGCGGGATTTCACAAGCCAATCCGCGAGTAGTACTCCGGCAGACCGCGCACACCCGGGACGCGCAGGTGAAAGAGCGCGCCGGCGCCCTCGCCCTCTGCCGGCTTGTTGTCGCCGCCGGCGGTGGTTACATACATGTCGCTGTAATCGTTACCGCCAAAAGTGACCGACGACACCTTCTTCGCCGGGAACGGGATGCGCATCACTTCTTCGCCCTGCGGGTTGTAGCGAAAGAGCGCATTGCCGTCCCAATGCGCGCTCCACACATAGCCCTGCGCGTCCACCGTCATGCCATCTGGCAGGCCAAGCTCCGCAGCGTGCTGCACAAAGATGCGCTGGTTGCTCAAACTGCCGGTCGCTTCGTCGTAATCGAACAGATAGATCGTGTAGGCCTCGCTGTCGGTGTAGTACATCTGCTTGCGATCAAGCGTGAAGCCCATGCCGTTGGAGCAGCTAATGCCATCCAGCACCTTGTGGATGCTGCCGTCACGGTCGAGGCGATAGAGCCGGCCAGGGCGATCCTTCGTCGGCATGGTGCCGCAGAACACGCGCCCCATCGTATCGGCGTGAACGTCGTTGAAGCGGGTGGTCACTTCGTCGGGAATTTCATCGACGATCAGTGTGAGCTTGCCGTTGCGCCACACACCCACGCTGCCGCGATCCATGAACAACAGCAGCGAACCGTCGGCCTGAAAGGTGTAGCCGCCGACGGTGCGGCCAACATTGAACTGCTCATGCCGGCCGGTGCCGGGGTCGTACCAGAACATGCGCGGATTGACGATATCGAGCCAGTACAGGCGCTTTTGCAGGGGATGCCAGAGCGGGCCTTCACCGCATTCGCAGTGGTAATCAGCAATCAATTCGGGTTGCATGGGTTGTCCTCTCTTTGCCACAGACGGGCGCAGTGATTTTGAGTATGCCATGTGTAATGTGGCCTGCTTACAATGTCAACCGGCGTGAATCGTTTTAGCAAAAGCATGCTCCGAAGCCTCGCCGGCATGGCCATCCTCGCGTGGCTGCTGATGCAGGCGCAGCCGGCGCCTCTGTTGGTCACGCTCGGCCCGCAGCAAACGGTGCTGACAAGCAATCCACTCGCCGGCCTGCACACGCGCTATGTAGACGAGGCGGAATTGTGGAAGATCCAGCGCGGCATGGAGATGCAACGCGAGATGGGCGCGCCGTGGCTGGTGGAGTTTTTCCCCTGGGCCTATTACGAGCAGCGCAAGGGGCGGTTCGAGTGGGCCAGCGCAGATCGCATCATTGAACACGCCAATCGGCAGGGCTTGCGCGTGATTGCGCGGCTGGGCTTCGTGCCGGCATGGGCCAGGCCGGCGGACACCACCTTCACCCATCTCGACCCAACGTACTATCAGGACTTTGCAGACTTCGCGGCGGCCTTTGCCGCGCGTTACCGGAGCAGAGTCGATCACATCATCGTGTGGAACGAGCCGAACCTGAACAACGAGTGGGGCATGCGGCGGGTCGATCCGGCAGCATATGTCGCGCTGCTGCGCGTCGCATATCCAGCCATCAAAAAGGCCAACCCAACCACGATGGTGCTGGTCGGCGCGCTCGCACCGACAACCGAGCGCAACCGCGATGTGGCGCTGAGCGACCTTAAGTATCTTGAGGAGATGTATGCCGCCCTCGATCAGGGCGAGCGGGTGTTTGATGCGCTGGCCGCCCACAGCTACGGCACGACCTTTGCGCCGGCGGACGCACCCGACCCGCAACGCATCAACTTCCGCCGCGTGGAGCTATTGCGCGACATCATGCAGCAGCATGGAGACAACTCCCCGATCTACGTCACCGAGGCCGGCTGGAACGACGACCCGAACTGGGTGAATGGAGTGACGCCGGCGCAACGCATTCGCTACACCACCGACGCGCTCGATTACGCCAAAGCGCACTGGCCCTGGGTGAAGAGCGTGGCGTTCTGGGTGTTCAAGCTGCCGGCGCCGGCGCGCGGCTATCGCGATCACTTCACTTTCGTCACGCCCTCGCTGGAACCGCTGCCAATTTACACAGAGGTTAAGCAGGCTCTCACAAAGTGAGTGTATGAAGTGAGATGGCGCACTGCGCGCTGAATATTGAGCAGTTTCTGGACTGCAACATGAGCAGTCGCCGGCTTATCCTGTGGTGCAGTGGGGTGGTGCTCAGGGAGGGGCAAGCCTGTGGCGTGAATTTTCAAAACGTCACAGGCTTGGTTTTTTATCAGAGCACGATGACTGCGCCAAAGCGCCCCGTTTTGCCGCGTTCAGCGCGGTGGCTGAACCACTCGGTCGTGTTGCTGGCGGTGCAGATGCCAGCAACCTCAACTTGGCCAACGCCGGCGGTTCGCAACTGTGATTCTGCAGCCGCCCACAGATCAACGTGTGGCTTGGCCCCATGATCTGGCGACCCTTCAACAGGCTCACGCTGTTGCCTGACGATCTCAGCATCGATTGTCGCTTGAAGCTGTGCCGCTACATCCTCGCTCACCTCGAACTTGTTGGGGCCGATGGATGGGCCGACGCCGGCGACGATATCTTTTGCCTGCGAGCCAAACGCGCGCTGCATTGCTTGCACGGTGGCAGGCAGCACGCCGTTCACGATGCCCTTCCAGCCGGCGTGCGCGATGCCCGCTACGCCCTTCATCGGATCAAAAAACAACACCGGCACACAGTCTGCAAAGCGCAGCGTAAGCACAAGGCCGCGCGCCTGCGTCACCATTGCGTCGGCATGAACAAGATCCTCACCCGTGTCTTCATGCGACACCACCCGCACCGTATTGCCATGCACCAACCACGATGTGACCGAATGCTCCGGTTTCAACCCCAGCGCATCAAATGAGCGCCGGCGGTTCTCATTCACCGGCGCAGCGGCATCGCCGGTGCTGCAGCTCAAGTTCAGCGACGCCCATTGCCCTTCGCTCACACCGCCCAGGCGCGTGAAAATACCATGCTGTAGGGCTTGCATGCTGTCAAACCGGTAATAAGCCATCGCCTGATACGTCAATCGTTGCATGAGGCGAGAACTGTATCACGAGCGAAAAAGGCGCATGGACAGCCCTGCAACCAGGCTGGGTAGGATAATAGCCCGCATGTTATTCCCCACAGGTGACTCAAAGGCGATCGCCGCACAACAGCAAGTCCAGTCAGAAATTGATGAATACCTCGTTACAGAGCAGCAGCGCCAGCGCCTGATTCCCCGCGCTGCGTTGGCCGGCGTCGCCGCCGGCGTGATCGCTGTCCTCTTCCGAATCACATTGCAAAGCATGGATGCCTTGCGCAACTCCATCGCGGCATGGGCGCATCAGTTCCCCGCCTGGGGTTGGATATTTCCGGTGGTGTTTTGCTCCGTCACGGCCACCGCATCCGTCTATGTTGTGCGCAGGTTTGCGCCCGAGGCGTCCGGCAGCGGCATCCCGCATCTCAAGGCTGTTTTGCACAAGCTGCGGGAATTACGATCGATGCGCATTTTGGTTGTGAAATTTATTGGCGGGTTGATGGGGTTGGGCAGCGGCATGGCGATCGGGCGCGAGGGGCCTACGGTGCAGATCGGCGGCGCGGTCAGCGACATGGTGGCGAAACGCACAGGAACCACCTCACCCGAGCGCATGACGCTGATTGTCGCCGGCGCCGGCGCTGGTTTGGCCGCGGCCTTCAACGCGCCGCTGGCCGGCTTCATTTTCGTGCTGGAGGAAGTGCAGCGCGATTTTCGTCCCAGCATGTTCGCTGCTGCGCTGATTGCTGCCGCGGTCGCCGATGTCATCACAAGGCTGGCGGCTGGCCAGGCGCCAGTGTTTGTAATTCCAAACTACCCGGCATTAAGCCTCACGGCGTTGCCGGCGTTCATCGTGCTGGGTCTGTTTTGCGGCTTTTTTGGCGTGCTGTACAACAAGCTGCTCCTGCGCACGCTGGACGCTTATGCGCTGCTGAAAGGCCGCGCGCTGCTCGTTGCAGTCGCTGTCGTCGGCGCAGTGGCCGGCATCGTGACATGGTTGAACCCCATCTATGCCGGCGGTGGCCATGCGATGACCGAGCAGATCCTGGCCGGTCAGGTGGTGAGCAGCGCCATCCCTGCGTTGCTGCTTTTTCGCCTGACATTCATGCTGGCGAGCTACGGCACGGGCGCAGCCGGCGGCATCTTCGCGCCGCTGCTGGTGCTGGGCGCATTGGCGGGGTTGGGTATCGGCCGGCTGGGGCAATGGCTGGCGCCAGGCGTTGTCACCCAACCCGAGGTGTTTGCCATCGTCGGCATGGCCGCGCTTTTTACCGCCGTGGTGCGCGCCCCGCTCACCTGCATCGTGCTGCTTGTGGAAATGACGAACAGCTATACCCAGATGTTACCGCTGCTGGTGACCTGCTTCTGCGCCTACATCGTGGCTGAATACCTGAAGGATCTGCCGATCTATGAGGCGCTGCTCAAGCGTGATCTCGAAGAGGGCGGCTACCCTGATGTCTCGGAGCCGAAGGTGGTCGAGTTGGAAATCGCGCCCCATTCGCCATTCTCAGGCAAATTGGTGAGCGACCTGGGGTTGCCGGCCGGCTGCCTGCTGGTGAAGGTGCGCGAGGGCGACCGCGAATGGGTTCCGCTCGCATCAACGCGCTTGCTGGCGCACCAGCGCATCACCGCTGTCGTATCGCCCGAGGCCGAGGGCGGGCTAGACGCATTGCATGCAGGCTGCAACGCCGTGTAAGGCCGCAGAATATCTTTTTGCAGCAGAGGGCACAGGGTTCGATGTCGCCTCATGCCCTCTGTGATATATGTCAAAACACGGTCTGGCTTTGCTCGCGCAGATATTGCTGCACGTAGTATGGCCCGCCGGCGCCGCGCGCGCTACTGCCGCTGGCCTTCCATCCGCCAAAGCTCTGATTGCCTGGCCATGCGCCGGTGGTCGCACCGTTCTGGCGGTTCACATAGATCGTGCCGGCTTCGATGTGATCCAGAAAATACTGGATCTCCTTCCTGTCCTTGCTGAAGAGGCCGGCTGTCAGGCCATACACCACCTTGTTTGCCTCGCGCAGCGCATCCTCCAGCTTGTCATACTCGCCCACCACCACAAATGGCACGAACAATTCCTCGCTGAAGAGCGCGTGGTCAAGCGGCAGGCCATCGACGATGGTCGGCTGCACGAAATATCCTTTCGCGAAATCGCCCTCGGTCAGCGCCTGGCCGCCGACGACGAACGTGCCGCCATCACGCCTGGCGCGCTCTGCCGCATCCAAAAATGTCTCATAGCCGCCGCGATTGCACACCGGGCCAGTGAAGACGCCTGGCTGCGTCGGATCACCGATCCGCAGCGCTTCAGTCTTGCGCTTGAGCAGCGCAAGAAACTTATCCTTCACTGCGCGATGCACATACACGCGGCTGGTGGCGCTGCACTTCTGCCCGCTCAGGCCGAACGCCGCGCGCACCACACCTTCAGCGGCCTTCTCGATGTCGGCCTTGTTGCTCACGATCACGGGGTTCTTGCCGCCCATCTCAGCGATCAGCGGGCGCGGCACCTCGGCGCTGAAGCGACGGATGAGGTCGGAGCCGACAGGGTATGAACCGGTGAAGGTCATGCCGGCGACGTCCTTGTTCGTCACCAGCGTTTCACCCACCGTGCTGCCCGGGCCGGTGATGAAGTTGAACACTCCGGCGGGCAGGCCGGCATCGCGCAAGCATTCGGTGAGTTTCCAACTCGTCATCGGCGTGTCGGTGGCCGGCTTGATGACGACGGTGTTGCCGGCAACCAGCGCGCCGCCGGCGGGGCCACCCGTCAACGCCATCGGGAAATTGAACGGCGAGATCACCGCCCACACGCCGAATGGCTTCAACACGCTCTGTGATTTGCTGATGCCATCTTCGGGGATGAGCGGCTTCACAAAGCCATCGTTCGCTTCCATCTGATCGCAGTAATAGTTGATCAAGTCGGCGGTCTCTTTCACATCGCCGATCGCCTCAGCGCGGCTCTTGCCCACCTCGATGCTCACCCACGCCGCGATGTCGAACAGGCGTTTGTCAATGAGATTGGCAACCTTGCGCATGTACTGCACGCGCCGCTTCCACGGCAGCGCGCTCCATGCTGGAAAAGCAGCCTTCGCCGCAGCCACCGCATCATTCGCGTCCTGTGCGTTGCCCTTTTGAAAATGGCCGATTGCCACAACTGTATTGATCGGGGTGGTCTTGGCAAATTGAATGGAGCTGATGCGCTCCTTGCCGCCGATGAGCATGGGATAGGTGCGCGCATGCTCGCCGATGGCGGCACGCACTTTGGCAAAGGCCTTGTCGAACTTTGCCAGCATCACAGGATCGTTCAACGCGCTGCTGAGCGTGGCGTAGCTGATTTTGAAGGCTGCTGGCTTGGTCGTTCTTGTCGACTTGGCCGGCTTGCGCTGCGCCGGCTTCGCTTTGGTTTTGGTTGGCATGCTTTGCCTCGCTTTCGTATCCGTGAGCGGTCACGCTTTCAATCGCGGATCTTCACTCCAGAAAAACTTCACTTGCCCCGTCAGTGTCTCATACTTTAACGGCAGACCCATGCCCCGTCGCGCCTCGCTTGGCACATACACCCACTTGCCCACCTGCGCTTCGATCAGGCTGCGCGTCTCGTCGCTCAGCGCTGGCTCGGTTTGCACGCCGGTCAGCCGCATGATCCAGCGATCCTGCGGCGGCTCATACACAACCACCTCTGCTGCGAACGATGCAGTGGTGCGCCGGCCATCCGGCAGGCGCCACGAGCAATTGACCACAACCTTCTCGGTGTCGCCGGCGGATTGTATGTTGACCATGTGGCCGTAGCGGGTGAGCGCAGTGATGGCCTGCTCGAACTGCGCGCCCTTCACCAGCACGTAATCGGTGTCATGCGTGCTGATCGCCATGATGACGACACGCGCCTCGGCCAGCGGATCCAGCATCTGCTTGAGGACGCCAACTTGATTGAAGTCGAACGCGCCTTCCAGCTTGAAGATGCGCCAGCCGCGCTCGGCTTTCACACTCGACGGCAAATTTGCTTCATTACAGATGACCGACACCTCATCAGCAGTGCGTGTGACGCTGAAAAAGTCGGCGGGCTGCGTGGCCCACTGCGGGATGGCAGAGCCGGCATCCAATCGCGCAATGGCGTAGCTGTCTGGCAGCGCGGAGAGCGTAATCGAAGCTGTCATGGATGGATGCGATTGTAATATTGACGCATGAACATCTCACGCGTTCACCATGCGCAAATCACCATCCCCGCCGGCGCTGAGACGGCTGCACGCGATTTTTACTGTGGCGTGCTGGGCTTGAGGGAGATCGAAAAGCCCGCCTCATTGCAGGCGCGCGGCGGATTCTGGCTGCAAGTGGGAGAGCTGCAAGTGCATGTCGGCACAGAAGCCGGCGTTGACCGCTTGAAGACCAAAGCGCATCTCGCGTATCAGGTCGATGATGCGGCTGCATGGCAAAACACACTTGCAGCGCACGGCATCGAGATGGCCGACTCGATTCCCATCGAAGGCTATGCGCGATTCGAGTTCCGCGACCCCTTCGGCAATCGCGTCGAGTTCATCCAGCAGTTGGATCAGACGAGATGAGCAGGGCGAAACAGGATGATCAAAATCAATTGTCAGACAAATCCTGTTCGGCTGGTCAATCCTGTCTCCACTAAAATCGCTGCGTGAGGCGTTTTGATGTGATGGATCGAGTGGCGCTGGGCGCGATGCTCGCGCTGGCGGCGACGATCGCGTTGGTTGTCCTGCGCGGCGACCAGGTCGGCGTGCAGATTGTGCACAGCGCGCCGGCGCACAACGAAGTCGATGCCTCGATGCGCGGCGCGCTAGCGTTCACCTTCAGTGAGCCAATGGATCAAGACTCGGTCGAGCAGCGCATCCGCATCGCGCCGGCGCTCAGCGGCACGCTGCGCTGGGAGGGCGCGACGGCATTCTGGACATCAAAAGCGCCACTGCAGGCCGACACCGCCTACACTGTAACCATCGCCGCCGGCGCAGTCAGCCAGCGCGGCCGGCAACTGCTGCGCGACGAGGTGATTGCATTCACAACCGGTCACCCGCGCCTCGTCTATCTCGCTCCGGCGGATGGCGCGTCAAACCTCTTCATCCTCGATGTGTTCAAGGACTTGCCACCTCAGGCCATTACGCAGGAGCAGTTTCGCATTTACGACTTTGCCATCAGCCCGGATGGCCAGCGCATCGTCTACAGCCTGGATCGCGAGGAGAAAAATCCCGAGCGCGATCTGTGGATCATCAACCTCGACGGCGCCGAGCGAGATCTGCTGGTGCGCTGCGATGCGCAAGTGTGCCAGTCGCCATCATGGGCCGCAGACGGCGCGCACATCGCGTTTGAGCGGCGGCCACTGGAGGACAGCGTGGCTGGACGTTCGCCCGGGCCGGCGCGCATCTGGATCGTCGATGTCGGCACAAAGGAGGCCGCGCCGCTCTCACAAGATAGCCAGCAGACTGGCTCGCTGCCGCGCTTTGCACCCGCCGGCAGCAAGCTGGCCTACTACGATCAGCAACAGGGCGGCATCCGCGTGGTGGACACGGCCGCCGGCAGTGTGACCGACCTGCCAAGTCTGCTCGGCGACCCTGGCGCGTGGTCACCGAATGCAAGCCAGCTCATCTACCCAGCATTGCAGATCAGCGACGAAAGCCAGCACAGCCAGTTACTGCGCGCCGATTTGGCCGGCAACACAATCACGGCGGTGACGGCGCTTAGCACGACGAATGACGGCGGCGCGGCGTGGTCGCCCTTGGGCGATCTGGTTGCATTCGGCCGTCAGGTCAGCGCCGGTGGGCGCAGCATCCTCGGCCCGCAGGTATGGACAGTGACGCCGGATGGCCGGCGGTCAAAACAGATCACCGACGAGCCGCAATTCAGCCACGGCGCGTTGGATTGGAGCCCAGACGGGCAATGGCTGGCACTGCAGCGCTTCGACTTACTTGCGCAACAGACGCGGCCAGAGGTTTGGCTTTTGCGCGCGGATGGCGGCGAGAAGCGCAAACTGGCCGATGATGCCATTTTGCCGGCCTGGCTGCCGTAGCAACCTATAATCCGCAAATCATCATGCGTATCTTCATCACCGGCGGCGCCGGCTTCATCGGGTGCAACCTCGCTTCGCACCATCTCGGCAAAGGCAACCACGTCTTCGTATTCGACAATCTCTCGCGGCCACGCACGCAGTACAACCTCGACTGGCTGAAGTCACAGGGCGATGTCCATTTTTCGCACGGTGATGTGCGCTCATATGACGGGCTGCATGATGCGATGGCGCAGGCGCGCCCCGACCTTGTGGTGCATCTCGCGGCACAGGTGGCCGTGACCACCAGCGTGAAGAACCCGCGCGAGGATTTTGAGATCAACGCGCTCGGCACCTTCAATGTGCTGGAAGCGGCGCGCAACCTGCCACAGCCGCCGGCGCTGATCTACGCCAGCACCAACAAGGTCTACGGCGGCATGGAGGATGTGGCGGTGGTGCTGGAAAATGACCGCTATCGCTACCGCGATTTCCCCAACGGGATCAGCGAGCATCAACCAATCGATTTTCATTCTCCGTACGGCTGCTCGAAGGGCGCCGGCGATCAGTATGTGCGCGACTACGCGCGCATCTATGGCCTGCGCACTGTTGTCTTTCGCCAAAGCACTGTCTATGGCCCACGCCAGTTCGGCGTGGAAGACCAAGGCTGGCTGGCGCACTTCATCATCGCGACAGTCACTGGCAAGCCAATTTCCATTTATGGCGACGGCAAGCAGGTGCGCGACATGCTGCATGTAAGCGATCTGATCGCCGCATACGACGCGGCATTTGCGCGCATCGATCAAGTGAAGGGCGAAATCTTCAACATCGGCGGCGGCGCGCAAAACACACTGACGATCTGGAGCGAGACTGGCCCGATGCTGGAGCAACTCGCCGGCCATCCCATCGCGGTGAAATATGCCGACTGGCGGCCGGGTGATCAGCCAGTGTTCATCAGCAACAACAGCAAGGCGCAGAAAATGCTCGACTGGTCGCCAAAGATGAACGTGCAAGAAGGTGCGCGCAAGTTGTGGCGCTGGGTGAAGGACAACCGCGTGCTATTCGATTGATGGATTGGGAGCGCCCAGCAAAAAAGAGTCGGAGCGCCTGGGGCGCTCCGACTCTTCTATTTAGCAAATGCCACGGAAGTCGTCGATCTGCATCATCCACTCGTCTTCGTGCAGCATCTCCGGTGTGGCAAAGCCGTTGAAAGGTGACGACACCGAGTAGATGTAGGCGCCA
>CAZPVX010000025.1:19362-66738 GCA_964590135.1 uncultured Anaerolineae bacterium | reverse complement strand
TTGGAGTGGCATGAATGAATGCTCAATTTTGAATGCCGAGCTTCAAATCCGAAACTCAGCAATCAAAATCTTTATTTTTGCTCCGCGCGCGCCTTCTCGTATTCCTCCCACACCTCGTCCACGGTGCCCTTCATCAGGAAGAAAGTCTCCGGCACTTCGTCCAAGTCGCCCTTCAAAATGCGAGCAAAGCTATCCACCGTGTCTTTGATCTTCACGTAGCGGCCATCGCGACCAGTAAATGCCTTTGCCACAAACATGGGTTGGCTGAAGAACCGCTCTATCTTGCGTGCGCGCGCCACGAGGATCTTGTCGTCTTCGCTCAACTCATCCACGCCGAGAATGGCGATGATGTCCTGCAAGTCCTTGTAGCGCTGCAGCGTGCGCTGCACTTCGCGCGCCACGCGGTAATGCTCTTCGCCCACGACTAGCGGGTCGAGGATGCGGCTGGTCGAAGCGAGCGGATCAACCGCCGGGAAGATGCCTTTCTCGGCGATCGAGCGCTCCAGGTTCACTGTCGCGTCGAGGTGGGCAAAGGTTGCCACCGGCGCGGGGTCGGAGTAGTCGTCCGCCGGCACATACACTGCCTGCATCGAGGTGATCGAGCCGCGCTTGGTTGAGGTGATGCGCTCTTGCAGCGCGCCCATCTCAGTCGCCAGCGTCGGCTGGTAACCCACCGCGCTGGGCATGCGACCCAACAGCGCCGACACTTCCGAGCCGCTCATCACGAAGCGGAAGATGTTGTCGATGAAGAGCAGCACATCGCGGCCCTCATCACGAAAATACTCGGCCATGGTCAGGCCCGTGAGGGCGACGCGCAGACGCACGCCGGCTGGCTCATTCATCTGACCAAACACCATCACCAGCGAATCGATCACGCCGGCCTCGTTCATTTCCTTGTAAAGCTGCGTGCCTTCGCGCGTGCGCTCACCAACGCCGGCAAACACGCTGTAGCCGTTGTGGAACTTGGCAATGGAGTTGATCAACTCCTGAATCGTCACAGTCTTGCCCACGCCGGCGCCGCCGAAGATGCCGGTCTTGCCGCCCTTCGTAAATGGCGCAACAAGGTCGATAACCTTGATGCCAGTTTCAAGAATTTCGACCGAACCCTTCTGATCCTCGAAGGTGGGCGCAGGGCGGTGAATGGGATACGTGATTTCGGTCTTGGCTTCGGGCCGGCCATCGACCGGATCTCCCAACACGTTGAAGATGCGTCCGAGCGTGGCCGGGCCGACTGGCACGCTGATCGGCGCGCCGGTCGCAGCCACGTCTTCACCGCGTCGCAGGCCGTCGGTGGTATCCATGGCGACGGTGCGCACCACATCGTTGCCGAGGTGCTGCTGCACTTCCAACACGAGCCGGCCATCGCCGCGCTTCACTTCCAACGCGTCGTAAATTTCGGGCAACTGTTCGGGTGGGAAAGCCACATCCACTACGCCACCACGAACCGCAACCACCTTGCCAGTGACACTGCCATGACCATTCTGAGTCATTTTTTGCTCCGTATCTCGTTTGAATTATTTTGCTTGCAACACAACATAGACTGGCAAACCGCTCTTTTCGTGGGCGATGAACACCTCCACCACCTGCTTGCCGGCCTGGTTGGCAATTTCAGTAAATGCCGCGCGCCGATTATAAACGGCAAATCGATCCCAGAGCACGATGTAGCGCCGGCTTGGGTCTTGAATGAGCAACTTCACCTGCTCGCGGAAGGCCTCGTCCGGCTCTGGTGCATAACCAAAGATCTCCAGCGGGCGAACGCGGTCAGCGGTCAGCACGCGCACCTGTTTCTCAATACCCCAGTCCAGCGCGATGGGTTGGCCGATGTGGTTGCCATCGAGCCAGTCAGCCAGCTTGTAAACCGCATCTGAGAAGCGACCGCTTCCGCCAGTGGTCGCCAGCGTCTCATGATGGCGCTCGCTCACCCACAAGTCGCGGCTGAAGGGTAGCGCCAGAAGCAAGCCAACGAGAAGAAAGGGCAACGCAACGATCAGTTTTTTTTGAAGCGCCGGCGCTGTCACCCTGTCACTGAGCCGCCGCGTCACCCATTCAGCCAACCAAACCGCCGCGCACGCAACCACCATCTGCGGCAACGGCAGCATGATGAACTGGTGTGTGCTCCACAGACCGGTGACGGTGAACGCGCCCAGCACGATGAGCGTGATAATGCCGGCCAGCACTGCAAAGAAGCGCATCGCTTCGGCGCGGCTCTCTTCCAACCCCACCCCATTAACTCCAGAATGAGAATGCTTCGCGCGGAGCACTGCCAGCACACTCCCCACGACCGCGCCGATGAGCAAGGCCGGCACCGCAAACACATTGCTGAATGGCACGCCGTTGTACCAGAAGTAGCTGCCATCCACGAACACGCGCACGTCATCGATCGATTTTTGCAAATTGGCGAGGATGTTGCGGTTGTCCACGCCAAACTGTTGGGTCGGGTTCAAGAGTGATTGCAGCAGCAGATGCAGCGTCCATGGCTGTCCATCGCGCAGCAAGCCAACAACGTTGTAATACAGCAACGGCGCAGCGCCGATCGCGAAGCCAAGAACGAGCGGAAGGGCGAAGCGGAGCAGGCGTGAAAGCAAGAAGGGTCGCCGGCGATCTCGACCGAGGTAGAACACCAATCCCATCACGGCCAGCACAATCAACCAACGGAAGAACAGGAACTTGGCCCACAGACCAAAGCCGAGCAAGAGGCCAGATGCAAGTGTCAACAGCCAGGACTTGCGGCCCCAATCCTGGCACCTGAAAACGACATCCAGCAACAGCAAGCCACCCAGCGAAAACACGGTCATCACACTGGTGACGCTGATGCCCTGCCGGCTGAACCAGATGAACGAGGGATTCACCGCGAGCAGGAGCGCTGTCACTGCTGCGACCCTCTCGCCAAACCAGCGCCGCGCCAGCAACCACGCCAGCACGATAGTGACGCACGAGAAGAAAATTGGCTGCGCCCGCGCTGCCACAAAACCCGACCCGAAGATCGCCATGAACGGCAGTGTGAGGTAGCCGCCGAGGCTGCCCATATAGTCGAGCAGCATGATCGGGAAACGGCCGATGCCAATGTTGCGCAGCAGATCAGGCTGCTCGCCGCGCATGACGTGCAGCATTGGCACGAGGTCGAGCGCTTCGTCGTAGTAGAAGCCTGGCAGATGCAACTGATGTAGCGTGATGGCGAGGAACAGACCCAGCGCAAGCCCAAGCGGCACGAGGCGCAGCGCAATGGCGACGATTCGTGTCATCGCGGACTGTTTTGCAATCGAGGACGCCGGCGCTGCTTCCATGTTTGAACGGGGCAAAAGGATAACGCATCGGACCGCCGGCATACCGTTACGCCCTCACACCGCAACAGCGACGGCTGCCCAACAAAAATCCCCGCCCCCTTCGACAAGCGCAAGGGGCGGGGATTTGGAACGCACAAAATCAAACAGCTATGCCTTCGCGGCTTCCGCCTGCTTCAGCACCTGCCGCAGCGCCTCAGCGCCGCCGGCGATATCGAGCAACTCACTGGTGATGCCGCTTTGGCGCGCCTTGTTATAGCTCAGCGTCAGACCGGTGATGAGTTCGCCGGCGTTGTCGGTTGCGTTGCGCATGGCGATGCGCTGCGCAGTGTAGAAACCAGCCTGGCTTTCCAGCACGGCCTGATACACCTGCATCTCGGTCAGGCGCGGCAGCAGCGTGTCCAGGATCTCCACCGGACCTGGCTCGAATTCATACGCGGGTTTCGGTCCACTATGCGCCGCTGCATCTGGCTTGATGTCTTCCGAGCTGAGCGGCAACAATCGCTTCATCACTGGCCGCTGCTGTGTGCTGCTGATGAACTGTGTGAAGCACAGATACACTTCATCCGCGACGCCATTCAGGAAATCGTCGATGGCAGTGCGGGTGGCTGGCGTGGTATCCAGCAGCGTCGGGCGCGCCGGCATGCCGCTGAAGTCGGCCACGATCTGCCCACCACGCCGGTAGATGAAGTCGCGACCCTTCTTGCCAATCGTGATAAAGCGCACCGGCACTTTGCTCTCGCGCATGGTGTTGAATGCCAGGCGCGACACGTTGCTGTTGAAGGCGCCGGCCAGTCCGCGGTCGCCAGTCACCAACATGATCGTGATGCTTTTCACCTCGCCGCGGTCAGTCAGAAGCGGGTGTTTGGTTTCGCCGCCGGTAAGCGATGCAATGCTGGCGAGCAGGTCGCGCGCGCGCGTTGAGTACGGGCGCGTGGCTTCCACCAATTGCTGCGCGCGGCGCACGCGGCCGGCAGCCACGCTCTCGAGCGCCTTGGTGATCTGGCGCACGTTCTTGACGCTCTTGATGCGCCGCTTGATCTCTCGTGCTGTTGCCATGCGGAAGTTCCAAGTTCTGAGTGCTCAGTGCTGAGTGTGCCAACCCAGCACTCAGCACTGAAAGCTCACAACTATTTAGCTGAAGGTCTTGTTGAATGCCTCGACTGCCGTCTTGAGCTTGGCGATGTTGTCATCGCTGATGCGCTTGTCGTTCATGATGCCATGGACGACATCGGGATACGACATCTCAAGATACTTGAGGAAGCCGGCTTCCCAGTCCTGCACACGGTTGACCGGAATCTTGTCCAGTAAGCCATTGGTGGCAGCGAAGATAGCCGACACCTGCGCCCATAGCGGGCGCGGCTCGTATTGCTTCTGCTTCAGCAATTCAGTCAAGCGCCGGCCGCGCTCCAGCAAGGCCAGCGTGGTCTTATCCACATCGCTGCCGAAGGTGGCGAATGCCTGCAACTCGCGGAACTGCGCCAGTTCCAGCTTCATGCGGCCGGCGACCTGCTTCATGGCGCGCGTCTGCGCGTCGCCGCCCACGCGGCTCACGCTGATGCCCACGTTCATCGCGGGGCGAATACCGGCGTTGAACAGGTCAGTCTCCAGGAAGAGCTGGCCGTCGGTAATCGAAATCACGTTGGTCGGCACGTAGGCCGAGACGTCGCCGAGCTGCGTCTCGATCAACGGCAAAGAGGTGAGCGAACCACCAGTCTGCGGGTTCTTGACCAGCTTGTATTTCTTGCCGTCCTTGACAAGTTCCTTCATTTCATGCTTGGCGTTCTCTTCGCCGATGGCGCCGCCGTAGATCTTGCCATTCACGCTTTCGCCATTGCCCCAGTCGTTGCTGGCGCTGTCTTCTCGGATGACCCAGTCGTAGGCCAGACGCGCCGCGCGCTCCAGCAGGCGGCTGTGCAGATAGAAGATGTCGCCCGGATAGGCTTCGCGCGCCGGCGGCCGGCGCAACAACAGCGACACCTGACGATAGGCGTAGGCGTGCTTGGTCAGGTCATCGTAGACGCACAGCGCGTCGTTGATGAACTGGCCGGCGATGGTCACGCCGTTCTCCATGATCTCTTCGCCCATCGCGGTGCCGGCGTAAGGGGCGATATATTGCAGCGTGGCCGAGTCGGACGCCGAGGCAACGACAACGATGGTGTAATCCATCGCGCCGTATTGCTCCAGCGTGCTGACCACGCGCGCCACCTGTGCGAGCTTCTGGCCGATGGCAACGTAGATGCACACTACGCCTTTGCCCTTCTGGTTGATGATGGTGTCGAGCGTGACGGCGGTCTTGCCCGTGCTGCGGTCGCCAATGATCAGCTCGCGCTGGCCGCGGCCAATCGGAATGAGCGCGTCGATGGCCTTGACGCCAGTTTGCAGCGGCGTGTCCACGTTGGCGCGCTTGATCACGCCTGGGGCAATGCGCTCCAGTGGGCGGAATTTGTGGGTGTTGATGGGGCCTTTGCCGTCGATTGGCCGGCCCAGCGGGTCCACCACGCGGCCAATCAGCGCATCGCCGACTGGCACAGAGATCACGCGACCGGTGCTTTTGACTGTGTCACCCTCTTCGATGTCAGTGTAATCGCCAAGGATGATGATGCCGACCTCATCTGGCTCCAGGTTGAAGGCAAGGCCGAGCGTGCCGGTCTTGGTGAACTCGACGAGTTCCGATGCCTGCACGTTGGTGAGGCCTGTGCAGCGCGCAATGCCGTCGCCGACTTCCTGCACCGTGCCGACGTCCACCGCGGCAAGTGTGGGGGCGAAATTATCAATCTGCGAGCGCAACGCCGCAGCGATGCTATCCAAATTCAAGGCAGGCGAGTCCGACCGAATCATCTATGTATCCTCCAGGATATTCAAAGCCAGTGCTAGGGGGCGAGTATACCTTGAGCAAAAGGGAATTTGCCACATGACTTGCGTGATTTCTTTGGCCGTTCGGCGGGACCGAATTGGCAGGCCGCCCTACCTCTTTTTTGTTTTGCCTTTCTTCGCCGCCTTCGCCAGCGCAGATTCCTTTGCATCCCACACTCTGGCCTGATCCAGCACATACTTGAGGAAGTGGCCGGTTTTGCTCGCCGGCGCTTTCACAATATCCTCCGGCGCGCCTTCGGCCACCACCGTGCCGCCACCATCGCCACCCTCTGGCCCCATATCGATGATCCAGTCAGCCACCTTGATGATATCGAGGTGATGCTCAATCACGACGACGGTGTTGCCATCATTTACCAGCGTGTTCAACACGTGAATGGGCTTGTGCACATCAGCAGCATGCAGACCCACTGACGGCTCATCCAGCACATAGATCGTGCGGCCGGTGGCGCGCTTGCTCAGTTCACGGCTGAGTTTGACGCGCTGCGCTTCGCCGCCGCTGAGCGTAGTCGCCGGCTGCCCCAGCTTGATATAGCCCAGACCCACTTCGATCAATGTGTCCAGCTTGCGCGCAATGGGCGGGATGTCCTTGAAAAACGCATGCGATTCGTTGATCGTCATGTCCAGCACTTCGGCGATGTTCTTGCCCTTGTAGCGCACTTGCAGCGTCTCGCGGTTGAAGCGCGTGCCATGACACACGTCACACGTCACATAGATATCGGGCATGAACTGCATTTGAATTTGAATCACGCCCTGCCCTTCGCACGCCTCACAACGCCCGCCCTTCACGTTAAACGAAAAACGACCGCTCTTGTAGCCGCGCATTTTGCTGTCGGGCAATTCGGCAAACAGATCGCGCAACGGCGTCCACAAGCCAGTGTAGGTGGCGGGGTTGCTGCGAGGCGTGCGGCCAATGGGTTGCTGGTCGATGTTGATGATCTTGTCGAGCGCCTCAAGCCCCTCAACATCGCGCAAGCCGCCGGCGCGCTCCATTGCCCCATTCAACTTGTTCGCCAACGCCTTGTACAGACATTCCACGATCAACGACGATTTGCCACTGCCGCTCACGCCAGTGATGCACACGAACTTGCCGAGCGGGATGTCAACATCGATATTCTTGAGGTTGTTTTCGCGCGCGCCGATCAAGGTGATCTTTTTGCCATTGCCGGCGCGGCGCTGCTTCGGGACTGGGATGCGCTTGCGACCACTGAGATACGCGCCGGTCAGCGAGTCTTTGTTCTTGGCAATCTGATCCGGCGTGCCGGTGGCAACGATCTCGCCGCCATGTTCGCCGGCGCCGGGCCCCATGTCGATGATGTAGTCGGCGGCGCGCATGGTGTCATCGTCATGCTCCACCACCAGCACGGTGTTGCCCAGATCACGCATCCGCGTCAATGTGTTGATCAGGCGCTGCTGGTCGCGCTGATGCAGGCCGATGCTCGGTTCATCTAGCACATACAGCACGCCCATCAACTGCGAGCCAACTTGCGTGGCCAGGCGAATGCGCTGGCTCTCGCCGCCGCTCAGCGTGGTCGCGCTGCGGCTCAGCGTCAGATAGTCCAGGCCGACATCGACCAGAAACTGCAAACGAGCGCGAATCTCCTTCACAATCTGCCGCGCGATCTGCTTGTCGCGATCACTCAATACGACTTGATGAGGGGGCAAGACGGCAAGTGCCTGAGGAGATTTCCCATTTTGCGCCCCTTTATCTCCCAATCTCCCCGCTCTCCCATCCTCTTCAATACCCAGCGAATGGATCCACGCCAGCGCCTTGCCGATGCTCATGTCGCCGACATCGGCGATATTTTGATCGGCGATCTTCACACACAGCACCTCCGGCCTCAGGCGTTTGCCGTGGCACGTCTCGCATTCGCGGTAGGTCATCACCTCTTCGATGGCCTGCTTGATATGGTCGCTGCCGCTCTCGCGATGCCGGCGCATCAGGTTATTCACCACGCCCTCAAATGCAATGTCGTAGTTGCGGCGCTCGCCCATGCGGTTGACATAGCTCATGCGAACACGCTCGCCGTTGGTGCCATACATCAGCACGGTGCGCTGCGCCTCGCTCAGTTGCCACCACGGCTTGTCCATCGGGATGCGGTAGGCATTGCACACTGCGCGCAACATCGTCTGGCCCCAGCCATCCTCATCGGTGCTGTTCCAGCCATTCGCGTCGATCGCGCCCTCCTCAATCGTCAGATCGGGATTCGGCACGATCAGCGCTGGATCGATCTCGCGCCGGCTTCCCAGACCCTGACACTCTGGGCAGGCGCCCTGCGGCGCATTGAACGAGAACAGCTTTGGCTCAAGATCGGGATAGCTGATGCCAGTGGCTGGATCGACCTTCTTCTCGCTGAACAAAATGTCGCGCCATTTCAGATCTTCGACCACAGTGGGTGGATTGTTATCGCTCCCACTCCCTTGTGAAGAAAGATCTGGTATGAGGACAGCATCCTGCACCATCGCGATCAAGAAGCCCGCGCCGAGTTTCAGCGCCGTCTCCACCGAATCGGTGAGGCGCGTCATGAAGCCGGCGCGCTCTTCGACATCCTCTTTCGCCGGCGCCACCAGACGATCTACCACCGCCTCGATATTGTGCAATTTGTAGCGATCAAGCTCGACCTCCTCGTCGACGTTGCGCACGTCGCCATTCACGCGCACGCGGACGAAACCCTCCTTGCGCACGTCCTCGAAGACCTGCTGGTGGTGCCCTTTCTTGTCCTTGATGAGCGGCGCAAGAATTTGCACGCGCGTGCCGGCGGGCAGCGCTGCAATCTGGTCAACGATCTGCTCGGCACTCTGCGATTGCAGCGGCTGGCCGGTGACCGGCGAATATTGAATGCCGATGCGTGCAAACATCAAGCGCAGATAGTCGTAAATTTCGGTGACGGTGCCGACGGTTGAGCGCGGGTTGTGACTGCTGCCCTTCTGATCGATGGAGACCGCCGGCGACAGCCCTTCGATCTGATCAACGTCCGGCTTCTCCATCTGGCCGAGAAATTGCCGCGCATATGCCGACAAACTTTCGACATAGCGACGCTGGCCTTCGGCGAAGATCGTGTCGAACGCGAGTGATGATTTGCCGCTGCCGCTGAGGCCGGTGATGACGACCATCCGATCGCGCGGAATGTCCACGCTGATGTTCTTGAGGTTATGCACACGCGCGCCGCGAACCGAGATCATTTCCTGAGCCATGATTCCCATCCCACCCCATAGCGCACTCTGAAAAGTGCGCGCTGAATCGTTGAAAGCAAACAACTATAGCACAGGTGTTCTGCGCCTTGAAGCGATTTTTCGGGAGCGGTGGTCTCGTGTAAGGCAACGCTTCATGGCAGAGAGACTAGAGGGCTTGCAGATCGGAGAATAGTGATTGGGCGCTTCAATCCCCAATCTCTCTCAAGGGCAGCTTTCGCGCACGACCAGCTCGACCGGCAGGCAAATATGCTGCACCGGCAGTGGTGTGTCAGCGCGCAACATCTGCACGAGCAGATCAGCAGCGCGCCGGCCTTTCTCGCGAATGGGTTGCCGCACTGTCGTCAGCGGCGGGTTCACCAGCTGGCTCGCTTCCACATCATCGAAGCCAACAACGCACACATCCTGCGGGACCCGCAAGCCGGCCTCGCGCGCAGCTTCAATCAGCCCAAACGCAATCGCATCACTCAACGCCACGATGGCGGTGGGACGCGGTGACTGCCTCAACACACTGCACATCGCCTCATGCCCGCCGGCAACGCTGCACGCGCATTCCAACGCCTGCACGCCGGGACTGTGCAGCGTCAACCCGCGTTCATTCAATGCCCTGCAATAGCCCTCGAAGCGGTGCTTGAGCGTGCCAGTGTAATCTTCGATGCGGCCCGTGAGCGAGGCAAACGCCACGATGGCAATGTGGCGATGTCCGCGATCCAGCACATGCTTGAGCGCGACATGTCCACCGCTGAAATCATCGATGCTGACTGAAGTGATGTTCGCCGGCGCATCCACATCCACCATCACAAAGGGAATCTGTCGCAACTTCAGGGCGCGCACAGCCTTGTCATCAGCCTCCAGACCAGTCACGATGCAGCCATCCACCAGCGCAGCATAGGTGGCTTCCACCAGCGAGCCACGCATCGGCGGCACCAGCATCAGCGACATGCCCTCCCCATCGCACACTTCACCGACGCCGCTGAGGAGTTCAGCGAAGAACGGGTTGTCCATGACGGTGGGGATGTCTTGTGGCACCAGCACACCCAGCGCGTTGGTGCGGCGCGTGTTCAGACTGCGCGCGATGGGGTTTGGGGCATAGCCAAGCTGGCGCGCAACACCCAGAATGTGGCGCGCCGTTTTTTCAGAAAGCCGGCCCGGCATGTTGAACGCAAACGACACGGCGGTCTTCGACACGCCGGCTTCGCGCGCGATATCGCTGATGGTAACTTTGCGACCGGCGCCATTCGCCTTTTGCTCACGCGGGCGATTTGCGCTGGCGTGCACTGGGTCCGCGTCTTGCTTCGTCAAGATTCTTGCACCTGCAAAAGGTTCCGACAAGGATGAGTGTTAACCAGTTTATCACCGGGCTCCGCCTTGCGCATTCGGTACAATGCGGGCATGGATTGGGGGCGGTTGATCGAGCGCAAATTGAAGGAGGCGCGTGACGCCGGCGCATTTGATGCACTCTCACGCAAAGGTCAGATCGATCTGGACGATGACGCGCATGTGCCAGAAGAAGACCGCCTGGCGATGCGCCTCTTGAAGAGCAACAACATGGTGCCAGCGTGGATCGAGGATGACAAGGCGCTGCGCGAGAAACTCTTTGCCGCGCGCGCGAATGTCACGCGCGCCCATGCCCGCCAGCTCATGCAGCTGTCAAAAGCTCAAACCGCCGGTGAGCGCATGGACATCGAGGATGAATGGAAATGCGCCTGGGATCGATTCGCGCGCAGCGTCGAAGAGATCAACAAGGACATCTTCGACTTCAACCTGCGCGCGCCGGCGACATCGGTGCAGCGCCTGCCGCTGCGGCTGAGTGAAGAGATGGCGAGGCTGAAGCGCGAGGCTGGCGAGGGGTTTTCGGAGTAACGCTCGCAAAGGCGCCATGCGTTTCTTCTCAGCCTGGCGCCTTTGCCCAAGATTCTGCTAAATGTGCTCGAACCTCTCCACGTTCAGCACGAACACAGTTGCCCCGCCCACTTCCACATCGATGACCTGCGCGTTCAGCGCACCCGGCACTTCGCGCGGCACGCTGATATAGGACGTGCGCCGGCGCGCAGTGTGCTGCAACGTCTTCAGCACATCATCCACTTTTTCGTCAGGCACGCCAAGCAGCAAGGTGGCGTTTTCGCGGCGCAGCCATGCGCCCTGCGTGGCGATGCGCGTCACGCGATGGCCGGCTTCAATCAACGACTGTGTCACCTTCGATGCATCATCTGCCTGCACTACAGCCAAAATCATCTTCATGGATCGTCCTCCAAATGGCTAGTCTCGTGTCAAAACCCAACAGGCTTCAAATCACTGGGTGGGCATTGTAGCCCGTGGATAGCTTCCAAGCACGCGCAGAATGGTTGCAAACTCGCGCAGGTGTTCGATGGCGCGCCGGCAATTCTCCTCTGCGACATCGCCTGCGAAATCGAGATAGAACAGATAGTGCCACGGCGAGCCTTGCAGCGGCCGCGATTCGATCTTGGTCAGATCGATGTTGCGCAGCGCAAACACCGCCAACGCCTTGAACAGCGCGCCTGGCTCGTTGCGCAGGGCAAAGACGATGGAGGTCTTCGTCCCGATTGCCGGCCCCTCCCTAACGGGAAACTGGCGGGCAGCAGAGGCAAGCACCACAAATCGCGTGTAGTTCGTGTGGTCGTCCTCGATGCCCTCGATCAAAATCGGCAAGCCGTACAGTTCGCGCGCGCGAATGCCAGCGATGGCCGCCGTGTCGCGACGCTGCTCTTCGGCCAGCATTTTTACGCTGCCGGCGGTGTCATACACCTGCTCGCGCTCCGCGTCTGGCAGCAGCTTGTTGAGCGAGCGCTCGGTTTGCGCCAGCGCCTGCCAGTGCGACATGACGCGCTTGATGTCACCCAACTGCACGCCGGGCAACGTGTAGAGATACCAGCGAATGCGCACGATCGCCTCGCCCACGATATGCAGATCATGCCGCATGAACAGGTCGTAGTTGCGGTGCACGCTTCCGCCGAGTGAGTTCTCAACCGGCACAATGCCATAGTCGCATTTGCCGCCGGCCACATCGTCAAACACGTCATCAAACGAGGGCCGTGGGATGGGTTGCGCCTGCTCGCCGAAGAAGTCGAAAGCAGCCTGCTCGCTATATGCGCCTGGCACACCTTGAAATGCAACAGTGGTCATGGAGGCGGGTTATAGCATGGCTGATGAATCTGGGCTTGCTCTCGCCTTGCTCTCAGGCGATACCTTTAGCATCGACACATCTGTATTGTGTATTTGGGAGGATATGCATGTTCGAATTGAAGAGATTGCTTTTTGCGTGTGTCATGCTGCTCGTCGGCGCTGCCTGCCGCACGTCAGCGCCGACGGTCGCGCCAACCGCTGTGCCGCAGACCGCTGCGCCGGTCACGCCGCAGGTGACTTTTGCAGCCACACCCACGCCGGCTGCAACTGAGCCGACGGTCGAAACACCCACCGAGACGCCTCCTGCCACTCAAACTGCCACAAGCGAAGCCATTGCATCGCCAACCGCAGATGTTGTGTTCGAGCCAGCGCTGCAATTGTTCGTCGATGGTCTTGAGAAGCCGACCTTTCTCACCCACGCCGGCGACGGCAGCGGGCTGCTCTATGTGACTGAGCAAGCTGGCCGCATCCGCATCATCCGCAATGGCGCGCTGGACGAAGCGATCTTCCTCGATATCGAAGACAGAGTGGGCAGCAGCGGCAACGAGCAAGGCTTGCTCAGTGTCGCCTTCGCGCCGGATTTCCAGCAATCACACAAGCTGTTTGTGAACTACACCGATCGCAGCGGCGATACGATCGTCGCCGGCTTCCTCGCCAGCGCCGACGGCCTGAGTGCCGACCCGAACAGCGAATGGCAGGTGATCAAGATCGGCCAGCCGTATTCCAACCACAACGGTGGCCAATTGCAGTTTGGGCCAGATGGCATGTTGTACATCGGCATGGGAGATGGCGGCAGCCAGGGCGATCCGCAGCATCACGCCCAGGATGTGACATCGCTGCTCGGCAAGATGCTGCGCATCGATGTGTCACAGTCAACAAAAGACGCGCCGTATATGACGCCGGCGGGCAACCCCAGCTTCGGAGCAGATGCCAGGCCGGAAATCTGGTCGGTCGGGCTGCGCAATCCGTGGCGCTTCAGCTTCGATCGCGCCACCGGCGATTTGTACATCGCCGATGTCGGTCAAAACACGATCGAGGAGATCAACTTTCAGCCGGCCTCCAGCCAGGGCGGTGAGAATTGGGGTTGGAACTTGCGCGAGGGAACCGAGGAATACGCCGGCGCAAAGACCGACGCGATGACCAATCCCATCCAGGAATACCGGCATGGCGAGGATGGCTGTTCGGTGACCGGCGGCTATGTATATCGCGGCACCTCCGTGCCGGCGCTGGTTGGCGCTTATATCTATGGTGATTACTGCTCTGGCCGCATCTGGAGCCTGCGCACCGATGCGGATGAGACGTGGGGCAATGATCTGCTCTTCAGCACCGAATACAGCATCACGTCATTTGGCGAGGACGCACAGGGCGAACTATATGTGCTGGACCGCGCCGGCGGCATCTACAAACTCACGGCAGCAGCACACTGACAAAGTTGAACAGGAAATGCACCATGATGCACACCGTGAGCGAGGTGCGCTGACGCAGCACGCCCAGCACAGCGCCGATCACCAGCACCAGCAAAGTCGCCGGCGTCACGCCGTATTGCACATGAAATGAGGCAAACAGCAACGCGGCCAACGGCAGCCCCATGCGCGGCTGATACGCGCCGCGAAAGAATGTCTCCTCACCGATGGCTGCCGACAGACCAATCGCCAATGCGCCAGGGATGCCGTTGAGATTGCCCGTCATCCCTTTCAGCACGCCGCCCACTTCCTTCAGGCTGTTTGGGTCAATGGCTTGCCAGATCACGTTTGTCAGAAAACTAAACGCAAGCAATCCAGCCGTCACGCCAAGCGCAATGCCGGCCTGCCGGAGATTTGGCAGCGTCAGGCCCAGCCGTTGAAACGTTTGCTGCTGATTGCGACGAATATACAATCCCACCCCAAGCAGGGCGGCAATGACCAGCGTGAGCAATGGAAACACGAGCACATCGAGATAGCCTTGCTGAAGCTGGCCCGAAATTTGCTCATTCGCGGCAGCGGCAAAAATCAAGGGGCTAAGCGCAGCCATTTGAAAAAGGTTGATGCCGAAGGCCGCGCTTGTCATCGACAAGGCCGTTGCATGAACAGCGCTGCTGGCGTCGATGGGCAACACGCGGGCAAGCAAGCTGCGGATTTGCGGCAACAACACGACAATCGCAATAATCGCAAATAAAATCAGGAGCAGGCCAGCGATGTCAAGCCGAGCCTGGTGCAATTGCTCAACATTCAACCCGGGGTTTTGTTCAGCCAATTGATTCAGGACATTGGGATCTGAAAGCGCAACGCCGGCGACGAGGCTAAAGAAGCCCATCAGCGCCAGAATGCCGTTCAACAGCGCGAGGTAGACGTAGGCAAACAGTCGCACGCTGCGCTCCCTCTCACCGACGTTGGCAAGCAGGATTGGCAGCAAGAACGGGAGCATGAGCAACAATGTGGCAATGGCATTCATCGCTGCGATTATAGGGAGTTATCTGATGGTTATCAGGTCAATCAGTCGCAATGCAATAGTCAATTGACGTTGTGACTTGACCATCTGACAACTTAATTGCGTGTATGACGAGCAAAATTTAAGCGAGGATTTAAGCTGCTCATATTGCACTTATTGTCGGCATCACGTATCTTGTGCGTGCCAACCGTGCGCATGAAGGAGACAGGGAACAAACCATGGAACCAAATGTCATCAATTCCGCCGTGCAAGTGATCGCTGTTTCACCGGGTGATATCACAGCAGTCATCGCGCTGCTGGCATGCCTGTGCGGCTGCATTGCCATCAGTCTGGGTATGATGGCGCGGCGCAACCGCGAGTTTGTGCGCCATTTCCCCGCCGAAACCGAGTAAAAAGTTTTCGTCACGCACTGGCGCTGGCTCAACCAAACGCGCACAGCGATTGCGCGTTGCCCGTGGCCGGCGCTGGTATTCATCCCTGCTCTGCCGGCGCTCCCGCCGTGCGCCGATAGCCGTTCTTCTCCCACTGGCTCATCAGATCCCAAAACTCGCTCTCGATCTGGCTCTTGCCCTCCTCCTCCGGCAGCACCTTGAAGATGGCGCGATAGACGACGTAGAACGCAACTGCAAACACGCCGAACGCGACCAGCGTGAATAGGATGCGCGTGATGGCGTTCACCTCCGCCACCTGGCTGTTGAACTGATCGGTGCCAAATGCCGCCGTGACAATGCGCATGTTGAGCGCGAAGTTGAGCGCAGCCAGCACCGCATTTTCAATGCCAATCAGCGTCGTCGATATGACCAAACCGCGCTTTGCCGGCGGCTGCGCATACAGCCTCTTCAGTGACTCATCCTTCGCCGGCGTATCGGGCTGGAAGACCTGCGTGGCAAAGAATCGCATCATCGGCTTGCCCAGCGCGATGCTGCCAAGAAACAACAGCGCGCCGACGATGAGGCCGGCGCTGTCCTTAAAGGCATAGCGCCAGCCATCCACGAACCAAAATGCCAGCACGCCCTGCATGATGGCAGTGAGCGCAACGTACGTCGTGATCGCGTTGAAGCGCCGGCTGATAAACAGCGTGTCGACCAGCACATACGCCACCGGCACCAGCGCCGCCAGCACATACGCCATCGTCGCGCCCAGCGGCTTGGTAAAGTTGTTCAAGATCAAAATCGGGATGATCGCACCCATCACGATGTCGAGCAGGAGTTTTGTGAAGCCCTTCATGGCCGGCGATTATCGTTGAGTTGCGCAAGGGAAGAGAGTCCCGCAGCGACAGGATGAAAATCTACAATGTGCCGCGTGAACAGACGCAACCTCATTCTGCTGTCCATCGCCGCAGTCCTCGCGCTGGTCTCCGTCCTCAACCTGATCGCCGCCGGCAATGGCATCGCGCGCCGTGCCGAAAGGATCAACGGTGTGCCGGTCGAAATTCTTGCCTCGGCGCAGGCAAATGGGGCGCTGCCCACAGTAATCGTGGCGCATGGCTTCAGCAGCAACCGCCAACTGATGTACGGCTTGGGCTACACCCTGGCACGCAATGGCTATGCCGCCGCGCTCATCGACTTCGCCGGCCATGGTGCAAACCTGAATCGCCTGCCCGACAATCCCGCCAGCGCACAATCTATGGCGCTGGCAAGCGACATCGACACCGTGCGCGCCTGGCTGAAACAACAACCATTTGTCGATGCGCGGCGCATCGCCATCCTCGGCCATGCCCTGGGGGCAAACGCAGTGGCGCGCTACGGCAGCGAACACAGCGACGTGCCGGCGACAATTGCAATTTCACCGGGCAATCTCGGCGCGCAGTTGACGCGAGATGCTGCGCGCCCGCGCAACCTGCTCATCCTCGCCGGCGAAAATGCGTTTCGCGGCTTCATTCAAGCTGCCACCGCCGGCCTGAAGGCGGCCTATCCCCAAGGTATTGCCAATAAAGACTATGGCAATTTTGCGGATGGCACAGCACGCCGGCTGGCGCTGGTTCCGCATGCAGAACACACCACCATCCTGTTCAGCCACGAGGCATATCAGGAGATGTTGCGCTGGCTGGACGCAGCCCTCCGCGTGGCTGCGCCAGATCGCGCCTTGCAATTTGACGCGCGCATGAGTTGGGTATTGTTGCTGTATCTCGCTGCGGCACTCGCGTTCCTGCCGCTGGCGGAATGGGTCGTGCGCGCGTTCAATTTTCCGGCAAAAGATGATTCGGCATCGCCGGCGATCAGCCCGGCTCGCGTCCTCCTCATGTCGATCCTGGTGGCGATGCTGGCAGTGGTGGTGCTGCGCCTGGGCTGGATCCCCTACCAGCTGATGCCACTCGCGGTGGGCAACTACCTCGGTGCATTCTTCCTGCTGTATGGCGTCGTCATCGGCGCCTACCTGTGGGCGCAGCAACGCACCGCGCCGGCGGCGCAGGCAGCCATCACCTTTCAGCCGGCGTCCCTCAGACCGCTCATTCCCGTGCTGATCCTGACGGCATATGCACTGGCCACGCTTGGCCTGCCGGCGCATCTGACATGGAGCAACTTCGCGCTCGTGGGAGACCGCACATGGATCGCGATGGGGCTTTTCGTGTGTTGCCTCGCCTTTTTCTGGGCGGATGAGGCATTGGTGGCGCGGCACTCACGGCGCGCGCGGCTGGCGCTGTACATCAGCACCAAAATCATCGTTGTCGCGGCCCTGCTGATCGCAGTGATCTTCCTCGGCGCGCCGGCGTTCTTGCTGTTGCTCCTGCCGGCGATGGCAGCCATGTTTGCGTGGTTTGGCCTGTATTCGCACTGGCTATACGGGCTGACGCGCGCGACTTGGGCCGGCGCGCTGCTCAACGCCATTGTGTTTGCGTGGATATTTGCGGCGACATTCGCGCTGATGGGGTAGCCGCGTCAGTCCTGCCGCAGCAACACCGGCAGCAAACGGCGCTGCGACCATACCAGCGTCTGCGCCAGCGCGCCCGCCAGCGGCGCGCGCAACCCATCAAACGACACCGCGCTATTCCAAACGAACACGCCAGCCTGCGCCGGCTGCACGCTGAACGTGAGCGTGATCACAGTTGATGGCGGCTGCGCGCCGAGCGACCACATCAGCGTGCCCGATATCACACTCGCCGCCGGCGTCGACCCAAGCAGCGTGGTGCTGGCCGGCAGCGTGGCGCTGACCACCACGCCGGCATGCGTGAGCGGCGAGGCGTTCGTGAGGTGAAGCGTGACGGTGATGGGGTCGGTGAAGGGCGCAAGTGCCGGCGCTTGCGCCAGCAGCGCGCCGGCTTGCTGCAGCGCCATGGAGACGGCCGCCTGCGCGTCGATCATGCCATAGCCATACACGTTGTTTGGTCTATGCGAGCCATCCACGCCACTGCAAGCCTGCGTGCTGGAGATGGGTGTGGCGCTGGCCCGCAGGATGGCTTCAGTCGCCGGCACATCACCGCGCAGCCACGGCGCAGCGCTCCACAACAGCGCCACCACGCCGGCCACGTGCGGTGCGGCCATGCTGGTGCCGCTCTTGAAGCCATAGCTTGCGTCCGTGTCGAAGATGGCCGAGCGCACACTCACGCCTGGCGCAACCACATCCGGCTTCACCTTGCCAGTCAGCGTCGATGGGCCGCGGCTGCTGAAACTCGCGATGGTGTCACTGCCATCGGTCGCACCGATGCTGAAGGCCTGATCGAGCGTGGCCGGCGCGTTCAGCACGCTGCCGCATGAGGGGCCGCTGTTGCCGGCGCTCGCCACCACCATCACGCCGGCGTCACGCAGCACCTGTGTCACCGTGACCAGCGCACTTGGCACATTGCAGCCGACTTCGCCATAGTCCGGATCGCAGCCCCACGAGTTGCTGGTGATGTCTGCGCCCTTGTCTGGATCAGGGTGGTTGCCGCTCACATCGGTCGGCGCGAGGGCAAACTGGAAGCAAGCGATATAGCGTACAACACTGCCAATGCCGCCGACGCCGGCCATGTTGCGGCAGGCAATCCATTGCGCGCTCGGCGCAACGCCGATCTGGTTGCCTGCGCCATCATCACCAACGGCGGTGCCAGTCGTGTGTGTGCCATGCCCATTCACATCCACCGGCACGGGCGACGCCGGCCCAATCTCCGGCGCAGCGTCGAACCAGTTGTAGTTGTGGTCAACGCTTGCGCCATTCCAACCGCGATAGTGCGGTTTCAGCGCGGCGTGATCCCAGCGCACACCAGTGTCGAGGTTGGCGATGACGATGCCCTGGCCGCTGTAGCCAAGCGCCCAGACAGCCGGCGCATGCACCCGCTGCACGCCCCACTCAACCGCAGCTGGCGAGTTTACATTTCGGCGCGCCGGAAATATGTCCTCGGCGTTCAACGGAGCACTTTCCACGCCCTTGATCTTCTCGTCGACATCCACCATCACCACGTCGGTGCGGCCGGCCAACTGCACGGCTTGGGCGCGGCTGGCGTGCCGCACCACGATCTGGTTGCTGATCCATAGCGGCGTAAAGTCTGCGCCCTGCTGCGCGAGGTCGGCGCGCAATTGGCGCTGCGCTTGCTCGGCGTGCTGCAACAGCACCTGCGTGACAAATCGCGTTTTGGCCTCTTTCGTTGGCAAAGTGCGCGCCGGCGAAAGGTCGGGAAAGCCCTGCGCGGTGATGAGCAAATCGACATCGTCGCTGCTCTGTGTGGCTTGCCATGCGCGCGGCGTGATCTTTTCGGGCGGCTCCGGCGGCGCGAAGGGTTGCATTGCAGTGAGCGCGAGGACGCACGCGACCGAGAGTGCCACTGGCATCAGGCGTCTCATCTGCCTCATTGTAAATTTGAATTTTCGCCAAACCAGCACGGGATGTCGCTCGGCCGCTCGTCAGTGCGCTGCACCGATCACGGCCAAGTATTGTTCACATTGCCGGTAGCCATGTCTACTTCGTGCAATTTGGTGGAGAAGTTGAGCCAGGCTGTATCGCCATCGATGTATTTGCCGGTGAGGCTGGGATGCCCCATCTCCAACGTCTGCCGGCGCTGATTGGCGCCGGTCTGCGGATCCAGCACATCGAACTGAATTTTGTCGTCGTCCCACAACGATTGCGCAAGAAAGAGGCCGGCGCTGCTCGGCTGCAACAACCAGTTGTCGAGGCCGCCGCCGATCTTGAGATCGAGTTGCCATCTCTTTTCGCCGCTGGTTGCATCGTAGGCTCGCAGTATTCTTTTGGCGCTGTCGAAGTTGGGGGTGGCAAGCACATACAACATGCCGGCGCGCGCCAGCACAGGCTCGAGGCTGTGCCGCGTGTCGGTGAACAACAGGCTGAATGCGCCGGTCTGCATATCCAGTCTGTACATCACTCCGTCGCTGCCAGTGCCGGCAACGAACACGCCATCCTCCGAAACCAGCGTCGGCTCCTTGCGCATAAACGGCAGTTTGGCTTTGTCAGTCGCATTCTGATCTGACTGATACAACCAGATCTCCTTGCCGGTAGCCAGATCGAAGCGCCATGCGCACGGCAGACTGCCATCCTTCACCACGACCAGCGATTTGCCATCTGGCGCGATCAGCCAGTCGTCTGATGCGAAAGGATACTCAGCGCGCAATCTCGACGAGTTGCGATCCGGCACACAATCCGGTGCCATCTTCATCGTGACCTCGCCGCTGTTGCGATCAAAAACAAAGAACGTTGCAGCAGAATTCTTGCCATCGTCCGTATCCACGACGGCCGGATTGCCAAGTGCGTTGTACAGGCCGCCGCTGGTGTAGTTCAATTGCTTTGACCACGCCGGCTTGCCAGTAGCGCTGTTCACCGCCTGCAATGTTCCATCCTTCAGCCGCACCACCACCTGGTCGTCAAACAAACGCAGGCAGGCATTGAAACGACATTGGTAATCGGTCGAGATAGCGTAGGGCAGCGTCAACTCCCAAGCCACTTCGCCATTCGCCCGATTCAACGCCACCAGCGCATCGCCATCGACCACAAACACGCGCTCGGCGTCTGCCTGCATGGCAATGTCTGTGAAGTGATCGGAGAAATCACGGCTGCGCCACTTCTCCACCTCTTTCGTCATGTCCACGTTGACCACCTTGGTGGCTTTGTCGGCCAGCGTGAGATAGGCCACTTCCTGGCCACCGTCATCCGCGCGCGGCAACGGAAATGGCGAGCCAAATATCCGCGCGCCGGCAACGATCTTCGGCAGGTTGGGCAGGCCGCTGTTGTTTGCGCCAAACCCGAGCCGCTCGAACAAGCCGGCTTGCCAGAACACCACGCCAAGAATGCCTAGCACGAGGATGGGAATGACGCACCCCAGGCCGGCGCCCGCTGTTCGTTGCGGCATTGCCGGCCTCGCTGCCGCCCTGGGTGCATTGACCTGAACCTTGATCGTCTGCGTTTGAATCTCGCGCAGCCGCTCGCGTTTGGGCAGGTTCAACATCGATCCGCAATATTCGCATTCGATTTGCCGCTGGCCGTCGGCGACCTTGCTCAAATCGATGGCTGCGCCGCAGTTGGGGCATTCGCTGGAAGTGAGGGTGGGCGGTGTGCTGCTCATGAAAATGAGTGGCCATGAAAAATAGATAATGCCGGCTGCCTGTTTAACACATTTTGCGCCAGCGCGCATGCGTCATTGGTCTGTGCGCGTGACCACTAGCGTGGCGCGGTATTGCGCAGGGCTGATGGGATGGTCGGGCGTCTCGGGGTAAGGCTGCACGCTCTGCAAGACGATCTCATAGCCGCCGAATGTGGCGCGGTCGGCCTTATCGGGTGAATGAATCGTCGCCAGCGTGAGCGTCATCGGCGCGCTTTCGCCGGCCTGCGCCGTAAGATCGAGCACAGCCCGGCCTGCCCAGACACACGTCACCCGCTTGGGGCAGCGCGAGTCCTCGCTCACACCGTCGAATGTGATCTTGACCGGCGCGTCGCTCAAGGTCGCGCTCTCGCCGATGGCCAGCACAAACGGCTGGCCAAGCGTTGGCGCGCTCGAAGCAGGAGCGGGTTCTTTCAGCCACGCGAAGAACGGCGCATGATTCGCGCGGACAAGCCCGGCGATCGCGCCGTTGTAAAACAGCCAGGACGCGTAATACGCCTTCACCTCGCGCGCCGGCGGCGACGAAGGATCGGGCAACGCGGTCAGCGACAGCGCAGTCGCCTGGGCAGTTTCGCCCGTTTGCAGGATGGCCTGCTGCTCCTGGCCGACCGGCGTCACGCCCTGCACGCCGCCATCTTCAAGCGTCGCGCTCAGTTGGGCCAGCGTCGCAGTGCCATCCGCATGCAACGTGATCGTGGCCCAGGGTTTGCCAACACGCACGCCATCGGCGATTTGAAAGTCACGACCGTAGGCGTAGGCATATTGCACCCAATCCATGCCAGGTGCGGGCGGCCAGCTCAGCGGCAAAGGCGGCGTCAGGGCTTTATCCCACAGGGTGCCTGGGGCATCGTTCGCAGTCGCAGCCGGCTTCTTGAGCGCCGTCCACAACTGGTCGAGTTGCGCTCGCGCCTCGGCTCGGCTCATGGGCGCAGTCGCGGTGATGGGTGTGTGCGCCGATGCGCTTGTTGGCGGCGCGGGGTTGGCCGGCTGCGGCGCAGCGCAACCACTTAGCGACAAATTCATGGTCAAAAACGCCATCAAAAACCCTCTCACTTGCGAACACCTCCCGGAACAAGGACGCAGTTGCACTCCGCGAAGTTCCACAGCACCAGCATCAATAACGCCGGCTAGCGCCCCGCGATGCGGCTGCCTTGTGCAGCAATGCTGCCGAGCGCTGCTGTTTCGCTGGCTGCCGGCGCGCTGCCGCCCCACACCGCCAGCACGAGCAGCATGGCAATGAGCGTAACGATGGATGCGAATCCGATTTTTTGTTGCATGATGGCGTCCCCTGTATGTGAATTTGAAATGGCAGGGCGTTTTCTGCGCCCTGCCCTGTTGAGGTGCGATCAGCCTCCCCGTGATCGCCCCATCGACCGGTCAAATGAAATCTGCCGGCGTGCCTGGGAAAGCGTAACGAGCAAGGCGCCGGCGGCATCTCACTTTTGCGCTGATTGCTCTCACGCCATGCTAGAATCCTCGCAATCGAGCCGCTGCGCTGACTGACGATGCAAGTGGAATGGACCACATGAAGGCGCGGCGCATCATCGCCGAATCGTCTGGGCAGAGGCAATCGACTGTGCGGGTCGTTGCCTCTCTTTTTTTGGATTCCGTCACTGAATAATTGGCTCATTACGCATCTGCAAAAATTGCGCGGTGGCCCAACAAGAGAGGAGCTTGCATGTCTGATTTTCTAGTTCGCGGCGAGTTGGCCGAGGTTGATCCTGACGTTGCCGAGTTGATCGGGCATGAGCATCGCCGGCAACTGGACAAGCTGGTGATGATCGCGAGCGAGAGCTATGTGCCGGCGGCCATTCGCGAGGCCGAAGGCTCGGTCTTTCAGAACATCTATGCCGAAGGCTATCCCCACGCCAGCATGGCCGGCATGAGCGAAGACGAGATCCTCGACTATGACGAGCAGATGGCGTTCTATCGCCGCAACGGCGACCGCCGCTATTACAAGGGCGTCGAGTATTGCAACATCATGGAAGCGCTGGCGCAGCGGCGCGGGGCTGAGGTGTTCTGCCCGCCGGGGATGGCGCCTGAACAGCTCTTCGTCAACGTGCAGCCCCTGTCTGGCGCGGTGGCAAACACCGCCATCTACGAGGCGCTGGTGCAACCCGGCGACACGGTGATGACGCTCGATCTGCTGCACGGCGGCCACCTCTCGCACGGCAGCCCGGTCAACATCACCGGTCATCGCCAGCGCGTGGTGCACTACCGCGTGAGCGAGGAGACCGAGTTGCTCGACTATGAAGAAATCTACGAGCAGGCGCAAAAAGAGCAGCCGAAGATGATCATCGCGGGCTACACCTCGTATCCCTGGGCACCGGATTTCCGCAAGTTCCGCGAAATCGCCGATTCAGTCGGCGCGGTGCTGCTGGCCGACATCGCCCACACCGCCGGCATGGCCGCCGCCGGCGCGTATCCCAACCCGGTCGGTGTGGCGCACGTCACCTCGTTCACCACGCACAAGACGATGATGGGACCGCGCGGCGCAGTCATCATCACGACGGATGCAGAGTTGGCGAAGAAGATCGATCGCGCGGTGTTCCCCGGCATGCAGGGCGGGCCGCACTTCAACAAGATCGCCGGCATGGCGACGATGTTCAAGATCGCGCAGACGCCGCAGTTCAAAGCCTTGCAGCAGCAGATTGCGAAGAATGCCATCGCGCTGAGCGAGGGCTTCAAGGCCAATGGCCTGCGCGTGGTGCACGGCGGCACGAACACGCACATGGTGTTGCTCGATTGCAAATCCATCGCCAAGGACAATGGCGTGCCGCTGATGGGCAACGTCGCTTCGCGCATCCTCGATCTGGCCGGCATCGTGTGCAATCGCAACACCATCCCGGGTGACAAGGACGCCGGCAAACCAAGCGCGCTACGCCTCGGCACAGCATGGGTCACACAGCGCGGCCTGAAGGAAGCCGAGATGCGCGAGATCGCCGATACGATCGCGCTGGTGCTGAAGACCGCCAGACCTTACACCCTCCAGAACAAGAAGAGCGTGATCTACACCGCGCGCGTAGATTTTGACGCATTGATGCAGGGTGTGAAGCGCATTGACGCACTGACAGCCAGGGCCGGCCGCGACTTCAATCTGCCGCACGATGGTTATCCGTTCACGTGGCATGCGGTTGACGGCAAGGCCAGGATCGAAGTGAGCGGTGAGCAAGCGCCGGAATTCTTGAAGGCGGCGCTGGCCGATGACGTGTCGGGGCTGGTGGAAGGCGCGAAGACCGAGACGCTGGTGCTGGGCCGCAACCGCGCGTTTGTCTCATCGGCGAGCGTGACGCGCACGGCAGATGGCTATGCGCTGAATGTGCCGGCGGACAAGGCCGCGCACGTGACGCAGTGGCTGCGCGCCCTGAGCGATGGCTACGTTGTTTTCAGCGATGCGGATATTGCCGGCCCTATCCCCGGGCCGGTTGTCGTGAAGTAGCAGTTTGGCATTCGGGGTTTGTCACAGGCAAGCTCACCAGCGACATCCCCGAATGCCATTCTTCCGCCGCCAACACACCCACATTTTCGGTGTTTCCGCCGTGTCACAGACCTGGCAATGCCACCAGTCCGGCAATGACTCCCTGATACGATGTTGCGCCAGATAAGACGGCGCACGGTGTATGCCGCCGCGTGCGCAGTGCCGGCCTGATTACACGGCACATAATGAATTAGCCGAGATGTATGTGCGTTTCTCATCAGGCAGCGTCTGGGCATCGAGATGGCCAAAACCGACCCGGATTTGCTGGCCATTCAAGCCTGGACGGAGCGCGAATTTGAGAATGACCGGCAGACGAGCATCGAGTGGGAGGAGTTGGCGCCGGTAGTGCGAAGCACGATACACTTGCCACCAATATGACCGAACTCAAACGCACTGCCCTCTTCGAGACGCACAAACAATTTGGCGCGCGCATGGTGCCCTTCGGCGGATGGGAGATGCCGGTGTGGTACACCTCCGCCCGCGAGGAACATCTGGCTGTGCGGCAGGCCGCCGGCTTGTTCGATGTCAGTCATATGGGCGTGCTCGACGCGCGCGGGCCGAATGCCTGCGCTTTCCTCGATCGTATCGGCACGAACGACGTGAGCAAGCTGGCAGTGGGGCGCTCACACTACGCCTACATGCTGGATGACGCCGGCGACGTGATCGACGACATCATGATCTACCGCGTCGAGGAGCAGCGCTACATCATCATCGTCAACGCATCAAACGATGACAAGGATCAGGCCTGGTTGCGCGCACGGAATACAGGCGACACAGCATGCGATTTGAGGGACTTGAGAGACCCCAGCGCCGGCGCTGACATGCGCGTCGACCTGGCGTTGCAAGGCCCAAGGTCACTTGAAATCCTGCTGAAACTGCTTGACGGCGACCCAAACGACGACCCGCAAGCCAGAATCCAGAGCCTGCCCTACGCCGGCATCACACGCGCCAGCCTCGCCGGCCACGATGTATTCATCTCGCGCACCGGCTACACCGGCGAGCGCGTCGCCTATGAGATCCTCGTGCACCCCAATGCATCTGTCGCCTTGTGGAACAAGATTCTCGAAACCGGCAGGGATCTGGGCTTGAAGCCGTGCGGGCTGGCCGCGCGCGATTCGCTGCGCACGGAGGCCGGCCTGCCACTCTACGGCCATGAACTTGGCGGGCCGCTCAACCTCGCTCCGTATCATGTCGGCTTCGACAACTTCGTGAAGTTGAACAAACCGGTGGATTTCATCGGCAAGGCTGCCTATGCTGAGAAGGCTGCGAAGAACACCCTCAAAGGCGCGCGCTTTCGCATGAATGAGAAAGGCGTGCGCGTGTCGAAGCTCGGCGATCCTGTGCTGGACAAGCGCGGCCGCGTGATCGGCACGGTGACTTCATGCGCGCAGGATAGCGAGGGATTTCTGCTGGGCCTCGCAGTGGTGGAGGGCAACGCAGCGCAGGAGGGCAACACCTTGAACATCATCGCGCTGCCGGAGCGGTTGCCTGAGCCACTCAAGCCATTTGCGCCGCTTGGCAGCCGCGCGCTCGTGCCAGATCCTGCAACGGTGCTATCGCGTTTCCCACCGAGGAAGCAATAAGGCACGCGCGGCTACGCTGCAGGAGAAAGGCCTGGCTCAATCACAACGTTGGGGAGATGTGATGGCGATGCAACTGATCAGCGAACCCATCCAGCCGATTGAACTGGCGAACACGGCGATGGCCGCCGGCGAGCCGGCGCTGCCCATGCGCTTCCGCTGGCGCGAGGAAGAGTGCAAGATCGCCGAGGTGGTGGAGAAGCACCGCGAATTCCAGCCCGAAGGTCACCGGGCCGGCAACGAAAAGTATCTACGCAAGCACTGGTTTGAGGTGATCACCACCACCGGTCAACGCATGAGACTGTATTGCGAGCGCCAGGCGCGCAGTCGCAATGCGCATCAACGCTGGTGGCTCTATTCGATTGAGGATCGCTGATCGGGTGTCGATAAGGGGCGATAAATGGCTCACAATCCGCAATCTGCTATCGCTCGCTGAGGTAAAAATGCCACAGGATGCGCGCGGCGGTGGCGCGATGCGGCCGCCATGTTTCTGCCATCGCCTCAAGTGCGAGCGGCGTAGGGCGAAAAGGCAATTCGAACAACCGCTGCGCCGCGATCAACAGAGCAAGATCACCTTTGGGAAAGACATCCCGCCGGCGCAATGCCATCAACAGATAGACATCAGTCGTCCACTGGCCGATGCCCTTCACCTTCGTCAGTTGTGATCGAACATCATCATCAGGCAGCGCGGGCAACACAGCGAGATCAAGCGCGCCAGCCAGCACTGCGTTCGCTAGTTCGCGGCCATAGCACGTCTTCTGTCGGCTGAAGCCGAGCGCTTTTAGTTGTGCGTCGTCGAGCGTGAGGAAGGCCGCCGGCGTCACCTCACCCAGCGCGCTGCGCAGCTTGTTAAAGGCCGCATTCGCCGACGCCAGCGACACCTGCTGCTCCAGGATGATGTGGATCAGCGTGGCGAAACCCGGCTCACGCGCCCATAGCGGCGGCACGCCGTGCTTGCGCAGCACATGCCCAAAATGAGGCACGCGCCCTGCAAGCGCTCGTGCTGCAACAACCAGCGAGCGTTCAGTCAATGGCGTCGACATCTGGCGCATGATGTTCAACGATCCGCCAGATCGAGTTGCGTCGACTTGCCGGCACGCTGCGCTTCCTGCTGCAACAGCCGGCGCTTGCGCTCCACGCCCCAGTGATAGCCGCCGAGCGCGCCGTTCTTCGCAACCACGCGATGGCACGGCACGATCAGCGCGGTTGGATTTGCTCCGCACGCCTGCGCCACCGCGCGCACCGCCCTGGGTTGACCGATAGCTGCAGCCACATCAGCATAGCTGCGCGTTTCGCCATACGGGATGCGTTGCAGTGCATCCCAGACCTGCTTTTGAAAGGCGGTGGCGCGCACATCCAGCGGCAAATCCAGGCGCGGCTCACGGCCAGCGATAAACAGCAAAATCGCTTCAACCCAATCACGCTGCGCAGCATCATCGCGCACGATCTCCGCTGCGTTGAATTCATTGCGCAACAACGCTTCAAGTTCGCCGGCGTCATCACCCAACTTCACCGCACACACCCCGCGTTCGGTCGTTGCCACCAACACCTGTCCCAGCGCGCAAGGCACGATGGTGAACGCGATGCGTCGACTGCTGCCTGCCTGCTGATAATCGCGCGGCGTCATCCCCAACTGCGGCGCGGCCTTTTCATACACGCGGCTGCTGCTGCCAAAGCCGGCCTCATACGTCGCAGCGCTGATCGACATGCCATTGCGCAATGCCCGCTTCAGTTGATGCATGCGGCACGCCTCGGTGTAGTCCTGCGGCGAGATGCCGGCGCCATCCTTGAACACGCGTTGCAAATGCGCCGGGCTGATATGAAAGTGATTGCTGAGCATCTGCAAGGTGAGCGGCTCACCGTAGTGCGCCTCAATATGCCGGCATACTTCATTCACCAGCGCAAGTTGCGGGTCGACTGCCGGTTGCGCGTCGGGCTGGCAGCGCTTGCATGCGCGGAAGCCGGCCTGCTGCGCCAGATGCGGCAGTGCGAAGAAAGTTACATTTTCGCGCTTCGGCTTGCGCGCCGGGCAAGATGGCCGGCAGTAGATGCCAGTGGTGCGCACCGCCAGCACGAATTGGCCATCAAAGGCGCTGTCCTTCTCCAGGCACGCCTGCCACAAACGCGCCTCTCGTTCTTGCGGGTTCATCGTGTTGATCATGCGTTCCATCGTACCAACTTGCCGCCCACAGTTCCATCTGTTTTTTGCGGTGAAATTCTCTCTGTGCGGCTGCAGGGTTCCACGCTGGGGAGTGAGCAGTGCGCGACCGAGATCAGCAACGATGCCTCGGCGCAAAACCCCTACATGATGCTGCCCAGAAACGGCGCGAGCAACATGCCCCACGATGCCAGCACCATGAGGCAGGCAACGCCGGCAATGGCGTAGATTGCGCGATTGATGCGCCGCAGCCAGCCCCAACCGCTGCGCCAGCCGGCCAGCACGCCGATGACGATCAATACGCTCAACATGACGCTGATGATCGGCAGCAGAAACCACGGCCACATCGTCGCCGGCGCGCCAAAGAAAAACATTACATTGTTCGCGTTGGCCGCACCAAATGCAAACACAGCCATCGCGCCAAAGAAGACCAGCAGCACAACGCCATTCAACAGCACCAGCCACGGCATGGCCTTTGCAAAAGGCGTCAGCGTGCCGCCATCGCGCTTCATCCACTTCCGCAGCAGCCACGAGAGCGGCAGCACCAACCACGCGCTGAGCAGCACCAGCAGCGCGACACCAAACACAATCAGCTCAGTGCGCGCTTGTTCGCTGAGTGAGATCAGCCGGAAGAGCGACGTGACCGGCAGCACGCCAGACGGCACGATGAAGGCCGGCGGCTTCAGCGCATCGATGCAATTTGCGTCGGGTCGCTGCGAGGGATCATTCAAAAATGCATTCGCGATTTGCTCGGCGCACTTATCGCTGTTCAACGCGCCGTGGCCGGTGTTGGGAAAGGTAAAGGAGAAACTGTGCGGCAGCGTTGCGGCCACGCGCTCGGCATTCGCCGGCGGGGTGATGGGGTCGAAGTTGCCGCTCAACAACAACACAGGCACATCGCTCTCCACCGCCTCGTTGATCGCGCCAGGCAGCGACTGCACTTTCCACAGGTTGCACAACTGCGCGAAGTCGCGCTGATCTCGCGCATTGCGTCTGGCAACCTCGGGGCGCACGCCGGCGTCATCCAGCGGCTCGCTCAGCAGATCGCCGTCTTCGGCGCACATGACCGAGAAATACATGCCGGTCGCCAGCGAGCGGTCGAATACGAACAGGCTGCCGATGTTGCCGATGGGGCGCAGGTCGCCGGCAATCGCCTTCGCCATCACATACGGCAAAAAGCGCAGCATGTCGGTGGCATACAGCGATTGAAACACTAGGGCTTGCAGCGCATCGCCATCGAGGAAAGTGTTGTAGTGCTTGCCGCTCTGCAAATCCTGCATCATCACGCGCGCCGGCTGCGCGTTCAGCCGATCGACCGCTTCGAAGTAGCGCCGCTCCAAATCGGGGTATGCCGTATTGCACTTTGCATCAGCCTTGCAGGCATCAAACAACTGCGTGAGTGCGCGGTTTTCACTCTGACCACTCTCGACGACAAAGCTGCCGTCAGTCGGCACGACAGCATCCAGAATGATGCTGCGCAGCGCCTGTGGGAAGTCGCGCATGAGATGCTGGCCGAGCAAGGTGCCATACGACACGCCATAAAAGTTGATGCGGTCGTAGCCCAGCGCCTCGCGCAAGGCGTTGACGTCGGCGGCGTTTTCCACGCTGTCGAAAGCTGAGAGATCCGCGCCGGCTTTCGTCAGGCGGTCGCGGCAGGCCTGCGCGGCTTGCAACGTCAATCGTTCTTCTTCGTCATCAGAAAGATTTTGCTCCGCTGTGTCGAGGGTAAGCTGATTGAGTTCTTCACATTCCAGCGCCGGCTTGGTGTGCGCTGTGCCGCGCTGGTCGAACAGCACGATGTCGCGATCGCGGCGCAGCGGGCTATCTTGCATGAGCGCAGCGTAACTGTTGATGGTGGAGCCACCCGGGCCGCCTTGTGCCATCACAAGGGGATCGGCTGCCGGCGAAGCGCCGCTGGCGCCCAATATGACCACGCCGAGTTGAATCGTGGCGCCGGCGGGGTTACTATGCTGCGCCGGCACAGTCAACCAGCCGCACGCAGTGTTTTCATCGTAGGTAATCGGCACAGGCCCGCTGCCCTGAAAGATCTTGCAATCGGCGGGGTTGAACGAGACGCCGGCTTGTGCATTCGCGGTGGCCGGCGTGATGAAGGTGGAAAGGGCAAAAACGCCGGCGAGAAGAAGGTCTATTTTGAATTGCATTGCGAATGGCACCAACAGAGCCTGCAAGGAGCCTGGGGCTCATTCAGGCTTCTTGCCAGACAATCCTACCTCACGCCAATCGTCAGCCCAAGCTGGTTCAGCCAGCGGCGATATGCGATGGCTGCGCGATCGCTTTTCAGATGCAACTCGGCCTGTAGATCCAGCGGTAGCAACTCCGGCCTCTGAGAGGTGAGGATCGGCGCATCCTGCGCGAAGATGCTGTCCTGCCAGGCGATCAGTTCGTGTTCAGGAATGTCGTGGCCATAGTTCATCGCCATCCACATCCACGCAGTGCTGTCCACCAGGTCGTGCGGAGTGATGGCGAGAAAGATCGAAAAGCGCGGGCCGGCGCTCTGCTTCAGCAAATACGCGGTGAGCGGCCGCAGCGCCTTGTAGGTGTATTCGACTTCAGCGCCTTGACCATCACCCAGGCCGTTCGGCTGATACACGCGCACGCCCTGCGCCACCACACCCTCACTGGTGATCTCGGCCTCGTAGTCCATGATCTCTGGATGCGCCTTGTCGCCGAGGGTGCCGGCGTGCACGAAGGCGAAGTGCGCAACATCGAGAAAATTTTCGACGATGCGCGGACCGCTGGCCTTCACGCGGTAGGGGCCGCACAGGATTTTTCGATAGCCGGCATCGTCCCACTCGGGGAAGCGGCTGGCATCGTGTTGTGGCTCACCGAGCGTGACCCATACCAGATCATATTTCACCAGTGCGCGATACGTTTTTACTTTTGCCTTCTGCGGCGGGATCTGATCAGGGTGCGCGGGAATGTGCGTGCAGCGCCCATCTGCGCCGTACGTCCAGCCATGATAGGGACAGGCCAGCGTGTCGCCTTGCACTTTGCCCAGCGACAGGCGCGTGCCGCGATGGACGCACAAATCCTGCCAGACCTGCACGTCATTCGGGCCGGCGCCGCAGCGCCATGCTACAAGCTCTTCACCCAACAGTCGCGCACCCAATACTGGCGTGGCCTCGAGTTGCTTCAACGACGCGACTGGATGCCAGTCGTTGAGGAGAACGGGATCGTCGATCATGCCGGCTGATTTTATTCTGGAGGAGGCTGGGATGCCCCGGTCAGCCGGCTCAACGAACCCATTGTTAAATTTCCCGCATTCTTTTACACTTTAGCGGCATGAAGCAGAAGTGGATAGCTGTCCTGTTCGCGCTGGCGATGGCGCTGGGCATTGCGCCGCAAGCGCCGGCGTTCGCAGCGGCTGGCACGCCCGGCGACAGAATCATCGCGGGCGCCGGCAAGGAGATCTACATCAGCCTCGGCAGACAGCGCCTGTGGGCCTATGAAAATGGCCAGGTGGTGTATACCTTTCTCATCAGCAGCGGCGAAGAAGCGCGCGGCACCAAGACGGGCAACTTCCGCGTGCAGAGCAAATACCCCGAAGCCTGGTCAGACGTGTGGCAGTTGCGCATGCCCTATTGGATGGGCATCTACGATGTCGGCCGCGTCGAGAATGGCATCCATGCCATGCCCTTGCGCAAGAACGGCCGGCTGGTGCGCTGGCCAGTTGGCTATCCGGCGTCGTTCGGCTGCGTGGTCGCCCAAACCGATGACGCTGCCGATTTGTATCGCTGGGCCTCGCTGGGCACGCCGGTCTTTATCCGCTGGTGAAAATCGCCACAGGAAATATTGAGGACTTGAAGATGAACAATTTTGGCAGGCTGGTTGTTGCGTTTATCGCGGCGATGGCGATTGCCCTGGAAATGGCCACGCCGGCGCTGGCCGGCCCAGTGGGCGGCGGCGCAAACTACACCTTCGAACGCGGTGACTCGCTCAAGGACATCGCCACCGAGCATGGCGTGACGGTGAAGCAGATCATTCGCGCCAATGGCTTGCCGGCGAATGGCCGCGTCATCCCCGGCACTGTGCTGACCATCCCCACCGCGCAAGAGCCGGATGCGGTGTCGCCGGCAATCATGCGCAAGATCACTCCGCAGGCCGACGACGGCAAGGTGATCTACGTCAGCTTGAGCCAGCAGAAAATGTGGGCCTATGACGGCGATCAACTCATTTTCGAGTATCTCGTCAGCACTGGCCTGCCGACGGAGGAAAACCCCAACCACGACACCAAACCTGGTGTTTTCCGCGTGAAGACCAAGATGCCCGAGGCATATGCGCGCACCTGGGGCTTGCGCATGCCTTATTGGATGGGCATCTATGACGCCGGCTCGCTGGAAAATGGCCTTCACGCCATGCCCTATCGCAACAATGGCCGGCTGGTGAGTTGGCGTGTCGGCTCGCGCGGCTCATTTGGCTGCGTGGTGCTGAAGGGCGATCAGATGAAGCGCCTCTACGACTGGGCCGAACTCGGCACGCTCGTTGTCATCCGCAATTGACGCCCTGCGCGCAAAGCACAATTTCAACCCTTTGTGATTCTCTTCGTCTCCCCGCACCTGGATGACATCGCGCTTTCGTGTGGTGGTCTGGTGCGCCGGCTCGCCTCACGCGGACAGCAGGTTGCCATTGCCACCGTTTGCACCGCCGACCGGCCAGCCGGCCAGCCGTTGTCCATCGCTGCGCAGCATGTGCATGGCGAATGGCAACTCGGCGACGTTCAACCTTATGCCGTCCGCCGCCGAGAAGACGAGGCTGCCTGCGCCATACTGGGCGCAGAGCCTATTCACCTCGGCCTGCTGGACGCCATCTACCGGCACGATGACGCCGGCGAGCCGCTGTATACCCACGACTTCATCGGCGGACAGGTGGCCGAACACGACTGGCAGCAATTCCTCCCGCAGATCAAGGCCGCGTTGCAGCCGCACTTGCGCCAGTCACAGGTCATCTATGCGCCACTCACGATTGGCGGACATGTCGATCACGTGCTGGTGAGGCAGGCGGTGGAGGAGAGCGCCGACGATACACCGATCATGTTTTTTGAGGATTACCCCTATGCGAGCAAGACCGATTGGCGCAACAGCGGCGTGACTATGGGACTGGCGCCATCGCCGCAGGTGCTGAGCGAAGATGAGATTGCAGCAAGAATCAACGCCATTTCGCAATATCCCTCGCAGATGTTTGCCTTGTTCGAGCGGGCCGAGACAATGCCGGCAAAGGTTCGCCAGTACATCCAGCTGGCCGGCGGTGAAACGTATTGGATGCCTATTGACGCATTCCGACAGGATGAATAGCATTGATCACCATGTTGCTGACACGACGAAATTTGCTCAAGGTCGCCGGCACCGCTGCGGCGGCGCTTGCTGCGCTGCCTTTCACCAACCTCACTCATCTCTTCGCGCACGACCTGGAAGACAGCTCAGGGCCGGCGCTGTTGCCCGGTGAGCCGCCGCTACCCCTGGGTCGCGTGGCCGATTGGCAGGTGCAGGTTCGCACCGAGCCGAAGAAGAGCGCCAAACTGGTTCGCAACGCCAAGCGCGATGAAGTGCTCTTCCTGAAGGAGCAGGTGGAAGGCGAGCCAGTGATGACGCACAACAAGATGTGGTTCAAGCTGGAAGATGGCTACGCTTATTCATCGTTCATCCAGCCCGTACTGCAGCAATTGAACACCCCTGAACCGGACAAGGCTGCCGGCAAGTTCTGGGGCCAGATCACCATGCCCTTTGCCGACGCGCGCACCGCGCCAGATTCGAGTGCACGTCGTGTCGCGCGGCTGTATTACACCAGCGTCTATCGCGTCACCGAAGCCGTTCAAGGCGCAGACAAGCAATGGTGGTATCGCCTGACCGACGGTGTGGTGTTCAATCCCAACGGACCGTACATTCCAGCATCGCACATGCTGCGCCTCGATCCATCGGAGATGACGCCGATCAGCCCTGAAGTGAAGAACAAGCGCATCGAGGTCAACCTGGCCAAACAGATGTTGACGGCATATGAGGGGGACACGCCTATCATGAGTTCACGCACGGCCACTGGTTACGGCGCATTCCAGACGCCGACAGGCGCCTTCCGCATCATCCGCAAGCGCATGAGCTCGCGCATGATTGGCGGCGCCGGCAGTGACGCCTACGATCTGCCAGGCGTGCCATTTCCCAGCTACTTCACGACCAGCGCGGTAGCCTTTCATGGCGCATATTGGCACAACGACTTTGGCCGGCGCCGCAGCCACGGCTGCGTGAACACACCGGCGGACGTGGCGCGCTGGATCTGGCGCTGGACCACGCCGCAAATGAGCTACGAAGATGTTGAGATGCGCACCCGCGATGTCACTGCCACGCCGGTGGTGGTGATCTGAGACGATTCGGCGACCAAAACAAAAAGGACGCGCTGATCAGCGCATCCTTTTTTGTGGGGTGCCTAGACGGTTTCGAACCCTCAACCTCCGCAGCCACAGTGCGGCGCTCTGCCGTTGAGCTATAGGCACCACGAACAGTGTGGCATTCTAGCATATCGCACACGCAGCAAAGCAGATGCATGCGATTGCAACGACTCGCAATCTGAGACAATGCAGCCGGCAGATTATTTATAGAGGTATCTACCTTGTCCAAGTATGATCCCACCCGCGTCGGTTGTCGCGGAAATTGGCGGAAATTCGCAGGAAATCCCGTCCTTGGAGAACCTGGTGATTTTCGTTTTGACAATCACGTCCTCATTCTTGATGGCGTCTACAGAATGTACTTCTCTTGGCGCAAGCATTACAGCATTGCCATGACAGAGAGCGTCGATGGTCTGCATTGGTCGGAACCCATTCTCGTGCTTCAACCGCGCCGTGAAACAGGATGGGAGGATGACATCAATCGTCCAACGCTGCTATACAAGGACAACCTGTTTCACATGTGGTATTCCGGCCAAACTGCCGGCAGATCCTTTTCATCCTCTACATGGACCAACGTTTACCTTGAAGCATCCACAAATGACAAAGGCACATCCGACATCGGCTATGCCGTCAGCAAAGATGGCATTCACTGGGAGCGAAGGGATACACCTGTCTTGAGACCCGATGCAAATTGGGAACGTTCTTCGCTGATGTGTCCGTCAGTTTTGTGGGATGACGAAAGTCAGATTTTCAAACTCTGGTATTCCGGTGGAGGATGGTTTGAACCAGATGCAATTGGCTATGCCATCAGCACGGACGGGATCTCATGGACTCGCCCACTTACGCAGCCGGTGTTTGTCGCCGAGCCGTCAAACCTGTGGGAAAGCACGCGGGTAGCCGGCGCGCAAGTCATCAAGTCGGGCGGCTGGTATTACCTGTTCTACATCGGCTTTGAAGATCTGTTCAAGGCACGCATTGGTCTAGCACGCTCGAAAGACGGGATATCTGCATGGGAGCGTCACCCAGCAAATCCTATCATCTCCGCCGGCTTGCCCGGCGCATGGGACTCCGAGTCGATCTACAAACCTTTTGTGCTTTATGAATCCAACCACGGGCGCTGGACGATGTGGTTCAATGCAAGATCGGGGACTACTGAGCGCATCGGCGTGGCCTATCATGACGGTTACGATCTCGGGTTCTAGTATGTAACATGCCTCAAACAAACAAAAACCTGGCCGACTGCTCGAATATCGGCCAGGCTTTGTTTTATTTCACCGGCACTGCTTTGCCGTTAGCGCTCCCGTCGCCGACCGCTTCTTGCTCACCGCCGGCCAACGCAGCCATGCCGGCCAGCGGCTTCACCAGCGCAGTAAATTCCATCGGGAAGATGTACTTCGTCGCCGGCGATTGACCGATCTGCTTCAGCGCTTCAAGGTATTGCAGCATCATCGTGTTGTTGTCTAGCCCCTTTGCGCTGGCAAACGTCGCCGTCAGCGCATCGGCGTAACCCTCAGCACGCAAGGCCTGCGATGCCTTCTGACCTTCGGCCTCCAGAATCGTTGCCTGCTTTTGGCCTTCAGCCTTCAGGATGGCAGATTCCTTATCACCCTGGGCCATGGTAATGGCCGCCTCGCGCTTGCCATCGGCTTCCGTCACCAGCGCGCGGCGTGTGCGCTCGGCGCTCATCTGCCGGTTCATCGCTTCCTGCACCTCACGCGGCGGAACGATCTCGCGGATCTCCACTGCTGTCACCTTCACGCCCCAGCGCTCAGTCACTTCATCCAGCTTGGTGCGCAACAGCATATTGATGCGCTCGCGCTGCGCCAGCACGTCGTCGAGCGTGATGTCGCCAATGACCGCGCGCAGTGTCGTGGTGGCAATGCCTTGCGATGCGGCGGCGAAGTTGCCGACCTGCAACACAGTGCGCTCAGCATCCACCACCTTCCAGTAGATCAGAAAGTCGATGCTGATCGGCGCGTTGTCCTTGGTGATGCTGGTCTGCTGCGGCACCTCCATGAACTGCTCGCGCAGATCAACCTTGGTGGCGCTATCCAGCACAGGCAGCAGGAATACGATCCCCGGCCCTTTGATGCCGATGGAGCGCCCGAGGCGAAACACGACGAATCGCTCATACTCGCGCGCCACGCGAATGAACTGGCCGAGGATGCTGATCGCGACAAACAGCAGCACCAGCAGCACTACAAAACCAACCACCAAACTGAGAATATTCATGTCATTCCCTCCTGACCTTGCCAAATCATGCAGGCATCAAAGTCCTGCGCAGTTTGTCATGTGACTATTTTGCGCGCACGTGTAACACAACGCCTTCCATTTTCTCGACAACCACCTCCGACCCCTCAGACAGAGGTTGGTCAGATGTGACTGTCCACAATTCGCTGCCGATCTGCGCGGTGCCAGTAAATTGGTTTTCCGAAGAGAGTGGCGAGCGCACGACGCCGGCGCTGCCGACCAATTGCACATGCGCATCGCGTGGCGGCAGGCGCATGACGCGCATCGCGCGGTTCATGCCGAAACCAAACAGCAAGCCGGTGCCGCCAGTTGTAAGCGCCACCAGCCACCAGGAGACTGTCACCGTCGGCAAACTGAACAGGAAGAGCGAGCCGATGCCAAGCGCAATCGCACCGCCGAGCGCCAACAGGCTGCTCTGCGCGTGAATATCGACGATAAACAGGCCGATACCCAGCGCGATGAGCAGGATGCCGGCGATGTTGACCGGCAACTGCGCCAGCCCAATGATTGCCAGAATGAGGCACAGGCCGGCAGCCACTTCGGCCACACCGGTGCCGGGCGCACTCAGCGCCACCACCATCGCGACCAGGCCGACGATGAGAAGCACATACGCCACGTTGGGGTTGGCAAGAAAAGCCAGCAAACCTTGCGCGATATCCATTGCAAACTCCTCCCGCAGAGATTACGCGAAACCCGTTAGAAACGCATTACAGCGGAGGCAGATCCGACACGATTTGCAGGCTGAACAGGACAGCCGTTTCCAATCCTGCAATTTGCCAATCCTGTCCCATCATCACTGGCCGAGATTGGCACGGGAGCGTTGAATCGGGTCGGCGGTGTTGCCGTATACCTCATCCATCGAGGTTAAGACATCTTGCAGTGAACGCACTTGATCGAGGATGTTGTCGCGCAGACGCTGCGTCTTGCTGCTGTCCACGTCGCGTGCGTCAACGAGCAGCATTTGCGAATACACCGTGCCAAGCGCGGTGAGGGTGTTCTCCAGTTGTAGTTCGGCGCGTTCCATCGTCGTGTCGAGCTTGAGCAGGCTGTTGTATTGTGTTTGCCGGCGCTCGATGGTCTCACCCAACTCCTGCCGAATCTCCTGATCAGTCTCATTGTTCAGGCGATATTTCAACTTCTTGATCGAATCGGGGACCGACGCAAGATCGGATTTGATGATGGTATCGGCATGGTAGGCATCCAGCCGGCTGGCGAGCGTGAAGATGTTGCGCACCCATGCTTCCACCTGATTTGCCACATCCTGCATGCGATTTTGCATGGCCGTATTGGTGAAACGCGCCACGGCGCCATCAATGCGCTCGCGGTAGGCCATGGCCTGCGCGACATTGGCGCGCAGCGTGGTGGAGTTGAAGTGGCTGACATCGAACTGCTCGCGCATGACCTGGCTGACAGCTTGCTCGCCGGCCTTCTGGTTGGTCAGCCGTGAGCCGGCCACCCACAGCCACAGCGGCACGAGCGGCGCGAGCCAGCCCGCCGGCGGGATGTTGAACGGTGGCGCACCCAGCACGGGAATCTGCACACCCAGCCCAACCAGCACGATGGCAGCGCCGATGATCAAGGCGCTGGGCAGGTTGATGATGGCATTTTCAATAAGTTTGCCGCGCGTGCGTTGCCGCAGGTCGTTCATGAATTTACGATTTTGGATTTGTGATTTTGGGTTTTGCGCATGCAGGCCTCAACAATCCAAAATCACAAATCGAAAATCCGAAATAGTTACTGGTTGATGCCCAGCCGGCGCTTGCGCTCTTCAAGTTGCGCATCCAACTCACCGCGACCCAGCGCATCATCCATCTGCGCATCCAGGTTCGAGGCAGCCATCTCAGCGCGCGCCGATGCCTGATCGAGCCGTGTGCGGATGGAGTCGGCCATGCGCGCCACGTCGGCATCGCCCACGCCGGCGAGGTCGTCCAGCGACTTGATCGCCTTGTTGGTGATTTCCTTGGCCTTCGCCAGGTCGAGCAAGGCCACCATCTCTTCGCGCTGCTGGCGAATGGTGGTGAGCTTGGCTTGCAGCTTCAGCCGCGCATCGAGCAGCGACTTGTATTCCTTCTGCTGCCGTTCCAACTGCGAGTTGTAGGTGTCGTAAAGGCCCTTCACTGAGTTCAGCTTGGCCTGCGCCGCGCGCGCCAGATCATCCTTGTTCTGCGTCAGAAACAAGTCGATGTTGCGATCCAGATCGTCCATCTGTTTCTTGTATTCATCGCGCTTGCGCTCCAGCGTCTTCACCTGACCGCCGACCGTGGCCGCTGCATCTTCCAGCGCATCCAGGTTGTTGTCCACGTCGCGGATATATTGGTCGATCACCGCCATCGAATTCGATTTCAGGGCGTTATCCACCAGGGAATGCAAATTTGCCTGAATCAGGGTGCTCACTTTGTCGAGCAGAGAAGCCATGTTGATACCTCCACCATCGCAGGGCGCTTGTCTTTGGAATGGCAACGATTATAGCCACCCGCGCGTTTGCGCATGACATCTGGCTGACGTCGCCGGCGCGCATGTCAACAGCTGTTGTCACCTTGTCAGCACGCTGTCATGGCACATTATCGCAACGGGATTACGCTTGCAGGTGAGGCGCGAAGGAACTTCCGGCGCGTTGCAGCGTCAACGAAACAGATAGAAAATCTGATGAGTCTTGAAAGCCCGTCACGCTAGAAAGGGCAAGTGGGAGAAAGCGATGAATACCAGACACACATGGAAGACGATGATTGGCATGATCGGGTTGATGGCAATCGCATTGACGGCATGCGCGCCGGCGTCGCGCTCGAGTGATGCCGAGATGAGACGTGCAGAGCAGCCGATGCCGGCGCCAGAAATGGCGCCAGCCGGCACTGCTGCACCTGCCAGCGGCGCAACTGCAGACAGCGCGCTGCCGCAACAACAGCGCCTCATCATCCGCACTGCCGATTTGAGAATCGTCGTCAAAAACACGCAGGAGCAGATCAACGCCATCAGCGCGCTGGCTGCGCAGTATGGCGGCTTCGTCGTGCAGTCCGGCACGTCCAAGATCGGCAATGACATGCAAGGGCGGATCACTCTGCGCGTGGACGCGCAGCATTTCGACGCGGCGCTGGGCGACATTCGCAAACTGGCGGTGAGCGTGCAGAGCGAGAGCGTTCGGGGCGAAGATGTGACCGCCGAGTTTGTCGATCTGGACGCGCAGTTGAAGAACCTGCAGGCTGCCGAGGCGCAGCTCACCAGGATCATGGAGAGCGCGACCAAGACTGAGGACGTGCTGAATGTATTTCAGGAGTTGACGCAGATTCGCGGGCAGATCGATCAGATCAAGGGGCGCATGAAATACCTCTCGCAGTCGGCAGCGCTCAGCACAATCAATGTGACGCTGATCCCTGACGCGCTGGCGCAGCCGGTGGAAGTAGGCGGCTGGCGGCTCGAAGGCGTGGTGAAGAGTGCGGTCGAGGCGCTGATCAGCACAGTGCAGGCGCTGGTGAGCATCGCGATCTGGTTGGTGATCGTGGTATTGCCGGCGCTGCTGATATTGGCGATCCCAGTGGTGTTGGTGGTGTGGCTCTTGCGCCGCGCGCGCCGCAACCGCAAGGCGGTGAAGCCGACGGAGTGATATTCCGGCTTTTGACATCTGCGCCGGCTGTAATAGGCTCAGGCCCAGCGATGAAGATTACCAATATCAAAGCGCTGTGCCTGAGCCGGATGCATGAGCCGGCCATTCAGTGGGCCACCAGCGCCATCCGCGTGATGAAGGCTGACTGCAGCATTGTCATCATCGACACCGATGCCGGCATCACTGGCATTGCTGAGGCCTGCTCGTATGGCGGGCCGGAGCAAATTCGCAAGTGGGTGGCGTACTATGCGCCGCTGCTGATTGGGCGTGACCCGCTCGATCCTTCTGTGCCTCCTTCGCCACACCACAAAAACTCGTCGCATGACTGCGCTGTCGCCGGCATCGACTGTGCGTTGTGGGACATTCGCGGCAAGGCCGCCGGCAAGACCGTCAGCCAGTTGCTCGTCGAAAGCGGCGCAAGTCCGCGCATGGAAGCGCCGATCAACCCTGTGCGACTGTACGCCTCATCAGGCTGCCGCTACGAGTGGGGTGTGAATGAGCGCCAGCTGATCGAAGAGGCGTTGGGCTACATCGACACCGGCTACACTGCAATGAAGCTGCGCATCGGCACCGAGTGGGCATGGGATGGTGTCACGGTCGATCGTTTCCTCGGCCTGATGCGCGAATTGTCGCAGACAGTGCGGGCCGCCGGCACATCCTTTGACCTCGCGCTGGATGGCAACCAGCGCCTGACCGAAGCGCAAGCCATGCCAATCGCCGCCGAGTTGGAGAGGCTGGGCTTTGCGTGGTTCGAGGAGCCGATCCCGCAGGCTGATCTCGACGGCTATGCGCGCATCGCTGCGTCAGTCGAGATGCCCATCAGCGGCGGCGAACAATTCACCACTGCCGAGCAATTCCGGCGCTACTTTGAGAAGCGGGCGTATGACATCGTGCAGCCCGACATGGGCTGGTGCGGCCTGAGCGAAGGGATGCGCATCGTCCGCATGGCTGAGCATTACGGTGTGCGCGTGATGCCACACAACTGGCACAATGGCCTGATGACAATGGCGAATGCGCATTTCGTTGCTGCGTTGCCCCGCCCCTACATGTGCGAACTTTGCATGATTCAAGGCCCGCTGCAATGGGCGATTGTGCAAGAGCCGCCAGCGATCATTGCTGGCTGGTTGCACCTGCCTGAGAAAGCCGGCCTCGGTGTTGCGCTCGCAGAAAACCTTGAAGCAACCTTCCCATATCTCACGGGCAGTTGGGCCACGCCGGTGCAACGCGGTGAGGTGCTGGCGGCCTCATGACGCAACCTCTCCACGCCCCGCCGGCGCCGCTCTTTCGCGATCCGATCTACGACGGCGCTGCCGATCCAACCATCATCTGGAACCATGCCGAGCAAACGTGGTGGCTGCTCTACACCAATCGTCGCGCCAGCGCCGGCGGCCCGGGCTTTGCGTGGATGCATGGCAGCGACATCGGCGTGGCCTCGTCCAAAGATGGCTGCAAATGGTTGTATCGCGGCACGCTGCAGGGGTTGGAATTTGAGCGCGGGCGCAACACGTTCTGGGCGCCGGAGGTGCTGTGGCATATCGACCGCTATCACATGTATGTCAGCTATGTGCCGGGCATCCCCAACGACTGGTCTGGCACACGACACATCGTGCATATGACCAGCACGAATCTGTGGGACTGGCGCTTCGAGTCGAGGCTGGCGTTGTCATCTGACCGTGTGATCGATGCGTGTGTGTTTCCCATGCCAGCCGGCGGCTGGCGCATGTGGTACAAGGACGAGGCAAATCATTCGTTCACCTATGCCGCCGACAGCGCCGACTTGTATCACTGGGATGTCATTGGGCCAGTCATCACCGATTGCGCGCACGAAGGGCCGAACGTCTTTCAATTTGGCGGGCGTTACTGGATGATCACCGACCCCTGGAATGGGATCGGCGTGTATCGCTCAAGCGATTGCGAACGATGGGAGCGCCGGCAGACCATCCTCGCCGGCAAAGGCATTCGCCCCGACGATGGCAACCGCGCCGATCATGCCGATGTGCTGGTGCAGGGCAAGCGCGCCTACATCTTCTACTTCACGCATCCATTTCCACTATCGAAGCAATATCGTTTCGACGAGATCATCCCGTACGACGAGCGCCGCACATCGTTGCAGGTGGCCGAGTTGCAGGTGGTTGAAGACGAGTTGATCTGCGACCGCGATGCGCCATTCGAAATGGACCTGCAGCCGGCGGTTTTTTGATCTTTCAGCTTTGCTCCTCCAGCAGCGGCATCCCTCGTTGCGCCAGCAGCCACATCGCCAGCGTCAGCCCATACAACAGGAAGCCGAGCATCGTGTAATCGCCCTGCGCGGCTTGCTGTTGCACCGCATGGCTGACGACGAACCAATGCGCCACTGACAGCGACAGCATGACATAGCCAAAGTACATCAGGGCGCGACTCATGCGCGGAAAGCCGGCGCTGTCGGCGTTCAGAAAGCGGCCGCCGGCGGTGAGCACGCTCCAGACGATGCCGATCACCAGCAGCAGCACGCCGCCGGCACTGAACAGCGGCAAAAACGGGTTGTCCAGAAAACCCGTCTGGTGCAACAGTGCTGTCAAAATCGTGATGCCGAGCAATCGCACCGCGCGATCCTGCGTCATTTCACCTCGCACCAGCAGCCAGGCAGTCGCTGCAACCAGCACCACGATCAGCAACGTGTCCAAATGGGCATAGCTAAAGTGCAAAGCCGCCAGCGGGCCGCCGGCGCGCGTAAGCCAGCGCATCACCATGCTCCATGCCAGAAGCGCGCAGAACAACTTCACTGCCAGCGGCCACCCACGCCGCCTTGCGGCGCTGGCAATCCCCACGCACACCAATGCGATCACCAACAGCGCATAGGTGTTATAAAAATCAGAGAGTGAGATCACAGCCTGGTGCAGCGTTGCCGCGCTGCTTTGGTAAACCTCCAGATTCAGCGTGGCGCCGGCGTAGGCCATCAGCACAAACGAACCCAGCCACTCTAGCGGGATCACAGTCAGAAACATCGCGCTCTGAATCACAATCAGCCCTGCAACCAAGCCAAACGGCACAGCACCGACTGCCGGCTTGTGTCGCAGGTGCGCCCACACGATGGCTGTGCCAGCCAGCAATAGCCCTGCGCCGAACCACCCCTGCCAGGGCCACGCCGACAAAGGCACGTTGAGCAGAGATTGTGCCAACCCGGCTACGCGCAACAACAGCGCAATCAATAAGAGGACAAGGGAGATTCGCGCCGGCGCGTGACGTTTGGTGGATTGTGCCAGCCAGCCACTGACCGCCTGGGCAAAGTTGTACATCTCCACGCCGGCGATCAACAGGAATGGGACAAGCAAGGCGCGCGTCAGCACTAGCGCAACATTCAGATTGTCTGCATCGTTGAGGCCTTGATTCTCCAGCCGGTTGCCAACCATGGCAGTTTGCAACACGGCGGGCAGAAGGATCAGCGTGACCAGCGTGGCGATGAGGCTGAAGCGCACTGCGAGCGGCCAGCGCATGCGTGGCAGGACAGCATAGATGATCAGCAGCAGCACAAACGCACCGGCGATCAACGACACCATGGCTGCAACCGCAACCGGCTGTGTAATGCTGTTGAAAAGAGCGTTGGACATGCCATTGCCCAATGCAGCCATGCCGAACAAGGTGAATACAGCAAAGGCCAGCCAGCGCGAAAGCCGGCGCGTTTGCACTGCGCCAGTGAGGAAATAACTCCATGCCAGCGCCAGCGCCACATAGGTGATCGGCACAGCCGACACAGGCGCCATGAACCCGCGCGCGGCAGACGAGCTTGCGCGCAATGGCTGCAATGGCCCGCTCACCCGCAACGCTTCTGAGAACACCAGGCTGAGGATGAATGCGCCCACAACCACGAATGCCACGACGACCAGTGCGCGACCCGCCCTTTCAAGCGGGCGAAAGTCGATGAAGCCATCTCGCAGCGCATCCACAGCAAACACGCGCACGCCATCGACCACAATCTGAAGGATTATGCTGACGATGGTGTAGAGCGCGTGCAGGATGGTCTTCATGGCGCGAGGTAATTACGGCGCGAGCGCAAACACATCGCTATTGGCATAGCTCGCATAAATGGCTGTGCTGTCAGCGCCGAGGCCGGCAAATTTTCTTTGTGTCGCCGGCGCAAACAGGGCAACGCTGCGCCCGCTGGCGGCGTCAAACTGCGCAATCTCATCTTCCGTCATGATGAAAATGGAATTGTCCAGCACCAGCGGCGAGCCATAGTTGCCGTCACTCGATCGCCGCCAACGCAACTGCCCCGTGGCAGCATCCACCGAGATCAAGTCATATTCGGCAGCGGCGAAGAGCACGCCATCCTTCCATTGAATACGGCCAGTGACTGGCTCAAGCGCTTGCAACTGCCAGACCACTTCGCCATCCTGGCTGGCCGAATCCGCCTTCAATGCATACAACATGCCATCGCGCGCGCCGAAATAGACCGTGTCGCTCATCACCAGCGGCGCGCTAGCAATGGCGCTGCCGGCGGCAAAGGCCCAGCGCAGTGAGAGATCGGCTGTATCCAGCGCATACAGCGCGCCATCGTCAGAGCCGGCGTAGACCGTGTTACCGTTGACCGCCGGCGCAACAGCAATCGGTCCGCCAGTGGTGAATGCATTCAACAATGCACCTGTTCGCGCATCCAGCGCATATAGCGTGCGATCCTCGGAGCCGGCGTAGACCACATCACCCGATACCGCCGGCGTCGCGATCACAGCATCGCGGGTGGCAAAACGCCATCGGAACGCGCCGGTCTGCATGTCAATCGCATGCACCTGGCGATCACCTGATCCGACATAGATCATTCCATCTGCGACCGCCGGCGGCGCGAAAATGGGGCCACCGGTGAAATAGCGCCAGCGCTCCCTGCCGTTGTTGCGATCCAGCGCGATCACATCGCCGGCGATCGTGCCGACGATCACCGCATCGCCGGCGACGACGGGCTCGGTGGTGACAGTCGAGAGGCCATCGGTGTTGTCGAATTGCCATGTCACCGTGAGCGGCTTGCGCCAGTCCGCCCTGCTGGTCAAGGGCGCGCCGATCACCGGTATGCGCGGCATGCTCGCAGGTGGAATTGCCTCTGCCTCGGCAAGCTGCCAGGTTCGCACGCGCGTGCCGTCTGGCGAAAATAATTCCGAGCGCACCATACCTGCGCCGGCGCAATACCAGGTGCGCGTGAAGCCGGTGTCGCGCGCGCCGATGTTCAGGCTATTGCGCATGCGCAGACAGTCGTCATATCTACGGCTGCCAAACTGCGCCGGCTCACGCGCCTCAAGCGTGAGCGTGCCAATGTAGTTCAACTCTATCGATGCGTCCGGCGATGCAATTACGCCGGTGGTGACCTGCGTGTGATCGATGGCAACATCGGTTCGCAGCACAGGCAACGGCGGCACAAACACGAACGATCCACCAGACGCGCGCTCCATCACCAACAGCAATGCATCGGATTGCAGGAGATAGCTGTCTTCCGTGATCGTCGTGGCGCGCGTGCCATTGATTTCTGCCTGCTCAACACTGCGCGAAAAGATTGCGCCGGCGCGCGCCAACACCAACAAGTTGTCTCTTGCGTCTGACCCAAGCCCCATCGCACTCGCCAGCGCCGTATAGACCACTGCGTCGGATTGCCTGAGCATCCATGCGGCATTGCGTTGCGTGGTGTTCAGGCTAACGCTGCCGGCATGCCGGCCAGCATCCGCCTGCACAACACGAAACATCGCACTGCTGTCGGTTGGCAAATAACGCGCAATGGGCTGGTTTGGACTTCGCGCACCAAGCCACCATGCGCCGACGATGGAGGCGATACTGCACAGCAATGTAAGCGAAATCAGCGCCACGCCAGCCCAGCTAGAACGCGTCGGGTGGGTGGAATTGGCGGGGATGGGCAAAGCCTGCACGGAAGAGGATTGTGCGCTGCAAGCCTCGCCGGCGCAAACGATGAAGGCAATCACGGGGGTCGAAGTGCAGTACAAAGCTCTCCGACTCTATTTGTGAAAACAACAAAGGCCGGCTGCAACGCCGGCCCAAGTGGGACATCCTCGCCAAGGCGAAGAGCTGTGTGGCAGAGGCGCAGATGCAAGATCGTACGCCTCTGCAGACAGTGCAATTTAGAAGTCGCCGCCCATGCCGCCACCGGGGGGCATCGGGGCCGGCTTTTCCTTCTCAGGGATGTCGGTGATGAGCGCCTCAGTCGTCAGGATCATGCTGGCGATGGAGGCTGCGTTCTGCAACGCGCCGCGCGTCACCTTGACCGGGTCAATGATGCCGGCCTTGATCATATCGACGTACTCGCCGCTGATCACATCGTAGCCGAAATACTTCTTGTCCTTGCCCATGCTGCGGACCTGCTGCACCACCACGCTGCCGTCCTGGCCAGCGTTGCCGACGATGCGGCGGATCGGCTCTTCAAGCGCGCGACGCAGGATGTTCACGCCGACCTGCTGATCGTCGTTCGCCATCTTCACGCCATCCAGCGCGCTCACTGCGCGCAAC
>CAZPVX010000025.1:0-19352 GCA_964590135.1 uncultured Anaerolineae bacterium | reverse complement strand
CACGCCGCCGCCGGGGACGATGCCCTCTTCCACCGCCGCGCGGGTAGCCGAAAGCGCATCTTCCACGCGGTGCTTCTTTTCCTTCAGCTCGGTCTCGGTGGCAGCGCCAACGCGGATGACCGCGACGCCGCCGGCCAGCTTGGCCAGGCGCTCGTTGAGCTTTTCCTTGTCGTAGTCGCTGGTGCTGTTGTCGATCTCGACGCGAATCTCCTCGACGCGCGCCTGAATCGCCTTGTCATTGCCAAGACCTTCGATGATGGTGGTGTCGTCCTTCGTGCTGACGATGCGGCCGGCGCGGCCCAGGTCATCGATCGTCGCGCCTTCCAGCTTGCGACCCATCTCCTCAGTGATAACCTGACCACCGGTCAGGATGGCGATGTCCTGCAGCATGGCCTTGCGGCGATCACCGAAGCCGGGCGCCTTCACGGCCAGCACGTTCAACATGCCGCGCAGTTTGTTCAGCACGAGCGTCGCAAGCGCCTCGCCGTCCACATCCTCAGCGATGATCACTAGATCGCGCTTGCCGCGCTGAATCAGCTTCTCGAGCAGTGGGATCAAGTCCTGCGCCGCGCTGATTTTCTTGTCATAGATCAGGATGTAGGGGTCCTTGATCTCAGAGGTCATGGTCTCGGGGGCAGTGACGAAATATGGCGAAATGTAGCCGCGATCGAACTCCATGCCCTCGACGTACTCAGTCTCGAAGTTGAGCGACTTGCTCTCTTCCACCGTGATCACGCCATCCTTGCCGACCTTGTCCATCACTTCGGCAATCAAGCCGCCGATCTCGCTATCTTGCGCGGAGATCGTGGCGACCGAGGCGATTTGGTCCTTCTTGTTGACCTCGACGGCCATGCCCTTGAGTTGGTTGACGATCGCATCCACGCCGGCCTCGATGCCATGCTTAATGAGCATCGGGTTGGCGCCAGCGGCCACGTTCTTCAGACCCTCATGCACGATGATCTGGGCCAGCACAGTGGCGGTGGTCGTGCCGTCGCCAGCGATGTCATTGGTCTTGGTCGCCGCTTCCTTCAGCAGTTGCGCGCCCATGTTCTCATACGGGTCGGCCAGTTCAATTTCCTTGGCCACAGTCACGCCGTCGTGGGTGACAGTCGGAGCGCCGTACTTCTTGTCGAGGGCGACGTTGCGGCCCTTCGGGCCAAGGGTAGTCGCCACTGCGCTGGCGAGGATGTCCACGCCGCGCTTCAGGCCACGGCGCGCTTCTTCATTGAAAACCAGTTGCTTTGCCATTTTGATTCTCCAGATGCAAGAATCAAGAGCCAAGAGCCAAGACACAATCCTGGTTCTTGAACCTTGGTTCTTGGTTCTTACTCAACCACCGCCAGAATGTCGCTCTCCTTCAGGATGAGCAATTTGCGGCCTTCGATCTTGATCTCAGTGCCGGCGTACTTCGCATACAGCACGTGATCCCCTTCCTTCACTTCCATCGCGATCAGTTCGCCATCCTCATCCTTGCGGCCAGGGCCGACAGCGAGGATCACGCCCTTCTGCGGCTTTTCCTTGGCCGTCTCGGGCAGCACCAGCTTGCCGCCGGCGAACGTCACTTCTTCCTCTTCCACCGCTTCGATGACCACGCGGTCGGCCAGCGGACGAATGTTCAGCTTGGTTGCGACTGCATCCACTTTCTTCGCCATGTTGTTCCTCCAGACTCAACGTTTGTTTGATTTTGTTTTGCGCGCCCGCACCACCGGCACGAGACACGAATGAAGCGCTGGCACTTGAACATCGACAGTGCTAACGCTCGCGCGCGATGTTAGCACACTCGACTCGAGAGTGTCAAGAGGGCGGCGGAGCGAGACGCTGGAACGCAGAACGTTGGCGCGCAGAGTGCAAAACCATGATCAAAACATTCCGCGACCGGGGCAATCGCAGGTGAAAATTGCAAACAGTTGGGTTGTCACACGAGCGCGGGTTACAACCACTCGCCACACCCGATCACCCTGCACTCTGCGCTTTTGACTTTCAGGCGATTTGGCTACAATGACACTCGTTCGATGGACGTACTCTCCGCGGTTGCGCGCTTCGCCGGCCTGATTCGCCTCTCCTTCAAACGGTTGTTCAGCCAGTTGGGACTGGCTGCTGCGCTCACGCTGGGCGTCGCAGTTGCAGTCATGCTGGCGTCAGCCATCCCCATGTTCAGCAATGCTGTGCAACTGCGCGTGTTGCAGCAACGGATTGAGAATACCGAGCAAAACCAGCGCCTGCCGCCGTTCGCCTTCGTTGTCGCGTACTACGGCTCCATCAGCGGGCAAATCGATTATGAGGACTATCTCAAGGACGACGCATTTGTCTCACAACGTGTGCCGGCCGCCATCGGCCTGCCCATCACGCAGACGGTCAAGTACATCCACACTAACAAATTTCGTCTCTTCCCCGCTGCCAAAGCCTCGCAATATGCCAACGCCAATACCCAGCTCGATTGGATGAGCATCGGCACGCTGCCCGGCATCGAAGACAAGATCCAGGTATTCGGCGAGATGCCAAAACAGCGCGACGATGATGTGATTGAGGCGCTCGCCTATGTTGAGGTGGCCAATACCGTCGGCGTTCAGGCCGGCGAAGATTACATCCTCTACGGCCCATCTGTGCGCGGCGAAGAACCCATCCAGCAAAAGGTGCGCATCACCGGCATCTGGGCTGAAAAGGATTCTGAGGACAGCTTCTGGTTCTACCGCCCCGATGCGCTGGGCGACAACCTGCTGGTCACGCCTGAAACGTATGTCAATCAGGTCGCGCCAAAGATCAAACAGGATGTTGAACTCGGCCTGTGGTATTTCCTTGCGGATGGCAGCCGGCTCGACACCGAGGCCGTGCTGCCGATGCTGGGCCGGCTAAGCCGGCTCTCCACCGAGTTGACCAACGCGCGCACCGGCCTCGCCCTGCGCGTCTCACCCAACAACGCCCTGCGTCGCTACATCACCGCGACGAATGAGCTGACCTTGTTGCTCACCGTCTTCAGCGTGCCATTGCTGGCAGTGGTGCTGTATTTCGTGGCGATGGTGTCCGGCATGGTGGTGCGCGAGCAGTCCGGCGAGATCGCCGTGCTGCGCAGCCGCGGCGCATCCACCTTCGCCATTGCCGTGCTGTATTTCATCGAAATGCTCTTTGTGGGATTGTTGGGCCTTGGATTGGGGTTGGCGGCAGGCTATGGGCTGGCCTCGCTCATGACGCGGCTGACCTCATTCCTCACCCTCGCGCCAAACGTGGCGTTGACGGTTGGCGTGAACAACCAGTCCATTCGCTTTGGCGTCGCCGCATCAGTCATCGCGCTGCTGGCTGCGCTGCTGCCGGCCATCGCCGCCGCCCGCCGCAACATCGTCTCCTATCGCTCATCGCAGGCGCGCAGCATACGCGCGCCACTGTGGCAGCGCGCCTTCCTCGATGTATTGCTGCTGATCGCAGCGGCCTACGTGTATTTCCAACTGAAGCAATCGGGCGGCATTTTGCTGGCAACCGACGCGCGCCGCGTCGCGGATCCATTCTCCGATCCAGTGCGCTTTCTTGCACCGGTGTTCATGCTGGCGGCGACGGCGCTGTTGCTGGTGCGTTTCTTCCCGTGGATCATGCGCGCGCTTGCGGCGCTGGCCGGCCGGTTGCCGCTCGGCACATCCACGCTGCTCACCCTGCGCAGCCTTGCGCGTGCGCCGGCGGTCTACCTCGGCCCGCTGCTGCTGCTGATCTTCACCATGGGGCTTGCCGTGTTCAGTTCGTCCATCGCGCTCACGCTTGACCGCCACCTCAACGACTCGTTATATTTCCGCAACGGCGCAGACATCCGGCTGGTCGAGATGGGCGACCCATCGAAGATCAGCACGCCATTCTCCATGCAGGGCGCGCCGGACTCAAACGTGCAGGCGCCGGCAGACGACGTTGCCGAAGAAGAGCCGCTGTATTACACCTTCGTGCCGGTGCAGGAACATCTGCGCATTCCAGGAGTGCGCAGCGCAGCGCGCGTGGGCGAATACATGGCGCAACCGCAAGCGCGCGATGTGGCCGAGAAGAGTGTGCTCATCGGCGTGGATCGCGTCGACTTTCAGCAGACAGCCTACTTCCGCGAGGACTTCTCGCCACAGCCACTGGGCGCGTTGATGAACACGTTGGCTGTCAACCCCAGCGCGCTGTTGGTGCAGCGCGATTTTCTGACGCGCAACAACTTGCGCATCGGCGAGCCGCTGAACTTGAACGTGAGCGCGACCGGCCTGCCGGCGCAGCCCATCAGCTTCACTGTCGCCGGCACATTCGATATGTTCCCGCACGCCAACCCCGAGGAGCAACGCGACATCTTCGTGGCGAACCTCGACTACATCTTCGAGAATCTTGGCACGGCAGTGCAATACGATGTGTTGCTGGCGGTGACGCCGGATGCTGATTTAAACAAGATTGCCGATCAAGCCGGCTCGCTCGGCTTCCTCGTCGTCAATGGCGAGGATACGCGCGTTGCGATTCGCGAGGCGCAAGTGCAACCGGAGCGACGCGGCCTGTTTGGACTGCTGTCCGCCGGCTTCATCGCCGCTTCGCTCCTGACGATGGTCGGCTTCGTGCTGTCGGCAATCATCACCTTTCGCAGCCGGCGCATCCAGCTTGGCATGTTGCGCACTGTCGGCCTTTCAGCCTGGCAAATGGGCTTCTTCATCGCGCTGGAACAGGCGCTCTTGATCGGCCTTGGCGCGCTGGCCGGCAGCCTGTTGGGCGTGCTGGTCAGCCAGTTGTTCATCCCATTCATGCAGGTTGGCGGTTCACTGGCAAACACCATCCCGCCATTCGTCGTGCGCATCGCATGGCGCGACCTGCTGTTGATCTATGCGTCATTGGCAGTGGCGCTGGCGATTGCGCTGGCGATCATGCTGGTGTCGTTGCGCCGGCTGAAGGCCTTTGAGGCCATCAAGCTGGGCGCGGTGTGATGCATTACTTCTCGTAAAAACGCGGAGTGCCAGAGATCTGTGCAGATCTGTGCAGCTTTGTGTTTTTGCGGGAAAGAAACAATATAGACTTTCATCTGACATGAAGCATTCATTCGTGATGCCGCTGATCGCATGCGGGCTGGCGCTGGCAGCGTGCAGCGCGCCCAATCAGCCGGCGCAACCCACGCCCACCGCCATCCCCACCGCGCTGGTGCCGCGCCAGCCCACCTATACCGTCGAGCGCGGCGAAGTCCAGCGCAAGATCGAATTCCTCGCCCGCGTGCAGGCAGTCGAAGACGAGCCGCTGGCATTTGAAGTGGATGGCCGCATCGCCAAAGCCAACGTGCAGGTCGGCGACGAAGTGAAACAGGGCGATGTGTTGGCCGAACTGGATACCAGCGATCTGAAGAATCAGATCGAGCAGGCGCGCATCGAATATATCACTGCACAATCTGCGCTGTCGCGCACGTTGCAGAACTACACCGAGACTCTGCGCGCCGCGCAACTCGATCTGGAAGTGGCGCAATTGCGTGTGCAGCAGGCGCGCGACAAGGATTTTGGGCCCCAGATTGAACTGGCTAAGGCCGAAATCACCCGCGCCGAGCGCGCGCTGGACGACGCAAATGCCGGCCTCGCCTCGGCGCGCAACACGCCGGCGGACAAGGAGATGATCCCCGGTTTCGAGAAGATGGTCATGGATGCGCAGATCCAGCTTGCGCGCGCCAAGTCCGATTATCAGAACTTGCTGCAGCAGCAGGTCACGCACCAATTCGATGTGAGCATCCTGGCCAAGGATGTCGAGCGCGCGAAGCTCGCCATCGATCGCATCGACAACAGCATTGATCCAGCATTGCAGCGCGCAGTGGACGTGGGCAAGCTGGCGCTGGAGCGACTGGAGGCGCAACTCGCGCGCATGCAGATCGTCGCACCATTTGATGGCCGCATCTCCAGCGAGAGCCTGGCTGTCGGAAAGAATGTAAATGCCTTCGATCCGGTGGTGATCGTGGCGAAGCCTGGAGGTTTGGAGGCTGCAGCGGAGCTGAGCCAGAGCCGGCTTGCCGAAATCGCCGTCGGCCAAAGCGTATCGGTGACGTTGAACAGCGTGCCGGGCAAGGTATTCAGTGGCAAAGTGCGTCGCCTGCCGCAAACTGGCGCAGCCACCACCGCCACCGATCGTTCAGTGCGCATCGCCATTCAGGATGCAGATGCCGAGATGCAGGCAGGCGATCTGGCGCGCGTGACGATCGTGACCGATCGCAAAGACAACACGCTATGGCTGCCACCGCAGGCGCTGCGCAACTTTCAGGGCCGGCGCTTCGTCGTCGTGCGCGACCCTGAAGGCGAGCGCCGCGCCGACGTGAAGATTGGCTTGCAGGGCGAAGATCGCGTTGAGATTCTCAATGGCGTGCTGGAAGGTCAGATCGTGGTTGCGCCGTAGCTGCGTAAAGCCACCACCATTTATCTGCCGGCGCGGCGTGCGCCAATTCCGGCTCCCATATGAACGCACCCGGCGTGAAGCGCGTGCGCAACAAGCCATCCGCCATGCGCAGGCGCGCAAGCTGGCCCGCCAACTGCGACACATCCCCTTGCAGCAACTCCAGCTTCAAGCGCATATGCACCTGTGAAGCGTAGGCCGCGCTCACGTTGATGGGCTTTGCGCTGCGCTTCAAGTCATCGTCGTCGCGAAGCACAAACTCCCACGTGTCAAGCCGACTCTTGAATTCACGGCGCGCCTTGTTGATGTACAGATCGCCGGCGCGATTGCGCACGCGCCGCACCTCATTGCGCGCCTTTGCCAGCGCCTCGTCGATGCGCGCCGGGGCCTGTTCGCGCAATGCATTCAGCCGCCATTCGGTTTCCAGCCAGTTGCCAACAGTCACCTGCGGCATCTGCATCCCGCGAATACTGCCGACGGGGAAGTACAGCACTTCGACATGCACATACTCGTCGAACTGTTCGGCAATCACCTCGGCAAAAGTCAGATCCGGTTCAAGATTCATTTTTATCAGCTGAAGCTGCGCATTTGTGCGCCATTGATCTTTTCGCGCCAATCACTCTGGCGCCGCGAGCAGCATATTGATCACATTGCGCGTACCACGCCCGTCGGCATAGAACTCGGTCCAATGGCCGTGATGCTGCACAAGGATGCGCTGCATGGGTCGCAGCAACGCGCCGGCAAGACCGACCGCCGCAATCAGTAAACCGGCGTAGATCAGCCAATTGCCCGGCGCAAACGTGGCATCGATCACCGCGCCGCGCGCCGGCTTGAATTCAAAAATCACATCGCCGATCACCAACTGCGATTGCATCATGGTCTCGGTGATCACCTTGCCCGACGGCAGCGCAAACACCCGCACGCGCGTCGGCTGGTCGGGGGCTGCGCCAGCGCTGACCGCCAGCGCCATCCGCGCATCCGGCAGCGCCACGTATTGCTCGGGGCTAGCTTCGGTGAGATTGAGCAACACTTCGGTGGTGGGAGAGACGTAATTTGATGCGCGAATCAACAGCGGCTGCGCGTCCTTCGCCATCGCGCTGATGCGATAGCCAGGCGTAATTTGACGCAGCGCAAGATGGATGCCGTCGGCGCTGTCACTCTGCAGAGGCAGGGTTGCAACTGTCGTTTCGCCGCGTTGCAAGATCAGTTGCGAGCCGGCTTGATTCGCGTCTTCATTCAACATCAATGCATAGCCGTCCGGCAGGGCAGCGACAACGCCAGCTTGGAGCACGCGGTTCTGCGCCTCCCAGCCAAATGCTGCGTTCAACATCAGGCCGACGCAGGTCAACAGCACGCCGGCGTGCAGCACGATGGAGAGCATCTCCGCCCAGGGCGCGCGATCGGCCAGCAGCATATCCTCGCTCGACCGCACAATGCGAAAACCCATCCTCTCAAGGCGAGCAGCCAGCGCAGTGAGGGGCGGCGCTTCTTGCGCCACACGCCGGCGTGTCTCATCTCGCAGGACGGGGCTGTGCCGGCGCGCGGAAACGAGGCGAACAATGCGATCGAACAGGCGCAGGCTGCACACTGCTACAAGCAGAGTGAGCGCCAGGCGCCACCAGCCAGCGCGCAGCGCCATGTTCATCTCCATCCCGTTGAACAGGTTGAACAGCGCTCCTTCGCGCAGCCGCGCAAAGGCTTCCCATTGGCTGAACAGCACGGGGTCGGCGGTGCCGGCGGCCGGCGATTGCGGCAGCAACGATGATGCCAGCAGCCCCGCGCCAACCAGCACGCACAAAGCAACCATCACCGCATCGCCGGCGAGCACTTGCCAAAGCGCGCGCCAGCCATCACGGCGGTCAAGAGGGTCGGCGTATGCAGTCATTGAGTGTTGCGGTTTCGCAATCCCGCGCTTGACACACGTTTAGGTTGCAATCAGGATTAGCTAACCGATTGCAGCGATGATCAAGTGTGACGCTGCAACATGCGGATGGATTATAGGAGACATGATGTTGAATAAACGATTACTAGCAACATTTGCCGTGATTGCCGTTTTGGCGAGCGGTTGCGGCAATTTTCCGCTGGCAGGTCTGCTGGATGGCGACCCGGCAGGCAGCAGTGTGAAAAGCACTGCCGACACCGGCGTGACAACGAGGGTCAGCGCGCCGGCGGCGATTGCACCCACACCCACCACACTGCCGGCTGATGCGCGAGTGCAATTCGATCAGGACGAGATGGTTCTCGTCAATCTGTATGAGCGCGCAAACCCAGCTGTAGTGTCGATTGCGAATGAGCAAAACAGCAGGCAGGGTCTCCAAACCGCCGGCTCCGGCTCCGGCTTCATCGTCTCTGCCGATGGCTACATCGTCACCAACAACCATGTCGTCGATCAGGCCGACCGTGTTGATGTGACCTTTGCCGACGGCAGCACCGTGCGCGCAACCGTGGTCGGCACTGATCGTTACAGCGATCTGGCTCTGCTGAAGGTGGAGAAAAGCGGGCTGCCCTTCGTGGAGCTGGCAAATTCAGATGACGTGAAGGTTGGCCAGCGCGTGATCGCCATTGGCAACCCATTCGGCCTGAACGGCACGATGACCGAAGGCATCATCAGCGCCAAGGGCCGCACGCTGCCGGAAGGCGACGCCGATGGCACAGGCAGCTATTCAAATCCCAGCATTTTGCAGACTGACGCAGCGATCAACCCGGGCAACTCCGGCGGTCCGCTGCTCGATACATCGGGTCGTGTGGTGGGCGTGAACACGGCTATCCGCAGCACCAGTAACAGCATCAGCGGGCAGCCCTCGAACAGCGGCATCGGCTTCGCCGTCCCATCGAACACGGTCAAGCGCGTGATTGAAGCGTTGAAATCCGAAGGCCGCGTGCGCTATCCATATCTCGGCATTCAAGGCGCCATTCGTGCCGGCGAGGCGACCGGGCTGAATCTGCCGATCACACAGGGTGTGATGCCGCTATCGGTGATAAGCGGCGGCCCCGTGGATAAGGCCGGCTTGCGCGCAGCCACGATTGATCGCAATGGCAACCTGACGGCCGCCGGCGACGTGATCATCGCGTTCAACGGCACGCCCATCAAGGATTACGACGTGTTGATTGCGCGGCTGGTAGAGACCGCCAAGCCCGGCGACACCGCGACCCTGCGCGTATGGCGCGATGGGCAGGAACTCGACCTCCAGGTAAAGCTGGGCGAGCGACCGCAGTAGACATCGTTTCTCCTTCTGAGTGCGAAACGCCGGACTTTGGGTTAGGTCCGGCGTTTCGCGTTTTCCACGCACGCAAAAGGGGCAACCCAACTTGCGGTTGCCCCTTTTGCCACACACAGGAGGCAATCTGCCAAAACCCGGCACGTGGGCCTTGGCGATTGTTATTCGGCGTTACTTGCTTGTGACGTCTATCACGATCCTACACAATTCACGCCCCGCTGTGACTAGCCGAATGGCTAGATTTGTCAGCCACCCAATCGATATGCCGCAATCATCAACGCGGCGAAGATGAGCGCAACAAACATCTGCCGCACGCCAATGACCGCCGGCTTTACGCCGACGCGTGGCTTCATCACATCGCCATACATCGATTCAGCCAGCATGGCGGCAAACGCGAAGACAACCAACGCCGGCGCATGTCCCAACGCAGCCAGCGCTGCTGCCACAGCCACGTTGAAGACATGCCAGATGACTGACAGGCGCGCCACAGGCCAGCGCTGCGGCAATGCCGGCACAGTCGCCATGCGCCGATAGGCAAGCTGGGCATAAACGTGGGTGATGGAAGCGCCGGCTTGCAACGCGCATAGCAGCCACAGCCACAGCCCCGTCGCCGAGAAGCCGACATCGACCCACAGGGCCGCCGGCGCAGCCAGCGCGAGCGCAGCCGTGCCGGTGACCTCGGCCCAAAGTGCATGGCGCTCGGCTTTGCGCGTCACCAACCACAGTTGCCATGCCACCGTTGGCGCAGCCAGCACACCCAATATCAGCACAAAGGCATTGTCAGTGGCGATCAGGCCAATTGCGCCAACGACGATCAACAGGCCATACAGCGCGAGCCAGAATAGCGCCGGCGTGATGTCATCACGCGTGCGCCTGCCGCACAGGGCCTTCACCAAGACGGTGAGCGGCTGCAGGGCGAGGAATGCGCCGAGGCTGGCAAGGCTCAGCCACAGCAGGCCGGGTCGAAGAAACCCGCCGATGCCCAGCCCGGTGAGATAGGGCCCCAGCCACAACACCCACGAGCCATGCTGCTGAGGCAGCGCGATGTGCTTGCGCCACAATGCCGGCAGCGTGATTGCAGAGACAGACATGGTTGCACCTTACCTTGACATACGCGTCGCAGCAGCGAGAAAAGTCACACGCCAGCCTGGCGGCTGGCCCACATCTGCTGAATGCGCTTGTAGAGCTGGCGCTGCACGCGCTCCGGCACGGGGTTTTCGTGTTCGTCACAGTAGAACAGCACCGATTCATGCTTTGGATCAAGCAGCAGCCGGCACTGCTCGCACGCAGCGATATATTCGCGCAGCGAATCGCGCAATGACGCATCCACCTTTTGGCCGCGCTTCTCGGTTTGCTCCATGAAGCGCAGGGCTTCGGCGCAGGCCAGCGACTGCACCGCCGCCTCAGCAGACTCCACTGTATCCATGTAATCAGCCATGTGCTGGCGCAGCGCCAGCCGCGCGCGATGCAGCCTCACCTTCACCGCACCCTCGCTAAGGCCAAGCCGGCGCGCCGTCTCCAACGTGGTGAGATCTTCCATCTCGCGCAACACAAACACTTCGCGCAACGTCCCGGGTAGTTTTTCGACGGCATCGCCGAGCACCTGCGCAGTCTCCTGCTCCACAATCATGTCATCAGGCGAGATATCGGGCGAGGCAATTTGCAGCGGCATGGCGTCGCCGGCGTCATCATCGAGCGAGAGGGCGTCGCGCCGGCTGCGTAACTTCATCAGCGCGTTATTGTAGGCAATGCGATACAGCCATGTGCCAAGGCTTGAGCGGCCGTCAAACTGCGCGATGGCCTTGAACGCGCTAAGGAAGGTTTCCTGCAATACATCTTCAGCTTCAGCCTCATCGCGCAGCACGCGCATGGCCATGCGATACAGGCTGGGGGAATGCGATTCGACGCAAACAGCACAGGCAGCCGAATCGCCGGCTTTGATGCGGCGCAACAGCGTCTGCTCGTCAAGGCGGGTTTGCGGAATCGTATCAATCTGCGACATGGCGTGCGGCGTGTTTGCGCCATGCACATTCTATCGAGGACAGGCGCGCAGCCGGCGCGGGTTCATGCCAGGCTCAGGCGCCAGCGCTGCAGCCATCGCGCAAGTGTTATCCTCGCAACATGCGCGCACTCGTTTTGTCCGATCAACTCACCTTCACCCCTGACCACCCCATGCCGCAACCGTCGGCCGGCGAGGCGATCATCCGCGTCACCCGCGCCGGCATCTGCAACACCGATGTCGAAATCCTCAAGGGCTACTTTGGCTTCAAGGGCGTGCTGGGGCATGAGTTTGTCGGCGTGGTGACGCAAATTGCTGCGCAGTATCCTGAAATCGCAATCGGCGACCGCGTCGTCGGCGAGATCAACTGCGTGCCGTGCGATTCCTCCTCACGGAATTACTTCGAGCGCGCGCAAGACCCATCCCGCAACACGCTCGGCATCGACCGGCGTGACGGCGTGTTTGCCGATTACACCACGCTGCCCATCGTCAACCTGCACCGCGTGCCGGCGAGCGTAAGCGATGACGAAGCAGTGTTCGTCGAGCCACTGGCCGCCGCATGCCAGATTCTGGAACAGGTGCATATGAAGCCGACAGACCGCGTGGCGGTGATTGGTGACGGCAAACTGGGGCTGCTGTGCGCGCAGGTGCTGGCGACCGTGCCATGCGACCTGATTGCATTGGGCCGGCATGCGAACAAGCTGGAAATTCTGCGCCGGCGCGGCATACCTGTGAAGGTCATTTCGTCCGAAGAAATCTTCGCCAGGCAGTTCGACGTGGTGGTGGAATGCACCGGCTCCGCCGCCGGCTTCGACGCCGCGCGGCAGATGCTGCGCCCACGCGGCACGCTGGTGCTGAAGAGCACCTATCAAGGTCTGCCGCAGGTCAACCTCACCATGCTGGTGGTCGACGAGATCACAGTGGTTGGCTCGCGCTGCGGCCCCTTCGCGGCCGCATTGCGCCTGCTCGAACAGAAGCGCATCGATGTGCAATCGCTGATTCACGCGCGCTATCCCCTGTCCCAGGGAATTGATGCGCTGGCACACGCGCAACAGCCCGGCGTGCTCAAAGTCTTGTTGGAGATTGGCAATTAGTGTGGTATTTTGCGCGCCAATGCAGCTGCCTTTCATCAACGATCTGGAAGACATCGAGCTCGTGCTGCCCACACCGCTGCGCATGAACGCAAGTCCCCGCTACACCGGCAAGGGCATTACGCTTGCGTTCCTCGATTCGGGCTTCTACCCGCATCCAGACTTGACTCAGCCAGACAACCGCATCGTCCACTGTGCCGACGCGCGCTACGAGAAAGTGCGTGAGGACGCCAATTTCAGCCTGCCACATGTGAGCAGCTGGCACGGCATGATGACCAGCTGCGCATGCGCCGGCAACGGCTTCATGAGCATGTATCGCTACGCCGGCATCGTGCCAGACGCGCGCGTGGTGCTGGTAAAGACCGGCAGCCCCAGCAACAGCCGCATCAACGAAGACAGCATCTTTCGCGCGCTGAAGTGGACGCTGGACAATGCGGCGCGCTTCAACATTCGCATCATCAACATCTCGCTGGGCGGGGATGTGCCAAGCAGCAACCGGCTGACGCGGCTGGATCAGCTCGTCGAAGAGACAGTGAAAGCCGGCATCGTGGTGGTGTGCGCTGCCGGCAACGGCGGCGCAAAGCGCGTGACGCCGCCGGCCAGCGCGCCCTCAGCCATCACCGCCGGCGGTCTGAACGATTTCAACTCGCTCGACCCGTCTCGCCATCGCATGTATCACAGCAATTACGGGCGCGGCGCGCTTGGGACAACGAAGCCGGAGGTGATCGCGCCGGCGCAGTGGGTGGCTGCACCCATGCTGCCGCATACCGCCACGCACAACGAAGCCCAATTCCTGTGGCGCATCGAGCGCGCGACCGACGAAGAGTTGCGACGCTTGCTGCGCACAAAAGAGGCCAAACGGCGCATCAGCGTGGAGACGATGAGCCGACCACTGCACGAGATCCGGCGCATTGTGCGACAGCGCATGAACGACGAGAAGTTCATCCACCCGCACTATCAGCATGTGGATGGCACGAGCTTCGCCGCGCCGATCGTGTCGTCGATTGTGGCGCAGATGCTGGAGGCAAACGCGACGCTGACGCCGGCGCAGGTGAAGCAGATTCTGATCGATACCGCACAGCCGCTGGCAGACGTGCCGCTGGAGCGCCAGGGCGCAGGCGTCGTCTCTGCGCCGGCAGCCATCGACGCCGCGCTTAAACTACAGTCACGTCCGCGCCGGCGGAGAACCAGAAGAAGGAGAAGACGGACATTGGAGGCAAGTGATGAAGTGGTGAGGTGACAGGCTGATCGTGCCCGTCATTTGCACATCTCTTCATTACGCTGCCCTTTCACCCGGTCACAAACATATGCATCGCGAATTTCACAGATGGTGGAGCCCGTCACTTGGGCGGGATATGGAGATGATCATCGTCGGCCACGCCGGCGCGCGCGTGCTGGTTTTTCCCACATCGCAGGGACGCTTCTACGAATGGGAAGACCGTGGCATGTACGGCCCGGATGCCATGGGTCACGCCATCGAACAAGGCTGGTTGCAAATCTACGCGGTAGACAGCGTGGATGCTGAAAGCTGGTACAACTACGGCGCACATCCCGGGCATCGCGGCTGGCGTCAGACGCAGTACATGAACTATCTGGCGAATGAGGTGTTGCCGCTCTCGCGCAGCAAGAACGGCAACCCGTTTCTGATCACGCTGGGCGCAAGTTTTGGCGCCTATCATGCCGCGACATTTGCATTCAAGTTCCCGCACCTGGTGGGACGCATGATCGGCATGAGCGGAATGTACGACATCAAACGCTTCACCGGCAACTACAGCGACGACAACGTATATTTCAACAACCCGATGGATTTCGTGCAGCACGAAAATGATTGGGGCCGGCTGGAGGCGCTGCGCCGGATGGATATCATCATCGCCACCGGCCGGGATGATTCATTGCGTGGCGAGAGCGAGCGCATGAGCAGCGTGCTGTGGAACAAGGGCATCGGCAACGCCCTGCGACTGTGGGATGGCTGGTCGCACGACTGGCCGTATTGGAAGAAAATGCTGGGGTTGTATCTCAGCGGGCATGATTGAACAAGGAGGAACCGTGACAGCAAAGATTGGAGTGATCGTGGGCCGCGAGTGGTCGTGGCCGCCGGCGTTCATCGAAGAGGTGAACGACCGCAACGACGGCGTGACTGCGGAATATGTGAAGTTGGGTGGCACGCAGATGAACACCCCCTGCGAGTATGCCGTCATCATCGACCGCATCTCACACGAGGTGCCGTACTACCGCTCTTACTTGAAGAACGCCATGCTACAAGGCACGCGCGTGGTGAACAACCCCTTCATGTGGACGGCCGACGACAAGTTCTTCGAGGCATCATTGGCGACCAAGCTCGGCATTGGCAGCCCGAAGACGGTGGTGTTGCCAAACAAGGAGTATGTGCCGGGCATCGTCCACAACGAAAGTCTGCGCAACCTCACCTATCCAATGCCCTGGTCAGAGCATGTCGATTATCTCGGCGGCTTCCCGCTGGTGCTGAAGGATGCGCACGGCGGCGGCTGGCGCGGCGTGTATGTGGTGCATTCATACGACGAGTTATATCAGCGCTACAACGAGAGCGGCCTGCTCACGATGGTGTTGCAGGAATACATCAAATGGGAAGACTACGTGCGCTGCATGTGCATCGGACAGGAAGAGGTGTATGTGGCGAAGTACGATCCGATCAACCGGCGCTATCTGAAGCACACGCTGAGCGATGAATTGCACGCCCGCATCGTGAAGGAGTCGCTGGCGCTGGTGCGCGCGCTTGGCTACGACATGAACACGGTGGAATGGGCGATTCGCGACGGCGTGCCGTATGCCATCGACTTCATGAACCCGGCACCGGACATGGACATCAACTCATGCGGCTATGAATACCACCGCTGGTGTGTGGAGAAGATGGCCGACATGTGCATCCGTTTTGCAAAGCAACCGCAACCGCAACCGGCGCCATTCAGGGCCTGACAGAAGAAGGGAGAAAAGAGGCAAAAAGATGGGGCAAATGATGAGCTGGCAGGGGTGATGTCCTACTTTTCTCTCTTCATCTTGCGAGGGAAACCATGACAGACCTAAATAAAGCTATCGACTTTTATCACGGTTTGCTCGATGACGAGTTGGCACGCGCAAGCAACGAATTGCTGGCCGAGCAGCAGCATCGGCGCGGGCTGTTCTTCGGCACGCGCCCTCTTTGCACCGTGCTGCGCCCGCGCTTCCTCACGCACGAGCAGCACCGCTTGCTGCAGCATGCCATCCGCACCATCATGCCGGCGTTTGCAAAGGCCCATGCCGCTGCGATGAGCGACGCCAGCATCCGCGCCCAACTCGTGCTGGCTGACTGGGAAGAAAAACTCATCCACCTGCCCATGCCCTATCGCTCCAGCAGCCCAACCGCGCGCATGGACTCGTTCTTCGTGCCCGAGACTGGCGAACTGAAATTCACCGAGTACAACGCCGAGACTCCGGCCGGCATCAGCTACAACGACGCGCTCAGTGACATCACATTTGCCCTGCCAGTAATGCGCAAGTTCGAACGGCACTATGAAGTGCGGCCCTTGCCCGGCAAGCACCACGTGCTGCACGCATTGAACGAGTGCTACCGCCAGTGGGGCGGGCGCGAGCGGCCGCGCATCTGCATCCTCGATTGGAAGGAAGTGCCGACCTACAGCGAGTTCGTGCAGTTTGACCAGTATTTCAAGGAGCAGGGCTACGATTGCATCATCGCTGACCCGCGCGAATGCGACTACCGCGATGGCAAGCTCTACGCGCGGGGCTACCAGATCAACATCATCTACAAGCGCGTGCTGATCACCGAGCTAATCGAGCGCGGCGGCTTTGATCATCCGGTGGTGCGAGCGGTAAATGACCACGCCGTGTGCATGGTCAACCCATTCCACTGCAAGGTACTGCACCGCAAGACCAGCTTCGCCGTGATCAGCGACGAGGCCAACAGCGAACTGTTCAGCGATGACGAGTTACAAGCGATTGCAAAGCATATCCCGTGGACGCGCCGCGTGGCTGAGCGCTACACGCTGTTCAATGGCAAGCGCATCGACATGCTGCCGTTCATTGCCGAGAACAAGGACCGGTTGGTGTTAAAGCCGGCGGATGAATATGGCGGCAAAGGCGTGGTGCTGGGCTGGACAGCGACACAGGACGAGTGGGCCAAGGCGCTGAAAGAGGCGATCAGCACGCCGTCCATCGTGCAGGAACGCGTGACTGTGCCGAGCGAGCCATACGCCGGCTTCGCCGATGGTCGCGTGCAGGTGATTGACCGGATGCTCGACACCAACCCGTACATCTGGTATGGCGAGTACATGTCCAGTTGCCTGACGCGACTGAGCACCGACCCGCTGCTGAACGTGACCGCTGGCGCCGGCAGCACCGTGCCGACGTTTGTGATCGAAGAGAGATAGCCTCGCGCGTGCAGGCAGCCCGCGCGATCTCAACGAGGGAGATATGCAACAGCCCACCTTCAACATTGGCATTGAGGAGGAATACCAGATCGTCGATCCCAACACCGGCGCGCTGACGAGTTACATCACCCAGATGCTGGAAGAGAACAAGCGCATGCTGGTGGAGATCGACATCAAGCCGGAACTGCACCAGTCTATCGTTGAGGTTGGCACGAAGGTGTGCAACACCCCCGGTGAGGCGCGCGCCGACCTGGTGCGCCTGCGCGCCGGCGTGATGGAGTTGGCCGCGAAGAATAAGCTGAAGATCGTGGCCGCCGGCACGCATCCATTCTCCAACTGGACCGAGCAGGAAATCACGCCCTACGAGCGCTACATCGGCACGAAGGAAGCCATGCAGATGCTGGCGCAGCAGTTGCTCATCTTCGGCACGCACGTCCACATCGGCATCGAGGATCGCGAGACGATGATCGATGTGATGAATGTGGCGCGCTACTTCATGCCGCATCTCCTGTGCCTGTCTGCCTCATCGCCGTTCTGGGTTGGCAACCAGACTGGCTTGTCAAGCTACCGCAGCGTGGTCTTCCGCAACTTTCCACGCACCGGCATCCCGCCGCGTTTCAATTCGTGGAGTGAATTCGAGCAGAATCTGGATCTGCTCGTGCGCACCAACACCATTCCCAACGGCACAAAGATCTGGTGGGATCTGCGCCCCAACCACAAATATCCGACGTTGGAGATGCGCATCTGCGATGTCTGCACCAAGGTGGATGAAGCCGTCGCCATCGCAGCGCTCTTCCAGGCCATCTGCTACAAGTGCTGGAAATTGCGCAGCAACAACATGACCTTTCGCGTGTATGCGTCATCACTGATCGAGGAGAACAAGTGGCGCGCAGTGCGCTATGGCCTGGGCGGCAAATTGATCGACTTCGGCAAGCAGGCTGAGGTGCCAACGCGCGACCTCATCCATGAGTTGATCGAATGGTTCCTGGCGGATGTCATCGACAAGTTGGGCAGCCGCAAGGAAATCGAATATGCCTATCGCATCCTCGAAGGTGGCAACAGCGCCGATCGCCAGTTGGCCGTATTTGAAAAGACCGGCAGCCTGAAGGCGGTGGTCGATCACCTGATTCGCGAAACAGAAGAGGGCGTGCTTTGATCTGAGAGGCAATGTCATCCTGGACGGGGCGGGAAATCCCGCTCAGGATGACAGATGACATGCTCTCGCTCGATAAACAGAATCACTACCGCGAACGCTACCGCGCCATGCGCCCCGGCTGGCGCACCAGCGGTGAGGTGTATGAGGGCTTCGTCCGCCGGCATATCCACCCCGCCGCATCCGTGCTGGACCTCGGCTGCGGCGCCGGCGGCGTGATGGAGTTGTTCAGCGATCAAGTCGCGCGCGCTGCCGGCATCGACCCACATCTGCCCTCACTGCAACGTCACCGCGCCAAAAACTTGCCGCTCGTGAACGGCAACGCCGGCGCATTACCCTTTGCCTCTGGCGTGTTCGATCTGGTGGTGTGCTCGTGGGTGCTGGAGCATGTGGCCGCGCCGGCGCATGTATTCGAAGAGGTGGGGCGCGTGTTGAAGGCCGGCGGCCACTTCATCTTTCTTACCCCAAACGCGACGAATCCCATCACTCGCTTGAATCGTCTCGTGCCGCGTCTGGCGCAAGCGCGCCTGGTGCGCGCGCTGTATGGCCGCAGCGAAGATGACACGTTTCAGGTAGCTTATCGCGCCAACACACTTGCAGCGCTGACCGCTCTGGCGCAAGGCGCCGGCTTCGAGGTCTGTGAATTGACCACCGTGCATGACCCGACCTATCTCGCCTTCGACGACCTCGCCTTTCGCCTCTGCGCAGCCATTGAACAGCGCATCAGCGACGCGCATGCCGTCCACATCATCGGCGACTTGAAACGCCACTCATAGAAAAAGAGTGGTGAATGGCGAATCTTGCAGCTTGCAGTACGATACGTCGCCAAGGAGAAAAACGATGACACTTTCAATTGGCATCCTGACGAGCGGCGGCGACAGCCCAGGTCTGAATGCAGCGATTCGCGGCGTGGGCAAGGCCGCCATCAAGCGCGGCTGGACGGTGATCGGCTTCTACAAGGGTTTTCGCGGGCTCATGGAAAACAATTTTACGGTGCTGGACAATGCATCGATGGCCGGCATCCTCACCCAGGGCGGCACCATCCTCGGCACCAGCCGCGACAAGCCACACAAAATGCCCATCGGCGGCAAGATGATGGACATGACCGATGCCATCGTCGAGGTGTATCACAAGAAT